>CAZNGS010000022.1:0-56726 GCA_964572825.1 uncultured candidatus Brocadiaceae bacterium
ACCATTTTATCACGCAGGAGGCTTTTTTTCATACCCAGAATCGCACGACTTAGGTCAGAGGAGGGCAAAAAACTACGCGAAGAAATAATGAAGACCACAGAAAACGAAATCACCCGGCAGTTCTGGGAAAACGATTTCAGGCAGTACACGTGGAAGGACCTGAGCCCCGCCCAACACATGCTCAACGTCCTCCTCGCGGAACAACGTTCTGTTTACCGCATACTCTCCCAGCCGGAAAGCGCAATAAATCTCCGCAATGCAATGGACGAGGGCACGATACTGCTTTGTGATCTCTCCACCATCGGAAGACGGATCTCAGGCGTGCTGGGCTCCTTCCTGATAGCACTCATGCACCAGGCAGCACTCGGCCGAAGCGACACACCTTCCGAGCAGAGAAGGCAGTTTCACATCTACTCCGACGAAGCGCACCGGTTCCTGACTCATTCCCTGGAGGACCTGCTGGCCGAAGCCAGGAAATTTAAAGTCTCCATGACCCTCGCCCACCAGTACGGCAACCAGTTCGACAGGCAAAAGAGGGATGCCCTCTCAAGCACGGGCTCAACCATCATCTTCAACGTAGACAGCAGGGACGCACAGTTTCTCGCGAAAGACCTCAAGGGAGAAGCTACCCGCCAGGATATCATCGAACTTGGACAGTACGAGGCGATCGCCCGCATCGGGCCCCATGTGGTCCGTGTCAACACTCTCCCTCCCGCGGAGGTCCCGGACGACAGCTACGCCGAGCAAATAATTAACCAATCCCACCGGAGCTACTACCGATCCGCTCGCGAGGTGGACGCCATGATTCGCCGGCGCAGCAGACGCTGGGACAAGCCCTGGACTCCCCTCACAGAAGGTGCTGCCAACCCTGGCAAAGACGGGCCGGAGGAGTTCGAATATGACGAACTCTGAACCACGGGCAGAGGCAGAACGCATAGTGGAACAGCTCACGACTCTCTTGAGCGAGGAGGACATCGCGCGAAAAATCGAACGGCCCATCGAGCAGGCCGTGGAGGAGTTCGAGCTCCAGCCCCACCGGGAGGTATCGCACGATCTGTTTCACCGCACCATAGCCCGGTTCGTCCGACACATCCACCGGCACGGCCTCCGCTGCAGGCGCCGCCTGACCCGCCGTCAGGCACACGATAGGGCCATCTCCATCCTCTCCCGAAGCTACCAGGGCGACAGCTACCACGGGTACGAGGCCGCCCTCCTGGACGCCACGTCCCCCGGCCACGGTGGGCTTCGGGCCGTGCTGCGGCGCCTGGCAGAGAACATCAAGGAAAAGGAACGCGCCGGCTACATAAGCTGGGTGTTTCGAAGCCGCATGGACCCCCGCCGGCGCCCACTGCGCGAGGAGGTGGCCGGGCTCCTCCTCGAACGCAACGCCCCTTTCCTCTCAGACGAAGCCAAAGCAATGACGCCCGGCGAACTGGCCGACTGCTGGCAGGAACTGGCCCTATACGAGGTGAAAACGGACGGTCTACTCCGCCAGATGTGCGCCCACTCCACCGGCTCCCCGTGACGGAGCGAGCTGCAACGAAAGACCGCCCTCCGCCGCTATAGCTCACAGGAAGACGCCCCCGGAACGTCCACTGGAGCAAAGGCGGAGAAAACAGATGAGCGACGCCCGGAAAAGAACCACGCGGCAGAAACTGGCCCTGTTCAAACGCTTCTTCACCGGCCGAGAGGATGTCTACGGGACCTATGATCCGCAGACGGGGAAGGTGCGCCAGGTCAAACAGCCGGTCACCGACCGCGTCCTGCTCCGGCACCTCCGGGGCAAACAGCCTTACGGACTCTACCTGCTGCGGGAAGACCGCACCGGGGCACTGGCCGTTGACTTCGACGAGCCTGACCTCCTGGGGCCCATCAACCTGGTGCACGCGGCGGGCAACTACGATCTTCCCGCCTACATCGAACGGAGCAAATCCAAGGGGCACCACGTCTGGCTCTTCTTCGAAGACGACGGCGTGCCGACCGGGAAGGCCCGCATGGTGGCCCGTCACATCCTGGGTGAGATCGGATGTCCCGGCACCGAAATCTTTCCCAAACACGACCGCCTGGCCCCCTCCGCGCGCTACGGCAACTTCATCAACGCGCCCCTGTTCGGCCGGCTCGTGCCCCGGGACCGCACGGTTTTCCTCCAGCCCGAGGACTACGCTGCGCCGTGCGAGGACCAGTGGGAGCTCCTGGAGAGCATCGAGCGCATAGAAGAAGGGCAACTGGAGGAGATCGTCGAAATAAACGAGATCTCTCCTCCCGAGCCCCCGCCGAAAAATGCAGGGGGCTCCTCCGACCCCAACCGCACCTACGGGCTACCCCCATGCGCCCGGCGGATGCTCCGGGAAGGCGTGCCGGAATACCAGCGGGTCTCCTGCTTCCGCCTGGCCGTGCACCTGAAAAAAGCAGGACTTCCTCTCGATACAGCCGTGGCGGCACTTCGCTGCTGGGCGCAGAAAAACACTCCGCGGAACGGGAAGCGGATCATCACCGACCGCGAGATTCACTCGCAGGCCGGATGGGCCTACGAGAAGGACTACCGGGGCTGCGGATGTGAGGACGAGCACATCAGGCGCTACTGCGACAGCAGCAGCAGACTCCACACCCCGTCGAAGCGATCGGCGGCGAGGTCCGACTGAGATGTGCCCGGAAACGGTAAAGGAAGAAAAGATGGCGGCCGAAAAGCAAAAGACCGACCACCAGCGTGCGGAAGTGCTGGAGGTCGAATGCCCCATAGGGAAGAGGAAGGCCGCCAAAATCCTCGGAGTCTCCACCGACACCCTGGACCAGTGGACCGCAAAGTACGGCATCCCCCACTACAAATATGCCATGGAGGGCAACTCAGGGAACCGAGGTAAGGTGGTCTACCTGGCCTCCGAGCTGGTGGAGTTCCGAGAGAAATTCAGGGTGGAAACCCGCGATATCGACCGCGATCCGGACCGGGCGGAAGAACGGGATATCGGCCTGGAGGTGGACAGGATGATCAGGAGAGGGGGCTCGTGAGGCGGCCTCCCCCACGCCGTCAGAGCGCGTTGATCTCATCGTCCTGCGGGGCAAGGTGGGCGTAGATCATGGTGGTGTTTACGCTCTTGTGGCCCAGCCAGCGGGACACCTTATAGATGCTGATCCCCTTTATGACCAGATGGCTGGCGAACGTATGGCGGAGGGTATGAAGGGAGAAGTCCTCTATGCCGCTGGGCTCTACGACGATCCTCTTAAACTCACGGGAAAGCCTCAAGTTGGGTTCGAACCTGCTGCCGTCCCGGTCGGTGAAACACCAGCCTTCTTCCTCCTGGTGGGGGAGAAGCACCTCTTTCAGTGCCCGATTCAGTGGAATGCTCCGGGACTCCCTGTTTTTCAGGGAAAAGCCCGGCTTGTTGCGGATGGTGATCAGGTCACGTTTGAACTCGACCTCCGGCCACGTCAGGAAGCGCAGTTCGGAGTTCCGCAGCCCTGCGTAATAGGCAGTTGCGACCAGCGGCCAGAGGTAGGTCTCCTTTGCTATCCCTTCCACTTTGTCCCATTCCTCGAAAGAGAGGTACCGCGGGGGGTTTTTCTGCGCCTTGACCTTTTCGACGTTCTTGACTACATTATTCGATAGGTAGCCCCTGCGGACGGCAAATGACAGCATGCCCGATGCAGCATACAGGCAGTGCCGGACGGTAACGGGAGCGAGGTCTTCCAGGAGTTCTTGCTGATAGTCTTCGATATCGGCCTGGCCGATTTCGGATGCTTTCTCGATCCCTCGTTCCTGCAGGAACTCAACGAAACGGGTTACGCGTGGCACAGCGTGGCGTTCGTAAGTGCTTTGTTTCTTCGTCGATTTCGTGTATTGCAGGTATTCCTCGCTGAGTTGAGCGAGGGGCCTATCGGTATGCTGTCCGAGTTCCTTCTTGGCGAGCCGGTACTCGAACTCTTTGAGGTATTCTTGGGCGACACTTTTTCGCTTCGTACCCAGGGACTTAGCGCGCTGCTTGCCGTTCTGGCGCCAGTAAACATACCAGACATCACCGCGCTTTCGGATAAAGGCCATGGACTCACTCCCCGAGAAAGAGCTGGTGCCGTTCGCGAACTGCCCGATAACAGCAGTATACCATGCGAAACACATATGAAAAGACATGGTTTGCGTAACAACTTGCTCTGTAGGTAGTTAAAGACAGGCGGAGAGGTGCCGGAGCGGCCGAACGGGGCGGTTTCGAAAACCGCTGTCCCGCCCTGCGGGACCGGGGGTTCGAATCCCCCCCTCTCCGCCATTCCTTTGGCCGCCGGCGCGGGACAGGGCACGCATTCCAGGTCCAGGCCCCACTACTCCCAGCAGAGGCGCGTTCCGAGCACGGGCATGAATACTGGCGACCCGGTTGGGGGGCAGCCGGTCAGGCGGGCAGCCGCTGCACCGTGAACACGGCCAGCTCGGCGGGACACCTGAACCGCAGCGGCAGGACGCCGACCCCGCCGAAACCGCGGCTTACGTAGAGCTGCCCCCACCCCATCGGGTACAGCCCTCCCACGAAACCTCCGCTGCAACGCGGCAGCAGCAGGGGCCAGACCAGCGGGATGCGGAACTGTCCCCCGTGGGTGTGACCGCTGAGCACGAGGTCGATGCCGTCCCCGGCTCGCACGAACCGGGCGGTGATCGGGACGTGCGAAAGAAGGATGCCGAGATCGGCCCGCGGCCCGTTGCGCCACGCTGCATCGAACCGGGGCCAGCCGGCCCGGACATCGTCCACACCGCTGATCCGCACGATGCCGGAGGCCGTCTCCACCAGACAGGATTCATTGATGAGGGCCCGGACTCCCCAGGCCGCCATCATTTCCTTGAAAACGGAGGGCCGAAGGTCGCGTTTCACTTCCCAGTTGCCCCGGCAGGCGAAGATGCCGTGCCGGCAGCGCAGGCCCAGGAGCAGGTGCTTCAGTGCGTGCCACGTGTCCGGGCGCAGGGCGATAAAGTCCCCCGTCAGACACAGAAAGTCCAGGTCAAGCTGGTTGATGGTCCTTGTCAGCTCCCGGTGTTTGGCACCGAAGGCGCGCATGTGGAGGTCACTGAGCTGCCCGAAGCGAAGGACCGGTTTGTCCCCGGTGAGACGCCGTCCCGGGAGCTCGATCTGCTCGGTCACGAACGGGGCTCTGCTTCGAAATCCGAACACCACGCCGGCCCTATCCATAGGAAGTGTAAGGCGAACCTCGATTATACGTAAGGGCGACGGGCGGTCACAAAGCTTTCGCTGGAGCAAGCGGGTTCCGGCGTTTTTCCCACCCGGTCGCGTGTCGGGAGAGGACCCCGCAGACAGCATCCTCAGCGCTTTTGAGCGAAAGATCGGCCCGAGAATTGATTTGGCAAAGCAACCGCTTCTATAATCAGCTTTCGCTCCCTGTGAAGCAAGCGGAGGTGGAGGATGCCGCGCCCGACCGTAGCACGCATTGACCTGGACGCGCTGGCCCACAACGTGCGTGCCCTCAAGAGCCTGGTCGGCCCACGCAAGATATGCGCTGCAGTCAAGGCCGACGCCTACGGACACGGGGCGCCGGTGGTCTGCCACGCGCTCAGCCGGGCAGGGGTTGACATGTTCGGCGTGGCCATGACGGAGGAAGCGGTGGACCTGCGGCGGGCGGGAATCCGCAAACCCATCGTGCTGCTGACCGTGGTGCCGCCGGACGATATCGCGGCGCTGCTGGAGTTCGACATCACCGCCTGCGTTGCACACGAGAGCTTCGCCCGCGACCTGGCGGCCGCCGGGGTCAGGGCGGGAAAGGAAGCCACCGCACACGTCAACGTCGACACCGGGATGCATCGTGTGGGGCTGGACTGGGAGTCCGCCGCTCCGGCCGTGCGGCGCATATCCGGCCTGGACGGCGTGCGCGTCACCGGCCTGTTCAGCCACTTCGCCTGTTCGGATGCAGATGACCTCTCCTTCAGCCGCCAGCAGGTGCGGCGGCTCCGGTGCGTGCTCAGCCAGTTGCGCCGCGCCGGGATGGAACTGCCCCTCGTCCACATGGCCAACAGCAACGGCGTGCTCCGCGTTCCCGAGGCCTACTTCGATGGGGTGCGACCCGGATTGATGCTTTACGGCCTTTATTCGCGGCCCGAGTTGAAATCGGTGGTCGAACTCCAGCCCGTTCTGTCGATGCGGACGCGGGTGGGGCACTGCATGGCACTGGCCGAAGGGCAGAAGATCGGCTACGGGCATACCTTCACCACGTGGCGCGACTCGATCATCGCCACGCTTCCGATCGGCTATCACGACGGGTACATCCGCCAGTTCTCCAACGTGGGCGAGGTAATCATCCGGGGCAAGAGGGTGCCCGTGGTGGGGCGGGTCTGCATGGATCAGACCCTCGTTGACGTGACCGACGTGCCGGCGGTGCAGATCGGAGACACCGCGACGATCTACGGGACCCAGGAGGGCAAGTCCATCAGCATCGAGGAGATGGCCGCCCGCGTGGACCGGATTCCCTACGAGCTGACCTGCAGCGTCGGCCCGCGGGTGCGGCGGGAATTTGTGCACAACGGGGCAGTTGTGATAGAAACACCCTTCCGGTCCGTCGTGCCGACGGGCTTCCTCAAGGAAGGTGTGTTCGGGTCCGCTGCTGCGCGCGATGAGTCACGCGATACAGAAGTTAATCGAAGGGGAGCGGCCTGACCCCGAGGCCATCCTCGATCCCGCCAGTTCCTCGCCGCTTGCGCCGCTGCGCGCTTACACCTACCGCGGGCGTCCCCTCCTCGACCATACCTGGGCTGTTCTGGATGCCCTTCTGGATGATCCTCCTCCGCCTTCCGAAGGACAGGGACCGACCGGTGCTCCCTGGTGGGAGGCCACGCCGGCCATCTATCTGGCGGCGCTCCTGATGCACGTGGGCCTGCCCGAGGTGGCGGAGGCGGGGGACGGCTTGCCCGCGCACGGCCGGCGCAGTGCCCGCCGGGCCCGCGGGGTGCTGCGCGAGGCCGGCTGCCCGTTCACCGTACGGGAGCACGCTGCTGCCCTCATCGCCGCCCAGGGCAAACCCACCTCGCTGCTTGGGTCCGGCGCTCACGCCGAGACGTACATGCAGTTCGCATGCGCCGCCGATCTGCGCGCGCTCTACTGGCTCAAACGCGCCGAGGTCATCGCTGCCGGCCGGGACAGGGCCCTCGATGCCCTGCAGGCATTCCGGCAGAAGCTCGAGGGGCTGGAGTGCTTCGGCAATCCCGCCCGGCCACCGACCACCGACGCCGTGCTCCGCGCGCTGCGCCACGTCGATCCTGCACAGCGACATCGCGCCCTCAACGCGCTCCGATACTTCCGACTCGTGGCCCGCATGAACGAGCCCGAATGGTACGCCGAGCGCCTCCGTCAGGAGCGCCAACTCCCGCAGTGCCGACTGCACATCCTGGTGGGACCGGCCGGCTCTGGAAAGTCGAGCTGGGCCCGCGACCACCTCCAGCACACCGTCATCGTTTCCTCGGACCGCATGCGTCGCGAGCTCACGGGCGACCCCTCTGACCAGAGCCAGAACTACCTCGTCTTTCAGCGCTGCATGGACCGGGTGCGCGAGGAGCTCCACCGGGGACGCGAGGTCACCTTCGACGCCACCAACTACTCGGCTAAGCTCCGCACCATGCCCCTTCAAGCCGGTCGATGGTCCGGCGCCGAAATCCTCGGCTACCTCTTCGACGTTCCGCTCGACCACTCCCTCCTGCGCAACCGCCGGAGGGGGCGCTCCGTGCCCGAGCGGATCATCCGACGCCATTACCGGCTGCTCGATCTGCCCGCTCTCTACGAAGCCGACCGCCACCTGCGAGTCGATCCCGATGGCGAGACCCACGCCTACTGGCCCCGCGCCGGGTCCGAACCGGGCTGACCACCCCGCACTCTGCGTGCCGGCCTCCCTGCCGTTTAATCCCGGGGCGGTGCCGACCACTGAAGGGGGAGCAGCGCTTCTGACCCGCGGGTTGTGCACGACGTCATAAACGCGGCAAACCGTGCAACGGTAGAGCGCCGCCGGGATGCCCCACGCGCTTTCCATAACCGGACCTCATCCGCCGGCACGGCTGTGCCCCTGTTCCTTACACCGGTCGAGCAGGGCCAGCAGTTCTCCGACGCATTCCGGCTGGCGTAACCACAGGTTCTCTTCTTCCGCGGGATCGTTGTCCATATCGTAGAGCTGCCCGGCGGGCTCGCCCGGGCCCGGCTGGCGCCATTCGGTGCAATGGAACCCGCCGCTGTCGCAGGAGTCGATCAGCTTCCACCTGCCCCGCCGGACCGCCAGCCTGCCCCGGAAGCTGTGGTGCACCGCGGCTTCCCGGACCGGGCCGCTTTCGCCCCGCAGCAGGGGCAGGATGCTGACGCTGTCCTCCCCCGCGTGCCGCGGCAGGCGGGCGTCCAGAATCTCGGCGCACGTGGCCATCAGGTCCGTCAGGCAGACCAGCTCCCCGCATACCGTCCCCGCGGGAACCACACCCGGCCAGCGGACCAGCAGGGGCTCCCGGTGTCCGCCGTCGTAGATGTCGCCCTTGTGGCCGCGCAGGTCGCCGTTGGGGCTGTGACCGTGCTCGCGCTCCGGCTCGGACCAGGGTTCGGCCCCGTTGTCGCTGGTGACGATGAACAGCGTGTTCTCCACCATGCCCAGTTCGTCCAGGCAGTCCAGCAAGCGGCCCACCAGCCAGTCCACCACCAGGATGAGGTCGGCCCGGGGGCTGATGCCACTCTGGCCCGCGGCGAAGTCTGGAGGCAGGCAGGGGAAATGCGGCGCCGATGGAGTGCAGTAGAGGAAGAAGGGACGGTCCGGACTGCGGCGGCGGTGGTCGCGGATGAACTTGAGCGCCTCCTCGCAGTGGCGCACGTCCACCTGTGCGAAGTCCCAGTCCGGCACGCCCAGCCCGGTGGGTTTCCCCTCTTCCATCGCGCGCTCGTTGCCCGGTGTGGGGACGGAAGGTATCCCCACGGTGCGGTCCTGGCTGATGAAGGCGAAAGGCGGCATGTTCAGACTGCCGCTCAGGCCGAAGAACCGGTCGAACCCCAGCGCCGTGGGGCCGTTCAGGATGGGTTTCGAGTAATCGATGCCCTCTTCGTTTGCCCGGCCGCCCTTCCAGAGCGGCTGCAGGCGCTTCGCCTGCCAGTCCAGCCCCAAATGCCACTTGCCGATGGCGGCGGTGGCGTAGCCGTGCCGCTTCAGGAGTGAAGCCACGGTCATCCGCGCGGGGTCGATGAGGGGCGGGCAGTAGCCACCCAGGACGCCCTCCTTCTCCCGTGTGCGCCACGGATAGCGGCCGGTCAGAACGCCGTAGCGGGTGGGAGTGCATACGGCGGAGGCGGCGTGGGCGTCGGTAAAGCGCATACCCTCCCGCGCAACGCGGTCCATGTTGGGCGTTGGGATCCGGCCGTCCCCGTTACAGGCAACGTCGCCGTAGCCCATGTCATCCGCCATCACGAACACGATATTGAGCGGTCGACCCGCACGCGGGTTGGCCTGCTGCATTCTGTCGCTCCCATGCGTGGTGCAATCTGCCGGATTACTGGACCCGGGGCATAACCACTTCCCCGCGGAGCTGCTTCTCGGTCTCGTGATAGGCCCCGAAGAAAACGCTGTTGCAGTCCAGCCACAGCGTGATGCGGTGCATTTCCTCCTCGGTGAGCTGGACCTCATGATGGCCATCTCGGAGCATGTTGCAGAGTCTGGCCGCTCTGGCACCGACCTTGCCGGGGATGCTGCGGCACCCCCCGTTGCCGCGGATGGCGCCGTTGCCGCCGCTCTTCCCCCACATCATGCCTCGAAGGTTGAAGTAAGACTTCGACCAGCCAGAGTCCGAAAGCCAGTGGTCCCCGGGCTCCTGCGGCTCCCCGGTCAGGTCGGGGGCCTCGGCGTGCTTCGCGTGGCACGCCACGCAGTTTTTATCCAGCACCGGTTGGACCAGCTTCGGGTACAGGACGGGGTACGATCCTTCAACATCAGGCTCCGGCCGCGACGGCTCCCGGAGCAACGCGAGGGGAAACTCGTCTCGTGCCGTGTCGTTGGTGCGGCGCTTGGGTTCGTGACATCCCTGGCAAGTGAGCATTTCGCCGGGGTGGACGTAGGCGTCGCTGCGCATCGACTGCACCGCCAGGCCGTTCTCATCCAGCGCCTGAATGTAGAACGGCTTGTTGGCCGGCAGCTCGGCATATGCACTGCCGTCCGGCTCAACCGGCACGGTGCCTATCACCCCTCGGGCCAGCGACTGGCCGTAGCGTCCGATCATAGGGTAACTGCCCTTCGGCGTCGTCTTGGGGAAGACCTGCACGAAACGCAACGCTTTTATCTCGGTTCCCTCGGGCCACTCGACATCGGCATCATAGACGTTCATGACCGCGATGCGGCCGGTTTCGGGCGCCGGCTCTCCCGCTCTGTCCTCGGCCGCCTGCAGCGTCTGACGGGGGATGGCGGGCGGCTTCGGGCGCGGCTTCAGCGGAATGGGGTCCAGGCACGGGACCTGTGGATCCCGGTAGAGCATTTCACGGTTCCCATAGCCGTCCACGAGGTATATGCCGTAATCCCCTCCGGTCCGTCCGTAAACGCACAAGTGGTATTCCTCACTGAGCGGCCAGGGCTGACCGTAGATCTCACGGCCCGGGTACATGTCACCGAAACCGCCCCTGCCCTTCGGCCATCCCGGCAGGTACTCCGACTCGGCGAACTCGACGTCCGGTGTAATCCTGGTAACCTGCCGGGTCGCGCCGTCGTCGGGCGGTCGGTGGTCAACAAGGATCAGTGAACCGTAATTCTGCCCGTGATGCGGCGCGGCGACGGCAACGAAGCGGTGGGAACCCGGCACGGCGCGCACGGCCAGTTCCATCCAGGGCCGCATGGCGCGGTTCTCCGGGTAGTTGCCGTGATAGCTTCGGGGGTCGCGGCCGTCGGGGTAGCACGTCCACGGGTGGTGCGCGATGTCGCTGTCCCGGTCCACGTAATCCCACCGGGAGTAGACGATCATGCCCTCGTGGGTCACGCTGGGATGCCACTCGTTGGTCTCGTGCAGACTGATGGGGATGATGTCGCCGCCGTCGGGTCTCATGGTGTGCAGCGTGTAGGTGGGAACGGGACGACCGTGACAGCGCCCGTAGCCACCGCGACGACCGGATATGAACACGATGCGCCCATCCGGCAGAAAACAGGGGTCGAAATCGTTCCACTCCCCTTCGGTGAGCTGGCGCAGATTAGACCCGTCAACACGTGCCTTGAAGATATGGTAGGTGCTTTGCTTGCTCCACTCGTACCGTGTGGGGGCCGCCTCGGTCCAGGCAAAGGCAAGCTCCCGCGCATCGCAGGACAGCTCGAGCGAGATGAACGAACCGTTTTCCAGCTCCCGGCCCTGGAAACGGCCGTTCTGCACCCGGGAGTCGGCCAGGATGTCGAGTGCGCGCGGCTTATCGGTGAAGGCATCCTGCAGAATGTAAACGTTGCCCCCCGGCCGGGCGTGGAAACCGAAGTACTGATCGCACATGTGGGGATATTTGGCGCGATGGTGCGTCAGGAAGACAATATCGTCGAAGTTCAGAAGCGGATTGCTGAAGGCGATCCGCCGCCGCAGCCGGCAGGTCTCCATGTAAAGCTCCTGCCGCCGCGGGCTCTCCAGGGGCGTCTGGGCCGCTATTCGGCGGATGCGAGCGAGTCGGGAGGCTTGCCCGGAAAGGTCCCCAGTCAGGTCCGGCATGGCATGCAGATCATCCAGCAGGGCCTGTGTTCGCCGCAGAACGATTTCCAGCGGGTCGCGATCGGTCTCCAGGATCAGGGACTGGGGACTGAAGGCCTCACGGCGCAGCCGGTCGCGCCGCCAGGCGTTTCCGTCGCCCAGCACGTCCCGCATCAGTTTCTCCCAGCGCATCTGGCGTTGCAGTTCGGCGAACTGCGCGACGGCCTCGACCTCCAGCGTCTCCTCGGGGAAATCCTGTCTCAGGCGGTCCAGCAACACGGTCAGAGGCGGCTTGAACTGGAGTCTGAGTCCCTCCAGATCGACCCTGGGCTTGACCTTGCTTACCCGCAGAACCAGTTCGTTGGCCCCCTCGCGGAGACGCGGGCGATGGACGCCACTTTCGGACGAAACCTCTTCGCCGTTGAGCCGGAGGGAAGCACCATCGAAGCGCCACCCTCCATCGACACACACGTGAGCGGTCTGCGCGACGGGAGCGGTCACGCGGCGATACAGGTAGGCGGAGGCCGGTAGTCTGCCGGTGGGCCATTCCAGGTTCTTGAGGGGCAGCACTGTCCCCGGCCTGGTCACCTTCAGACCCGCCTGCAGGGGGTCCCAGCCGTCATCCGATGCATCGGGCCACGAATCGTCGCCGACCGGCAGAGGGTCGTGCACATGCCAGTCTCCCCACTGGGGGCCGAGTTTCTGCATCTCCTGGTACGACGCTACGAACGTCTCCGACGCGCCGGCCTTCTTGCGGTACCAACCGGGGGGTTCGCTCTCGGACTGTCCGGCGGCAATGCCGCAAAGCAGGCCAAGGCAGGCCAGGAGGCTGAAGCACGTCTTCCATGGAGCGTCTGACGCACTAAGCCGTTCTATGGACAGCAGATACATCACGGTATCATCCTCTCTCCGAACAGAGGCCATACTCCTGCCACAAAGGCAACACGCATTCTCAGGTCCGCTTGTGGCGAGCGTCTCCTTTGGGGGTTATCTCGCCCAGCTCGAGCACCCGATAGTGGTCCATCGGAATCCGCTTCAGCTCGTTCTCGTCCAGCAGACCCCGCCAGGTGCGCTCTTCGTCGTGGCAGAGGCCCTCGCCGTAAAGGACGGATCCACCGGCGCCGTCCACGTTGACCGCGCCGTATTGCTGGAGAGCCCGCGCTATCGTCCGCGCCGCGGGGGAGAGATCGAAGCGGCCCAGATCGAGGGCGGGGTCAAGCTGGATCACGCCGCCCTCGGGAAATCCGCCGGAATAGCCCGCATCGGTCCATGCGGCGGGCCACACGAATTCCTTAAAGGCGCCGAACCGCGTGGCGCAGGCCAGCTTGTGGTCGATCTGCCCGGCCTGGACCTCTTCGTACATGATCAGCCCGGCGATGGCCGGCACGCCGGCCGCCCGGCTGGGGCCGTGGCAGTGAATGCTCTCGCCGTCGACAACCGGGAAATCGTCGGTGCTCCAGACTCCCGTTCCGTCCAGCGGGTATTCCATGCCGCAGAAGCTTTCCCACTCCCCGTCGTCGCGCCGGCCGGCCCGCCACATGTCCCACGCCGTCCCACGGCCCCAGTCCACGACCGCCATGTGAGCGTCCCGCGCCGGATCTGGCTCGGCCCCCTCGGGGATGGGCAGTTGCGGCCCGAAACCTTCGCCCTGGCTGGGCGGCAGGTGACGGGGCGGCGGCGCAGTCCACTGGCTGCCTTCGCGCTCCCCGACCTCCCGCTGATGCACGCGCCGCAGAGGCGTCTCCGGGCCGGCCACGTAGACCGGTATCGTGTACTGGTAAAGATTGACGTGGAAACCGCCGGCGGGATCCTGCTTGAGCAGCTCTATGCAGTGCTCGCTTCGGGCATCCGGCTCAGAGTCGTCAGGTATCGGCTGATTCCAGAAACTATCCTTGGAGAAGAACCTGCGCATCTCAATTCCTCTCTTTCATGTGCAACGGTGGAGCCATGACGGCACTTATTGATCCGGCAAAAGCTCATGGGCCAGGATAAGGTAGGCGCTGGAACCCCACGTGTACGCGGTGTCGCACTGGGGCCGGCCGGTCAGTGCATCGTAGTTTTCTGCGAAAGTCCCGCAGGAGACGCACATGTCGCAGTAGCGGCGTGCGATCTCCTTTGCCTGCTCGCGATACCCCGCGCGGGCCAGACCGTCCACCAGCAGCGTGGTTTCGCTCCCCCAGATAGGCCCCTGCCAGTAGCCCTTCGGCACGTACAGCGGGCTGCGGGGGCTCTCCGTGGCCGGCCCGTATTCGGTGACGAAACGGCCGTCCGGCCGAACGGTCTCTGCAATGGCGTCGCGCGCTTCGGCCGGAAGCCATTTGCCGGCCGCGATGGCCATCTGGTTGAGCAGCGAATCGCCCTCCCGTGCGCAATCCCCGGTAAACGCCTGCCGCGTTACGAACTCGTGGCCGTGCCAGAGAACGTCCATGAGCCTCTCGGACATCTCCTCGGCCCGACGCCGCCAGCATTCGGCCTCCTCCGCCCGCTCCAACCGGTCCGCCACGTCTCCCAGCACGTGCATCTGCACAATCAGGTAACCGGCCAGGTCCGGTGCCGCTGCGGGAAAACCGCAGGCGAACGCCGTGGAGTTGTCCCACCCGGAATCGTTCCCGTGGTGATACTCGGGCAACCCGTCTCCGTCGTAGTCACGGTGGTTCAACCACCAGTCCGTCCATCGGCACAACGGACCGTAAATGTCTTCCAGCCGCTCTGTGCGGGCAAGCACCGGGTTCGCCATCAGCTTGGAAAGCGCCCACCCGTGTATGGGCGGCTTGCAGAATCCCCAGCCGCAGCCGGGAGCCGCAACCGAGTCAGGCAAAGCACCATACCTGTCCTGATGGTCGAAGGGCACCATCAACTGATCCCACGCCAGATCGGGATTGCGATAGCTCAGAGCAACGGCGTTGAAGCAGTGGTCCCAGCTCCAGCAGGCGTTCATCACGTTCTTGCTCATCAACATGGTCGGCCGGCGGCACATCCCGGACGGTGCCACAACGGAAGCCCAGTTGACGTACATGGCCAGTTCCGCAGCCGCGGCGTACCGCTCCGGCATTTCGGGGGTGGTCTCCAGCCATTCACTCCACTCACTTCTTACGGCCGCGGCACACTGCTCGAACGAATCGGACAGACCGTCGCGAGCCGGTGTGGTCCTCATCTCTTCGATAGCGCCCTCGAAGCAACCGTCGGCGTCCGGTCCGAAGTGAACGACCACCCCAGGCCGGCCCCGGGGCTGCTTGCTGGGCTGCCGCACGCGGATCCGCAACAGGCGTGGCGAGTCCATGGGGTCCACCGGGTGTATCCGGCCGCGGAGACCGGTCAGCAGGTGCTGCATCCGGGTTCGGGTAGCGTTCAGGTGCCACTGGTTCTCGCCGGCCCGGAAGATGTAGCCCGCGTCGTCCCGCGTCAACAGCCGCAACGAAGTTCCCCGACCCCGGACACGGAGCACGTCCGGTTCTGCGAAACAGAACTCTATCTCCCCTCCACCTTCCACCTTCAGACGCAGCCGGGAAGGGGTCACCACCGTCTCGTACGCCGCCGGAGCGCCATCCCGCAAAGGCACCACTTGAAAAATGTCACGGGCACCTCCAATGCCGTGCATTGTGCGCAGTTGCAGGAGCGGACTTCCGTCCTCGGCGCGAAAAATGTTGAGCGCCATGTAGGAGCCGAAGCGGCTGAACGGCACTTCGTTCAAGTCGAACTGCATGTTGTGATTCCCTTCCATGGGCCGGCACACGCAATACGAGAAACAGACCGAAACCGGGTGGACGCCACAACGCCGTAAAAAGCGGTTTCAGGCCCGAGCACTGAAGTTCCGCTCTCACTGGCGCGCTGCTTGAGCCCTGCGGGTGTCACGAACGCACGGGGCCAGCCAGTGGATCGGGCGAAAGGCGTTTTCCCGGACTTGGCCGGTCTGCGTACGCTATTTTACCTGCACGGCAAGAAGTGTCAACCAATCTCCGGCCCCGCAACGTCCGGGCAGTTCTGGTGCGCCTCGAGAATCCTCTCCCTCCGCTCGCACGTACCTCCTCACGGAGCCGCCGACCTCTTCTCGGCGAAAGATGCGCCCAGGTTACGCAGCAGATTGGCGAAGATGGCCTTCTTTTTCTTGACGTTGTCCGCGATACGGGCTCGGGCCTTCCTGTCCAGGTCTTCGGTGACCCGCTCCGTATAGTCTACCTGGTTCAGCAGGATGCCACCGGCGCCCACCGGGTACTTGACCAGTCCGCCCGGCGTCGTCAACGGGACCACCCTCTGCTCGAAGTCCTCGGGCAGGCGCCGGTAGAGGTCCACCTCGTCGACGATGAATATCTTTCTGTTCGACTCGCCCGGTCGGTGGCTGAGTGCGACGATGGTGACTTTCGACGCGCGGCGCGACGGGGCGAAGTCCACGTGCTGTGGCCCCCGCCGTGCCTCCAGCGTCACCCGGATGCCGTCCTGCCGATTGTCGTCCAAGACAATCAGAATGTCCTTCAGCCAGTAGTAAGGCCCCCGGCTTATCGAGATGTCCATCCCCGTGAAGGTCTCCGGCCGGTCGTAGGTGAAGTCCGCCCTTACCTCCTCGCCCTCCAGCTTCAGCGGCTGGCCCGTGTCTTCGTCGAAGAAAAAGAACCGGACGTAGTGGAACATTTCGTCCCGAGTCAGGCCGTCGACGAGTCTCGTATCATCGCCGCTGAGGTTGCTGAAAGAGGCTACGTCCCGGCCGTCCACGACGGTAGTGAAGAGACGGTCCGAAACCGCGGCCAGGCGCATCCAGGGGGCGATGATTTCCTTGCCCCGCTGGTCGAAATCGCGATCACTGAGGCCCATCAGCAGTTCGTCCGTCAGCGCGCGGATGCTCACCTTCTCCCGGCGGAAGGCCCGCATGCGGTGCTCCACGCCCACGAGCCGGTTGAACTCCCCGAGCGCGTCCGACTCAACTTTGGCCAGCATCAGCCATCGGCCGTCCCGGCAGAACGCGCGGACCTCTTCCCGGTGCCCCACAAGCCACCGCAGGGCCGTCGGCGTGGCTCGGACGATGGCCACGTCGGTCTCTTCTCGCAGGCAACTCCCCGGGTCGTCGCCGGTGGAATAGGCCAGCGATATTTCCTCCAGAATGCCCGCCAGCTTCTCATCGCCTGCCAGGTACGCTGTGGTAACGCCCGGCTCCGCACTCGCCCGGCGCCCGGCCCAGGTCAACGCGTTATACAGCAGGCGCTCCGCCGCCGGGTCAGCGCCCAGCTTCTGGCCCACCAACATCTGCGACAACAGATAACTGCCCCGGCCGACGGGAATCTCGAGCATGGGTGTGTGCCTCAGACCTTCCCCGGCCTGGATGATGTTTATCGTGCCGCCGGAGGGCGTCTCGTAGGGCAACAGGTAACACGTCTCCCCGTCGCTCCAGGTAAAGAAGTCGGACGGTTTGAGTCCGTCCAGCGCCGGATGGGCGAGCGCCACGGGATGGGCGATGCTGCCGGCAGCCCCGGACAATCGCGCCTGTTCCACAGCTTCCAGCGGGTCGTAGTCGGCCGAGCCGGGCTTGAAGCTCCGCTCCTGGCCGGCAACGGTGATCTGCGACGCCGGCAGCTCACCGCCGCCCAGTGGCCGGGCCTGCTCCAGGACGATGGCTGTGTTGCCATCGGAGACGAATTTGCGTAGCGTGGCCGCCACAACGTCCCGGTTGTCCTGCGTCAGTGCGTGGGGCCCGATCAGGACGGTGTTCGCCCTGCCGGGGAGACCTTTCAGATGGTCGAGCGGACTAAAGCCCACCTCGCGCTTCCGCAGCCAATCCCGAACCCGGCCCCGAGGGTCGAACACGCACAGCCGCCCCGCCCCGAGGCCGGCCGGAGCAGAGGAGTGCGGCAGGACGGAAACCGGCTTCTCGTCCTCAAAGACACGATCGCCGTTGGCCGATAGCCCCAGCACAAGCCGACCATCCTCGCGCTCCTCCACGCGCGGCAAGGTGGCCGAGATGGCATCCTCTCGGTGGTGGCCCGGCTGGATGTCGTAGGTCTTCTGGCCGGAGGTCACGGTTTCACCGTCCAACTCAACGCGCCAGCGGAGCGTCAGCGGATCGGTCCGGCGCCCGTCGTTGAAAACGGCTATGGTGCGCCGGAACTCGGCGCCGCTGAAGAACGTGCTGTTGTGTTCGCGCACGAAGACGACCCGCGGGCGGCTGCTCCCGGCGCAGTGCGGCAGGACGCGGGTCCACGGGCAGACGCCCGTGATGCCCTGCCATCGGGCACCCTCCAGGGCGATGCTGCCGTAGCGACCGGCGGCTTCGTCCTGGTCGGCCCGGCTGCGATAGACCCGCGGGCCGCCGAACCAGGCCATTTTCTTGCTCGCGGTGTAGTAAAAGACCTCCCCGTGGATGTACGGCCTATCCCCGGACCACCGGTAAAGCTGCGCCCGGTCCTTCACCGGCCGGGGCATGACCGTGGGACCGGTGGGATAGTTGTACCAGTCCTCGGGAAAATTCTGCAGCGTGTTCCAGGCATAGTGCGGATTGTGCATGTCGATCAGACCGCCCAGGTCGCCGCCGCCGTCCTGGAAGCTGGGCCGGGTGGGGTCCAGTTCCGCGGCTGTTTTGCTGAGTTCGGCGGCCTTCTTCTCCCAGCGACGGTAGTCTTTCTTGAAGTACAGGCGAGCCTCAACCAGCATGACCTCGTTGCCCAAGCTCCACATGATGACGCTGGGATGGTTCCGATAGGCTTTGACGGTCTGGCGGATGTTACGCTGGAAGTTTTTCCACACCAATGGGTTATAGTGGTCGTGCGTGCTGAACATGCCGTCTATGCAGGTCGAAAGGCGCCCGGGTATGCCCAACCGGTCGAACTGCTCCAGCGACTTCTCCCGGTAGCCGAACAGCTCCCGGTCCGCACTGGTGAAACGATGGAAGCGGTTGTTGGCCGCTTCGTACTCCTCCAGCCACTCCTGGCGGGTGTCGGCGCCCACGTGCCAGTTCCAGAAATGCCACCGGATGCCGTTCAGCAGCAGGTGCCGCCCCTGGCGGGTGATCTGGCGGAACCCGAAAAGCTCCTCCTGGGTGTCCACCGACTGGCCGTCCCTGAGCAATGTCGTCCGCAGCCGATAGCACTGGGCATCCCGCTCCGGCCACCATAGCTTCGCATCGGGCCAGTCTCCGCCGACAGTGACGGTCTTCTTCTGTCGGGCGGGAACGTTGACGCCCACCGGCCCGAAGGTTGCCTCCACCTCGCCCGTTCGATCGTTGACCGCGTGGCACCTTACCTGGACGCCGGTCCCGCTGGCTGTCGGGTTAGTGACTTCGACGTCCGCCTCCAGACGCTTCTCCCGCACGCTGGTTCGCACGAACACATCCGAGGTATAAACGGGGCCAGTGACCACCAGGCTGACCGGATTCCACAAGCCGTTGTTCAGCCCCTGCCCCTCGCCCTTGCCGGAATGATATATAGCATCCACGAACCAGAGGTGCCGGAAGTGCTGCCCGGAGGTGGGCCGGTCCCGCAGCTTCTTCAGCGGGGAGCCGATCTTCTCCGTATCGAAGCCGTACCAGGAGCTCTTCACCCCGATGGTGATCCGGTTGACCTGCCCCGGCTTGATATAGCGAGAGACGTCGATATCCCACGGCACGAGCACGGAGGTGTGGTCCCCGACAAAATCCCCGTTGACGAAGACGCTGACGATCCAGTTGCTGCCGGAGAAGTGCAGCTTGAAGCCCCGACCCTCGAACCGCTCCGGAACCCGCACCCGGGTGCGGTAGAAGACCCGGTGAGCCAGCGCCACCTCTTCCCGGGCGTTGAAGTAATTGCCCGGCACCTGGATGCCCATCCACCGCAGGGGATACTTTTCGGCATCGGGAATGGCCCGGATCGGCTCGTAGGGGTTTGCGTCCATGTCCGGATCATCGTAGCGGGCCATCTGCCACGGCCCGCTCAGCTCCAGGCGCGGCCGCGCTACGGGCGCCTGCCCCGGCCGGAGCTCATAGACCTGCTCACGTGCCCGCTGATCCACCGGCTCATGGTAGGTTTGACCGGGCTTCAGGTAGGTTTCCGGCACCCAACGCCCGCGGACGAAACAGATGGCATCCAGCCGGAGCATGAAGCGCTTGCCCGTCGCCTCCGTGCAGCGCAGGTCCAGCTCGTGATCCCCGGCGTCCAGCTCCACCCGGTCCCCTTTGTCCCACCCGATGGTGTTGAACTCATATATCTGCATCAGGTTGGTCACCCAGTCCTCGGGGGACATCAGGTGCCACTCACCGCCGTCCAGGCGCCACTCCAGCGGAGGGCGGTTTTCGTTGAAGCCGATCCGGATCCAGAACGTGTACGTGCCGGGCTCCTCGACGCTGAACGCGTATTTCAGGCGATAGCCGTCTTCGGGTACCTCTTTGGCAGGAATGACATGGCCCAGCGTTTTTCCCCCGGACGTGGCGGGCGCGGAGGAAACCGGCAGCTCCGGAGTGCATTCGGCGAATCCCTCCGCCTCGATCCAGATGTAAGCGGGGGCGCCCGCGGCATCCCACGAAAGGGCCGCAGCGCAGGCAAGAGCGACTATCGGAATCCAGCACAGTGCAGCCCGAGGGCTTGGTGCACGATCCTCCATGGCGGGCACCTCAGTGTTGAAGTACAGACAAATCCTGCTTCGCCGTGCCCCGGCCGGCCAACGCCGGTTATGACTCAGTCAAAGACCACCTCGTAGTAAACCGCGCGCGTCCGCGCGCCGTCAAGCTCCAGCACGCCGTTCCGAACCGGCACCGTCCGACCTGTCCGGCGCCCGTCGTGGTCCAGCACGTGGACGGTGGGACCGCCGCCGCGCTTGATCCTGATGGTGGCCTTGACGGGCTCCATACGGATGGGCGGTTTGCCCTTTCTGAGCAACGTCCGGCCCACAAAGACCATGTCCGTGTTCCGCAGCCGGGCCATGGTTGTGATCAACCACCGGGAACCGCTCCGGAGGTCTTCATCCTGCTCCAGAGCAGTGACGTAGATGGCCGCGAACGGCGAGTGACTGGTGATGTCCACCTGGCCAAGCTCGGCTTTCCGGCTGGAGGCGTAGCCCACGACGGCCTGCGACGCGGAGGTGTCCATGGTAAAGTAGCCCCGGCCCTCGTAGGCGTCCATGGGAGTCCAGCGCAGTTGCCCGGTGCTCGACACGTAGGTGCCGTCTTTCTTGTACGGGTTCAGGTTGAATTCGGGCGTTGGTGTGGGCCTGTCGGTAAAGTTGACGACCGTGCGCGCGACCGCCAGCGTGCGGGCGGGCACCTTGTCGGAGTCCAGCACCTTCATGTCGTGCTGCTGCCGGATGGTGTCCTCGAAGTCCAGCCCGCGGCGGGCCATGGAAGGCACGTGCACGTTGCGCGGCGCGCTCACCTGGGCCGTTTTCACGTCACGCCGCCGCACCTGGCGGGCCACCGCCGGAAAGACGCCCAGGATGTGGGGAGCGGTGACGTCCCAGGCCTGACGGCCGAACCGCTCGCTGAATTCGCCCTGGTCGCGGTTTTCAAACATGAAGCTGATGTCCCAGCCCTGGAGCCCGAAGCCGTAGGCGCCAATGATGGCCGGGCCTTCCACGCCGCGCTCGTTGGGGAAGGTGTGAATCCACTCGGAGATCGAGAACGGTCGGTCGGCCACCTGCTGCATCCCCGCGCTGAGGATGCCCGAGCCGGGCACGCGCAGCATGCTGGGACCGTTGCCGTAGTAGTTGTGCCGGTCGATGAGGTCGAACCGGTAGTCGCTGTGCAGGTTGTAGTAGTGGCTCCGGTCGCGGCCCGCCTGCCAGTTGCTGGTTTCGATCAGGCCTTTGTAACCGGTGTCCCGAATCGCGGCGCCGAACCGGTTGTAGAAACGGTTCTGCAGCTCGTGGAGGAACTCCATCGTGTCCAGCAGTCGCGCTCGCCTGGGGGCCTGTGAGCCCTGGAGCCGCTCGGGGTCGAAGAACCATATGTTGCCGACCGGCACAATGCTGTTCTCCGCCAGGCTCTCGCCGCTGCCCACGCCCTCTTCCTCGAATGTGTTCAGGGCGTCCTCGCCCCAGGCGTCCAGCAGCGCGTCCTCGTCGCCGTATCTGTCCCGCAGCCACTCGCAGAACTGCTTCGCGGCCCAGTCGCGCAGGCGTTCGTGCTGCAGCATCGTGCGCATGGTGGTATACCAGTAAATGCTCTCCTCATTGGTCATCTCCACCACGAACACGGCTGGATCCTCGGCGTAGGTCTTGCCCGTGTAGGGGTTCCTGTGACGCAGCAGGTTCGTGAGTTGCAGAATCTTGACCTTCTGCAACTCGGGCGACCAGTAGATGGCCCCGTGACCGGGGTTTATGCGGGAGGCCCTGCCCTTCCCAAAATCGCCCAACTCGTCCAGATAGGGCACGTACTTGTCGTCCTTCGGCCCCAGGGGTATGCCCCAGCCGAGGGCTACAGAGAACTTGACGTAGATGCCCTTCTCCTTGAGCGCCGCGATGTAGTAGTCGAGTCGGTCCAGACCCTCAGGGTCGAACTCCACGACGCTCTCGGCGGACTGGATGCCGGCCCATCCGTGCCCCTGGGCCAGCTTGTGGAGGCGCACAGTATTGATGCCGTATTTGGAGTAGAACGCGGCCCGCTTGTCGGCCAGTTCTTTGCCGGGCGCGCAGGCGCTGTAGGCGTTGTTGAGGCCCCACATTTCGATGGGCTCGCCGTGGTAGAGCAGCTCCGCGCCGTCGCGCTCGATCCAGCCGTGCCGGCCGGCGGGCGCGTCCTGCCACTCGGTCATGTCGATGACCGACTCCTTCGAAGTATCCGAATCGGCCTGCCAGGGGAACCAGTCCTCCCAATTCTGGGGCATCGGCACGTCGTCCGGGGTGGGGTAGAAAACGGCGTCTCGAGGCAGTCCCACGTTCACCGTCACTCGCATGGGGTCCGAGGGTACCCGGCCTCGGGCCACCACTATGCGGGCTGACCACTGATCGGTCTGGACCGGGTGCGGCGGGTCCACGGACACGGCGAACCGCTGCTCGCCCCGGCCGAAGACCATCCTTTGGACGCCGTCGCCGAACGATCCGGTCCCGAGGGGGAGGTCGTAGCTGTTGCGGCCCTCAGCGCCCAGCACCCGCGCGGCATCTTCCCCGTCGAGGGGTTGGCCGGGCTCCACGCCGATGGCGAGCAACTCGCACTCCCCGGTGCTTTCCGGGTCGAGCACGTATCGCACGCGGAGTGTTCGGTCGCGGAGGGTCGCCCGACAGGAGAGTTCATAGGACACGTCGCTGTTTCTGATCGTGCCCTCGAACTGCCCCACGGCGGCGTTCCCTTCGCGGCGGAACTCGCCCTCGACACCGCCAAACTTCCAGCCGGGTCCCCAGAACATGGGTTCCACCGTCAGCAGGTGGTGCTCCAGGTCGCTCACCACGATCGTCCGACCCTTGGTGAAAACCGTCAAAGGCTCCGTCGAAGCAACGGTTGCCTGCAGGAAAGGCACCGCAATGACCGCCACCATGAGAAAGCGAAGCATCTTCCACTCCTTTTTAGATTTATGCCTATTCAACCTGTCGGCAATCGCGCCCGTCCTGGCCGGCCTTCCACACGACGATCAGAAGTCGATCGCGCCCGCCGCGCTGTCCTCAAAGTCCCGCCTGCGCCCGGTGAAGTCCTCCAGGAAAGGCCCTTCCACGAACTGCCAGGCGCAGAGCTCCTCGATGGTGGTCCGGGCGTCCGCCAGAGTTCCCCGCGCCACGCGAAGGAAGTCCAATGTGCCGGCCAGGCAATCGCCCTCGGGGCTCTTCCCGACCACGAAATCGGCTTCGTTGACCAGGGATGCGTCCGGCGGCAGCGCGCAGCGGCCCTCGGCGGCCCTCTCTCCGTCCACGTAGACAGTCATTCGGCCGGCCTCGCGATCGACCTCAGCGACCACGTGGTGCCACGCGCCGTCGTTGATTCTCGTGGAGTCCACCACCCGCTCCGTTTTGCCGTCGGCCCGGACGGCGAACTCCACGCCGCCCCGGCGGTTGAGCATGAGGGCGTAGCCGGCCTCGAGACCCATCTTGGAGACCAGCCCACCGCCGGCATGGTCCCGCCGGGTTCGGAAGTATACTTCCAGCAGGAAATTGCTGGTATCGATGGAGACGGTCCTCAGCAGCTCCGGCTGGAAGGTCTTTTTCGTGGTGGTCTCGGTGGTGACGCCGCCTTTGGACTTCACCTCTCTGGTGACGATCGTGAAGGGCTGCGCCAGTTGCTCGCCGTCGATCATGGCGTACTGGTCCCGGCCGTTCAGCCGCAGGGCACCGTGAGTCCAGTTCTCGAGGTCACCCCGCACATAATCGTCCGCCCCGATGTTGACGCCTTTCAGCGGATAGCGCGGCGTGTCCTTGTAGGTCTTGCGCTCGCCGTAGTAGGGGGTCATGAACCAGTGCTCGTCGATGATGCGGGTGGGGTCCTGGTTGCAGCGCGCGAATCCCCACTCGCCCACCGTGGCATAGAGCCCCCAGGGCACGAAGACCTTCACACCCCTACTGGCGGCTTCGGAAGCGCGGCGGGGACGGAAGTCGTGCCGTTCGGGGTCGCGGAGCGGTGACTCGCTGGCCATAATGCCCAGACCCGACGCGAGTGCCTGGCTCTGCTCCAGGGCATTACGAAAGCCTTCCACGGTATCGTACTGCTCGCCGGTGGCCTGGAACATGCCGACTTTGCCGCTTATGCGGGCGAGCACGTTACGGGCATAGGCCAGCGTCTCGCTGGCGTCAAGGTCGGCCAGCTTCCCGACGTCTTGTATGTTCACGTCCGGTTTTTTCTCGGGCGCGTGCCGGAAGACGTACTGCGAGACATCGTCGAGGACGTTGCCCAGGTACTTGTTGCGGCCGGCCTCGGGGCCCTGTCGCCGGCAGCACTGAACAAACTTGAAGAAGGTGTTGTTGAAGACCGTGTTCTGGAAGCCGATGATCTCCTGGAGTGCCGAGCAGTTCGCGTACTTGCTACCGGGGGTGTTGTTCTTGCCCCACGCGATGTTGTTGAACAGGTATTTTTTGAACGAGCCGTCGATGTAGTAGGAGTGGCCGAACCGCGGGGTTCCCTTCGGCTCCTCGTCGGGGTCGCGGTTGGCCAGCTTGTAGCGGTGGATGCCGCCGGGGTTGCCCACCACGTTGTCGTAAATGTACGCCGGCCCGCCCTGGTTGAGTTCGATGCCTCCCCAGTCACAGGCCGCCAGCAGGGGGTCGATGACCTTGTTGTGGTGCACCAGCACGCGGGCCAGGGGAACTTCGCCGGCGTCGCCGCTGCTCTTGGCCACCTCCAGGAACAGGCCCCCGGCCCAGAGACGGGAGAGCACGTTGCCGGCGAACTCGCCGGTCTCCACCATCTGGATGTAGACGGCGTGGCAGTGGACGTTCTTCTGCGCCCGGCGGGTAATGTCGTGCACGCGGTTGCGCAGGAAATCCACCCGGCCCATGCTGGCAGCGGGGAAATCCGCCAGGAGCCAGACGGCGGACTGGTCCGCGTGGCGGATTTCGTTGTCCGCTATCGTGATGTTGTCCAGCCGTTGGGCGTCCTTGGTGACGGCCATGCGGATGGCCCGCTGGACGTGCTCGAACTTGCAGTGGTCGATGCGCACGTGGTCGGCCGAGCCCAGCACGCGGACGCAGCCCACCCCCACGGCGTCCTTGTGGCCGAACGGAAACGCGTGCAGCGCGTGCCACGGATTCTGGAAGCGGAAGGTCAGCCCGGAGATGCGCACGTGCTTCATGCCGGTGCTGTCGATGAATGACCGCCGGGCGGCGGCCTCGATGGTCACGGCGTTGGGGTCGATATCGCCCGGCAGGCGCAGGTAGATGCGGCGCTTGCCGCCCTCCTGCCGGAACCAGAATTCGCCGGGCTGGTCCAGGTAATGCGGCTTGTCCTCCAGGAAGTAGTGGTGCCCCTTGAACATGCCCCATATGCCGTAGAACGGCCCGTTAAAGGCCAAGGCGTGCTGCTCGGGAAGTACCTTCTCGACCAGGCAAGGGTAGGGGGTTCCCATCACGATGCCCCATTCGGTCCACACGATGGCATCCTGATAGTAGGCCGGCTCCTTCGTCATGTGCTCGGGATCAATGCCCAGAAACAGCGTTTTACCGTCTTCGGTCTTGACCAGGTGGTTCTTGTTCTTCAGGCCGTCCTTCCACCATTCGTCATTCTTCCAATACCACCATTCGCTCAAGACGTCGTCGGGGTCGGAGACCTCCCAGTTCGGCGTGCGGGCCAGCTTGATGCGGGTGATCTCTCCCTCGACGTCCACCATCCACAGGCAGCGGGGACGGACTTTTGCGTCCGCGTACCAGACCTTCTGCGGCTCCGGTATGTCGGGGTGGTCGGCGCCCTTCTTCCAGTCGGTCACCACCTCGGAGCCGTAGATGCATGCCTCCCCCCGGCCCCAGTCGGGATCGCTGGTGAGCCGGATGGGGCGCCCCGGCTCGCCGACGGCATATGCCTCAAGGGAACCCCGGTAAATGACGCCCCGCTTGAAGACGTAGGTGTCAACACCTTCGGCATTGCGGGCGTTGCCCCGGGCACGCTTATCCCACGGGTGGTGCTTCCAGGGCGTCCCCTTCGTCTTTCCGCCGTTGCTGTCGTCCCCATTCTCGTAGTCGATGTAGCGCACGGAGTCACCCTTCTCGAACACGAAAGGCTCCGGCTGCCACTCCAGGTCGCCTGTTTCGACGACCTTTGCGTGCGGTCTCTGCCAGGAGTACTCGCGGGCGGCAACCGTTACGGCGAGCGCCGGCACGGCCAGCAGGCAAACAACGGCGATTCTGAACCTTTTCACTGTCCCTCCTCCACCAATGAACCAACGAAGCGCAGACAGTCCGATGTGCGCTGCGTTTCACGAATCCGCGCGGTAGTGTCCCGCCTCCGTCAGGCTTATCAGACCCAGCAGGCCGCCCCAGTGGTAGAACGGGTTGCTGCGCGGTATGCAACCCACGCCCGTCTCGGCGTTGTAGTTCTCGTGGACGTGGCGCTTCTCCCGCCACTCTTTCAGCAGCAGGTCGGCCGACCTCTCGGCGAGCTTCCGACGGGCCTCCGGCACGTCGTACTCCCGCAGGCCCCAGTAGACCAGCATGTTCAGCGGCCCCCACACGCAGCCCCGCCACTGCTCCTGGTCCTGGTAGCCCGGCGTGTTGCGCGAGCAGGAGGGCACCACGTAGTTGCTCCAGAAGACCTCGGCGTTGAGCAGGTGCTCCTCGACCATGCGGCGGGCCTGCTCGGCGGAGGGGACGCCCCCGAGCATGGGGTAGAAGTTGGTCGGCGCCAGACGCGAGCTCGGCCTCCCGCTGTCGGTGTAGCGGTTCAGGTAGATGCCCCTCTCCTCGTCCCAGAGCTCCCCCAGGGCGTGGGCGAACCGGTCGCCACGTTCCTTCAGTTCCGCGGCTTCCGCGTCGCGTCCGAGTACCTTTGCCATCTCGGCAAGGCAGCGACAGTCGGCCACGTACATGCCGTTCAGGCCGACGTCCGCCAGTTGCATTACCTCTGTTTGCTGGTCGAAGCTCGCCTTGTCGTAGAGGGGGGAGTTGTCGTCCAGCCCGCTCTCGAAAACGGCGCCCGCCAGGGAACCTCCGGAGGATTCGCCGGACTCGTTCACGTACGAGTTCGACCCCCAGCCGAGCCAGCGCCCGGTCATTCGGTTCTCCGGCCACCACCGGTTCCAGCGCAGCAGGTCGTCGAAGACCTCGGCCAGGAACCATTCGTCCCCGTATCGGCGGTAGAGGTCCAGCACCGCCCTGGAGCCGACGGGCGGCTGGGAGCGGTCCTCGGAGCTGCCGCTGCAGCCAGACGCGTAGTTCGGCACGAACCCGCGCTCGGTGATCTCGCGGGTCATCTCTACGGCGTTGGCGTAGGCCAGCTCCCGGTTGTCGAGTCCTGCGATCACCGCGGCGAAATAGGTATCCCAGCAGAACAGCACGTATCCGTTCCAGTTCCGGCTCCACAGGCGGCTGACCGGGCTGATGACGCGGTCGTGGAGCGGGTCGTAGACCGTGTTCCATGCCATGCAGGTCTGCATGGCCGTGTAGACCTCTTCGAGGTCGCCGTAGCGGCGGCGCCCGGCGATCACCTCCTCGCGCCGGGCGTCGACGATATATTCGATCTCCGCCAGGGCGCGGGGCCGCCCGGTGGACACGCCGACGGGCGCATCGAGCGCCCCGACCAGGCAGGGCGCGTCGGAGCGCATGTAGGGCTCGTCGAGCAGTTCCGCGGTGACGAAAGCGTGGAACTCCGCATCCCCGCAGCGGACCACCAGTTCGTCGCCGTCGCGGCCGACCATGCCGTCTCGTCCCCAGAGCAGGGTCCCCTCAACCGCCATGAGCGGCGGCCGCGCGGACTCGCCGCCCTCCGGTCGGACCAGCAGCACCTGGTCATCGCCGTCGGTGGCGCTCCGGACGGTGAAGCGGCTGCCCCGCCACGTGACGTCGAGCTCCGTGTAGCGCCCGTCGTAGCTGCGCGGACCGGGCAGCGTCAGGTCGAGCTCTTCCGTCTGCTTGTAGTAGCCGATGAAGCCTTCGCGCAGGAAATGCCGCCCGGGAGCGTCCCGGAAGGCCAGGTTCAGCGCGAAACCCTCAGGAAGGTGCACGTGCGAGAAAACGCTGAAGGTATTCCACGTGTTCCAGCCGGCCGCCAGTTCTCTCTGCAGAGCTTCGTATTCGGACACGTTTGGTCTCCGATCTTGAGAGTCAAAGAACCAGCCTGCACGAGGGTGGTTCGTGCCTATCGTTTCGCCCCCCAGTAGTTCGGCTGGTCCGGCAAATGGACCGGGCTTATTGTCAGGTCCGGCAGCTCCTCTCCGCTGTAGAGAATGACCCACTCGCCCTTCCGCAGGTTGACCTCCATCACGCCGCCGCCCTGCTCCCGAAGTTCGTAATCCCGCGGCCCGTACGCCCTGACCGCCCCGGGCAGGGAGGTTCTGATTCGGCAGGGCTCGCCGGCGGTGCTCTCAACGCGCACGAATTGCGTCTCGCCGTCTTCTCGTCTGGCACTGACCAGGAACCCACCGTCCGCCCGGAATTTGTGAATGACAACGTCCTGCCAGGCATCTCCAACGGCCGGGAAAACGCGGATGATTCCGCCGTGGTCCTGCAGTAACAGGTCCTGCATAGCGC
The DNA here is from genome assembly GCA_964572825.1 of uncultured candidatus Brocadiaceae bacterium. Lineage (GTDB taxonomy): Bacteria > Planctomycetota > Brocadiia > SM23-32 > SM23-32 > CAYVBE01. The sequence continues at coordinate 28,688 of CAZNGS010000022.1, forward strand.
GCGCACCCAGGAGGGGTACCTCGCCGATGGGGCCGCCCTCGCGGGCGAACGTATTGCGGGTCATGCGGTGGATGTCGTCAACACCGCTTTCCAGCAGCCGGACCGCCTCGTCTCCCGCTCCGAGGGAGGCCCTCAGGCCGGCAGCAGCGAACTTCGGCCAGGCATTTCGCGCATCCGACAGGTCCGGCTTCACCGTGAGTCGGATCCAATGGTCCGCCGACCTCTTCGCCAGCGCACGCTCCCGCGGCGGGCTGTCCGCGTTGTATTCGAACAGAGGGTAGATCATCAGCAGATGTGACCAGTGCCGGTGACCCCGTTCCAGGCGGGTATCTTCGGCGATCAGGAAGCCTTCCTCTGGATGTGTGCGGTAGGGAGTGATGTTGGCCAGGACCTCCCTGCATCGATCGGCAATCGGATCTTCCCTGCCCAGGTCGTCGTTCGCCCGGATGATCGCCCGGCATATCCAGCGGGTGAGTGAGAGCTCGTAGGAGGTATCCACGCCGCCTTTGTACTCCGGGTTGCGGGCCTTGGGCATGTGCAGCATCCCGTCTTCGCCTTCGCGGATATGGTGGTCGATGTAGCGGAAAGCGCCCATCATGAGCGGATACAGCTTCTCCCGCAGGAGCTGCATGTCCATGGTGGCCCGGTACTGCTCCCACACGTCGAACAGGGCCCAGGCCAGGTTGACCCGATTCCGTATCGAGCTGCGGGAGGCAGCGCGGAGGGTTATCCCGCACCGATCGGGCACAACTAGAGAATCCTCGGAATACTCCCCTGCGTTCTTCGCCAGCTTCTCCCGGTACTTCCACAGGTGATTGACCAGCGACAGGCCTTCCCGCACGTGATTGGACATGTGCCATGGAGCGTACATGTTCTGCGTGTTCAGGTTGAACCATATGCCGGGCCAGACGCAGCCGGTCTTGTTGTCCAGGTTCCACGGAAACCACGGTCCATTGAGGTCCACGATCGGCCCGTGCTCGCGTGAGGCGGAGCCCATCTTGTACGTCTGGATCCAGTAGAAACCTTCCAGTTTCGCAGCGGGAAGCGAGTAGAAACTCAGGGGGTAGAATTCGTGCCACCATTGTCGGTGAGTGGCACGCAGGGATTCGACCCCGTCTGCAGCGGCCCGTTTGACCGTTTCGACCGCCTCCCGCAGCGCGGTGCGGCCGGGATAGGAAAAACCTTCCGAGATATAGATCACCCGTTGGCCCTGCCCGGCTTCGACCACTTTCCAGGCTGTCGCGAACTGGCCGGCGCCCTGACCGTCGGTGTCGTAAATCTCGTTCTCCGGCATCTCCTGGACGCTCACACGGATGCCGTCCACGGCGAACTGGCGTTGGGGCGCGTAGGGCCTCAGCAGGTCCGGATTGTCAACGAAAGGCTTGATGTGCCTGCGTCCCCGCCAGCTCAAAAGTCGGGGGCTGACCACGGTGTCCGGATACCAGTGCCAGCCGTACTTCCGCTCCCCCCCCGCTGGCTTCCGTCTCGATGACAATGACGTTTCGGGTGGCGTGCGTGAAGGCCCGCAGGGAGAGCTTGCCGACGCTGGTCTCTACGGTGCTTTCCACCTCCGCGTTCCAGAGGTCCAGGCGCATGGTCCCTTCCGGTTCGGCACCGGCGTACCGCAGCTTGAACCGCCCGTTGGGCAGGCGGGCACGGGCGATGGAGAACGGAAATGCGGTGCTCTTACGGTGATCGTAAACGTCCGTGCGGCTGATCACGAAGTTGAGGGCCGGTCCCTCTACCGACTCAGCCTGGTAGCAGTATGACCCGATCCATCCGTTGCCGATGAAAGGTGCATCCGCCCAGGAAGAGGGCATGACCTCCCAGCTCGGATCGCTCCGAGCCAGGAACTGCTCCCAATGGATGTCCACGCGCACATCTTCCGCACCGCAGGCCGTCCCCGCACCCACCGCGACGATCGTGCACAACACTATCGTTGAAACTGCAAGCCAGCCCAAGTCCTGGACCATGCTTCTCCTCCTCGAGAAATGCCCAAGGCAAAAACCGTTGAGTCTCTGCGCCGGCGGCCGGCCAAGGACGATCCTCCCACGTCAGTGGTGCGCCGAAGCCGCCAAGACGCCAAACACAGCGGGTGCTCCCAAGTCGCCCTCTTCGGTCTGGTGGTAGTGGCCGATGTAGCCGCCGTGCAGCACAGAACTTCCATCCCGGAACGTCAGGTTCACTGCGAAGCCCTGCGCCAGGCGAACGCGGCTGAAGATGCTCAACGTGTTCCAGGTATTCCAACCGCTTGCCAGCTTTCTCTGAAGCGCTTCGTATTCCGACAATTCTGGCCTCCGGCCTTGAGAGTGCAGGAATCAGACACCCGACAACTCCGTTGGACCGGTACACGCATCCGGTGACCGAGGCCACGGTAGCACGGCATCAGCGCGCGGCGGACGCCGTGGTGATCGCGAAAACCGCGGGCGCGCCGTAATTGCGCGTCTCGTGCGGGTCCTCCCGGAGGTCGTAGAGCTGCTCCCTGTAGGCGCCGTCATCGCAGAGAACATACTTGTAACACGGGGTGCGGATCATGTAGCCGAACTGAAACTCCACCACGAGGTAATCACCCCAGCCGGGCGGCACCGACCGCCGGAAAAGCACCGACGCCCTATTTCTCGGCCGCCGCGTCACTTCGGGCACCGTCCTTTGCAGGAGCCAGAGCGAAAGAAACCTGATAGGGATACCCGCAACTGCAGTAGGCCGAGCCCTCGGGCGCTAGAATCAGCCCCCCGACTGGGAGGGTACTGGGCCAGCAGGAAGGACGCGTGACGCCGGTCAGCTCGTAGGTCTCATCGTCCGGCTCCAGGGCCAGAGACCTTGCTACGTGCATCCAGTCCCGGAAGTACAAGGCGTGGTTCGACGCGATGGCCACCGAGCAGCCCTTGTCGTGATTGCCCAGGGGCACCAGCTCAATCAGCTGTTCGCCCGTGAACAGATCGTAGACACTGGCGTAGTTGACTATCCTCTTCTTCCCGTTGTTGGTGAACAGGTAGATGCGATCGCCCACGATGATCGGCCTGGCGGACATGGCGTTCTTGGCGTACTTCAGCGGGGTGTACTGGCCGGGCTCCGCGGCCGGAATCCACTTCGTCCATATCGTGGAACCCGTCTTTGCCTCAAAGGCGGTGAACTCGTAGCCCTGGTAGGGTTTCTCGTCTTTGAAACGCGTGCCCGTCTGGGTCGAGAGCACGACGCCGTCCGCGCAGGCAAGATAGAAAATCCATTGATAGGGCGAGCCGTCTTCCGGGCTGACGTTCTGCTGCCACAGCTCGCGCCCGGTGCGCAGGTCGAGGGCCACGACCCGGGCATTGCCCGTGTCGTCCTCCTCCAGAAACTCCCGCAACTCCATCATGCCGGAGGTGTTCTCGCGGGCGGCCTTGTTGGTGCTCTCCAGGGCGTAGAGGCGACCATCCCCCAGGGTGATGCTGGTGTTGAGGATGAGGCCCTCCGAGCGGGTCCACAGGCGCTCGCCCGTCTGTGTGTCGAACGCAAACACGTCCCCACTGACGGACGGGCGGCTCTTGAAACGGTCCAGGTACGGAGAGATCTGCCACTCCCTGACCTCCCTGCTGGCCAGGGGCGCCACTTCCCTGCCCTGGCTGCTGCCCACCAGCACAGAATCCTTCGCGCCCACGTACCCCCGGTCGTGATGGGGAAGGACGCCCTCCCAGGTGCGCAACTTCTGCCCCGTCAGTGCGTCCAGCTCCCAGCAGATCGACCCGGAGATGGCGAAGACGGTGCAGCCTTGACCAAAGGCGATGGGGCTGGAGTTATGGCTTGCCACCAGCCGCAGGCTTTCCGGCTGGTTGATCTTCCACATGATGGTTCCGTTGTAGGCGTCGATGCCGGTGAGCGTATTCTTCCGACCCGGCAGAAGAAGGATGCCTCGATGGTAAAGCGGGGGCTGCGGCACGGCGTGGCGATCGGCAATGTCCGCCGCGTAGGGCCGTCCAAACCACTGCAGCCGTAGCGGTCCGTTGTCCACGCGGCTCTCCCCGCTGCACATCGTGTTGGCGGGGTTCCCATTGGCCATCGGCCAGTCGCCCGCGCCCGGAGGAGCGCCGCGGTGAGCAGCCTGGCAGACCATGCCGGAGGCCGTCTCGATCCGCCACCAGCCCCCCATCTGATGCCCCGACCATGCCTCCGGGTCAAGATTGGTTCCATCGGACGCCAGGACAATGGTCCCGCCATAGGGCTGCCCCAGGGGAAGCACCTCTTCGGGCGGATACGGGGCGTCCCCCGTTCCGCAGACGATGAGGTTGGCGAACCCCGGCGGATAGTCAAGACCGTCTGGTTCATGCCTTACAACTGCGCGCGAGCCGTACAGGCCGGCCCGGTGGAGCCTCTCGCGCAGAGCCATCGCCCGCTCGGCATCCCTCTCCACCACGACCACGAAGAATTCAGAACCTCGGATGATTTCCTTCACCAGCCCGCCGTCGCCGGCTCCCAGGACCAGACACTGGCCCGTCCGCCGGTCCGCATGCCGGAGGGCCGTCGCGGCTAACTCTTCGTCGGCCGTGTCGGAGGGAATCCCATTCTGAGGCGGTCGATGGACTTTCGGCGAGGAAACACCGTGCCGGAAGCAGTAGATGCGTCCCTCGTCGGTGCTGACGAACAGAGCGCCGTCGTCCGCAGCCAGCGCGTGCGCGACCCCCTCCACCTGAGCCGTCCAGAGTCGGCTCCCGTCCGCGACGTTCAGCGCCATCACCTTCCCTTTGCCCCCGCAGACGAGAGCGTCCCCGGCGATGATCGCCGTCCGGAACCTGTCTTCAAGGGCTATCGACTTCTGCCAGATAGCGTTCTCCTCCAGAAGCTTCGCGGTCCGGTGATCGCGGACATCCATGCCCACCGGCACACGCCAGCCCTGGATGTCCCGCATGTTTTTGCCCCTTTGTTCCAGCACCTCCCGCGCCCGCCGGTCCACCATCCGGCGGAAGTCCTCGATGTCGACGGCCAGGATCCGCTCCGGTCCGACCAGCACAAAGGCTTGCGAGTTCGCACGGGCCGTGAAACCCACCAGTGCAGAGAAGATGCCCTGCGGAAGCTGGAAGTTGGGGTCCCCGCCCAGTCCCGCCTTGACGTCCCGTCCCTCGAAGTCCATGTACTCGCCGGAAAGCCGGAGGAGGACCACTCCGGACTCGTTCGGGCCGTAGGCCGGCAGGCCGTCCACTTTCCAGGTCTGCGCGCCGCCCAGGCCGCGTTGCGTGGGCAGGCCCTGCCATCCAGTGACCTCCGGCGGAGAACCATCTTCTAAGCTGTACTCGACCGGCGCCGTCTTGTGGGTGGGGAGCCAGAGCTTATCCTCCACCACCAGGGCCTGTCCGTGCGCAGCGTAGGGACTCCTGCGGCACCAGACCTTCGATCCGTCCTCCGCCCGAAGTGCGGCCACGTAGACGCCCTGCACCGGGAATATGCCCGCGGAGCAATAGACGACACCCTCATGGACGGTCAGCCCACCGCGGACGGGCCAGGCGGAGACCGGCCGCCCGTTGATGACGGCTTTGCCGGATTCCGGAGCTATGCGGGTCTGCCACAATGCGGCGCCGCTATCGGCCGCCAGGCAGTAAACCACCCCGTCATCCGAGCAGAAATAGAGACGCCCGTTCTGGTAGACGGGAGCAAACCGGATGGGGCCTTCGGCCGGGAAAGTCCACAAGGTCGCTCCGGAGCTGGCGTCCAGGCAAAACAGCTTCTCCTCGCTGGAAGAGCCGAAGAACAACCTTCCCCCCGCAACGACCGGTTGGAAAGCCCAGTCATACGCGGCGGGTTCGGTGGAGACCGTGTGAATGCGACGTCCACGGAGGATGGAGTTGGTAAAGGCGGGAGCCGGCGGCTGGGCGGCCTCGTAGGCCCACGCGGGCCGGAGGGGAAAGTCCAGGCCATCTGCCGTGACCCCGGTGCGTGCCGGGTCTCCGCCCGCACCCACCCAGTCGGCCGAGGCGCGGCCGGCGCCCAATCCAGTCAGTAGCACGACGATGACACAAAGTGCCCGCAACTGCGTCCCGCACCTGTGTACCATTATCAATGCACCTCCCTTGCCCGGCCCGAGACCGCGCCCGTTGCCGGAGCGGATTCTCGATTCTCAGCCCGGGATTCTCAAGTCCTCTGAAGGATGATTCATTTCACCTGCCACTCTATGGCAACCAGCGAAAGCGGCCCGAGGGTGGTCCGGTGCCCGCTCCGGAATCCGGAGAGCTCTTCCTTCTCGACCCGGACCTGGACCTCGCCGACTTCCGGCTCGTTCGAGGCGAAGGGATCCTCGTTGTCAATGGTCCAGGTGGCGGCCTTGCCTCCGGCGGCCCCGCCCGGGAACTCGATCCGCACGGAATGTGCCTTTTCCGCGTCGTGGTTCATCAGGATGATACCCCGGCGGTCGCCCTCGACGAACCCGAAGCTCCACACGGCCTTGTGGGTCTTCTCGCCCATCTCCCCGTCGGGCATTCGGTGGTAGTTCTTGCTCACGCGCTCGCCGGAGCCATCCTTCCAGCGCCCGAAGACGGTCAGCTCGGGCTCGGCGCCTTCGTGGATCGTCTGGACCAGGTCGCCGCCGATCACCTCGTTGATCACCCGGAGGCCCAAGGCGGCGGGGCGGTAGCGCTGCCGACCGGGCCTGTTGTTGAGCACCGTGCCCCACAGGCGGACGCGATTCCCCTCGAACTTGTCACCGAACGAGCCGCCCGGTGCAAAATCAAACTGGTAGAGCGTGAAGAAACACTGATCCTTCACGCCGTACCGCCTCATCGGGTAGAGCAGGTTGTGCATCAGGGCGATCATTCCCCCCTGGGAGGTGACGATGCGGTTGCGCTCCTCCGCAGAGGCGTCTCCGAAGGTGGCGTGGAAATTCGTCTCATAGGCCGCGACGCCGTAGCCGGCCTCATGGGCTCCTCTCCCAAACCTGGCCCACCGGAAGGTGTCCCACTCGTGCTGGGCCAGATGCGCCAGCCACTCAAACACTTCCCCCTCCCGGTCGTACCGTCGCAGGTCCTCCTTCCACAGCCCTTTCAGGGGATAGGGTGCCAGGGCGATGTAGTCAACCCTTGGCACGGGCTCATAGTAAGTCCCCGACCGCCAGTCCCTCCAGTTGCCGCTCATCACGTCCTGCCCCGAAGCAACGAGCTTGATGTTGTCCCTGTAATAAGGTGAGTCCTTCGCCACATCGGCCAGGCTGCGCCAGGTGTCGACGTGGGCCGAGTTGCCGTTGAAGGTGATTGGTTCGTTGGCGATCTGGATGTAGATGCGGTCGAAGACCTCCGTCCAGGGCCTGGGATGGCCCTGCCGGGCCCGCAGTTTCCCGTAACCCACGTCGGGCGGAGCACCCAGGTACTCCATCATCGCCTTGATGCCCTCGGGGCGTACAGCGCCCGGGATTGAGTGCCACGGAGCAGCTCCGATGTACTCGCACATGGTGTAGAACTCGGTGATCGTCCACGGTACCTTGCCATGGTTTCTGCCCAGGAGGCTCTGCCTCTTCAGGAGGCCCTGGAGGTAGTGGTCGATGCTCCAGCCGCCCCAGATGAGCTGGCGGACGATGCCCACGTTCAGGTCGTCGCGCATCATGCGCACGAAGTCGTCGGTGAAGGCGGTGGGGTTCTCGAAGCCCAGCTTGGTAACCACGATATCGTCCAGCAGCACCGTGCCCCCCTCAACCGCGAAGTCCAGGCGCACGAAGCCTGTGCCGCTCACATCCCCGGCCTCCACTACTTTCTCGAACTTCTGCCACCTTTTGGTGACCGGTATCGGCGTGTCGGTGTTCTGAATGCCTGTTTTGAGGGAGGGATTGCCCGCTTCGGCCCTGGCCCACAGGCTGACCCTCCAGTGGCCGCTGCAGTCCATCTCTTCCGCCTGCGTAAGTGCCCAGCCGTCCGAACGCCTCTGGTCGTCGGCAGCGATGCGGAAAGAACGCCACCCGTAAGAGCCGGGAGGCACGTCGTTCAAGGCGATCTGGTAAGCCTCCGCATTCTTCTTACCCGTCACCAGTGGTCCTATTGCGTCCCGGCTGCGGTCCTGCCGGTCCACCGCCTGCAGCAGATAGAAAGGAGTGTGCTGCGAATCGGAATTTTGGGGCACCTCCTCATCGAGTATGAGATAGGCCTGTCCTTCCTCCTGCACCACGTCGGTGACCCTGGCCGTGTCCCATATCTTCTCTCCCTCCAGCCAGGTGACCGTGCCGGTCTCTTTCACCGCCTCGATGTGGCCCTCCATGTCGCGGAACCTATGCTTGCTGACGGCCAGCTTCCGCCCGCCGGTATCGGCCTTATCCGTCCACACGCCGAAGAAGGAGAAGTAACCGCCCTCGAAGTTCAGGGCCAGCCGCCGCTTCAGTGCGGGAGGCTTCCAATAGGGATCACCGCTTATGTTCATGCCGATGGGCATGGTGTCTTCCACCAGGACCCTGTCGGTCATCCTCACCGTGGTGAGGTCCTGAGCCCCCGCCGTGCCGCAGGTCCAGAGGACGCCGAACACGAGCAACGTCACAATCATGCTGTTATGGAGCCTGTTCATTGTTCTACCCTCCTTCGTCCCGTCCACTTTCTAATTGAATTTCCTGCGTTCCATCGCGCATGTGCCTATTTCCCGTAACTCTCCTTTGAAAAAAACTCGGCCACCTTGCACCCCCTTTCCCAGCTACGGGGCCTTCCGCATTTTGCATTCTCATTGCGCGCGCGTCGCCGTGGTGATCGCGAAAAGTGCGGGTGCGCCATAGTTATGCGTTGCGTCATTGCCGCTGACGATGTCAATGGCAGCGATTTCCTTCTGCGGATGTGGACTGTCCCAGGGCATACAGTACAGCGCCACGAAGATCGGGCCTCTGCCTCTATGTCTGCTCAGGCCGAGTTGCGACCATGCCACGTGGGCCTCGCTCGGCGGCCGGAAATCGATGGGATGACGCTCAAACGCCTTGACGAGATTGGCGAACCGACGTTGGAGCTTGGACTTCGGGAAATCGCCCATGTCAGGCGTTTGCCGCCATCGCGCAATGTGGCGGTTCCACTCCACAGGTATCTCCGTGCGTGTCCCGTCGGCGTAGTGCACGACGTAACGGAAGACCACAGGAGCGGCAGGCGGCTTGGCGTTATTTGTCATCGCCGCAGCATATTCCCTTTCCCACGCATCGATGCTCGGGCCATCCTGATAGGTGTGGAGGAAAAAGACTTTCTCCGCTTTTCTTCCCACCGGGATACCTCGAATGGCCGAGTCGTCAACCGTCGAAAGGTAGCCGTCCAGCATACAGATGGTGTTCATCCCCATGAGGCGCCAGTCCGGGATAAACCATTCGACGCCGCCGAGCGCTACCTGTCCTGTGGGCATCTGCAGCGGGTCGTGGGTGTGTTTGCCGATCTCCGGGGTGAACCAGACGCCCCTGGTGCCAAGATGGTGGATACGGGCGTTCCGACAGCGCCAGGGAATCTGTACCGGCTCGAATAGCCAGCCGGCGTTATACGAGGCCAGGATCATGCCGTTGATCCAGTGGCCCTGTTCGAGCGGCACGTCCGCCGGGACGGCGCCCACGTCCCCCGGCACTTGCTCTGTAAGACGAAAATCCCTGTGCGCGGGGTCGGCAAACGGCGGTTCCATCCTCAGGGTCTCCGCATCTTCCCCAAGCGCAATGGGAACAACGGTCCCCCTGTGGTTGCGAGGCGTGTAAGCGGGCGTTGAGGCCTCCGGCCAGGTAAGATTGCGCTCGAACGCGATGCCCCGCGCCTGCGGATCGGGGACCCAGGCGGTGCCGGTCTCCATGAGCGTATTCTTGTAAGCTATGTTGTCGTGGACGGAGACGTCCCCGGCGCCACCGCCCAAAACACCTATGCCGCCGACTATCCACTTCTTCTTGCCGAACCGATGCCCGTTGAAGCACACGGTGTTGTCGTGCACCCTGATGCCCTCCGTATCCGGGCCTTTTACCTCTATACCGAAGCCCCAGCAATCATAGATCAGATTATGGTGGACCTTCGCGTTGCGAACATGGCCGCCCTGTTCGGCGTTAAGGGAGATGCCGCCCTGGCAGTCGTGAAGGACGTTGCCGTAGTAATCGGCGCCCTCGTTGACGGTGCTCCATGCGTCGTTGTAGATGCCGTTGCCCCAGGTGTGATGAATGTAGTTGTAGCTGACGGTGAGCCGGGTATTGCGGCTGAGCGGGTCAATCCCTTCCTTGTAACTGCCGCTGATCTGGTTGTGCGAAACTTCGGCGTCGGTGGTACCGGAGACATCCAATGCTTCACGTCCATTGACCTGCTTATCTATGTGGCGTCCTTCTATGTCCGTGAGATGCTCGCCCCAGCAACTCCGCACGATCCTGTTGCCGATAATGCGGACTCCCCGGCAGAGAGGCGCCGTCCTCGGGTAGCTCCTGCCGTAGAAACCGATCGAAGCGTTCATGACCCGGTAGAAACGGTTGAAGGCGACCTCGACGTGGTCGCAGTCCGCGAGTTTGATTCCGTGCATCCGGGCATTGTCAATCCGAAGGCCGCGCATGGCCACGTGCCGAACCTCTTTCAGCACGAAGGCGCCGTCGCTCGTGGTGTGGGCGTGACCGCCTGTGGTGGGCGTATTGTCGTCGGTGAGCGCGATCGTAGCGGCGTCGAATCGTGGTATCTCTCCGGGGTAGGCGGAAAAGGTGATCGGTGCCTCCGGGCTGCCGTCCTGCGTAAGGAGTGTATGGCGGGTTAGGGGATAGGTGCCACCGCGGAAGAAGGCCGTGTCTCCGGGCTTGCGCTCTTCCGCCGCCCGCTGGGGGGTGGCCCATGGCTCCTCGAACGTCCCCTCGTTGCGGTCGTCCCCCAGTGGCGGGGGCGCAACGTAGAAGCGTCGCCCCGCATCCCCTTCACCGGCCGAAATCGCGTAGATGACCGCCGTGCCGTAGTCGGCGAACCGCGTGTTCGCCGAAACGATAACGAGGGAATCGATACGGACCTCGGGGCGGGGATTCGGCCACTCCATAGCATAGACGACGCGTTTCTCCTCGGGACGGCCCGTCTCTTCCGTGATCGCCGGTTTTCCCCACAGCATGGGAGGAATCACTCCCACGCGGACGCCATCCTCAACGCTTTCATTCCACCGCACGCGCATCTCGATTTCCTTCCCGTCGGCGTAGCGCACGTAGCAGCGGTACAGCGTCGGCGGTTCGGGCAGCATTTCGAGGTTGCGATGCGCGATGGCGCAGTTCAACTTCCAGTTGGTGATAAGCGGTCCGGGGCGAAACGCCTGCAGCAGGTGGAGCGTGGGCATCTTGCGTCCGACCTCGACAGTGACGGTCTTCCTCGGCTCACGCAGAAGCAGCGCCTTGGGGGACGTCGCGTAGGTTACGCCGTCCACCGTTTGCTCACCCGCAGCCAGCACGGCGAATCCCTCCGGCGGGTCTGAAAGCGCGGACGGGTCGAGCACAATCGGCGCCGCGTGCACGAGCGTACTCACGCAAATACCTGCCAGAATGCAGAGCATGATCCTCATCGTGTATTCCCCGTCATCGTTCGAGGTTCGGCGTGTGCAACAGCAAAGTGGATGCCGCCGGCATCTTCGCTCGCACATGCACCGAGAAACAACGGCACCACGGGCAGCATCAGGTGCGCTATCGTCATGTTTCTTTTGTGCCTCGTTACTTTTCCCAGGTATCCCGCCGTCAGTCCACCCGTTCGATGGCGCCGGCGTCGCGGCGGCCCACCGGTTCGTTCCCCCGGAAGTCGCGGAGGAAGGGGCCGTTGGTCTGCCACTCGTAGAGCTCGGCGATGTCCGTCTGCGCGTCCTCCAGCGTGCCGCGGCAGACGCGCATGAAATCTATGGCGCCCCGCAGGTAGCCCGTGTCGTCGTGGGCCTTGCCCACCAGGAAGTCGCTCCGATTGTCCAGGGACGCATCGGCGGGAAGGGAGCCCGTGGCTTCTCCGGAGACCTCGCCGTCCAGGTAGATGGTCATGCGGCCGCTCTTCCGGTCGACCTCTGCCAGCACGTGGTGCCATCGGCCGTCGTTGATGGGCGCTCGGGTGGCGACCGAAGCGTGCCGGCCGCCCGAACTGATCTGGAACTCCGCCTCCGCGGCCCCGTTGACGAAAAGCCGGTAGCCGCTTCTGCCGTCATGTTTGCCCAGGATGGCCCCGCCGGTCTGCCCGCTTTGTACCCGCAGGTTAGCCTCGACCAGCAAGTTCTCCTTGCCGATGATCAAGGTCTTCCGCTCCTCACCGGGGAAGCGCAGGACGGCGTCTTCCGCATATTCGGCGTTGCCGCCCTTGCCGCTGGTGGGCTCGGGGACGCTCCAGTGTTTTTCCGGCAGGGGGCTCCTGACCCGTGTTCTACCCCTGCGGTCCGTCCAGACCATGGGGAGGGTGATGTCTCGGCGCATGAACTCATCCGGAACGCTGCCGTAGCGATTCCCGTCGAAAATCATGGCGCCCGCCGCCCAATCTTCGGAGGGGGAGCGGACGAAGTCTTTCAGAGATGCATCGTTGATGCGGAGGTCCTCGCTGGGAATGAACTCGTAGATATTCCGGTTGTAGTGCGCCTTGCTCATGTACCACGAGTAGTCGAGCACGGTGTCAGGGTCGGCGTGGCTTTCGTTGAAATTCCACTCGCCAACGGTTCCGTAAAGGCTCCACGGGACGAAGTACTTGACGCCCGCGTCGAGAGCCGCGGAATCCTCCGTCGGTCGGAAGTCCACCTCGGACAGGTCCTCGACGGGGCCGGGCGTGGGCTTGCCGACGATGGGATTCTCCCCCGTCCGCCAGCCCAGTTGACCGTAGCGGATGGGGAAATCCTGCATCATCCGGGCCAACTCTTCGACGGTGTCGGCCTGGATGCCCTCCGGGTAACCGGCCGGTTCATTGGGCCTGAGCAGTCGGCCCGCCTTTGCCTCGCCGTAGAAGACGTTGTTGGCATAGGCCAGGGTGGGCACGCCACGCCGGCCGGAAGCACCGGTGTCGCCACCGCCCACCAGGGATGGATCGCCGGAGCGGTCGTGGGCGATAAATGCCTTCTTGATGTCGCTGAATACGTTCCCCAGCACGTCGTTGCGGTGCCCGCTGCTGCCGCCGACCCCGTCGCCGTGGCGGTAGAGGGTGTTGTTGACGAACTGGTTGAGGAAGCCGAAAACCATGAAGTAGCCGGGCGTGCGGGTGGCGTATTTCTGGTTTTTGGTGTCGTTGGAGCGGGCCCAGACGATGTTGTTGAAACAGAAGACCTTGTAGGCGCCGTCCAGGTACAGGGGGTAGGACAGGTTCATCTCCCGGCCGCCGAACATGGTGATGCCGGCCGGCATGAAGCCGGGCGAGTTGCCGATCACGTTGCTGTAGCAGTAGATCGAGCCGCCCTGCCAGAGGGACATGCCGCCGTAGTCGTTCACGCCCAGGGCGGTGTCCTCGGTCTTGTTGTGATGGACCAGGACGCGGGAGAGCGGATGTTCGCACGAGACTCGGGATGTATTCCCCCTCTGGCTTCCGCTGACCATGATGCCGCTGCCGAAACAGCGCCTGACTATGTTGCCGGCGATCTCCCCGGTGACCATGTATTTGAGGTTGATCGTGGGCACGGCAGACTGCACGTTGCCCTTGTCGCGCATTCCGGAGTTATAGACGTTGTTCCGCAGCACCTCGATATGGCCGAGTATTTTGTCGTGCACCCGGCTGGCCGTCATCTCGATGGCGGTCTCCCAGATGTTCTGGAAATCGCAGTCGGTCACGCGCAGTTCAGTGGCGAACTCGGGCTCCTCATGCACCCTCCAGTTAGCGAAGCTCTGGCGGACCCCGTACCGCAGGATGTCCTGGAACGCGCAGTTTTCGACGGTAACGTCCTCGACGTTCCCCCCGATCGACACGCCGTTGCTGGTTTGATACCGGAAAGTCAGGCCCGAGACTTCGATGTGGGACTGATCGGGAATGATGACACCGTTAGCGACGGTGGAGAACTCCAGCCGCAGGTCGTTCGGATCCTCTCCCTCCTCCGGCCGGTAGAACAGGAAACCCGTTGACTGGTCGAAGTAGAACTCGCCCGCACTGTCCAAAAACTGGGGCAGGTTCTCGATCATGTAACGCAGGTTCTTTGCCCAGTTGCCGTAGCACCCGGTGTAAATGGCCCCTTCCTCCGGATTGTACATGGGGATTTCTTGGCCGTCCCTGGTCTCGGTCGTCGGCTCAATTCGCCGCGGCATAGGGCCGCCCATGAAGTGGCCGTACTGCGGCCAGATGTAACCGCCGGTGAAGTAGTCCTGCGGATGCCCTTTGAGAACGTCCTCGTCCCAGATGCCCTTTTTCAGCAACCTGTCACCGTCGCGCAGGTTCTTGGCCCCATCCATCTTGTGCCAGTAGTCCAGCACGAAGTTGTCGTTGCCCGGCTGCCAGTCGGGGGTCCGGGCATTGTGCTGGCTGTGGCTGGTGCCGTCCGGTTCCACGCGGAACAGCCCGACGTACGGCATCCGTATCGTGTTGGTCCAGCCCCTGTTGGCGTGGCGTATCTCGATCTGGTTCTCCTCGGTCAGCAGGCCCAGAGCGCCCAGATCGATCGCCCACACCTTTTGCGGCTCGGGGAGTCGCCGGGGATGCTCAATCCTCGTGGCCTTGACCCAGCTGGAGGGCAACCGGGTGGAGCCCAGAATGCGGGCCTCACCCTCGCCCCAGCAGTGGGATGAGGCGGGGTCCGGATCGGACGCGGTCAATCGTATGGGGTTGCCCTCTTCACCGGATTCATCGGCCAGCAGGTCACCACGATAGTCAACCCCGCGCCGGAATACGTAGGTGATCGGCCCGGAGCCCTCCGCCGCCCTGCCCGTGGCTTCGGGGTCCCACGGGTGGTGCTTCCAGGGGGTCCGTCTGGTGAGACCGTCGTTGTTGTCATCACCGTTTTCGAAGTCTATGTAGCGGACTTCGTCCCCGGGCGAGAACTCCAAAGGCCGAGGCGACCACTTAAGATCGCCGGTCGGTATGGTCTCGGCCTGCGCCTTCTGCCAGGAATACTCGGCGCCCGCACCGGTCAGGTAAACCAAACCGAGAAGCGCCACAACGCAGAACGGCAACAAACTTGCCCTATGCATGCTTTCCTCCCTCTGCGTGCTGCCAGAGTTTGCACGACGTCACTGCCGCGAGACGCGAAAGGTATTCACAGTTTTGTCCGGTATTCGTGGACATCATTATCATTAGTATAAAGGGCCTTTGCCTGAGCGCAAGCGGATGCCACGCCCCCCGGGCATGGTCGGGCTCAATCCGACCAGACGCCCGCTTCTCCACGTAGCGGCAAAGAGGTAGCGGAACCGGTTTCCTTCAGCATGGCCCCCATTGGGACATCAGCGATGCGTCAGTGCCGTAGATGGGATCGGCGCCGGGGCACACGCCCGGTCCTCCCCCCGGGTTGGGGCGTGCTCAGTGTACCCGTTCCAGTGCCCCGGCATCGCGCCTGCCGACTGGCTTGCAGCCGGCCAAGTCGTACTTCACGGGGCCGTGGGTCTGCCACTCGTAGAGTTCGGCAATGTCTGTCCGGGCATCCTCGAGCGTGCCCCGGCAGACACGCATGAAATCGATGGCGCCCTTGAAGTAACCCGTGTCGTCCCGGGACTTCCCAACCAGGAAATCCGCCCTCGTGTCCAGGGAAGCATCACTCCCGAGGGTCGCCTCTGCCTCGCCGGCCGCCTGGCCGTCCAGGTAGATACTCATCCGGCCGCTCTCGCGGTCAATCTCGGCCAGCACGTGGTGCCATTCGCCGTCATTGATCGCGGCATCCGTGGCAACCGTGTCGTGCACGCCACCGGAGCTGACGGTGAACTCCGCCCTGCCCTGGTCGTTTACGGACAGGCTGTAGCCGGACTCACCGTCGCGCTTGCCCAGGATGGTGCCGCCGGTGCCGTCAGCCACCTTCAGGTTGACCTCTACCAGCAGGTTTTGCGTGGTGATGATCAGCGTTTTGCGCTTCTCCGCCGGGTAGCGCATGTAATCGTCTTTGGCGTATGGGCTGCTGCGGCGCCCGCGCTTCTGGCCGGTGGGCTCGTCCACCACCCAGGGATCCTCGGGCATCCTGTTGGTGCGTCGACCACTGCGGTCCCAGGAGCCGATGCTGATGACGACGTCCTGCCGAAGGAGGGAGTCCGGGTAGCTGGCAAAGCGCCGGCCGTCAAACTGCAGTGCGCCGTTGACCCAGTCTTCGGACGGCGAAGGAACGTAGTGTGCCAGCGTGGCGGCGTTCACCCGCAGGTCGAACGAAGGGATGTATTCGTACATGGAACGGTGGAAGTGCGCCTCGCTCATGTAGAAGTGATAGTCGGTGACCACGTCGGGCCGGTCGTGGTTCTCGTTGAAGTTCCACTCGCCGACGTTGCCGTGGAGTGACCAGGGGATGAAGTAGGTCGCACCGGCGTCCACGGCAGGGGAACCCGGTGTCGGATGGAAGTCAACATCCGGGGTCAGTTCGTCGAGCGGACCATCCCCGGGCTTGCCGGTGATGGGTCTGTCCTGCACACTCTTGCCGAGCAGCGGCACGCGCACACCGTATCCCTCCATCATCTCGGCCATTTTCCGGATGGTCTGGGCCTCGATGAACTGGTCCCGATCGTCGCGCTCGCGAAGCAGGCTACCGGCCTCGGCGGTGCCGTGGAACAGGTTCCTGGCGAACGCCAGTGTGGGGATGCCTCGCACGCCGGAAGAGGCATCGTCGCCACCGCCGACCAGCGAAGGGTCTCCCTCGCGGTTGTTCTGCAGGAACCGGTCGCTGATTTCCGCGAAGACGTTGCTGACGACGTCGTTGCGGTTGCCGGAGCTGCCTCCGATACCCTTGGCATTGCGGTAGACGGTGTTGTTCGTGAACTGGTTGAGGAAACCGAACACCATGAAGTAGCCCGGCGTGGTGTTGGCGAAGGGGTCACTCGGGTCCGTCGTGCGACCCCAGATGATGTTGTTGAAGCAGTATTGCTTGAACGCGCCGTCCAGGTAGAGCGGGTAGCTGAGGTTGATGGGGTGCGTCATGCCGAAAAAGCCCGAGGGCATATGACCGGGGGAGTTGCCGATGTTGTTGCTGTAGCAGTAGGTGGGCCCGCCCTGCCAGAGCGCCAATCCACCGTAGTCGTTCACGCCGAGGGCGGTGTCCTCGGTCTTGTTGTGGTGCACGATGATGCGGATCAGGGGCAGGTCCTGGTCGCGGGCGTCGTGGGCACCCAGGTTGCCTTCCTTGCCGCCCAGACAGACGATGCCCGAGCCGAAGCTGCGGCGCACGATGTTGCCGGCTATCTCGCCGGTCTGCACCATGTTGAGGGCAATGGCCGGCACGTTGGACCAGCGGCTGCCGGTGTGGCGCATGCCGGTGTTGAAGGTGCGGTTGCGCATCAGCTCCACGTGCTTGAGCATCCCGCGGTACTTCGCGTCGTTCCACTTGAAAGTGCCGGTCAGCCGGATGGCCGTCGTCCACATGTCGCGGAAGTCGCAGTCCGCCACGCGGATGCGGTCCAGCACGTGGTTGACATCGTTGCTCAGGGAGACGCCGCCCGCTACCCCCGTGCCGGGCACGTCCTTGAACTTGCAGTGGTGCACGTGCACGTCCGTGACGGTGTCGTCCATGTCGATCGTAGACCCGTGGGCGAAGCTGAACTTCAGGCCCGATATCTCGATGTGCGACTGGCTCGGTATGGCGATCTGGGTGACCTTGTTGGAGAGCTCCAGGTGCAGCTCGTTCGGGTTGACGCCATCAGCCGGCCGGTAAAACAGCATGCCGGTCTCCGTGTCCAGGTAGAACTCGCCGGCCGAGTCCAGGAACTGGGGCAGGTTGTCGATCATATAGCGCAGGCCACCCGTGCCGTAGCCGGCCTGGCCGCCCTTCAGAAGGACGCCCTGTTCCGGGTGGTACATCGGCACTTCGATCTGCTCACCGTTCTTGTTCTCAACGGATCGGGTCGCCGGAATCCGGGACGGAGTCGGGGTGCCCATGAAGCTGCGGTACTGCTTCCAGATGAAGCCGCCGGTGAAGTAGTCCTGCGGATGGCCTCTCAGGTCCTCGTCGTACATTCCGGAGGCAGTCCAGCTCCCATCCTCGCTGGTCACCGTGCCGGGGCCGTCGATGATGTTCCAATAGTCGATGGCGAAGTTGTCGCTGCCGCGCTGCCAGTCCGGCCAGCGGGCGAGGTGCAGCCTGGAAGAATCGCCTTGATCCACGAGGAACAGCGCAGTGAACGTCGGGGAGACGCCGCCGCCGCTGTAGGCTATGCCGTTGTCGTCGTTGAGCAGGCCCAACGGCTTCAGGTCGATCGCCCACACTTTGTCCACCTCGGGGAGGCGTTCCGGATGATCCACGGTCTCAGCACGCACCCATTCGCCGGACAGACGCACCGAGCCGACCATCCACGCCTCGCCATCGCCCCAGTTGGGGTCGCTGGTCAGGCGGATCGGGTTGCCCTCCTGGCCGGACTCGTCGGCCTGGAGCTGGCCGCGATACATAACTCCGCACCTGAACACGTAGGTGTGGATACCCGAAACCTGCGCGGCCTGACCGGTGGCTTCGGGGTCCCACGGGTGGTGTTTCCAGGCGCTCCGCTTCGAGGTGCCGGGAGCGCTATCATCCCCGTTCTCGTAATCGATGTAGCGCACCGTCTCGCCCGCTTCGAACTCGAACGGCTCCGGCGCCCACTCCAGGTCGCCGTTGGGCAGAACACGCGCGTGCGGTTTCTGCCAAGAATACTCGGCGCCGAAGGCATCAAAGGACATGAACAGCGCGCATACCAGCACACTCGCCATCAGCCAACGTGGTTCAAACATGGTCTTGCCTCCTGCTATCAGCGAGTTCGTTCCAGCGCTCCGGCGTCGCGGCGCCCCACCGGCTCGTTCCCGCAGAAATCGCGCAGGAACGGACCGTTGAACTGCCACTCGTAGAGCTCCTCGATTGTGGTCTGGGCGTCCGCCAGAGAACCGCGCGAGACGCGGAGGAAGTCGATCGCTCCGGCGAAGTAGTCGCCTTCCGGTCCTCTGCCCACCAGGAAGTCGGCGTCGTTCGAGAGGCTGGCGTTCTTGGAGAGCATCTCGCCCGACAGCTCGCCGGCGGCGCCCTCACCGTCCAGGTAGAGCCGGAGGTGTGCAGCGTGGATCGCGCGGTCCACCTCGGCCACCAGGTGGTGCCACTGCCCGTCGTTCACAGGGGCCGTGGTGGCCCGGGAGGCCACGTCCTTCCCCGCGTGGCGTAGCCGCAGCCGGGCCCTGCCCTCACCATCGATGTCCAGCACGTATCCGGCCCTAGCCATTTTGGAGACCAGCGTGCCGCCGGTATGGCCCGGTTCCGTCCTGAAATGCACCTCGATCAGGAAGCTGTTCTGGTCCATGTCCACGGTCTTGCGCTTCCAGCCGGGATAGGTATAGGTGCCCGGTCGGGCGTCCAGCACCCCCCCGGGTCGGTCGAAGGTGTACTGGAAGTCGCTCCTCACCCTCTCGTTCGTCAAAGTGCAGTAGGTGCTCTTACCATCGAACCGGAGTGCTCCGTCCGTCCAGTCCTCCAGCGGGCCGGCCGTGTAGTGATCAGCCTGCACGCCGTGGGCCGTCAGGTCGTTGCGCGGGATGTCGTAATACATCTTCCGGTGCACGTATTCGTCGGTCATGTAGAAGTTCTCCCCGACCACCACCGACGGATCGGCCGGGTACCTGTAGAAATGCCACTCGCCCACGACGCCGTATAGCGCCCAGGGCACGAAAGCCTTTGCGCCGCGCCCGTCCGCCGCGGAGTTAGGTCGAAGACGGAAGTCGTGGTGCGCCGGATCGACCAGGGGCATCTCCTCGGCCATCCAACCGGTCTGGCTGAGGCGCGGCTTGTGTTTGGCGAACTCTCGGCGGAACTCCTCCAGCGTGTCCCCGGAGGCGCCCTCGATGCGGCCGAAGGTTTCCGGCTTGCCGTAGAAGATATTATTCCCATAGGCCAGGGTCGGAACCTCACCGTAGCCGTGCTGATTGAGGAACCCGCCGTGCATCTCGGCGAACACGTTGCCCAGGTAAATGCTCCGGGTGGGGCACCCGTGCATGGTCCCGCGCAGGAAGTTGTAGGCGGTGTTGTTGAACCAGTGGTTCATGTAGCCCAGCACCTGCATGAAGGCGCTGTGGTTGCGGGGGAAGTAGGCCCTCTCGCCCTGCTTGCCCCAGGCGATGTTGTTGAACAGGTACTGCTTGTACGCTCCGTCCAGGTAATAGGCGTGAGCGTTCGCGGTGTAATTGCTGTCCGGATCGCGCAGGTAAGTGCTGTGCTTCGGCCCCACCGGGTTGGCGGAGATGTTGTTGTAGATGTAAATGGGCCCTCCCTGCCAGGTTTCAATGCCGCCCCAGTCGTTGGAAACAAGGAGCGAAGTGTTCACCCTGTTGTGATGGATGAGGATGCGGATGAGGGGCCGGTCACGCAGGTCACTGTACTTCTTACCGCCGAACACGTAGATACCGGACCCCCAGCAGCGGTCCAGATCGTTGCCGGCGATTTCCACCAGCAGCCCGTTTACGACGTGGATTGCGGCCAGGGGCGTCCACGACGCCAGGGCCGGACGAAAGCCGATGCGATGAAGCCGGTTGCGCAGAACGCTCAGGCTTTTCAGATCGCCCATGGTGGGCGGGCCGAACAGTCCCATCTGGCACTGGCCGTCCGCAAAGCGGATGGCCCCCTGCTCCATGTGGGCGATCTCGTTGTCCCGTATGACAATCTCCTCCATGACGTCCGGCATAGAGGGTTCGCCCGGAGGCACCTGAATCAGCTCCGACTCCAGCTCCGCGTTGTGGCGGGCGAAACCCATCACGGCATTGGGCAGGTGGAGGAATCGGCAGTTCCCCACCTCGATGTCGCGGCAGTCGCCGACGATGCGAATGGCCGTCGCCCCGTTGACGACCGTCGGCCATCCGACCTTGTCCGGGGTGTTGAGGAAACTGAATCGGAGGCCGGTGATCCGGATGTGGTCGTGATGCCGGACCCTGATCAGGAAGTGCCGGCGGGCGGCTTCCAGCACGGCATGGTTAGGATTTCGGTCCTCGGGCAGGCGCAGGTAGAGCCGTCCCGCGTGCGGCCCCGTCTCCGCGTAGTAGTACTCGCCCGGCTCATCCAGGAACTGGGGCAGATTCTCCAGGTAGTACCGGTTACCCCTGTTGCCGCCGGCGGGTCGGACGGCGTGCCGATCGGGGTCGTACTCCTCGACGACGGCCATCTTGTGCAGCGTGCCCATGTTACCGCCGTACTCTCCCCATTGGGCCGCGCCGACATAGTAGTCGGGGTCGGGGTTGGTCAGGAAGTCCTCGTCCACCTTCCAGCCGCCGTCCCGGATGACCTCGTCCCAGTAGGGCCACCCGGCCATCACGTCATCCGGATTGATGATCTCCCAATCCGGTTCCCGCGCGACGTGGATCCGAGTGGCCCCGTTTCCGTCCAGCTCCCACAAGCCGCGCGGCACGAAGTCGGTGCCGATATCCGCGTACCAGACTTTCTCTCGCTCCGGCAGCCGGTCAGGCGCGTCTGCGGCACGGCAGCGTTTCCAGCCGCCTTCGACTCGCACTGATCCGTAAAAGGCGGCCTCGCCCTCGCCCCAGGCGGGATCGCTGGTCAGCCGAATCGGATCATCCGGCTTACCTGAATCCGCGGCCACGAGCGTCCCTCGGTACACGACGCCCCGTTTGAAGACGCAGGTGTGAATGCCCTTGCAGGCGGCGGCCCGCCCCGTGGCGTTCTCGTCCCAAGGGTGATGCTTCCACGGGGTCCGCTTCCTCTTCCCATCGTTGCCATCGTCCCCGTTCTCATAGTCGATGTAGCGCACCGACTCACCGGTTTCGAAAACGAAAGGCTCCGGCTGCCATTGCAGGTCGCCCGTCTCGATGACTTTCGCGTGCGGCTGCTGCCAGGAGTACTCCGCACTCGCCAGGCCGAGGCAGCTCAAGGAGCCGCACAGCACAACACCCACAACCATCCAGCATGCATTCCTCATTTCCCACTCTCCCGATCGTTCCGCCGCCCGCGGCGGCTCTGTATTACGCAGTTATTCGTTCCAACCCACCTGTTTGTCCACCCACGCCGGGAACTCCTCCAGGAACCAATCGAGGTCGAAATAGCTGCCCCGTCGGAAGCGCCGTTCGTATCCCTGCCAGGTCACTTGCATCCGCTCTCCCATACGGGGCTGCATATCCTTCAGGTTCTCCAGGTGACCACGTATTTCCTCCCGCAAACGATCCCTTTCCCTCGCGAATTGGTAATCAGCGCGGTCCTCGATGTGCTCAATCCGTTTTGCCTTCAGCCACGCGAGCTGCGCCTCTTCCATCAGTGACAGGTGGAACAGGTTCTCCTCCAGCAGCCAGTGGCAGAGCTTGTAAGCCGACGGATCGAGCCGGTCCTTCACGGATGTCAGTTCCCGGAGGCTCTGCTTCGCTGACTCCCTCTGAAAGGCATAGCCTTTCTGTTCGCGCTCAATGGCGGAGGGCTCCCCCCGAAGTGAGTTCAGGTACTCTTGCTTCAGGGGGCTGTCCGGATCTGTCAGGACGGCGTAACGCCAGGGGGACCACGGCCAGAAAAGCAGATTCTGAAACGGCTTTCCCTTCGGCCGCCAGCCGGTGGGCCTGCTGCCCCGGCAGTTGCCGAAGGTCTCGCGCCCGACGGAGAAAGCCTCGGCATTAACCTGGCCGGTGGGGCGAAGGGCGCGGGTCATGGCTGGCGCCGCCTGCTCGCCGAAGGTCTCCGCCGCGTAACGGCGCCACACCGCGTCCTCGTCCGTCACCCGCCCGGACGACCGAAGGCCGAGCAACCACAGGTTCACCTCGTTCGGATGGCCGAAGCAGTGGGGCCCATGTCGTTCCACCCGCACAGATATCCCCTCTACGCCTTTTTCGAATGCGTGGTTCATTCTGTCGGCGAGAATGCCGCTGAAGCAGTTTGCCAGCTTGTCCCTGCGGAAGTACTCGCCCCCCACGTCGAACTCCACGAACTCACGGTGCGCCCCCTGCCTGCCGATCAGCGGATGGTGGATCGAGCGCATGTTCCAGTCCTGAGGGACGCATTTCGTCTGGACGGTCACTCCCGGTGGGACGCCGGCCAGTTTCTCGGGCCAGCTCCTGACGTTGCCCGGGCTGTGACCGAAGTTCCGGACGACCAGCTTCTTGTCGTGCCGGTTGCACTTCTCGGCCAGAAACTGCAATAGCTTGTGGTAAAGGTCGGCCCCACGCGGAGACCTCTGGGTCTCGCTTGTGGTCAGCACCAGGTAATCGACCTCCGGGAACAGCTCCTCCAGGTAATGGTCGTAGCGGGCATCCAGCTTCTGCCACAGCGTCTCGTTGTCCACCGCCGGTTCTCCCCAGGCCTCGGGGATGTCCATAAACTCGTGAACCCACAGGGATATGGTCATCCCCTTGCCTTCGATGAGCTCCAACAGCCCGCTGGCCGCGAGGTGTTCGTGGACCTTCCGGATGTCCTCGGCCTGGTCGCCGTGTTCGGTGTGGAAACACACGTCGTTGAAGCCCAAACGCGCCGCCGTCTCGATCATGGGCGCCTTGCACGTATGGTACGTCACGAACGCGACGGACCGGTAGCCCATGCGCTGCTCCGCCGTAGTGGACGCCGCGCTCACGAGGGCAAACAGGACAAGAGCTCTAAGCACCGCCCGTCCGCTTCTCATTCTCATGCTTCGCCCCCGATTTCGGTGTCAGCGTGTCAGTTCCAATGCCCCTGCGTGTCGCGCCGGCCCCCCGGCTCGTTTCCGCGAAAATCCCTCAGGAAAGGCCCGTGGAACTGCCACGCGTAGAGCTCCCCGACCGTTGTCCGCGCGTCGGCCAACGTGCCCCTGCAAACGCGCAGGAAGTCGATGGCTCCTCGGAAGTAGGCGCTGTCATCACTGGCTTTCCCGACGAAGAAGTCGGCCCGGTTATCGATGGAACGATCGGCGGCCAAGGACATCTTCCCTTCCGCGTCCTTCTTCCCGTCGACATAGACGGTCATGCGTCCGGACTTGCGATCGACTTCGGCCAGAACGTGGTGCCATTGGCCGTCGGTGATGGCCGTGCTGGAGGCCAGGTCGCTGTGATTGCCCCCGGCGCTGAGCCGAAAGACGGCCTTGCCGGAACCATCGACGGAGAGCCGGTAACCGCTCTCCCCATCGTGCTTGCCCATGATCACGCCTGCGCTCTCGGTCTTGAAGGTGGCCTCGAGCAGGACATTCTCGCTGTCGATGGCGAGGGTGCGACGCTTCTCGCCCGGGAACGTGTATACGGCGTCGTGGGCAAAGACGGGGGTCTGGTCTTGCATCCGCACCGGCTCAGGAAGTTCCCAGAGGGGCCCTCGCGGCGGGTCGTTCTGTCGGCCGTACTCGCCGTCTGGCTTGCGGGGATAGGCGGGCATCTTGATATCGGCCCGCAGGTGCTCGTCGCTGACCGAGCCGAAGCGCGTGCCGTCAAACCGGATCGCTCCCTTGACCCAGTCCTCGGACGGCGAAGCAACATGGTCCTGGAGAGTGGCTACGTTGAGCGTCAGATCCAGGGAGGGCACGAATTCGTACATCATGCGGTGATAATGGGGCTCGTGCATATACCAGGCGTAGTCGATGACGGCCGTGGGGTCGGCGTGGTTTTCGGTGAAGTGCCACTCCCCCACGGTGCCGTAGAGCGACCAGGGGATGAAGTACCGCGCGCCGTAGTCGACGGCCGTGGAACCTTCCGACGGTCGGAAGTCGACTTGCCCGGTGTCCTCGATGGCCGTCGGTTCGGCCTTGCCCACGATGGGTCTCTGTTCCGCACGCCGGCCCAACTCTCCCACGCGGATCGGGAACTCCTGCATGCCCTCGGCGAGTTCGCGGATCGTGTCCGCCTCAATGCCCGGAGAGTCCGGTCCGAAGCGGCCCGGCTTGAGCAGCCGGCCGGCCTTGCCTGCGCCGTGAAAGACGTTTGCGGCGAATGCCAGCGTGGGCACGCCGCGCCGGCCGGAGGCGCCGGTGTCGCCGCCCCCGACCAGGGAAGGATCGCCCGTACGGTCATTAGCGATGAACTTGCCCTGCGGGACGCCCTGCTTGTCAATGTACCCGACCTCGGCAAAGACGTTGCCCACCACATCGTTGCGATGGCCGGCGCTGCCTCCCACGCCCGAGCCGGTGCGGTAGAAGGTGTTATTGACCAGGTGGTTCAGGAAACCGAATACCATGAAGTAGCCCGGCGTCTTGGTGGCGTACCTGTCCCTGCTCAGGTCGTTGGAACGCGCCCAGATGATGTTGTTGAACGAATACACCTTGTAGGCGCCGTCCAGGTAGAGCGGGTAGCTCAGGTTCGTCGGCGGCGTTCTGAACCAGGAGATGCCGCCGGGCATGACGCCGGGCGAGTTGCCGATGTTGTTGTTGAAGCAGTAGATGCTGCCGCCCTGCCACAGCGACATGCCGCCGTAGTCGTTGACACCCAGGGCGGTGTCGACCGTCTTGTTCTGGTAAACGAGGATGCGCGACAGGGGGAACACGTCCACCTTTGTGTGCGATATCTCGGGGTACTTGTAGGCCCCGCCCACGCTGCCGCTGACCATGATGCCGCTGCCGAAGCTACGCTTGACGACATTGCCCGCGATGTTGGCCGTGCGCGGATAGCCGATCTGGATGGCCTGCACCGCGCTCTGGACGTTGCTGCGGTGGCGCATGCCGCTGTTGTAGACCTTGTTGCGCAGCACATCGACGTGCTCGATGATGCGGTTGTTGTGGGGGTCGCTGCCCATACGGATGGCGCCGTTGGCGGTGTTCTCGAAGTAGCAGTCTGTGATGCGTATCCGGTCGGCCCGGTCGCCCGGCTTGCCGCCGCGGTAGTTGCTGCCCGTGTAGCGAATACCGTCCTCCAGCAGGTCGCGGAACGTGCAGTTGCGGATCGTCACATCGGTGACGTCTTCGTTCATGGAGATGGTCGGGCCGTCGTAGTGCCGGAAGTGGAGCCCGTTGACATCGACGTGCGACCGGCTGTTCATGGTCAGCCCGCCGTACACGCTGGTCAGTTCGATCTGCATCTCGTTGGGCTCGCGGTCCTGGGGTGGCCTGTAGAACAGGAATCCTGTCTGGTTGTCGAAGTAGAATTCTTCGGGAGCGTCCAGGTACTGCGGCAGGTTTTCGATCATGTAGCGCAGGCCCGGCCGGAACTCGCCGTAGATGCCGCCGATCTGCAGGGCGCCCATCTCCGGATCGTAGACTTTGTACTCCACTCCCCTTTTCTCGGCGGTGAGGGGAATGTATTTCGGCTTTGGCGTGCCCATGAAGTGGGCGTACTGCGGCCAGATATAGCCGCCGGCAAACCAGTCCCCCGGATGACCCTTCAGGACGTCCTCATCGATAAAGCCGCCCTGGGCGCTTCTGCCTTCGGCAGTCTTTTCCCGCGTCTCCGAGGCCCTGTCCACGATGTGCCAGTAGTCGAGAACGAAGTTGTCGTTGCCGCGCTGCCAATCGGGCGTGCGGGCCAGGTGTTGCCGGCGGCTGCTCATGTCGTCCTCGAGCCGGAACAGGCCTATGAACGGCATGGCCACGCCGCGGTCGCGCGTCGTGCCGGTCATGTCCAGGGTCATGTTCAGCCCGCCATACCTCTCGCTCTCGTTAATGTCGATGATCCCGCGCAAGTCGATCGCCCACAGCGTGTGTAACTCCGGAAGGCGCTCCGGATGCTCCACCGAGGCCGCCGGCACCCACTCATGGGGCAGGGCGGTCGAGCCGAACAGGTAGGCCTCTCCCTCTCCCCAGTAGTAGGGGCTGTTCGGGTCCCTGGCGGAAGCCGTCAGGCGGATCGGGTTGCCCGGTTCGCCCGACTCGTCGGCGCCCAGCCCGCCGCGATAGACCACCCCGCGACGGAAAATGTACGTGGTCACGCCCTCGTGCGCGGCCGCCTTGCCCGTGGCATTGCGGTCCCACGGATGATGCTTCCACGCGGTCCGCTTCGTCAGAGCCCCGTTACTGTCGTCGCCGTTCTCGTAGTCGATGTAGCGCACTTCGGGACCAGCCTCGAAGACAAAGGCCTGCGGCGCCCACTCCAGGTCGCCGCTTGGCAGTACCCTCGCCTGCGGCTCTTGCCAGGTGTACTCGGCGGCAAACACCCCCGCCGAGAGGAGAAGCGTGAGAACTATGAATGCAAACAGGCTTGTCCTTGGCGCGCTCATACCATGCTCCTTGATTCAGTTGGGGTGTTTCATTTCCTGACTCAACTCGCTCGTCACATTAGGCCTCCCACGTTCTGTCGCCGGTGTCCTCGACCCACTTCGCCATGCGCTTCCTGTGTTCAAGCAAAGTGGTTTCATGTGCTGGATCACCTGCGAGATTGTTCATTTCCAGGCGATCCTTGCCCATGTCGAGGAGCACTTCCCGAGGCTTGCCCTCGTTGTAGATGGCGTATTTGTAGCGGGCGGTGCGCAGCATACGTCCAAAGCCTCGGCCCTTGACAGCCCAAGGCTCCTTGTTTTGTCCAGCCACCCAGATTTCGCTGACGACCTGGTCTCGCCATTCGCCGAGGCGTCGTCCTTCAGCCAGTGCACGAACGCTCCGCCCGGAGCATCCATCGGGCAGCGGAACCCCCCCATAGTCGAGCGCCGTAGCATAGAAGTCCTGGCAACTCGCGACCAGATGGCTGGAATCCACGGCGCCAGCCCGGGTTGCGCCGGGGAGGCTAACGATGAAGGGAACCCGGATCGATTCTTCGTAATGCGTGCACTTGCCCAGCCATTGGTGGGCTGCCATCCCGTCGCCGTGGTCGCTGGCGAAAATCACCAGCGTGTCCTTCTCCAATCCCGCCTTGCGCAGGGAATTCAGGATGGTGCCTATCTGAGAGTCCACCAATTCGATGTAATGATAGTAGGCAGCCAAATAGTCACGCCACAGTTCTTCGGTCATCTTGGGGTCTGCTCTTCGTGGAAGTTCTTGCGTAAGTGTTTACCGTCGTTGCCTACGCTACCAGCATAGTGTACCCCCCCCCCCGAGTCTGTCAAGGAGAATCCGGCCGTTTTGTCGCTGCCCCGGTTTCCCGATGCATCCCCCGTGCGGGGTTCACCGGGCGTCTGCACCCGGCCGGGACCCTCAATAGGCCCCGGCCCTTTGAAATTGACACCGGCCCTTCCGTATGCTGAGCGGTAATGAGCGAAACCGAACAAGGCTGTC
>CAZNGS010000023.1:0-55124 GCA_964572825.1 uncultured candidatus Brocadiaceae bacterium
TCGACAGGCTCGGGGTCGCGACGCGTTTGCTCGCTACGCTCGCAAGCCACGTTCGTGTCGATCTCCACGTGCCGCAGGGCCCTGCGCCGCGTGAGGCCCGGCACCCACCAGCCCTTGACACGCCACCTCGGTCGTGCCTATCAATGGGGTGATGAGCGCGTTCGCCTACATCCTGCGCTGCGCTGACGGCGCCTGCCACTACGGCAGCACGACCGACCTGAGCCGGCGTCTCCGCCAACACCGCAGTGGTCAGGTGCGCTCAACGAAGCATCGGCGACCACTCCATCTGGTGTACTACGAGGAATTCGAGACGCCGGCTCAAGCCAGGCAAAGGGAGCAGTCTTTCAAGAACGGCCGTACCCGTCGCAAGACCATTGAGCTGCTCATCAGGGATTTTCCGCCCGAACGTCTGGCTCCCTTCGCTTGAGTGGTGTGTCAAGGGCCAGTGGTGGCCGATGCGGTCGCCACGCTTGCGGCTGTATTCGCTGATCGGCTTCTGCGATGCGGTGAGTCCGTGGCCGCGCGCCGGCATCAGGACGGCCGCGTGCTCGGACTGCCTGCAGAACTGGTGCAGCACGTCGGTCTTCCAGCCCTGCTCGATCAGGCGCCGAACAACAGAACAGAGCCCCCACAGGGGGCGAATCAATCGGACGATGGCAACACCGCGCGCAGCGTCTGAATCGCCCGCAATAGGGCGGGCTCGGGGGTTTTCTTCCGGCCTTTTCCCCAGGACTCACCCGCTTCGCGGGGTCGCCTTGGGCTAACGATGAAACGCCCCCTTAGGGCGGGCTGACGGCTCAACGAGCGAACGGCGATCCTCCGCGGCCCCTTTCACAGGCCTCGGGGCTATGGAGGACCCACGGGGAGATTGCCCCCCCCGCTGCAGCGGGGAGCGGACGGCCACGACGTAGGGGGCGCTTTACGCCTCTTTCGTGCGGGAACCGCCTTTGAGGCGTCGTTTGCCGTGCGCGGGAGAACTGGCCGTACGAAACTGCATTACGTTGCACGCCACCGCCTGGGATCGTGGCGGCAACCAGACTCCGGATCGTCTCTGCACTGAACCACTGGTAGCACACAACGAACTCTTGTCGCTTGACATATATCACTATACATGTATAATGAACTGTCCCGGCAACCTTTTACACGGCCGGGCGGAGGTCCAGGCTGCGGTTTTGAGCGGCTTGAAACGGGCTGGTTGCTGCCGCCCCTTCGTCCCGCGACGAGTTGTGCATGCTGCACCGGAGCGTCATGAATCGGACTTCTCCACGGCTCTAACGAAAGAGATCGCGGGTAAGGGATGCCCGGAAAACACGCGGCGCAACGGCGACATGGCCGCGGGGCCTTGCGGCCCGTCGCAATCGCAAACGGGGGGATTTGACAGTGCGTTCTGCCGCACCGGCGGGTCCCAGATGACAGAAAAACGGGAAAAACGACAATTTACGGCTGCCCGGCGACATCTGCGACGCGTTTCGTCCCGGTTGCGTCGCGTCCTGGGGGTGGTTTGTCGCCTCCACCGCACCAGGCGGCCGGCGGGAATCGGCGCCGGTGCGGCGCTCGCTGTCCGGGCGTTGTCCGACCGCTCCCCGCCCGTAACGGCCCGGTATCGTGCGCGGAGGAAGACGACGCACAACCCCCGATTGCGAAACGAACCGAAATTGTCACAAGAGTTTGTCTAAACGCCGGATGTGGAGAAATGGGCCGCCGGGCCCCCGCCGCTCCCGCAATGGCGGCAAACGGACTGAACGGCCGCAGGCGAGGGCGCCTGCGCCACACGGGCGGAGGGCGGAGGAGGTTTTATGGCGACGGTGCATTTGATACATGGCTTCGTGGGGGCCGGCAAGAGGACCTATGCCCGGGAGCTGGAACGGAACCTGGGCGCGGTTCGTTTCACGCACGATGAGTGGATGGTCCGGCTGCACGGGCCGGCTGTTCCGCAGGAGCTTTTCGGCGAATATGCCCAACCGGCTACGGAGCTGATCTGCGACATCGCGGAGCGGCTGCTGGAGCTGGACCGGGACGTGATACTGGACCTCGGCTTCTGGACGCGGGCCTCGCGCGACGAGGCATGGGCCCGCGCGCGTGCCGGAGGCGCGGACGTGCGGCTCTGCCACGTGGAGTGTCCGGAGAAAGTGATGAAGCAACGCACGCTCAGCTGAACGAAGCGCCTACCGGAAGGTGCGCTGTGGATAAACGAGGCGGCGTTCGAGGGGTTCAAAGATCGCTTCGAGCCGCTCGATGAGGACGAGGAATGCATCCGGGTCACGGGCCAGCGGGACTTATGGTAATGACCGCTCTCTGCCATTTGTCTCGGCCTTACAGGGCTCGGCCGGTTTTCGCCGCGCCTTGTTCCAGGGCTGCGCCCTCCGGCCTTGCCCTCGGACTTCTGGCTCGCCCTCGTCACGAACGGGGCTTTGAGACAGTTTCTAACGGCAAAGTCCGGCGGCAAAACGGCCGCAGGCGAGGGCGCCTGCGCCACACAGCCGGCGTGCCTGAACTGCTTGAGCAACACCGGGGTTAGATAATGACCTCGACTGTGTGGCGGCCCTCTTCGAAGACCGGCAGCACGTTGCCCTCGATGTCCTCGCCGTCCACCGTGATCGAGGTCGCGCCCGTGCACCGGCCCGCCGAGTTGTCCAGGTGGATGTCGTACTGGGCGCCGCGGAACGTGCGCAGCAGGTGCGCCTCGGGTATGCGGGCGGTCAGGCAGGGGTCGATGATCAGCCCGTCGTGGCTGCGCCGGGCACCGAGGATCGATTCGACCAGCAGCACGACAAACCAGCCCGCCGTGCCGGTGCGCCAGGGATTGCCGCAGCGCCCGTAGGCATACTCGACGGCCGAGAAGGAGTTGGTGAAGCAGAACGGCTCGGCCTTCGACCGGGTGCAGGGATTGTCGGGGTTGTCCGGCGCGACCTTGAGGTAGGTCTGCCACGCCAGGTCGGCGCGCCCCAGGATGCAATCGGCCACGGCCTTAAAACCGGCGGCGTGGTTGTAGCAGCCCCCGTTCTCGTTGCTGCCGGCCATGGTGTTGGACATCCGGCCGACGCGCGGGTCGTAGCGGGTGAACGGCGGCGCGCAGATGCGGTAGCCGATGTCCAGCTTGAGCAGCCGCTCCACGCTGTCCATGCACCGCGTCGCCCTGTCCCGCGGCGCGATGCCGGACAACACGGCCCAGCTCTGCGTGTTCATGAATATCTGGCCTTCGGGATTCTCGCTGGAGCCGATGCGGTAGCCGTCCCCGCAGATGCTGCGGACGTACCAGCCGCCGTCCCAGGCCACGTTGTTGAGGCGGCGCTTGAGGTCGGCGTAGAGCTGCCGCGTCTCCTCCTGGACGCCCGTCTCGCCGATCATACCGGCGAGCTGCTCCACCTCGCGCAGCCCGTAGCAGAGCTGCTGTGTGACCATCACGCTCTCACGCTCCCCCGCCTCGCGGGTGGCCTCCAGGCCGTCGTTCCAGTCGGCGTGGTGCTGATCGCAGAGCCCGTTGGCGCCCAGGTCCTCGGACAGGAACCGGATGGCCCGGAGCATGTGATCCCACACGGTGCCCGTTTCGTCGCTCTCGAAATACGGAACCTCTTCCTCCAGCAGGCTGATGTCCCCGCTTTCCTTGATCAGGCCGGGGGCGGTCAGCAGAATCCAGGCCGGTTTGTCAGAGTACTGCAGGCGATTGATCGGCCGAAAGCTGTGCGGGCAGGATCCGTCGGGATACTGCGAGGCGAGCGCGCGGAGGAAATTGTCCTCGGCCACCTGCCGGTCCACAAGGCAGAAGGCATTGTCGATCTGCAGGTTGTCCCGGAAGCCGCTCTTGTTGATGAGGTAGGAGTACATCTGCTTTTTGACGAAATCGTTCATCAGCGCGTCGCGGTTGGGATGGCCGGTGTCCACGCGGAACGTGGCGGCCCGCTCCAGCTCGGTCTCCATCTGCTCCTCGCACATGGCGTCCAGGGCCGCGGGGCTCAGTTGGTTGCGGAGGCGGATCACTTCCTCGGGCCCGGAAGTCTGGCCCAGCAGGAAATCTGCACGACCCGTCCCCCAGGGCTCAACGCTCAGCTCCACCTGCACCACGCCGGCGCAGTCGGGACCGCAGTCGCTCCGACCGTCGCAGTCCCACCCCCAGAGAATGCGGGGGGTGCCCACGGCGAACTCGCTGCGCAGGAAGTGGTCCCGGTAGCTGTTGGCGCCCTTGAAGTCGCGCAAGGTCACCAGGAAGCCCTTGTAGCGGTCGGTGGGGGTGAACGTATTCCGGTTTACGATCAGCGTCCCGCCCATCTCCGGGACGACCACGGCGTAGTTGTCCTTGCCCACGTATTCAGCCTCGCGGTCGCAGCCGGTAAGCTGGAACATGGCGTAGCCGAAGATGGAGAGTCTGCGCGGACGGTCGGTGAGGTTCTCCACGGTGACGGTCCAGACCTCGACCGGGCATTCGTGCGGCACGAAACATCGCTGGGTGGCGCGCAGTCCCTCGCAGGTGCCGGTGATCTCGGTCCTGGCGGCCCAGTAGCGGCAGCGGAAATCCTCCACCTCCTGCGGCGCGGGGGCCCCGGCGGGACAGAAGACCGTCCCGCTGTCCTCGTCGCGGATGTAGACGTACTTGCAGTCCCAGCCGACGAGCGTGCAGCGGTTCCCGACGGCATCGCGCACGTACGTGGTGCCGTCGCCCATGGTGGTGAACTCCACATACAGCTCGTCGTCGCCGATCCGGTTGTAATGGACGTTGACCCACTTCTTCGGGGGGTCGTTGTCGAACAGCTCGAAACAGTGCTCATCTTCGTTGAACCGACCGAATTCCTCCACGCTGCCCATGTTCGCTCCTCTTGCGGGTTGAGGCGGTCAATGCGGAACATGATAAGCCCGAGAGAGACGGATGCAAAGTGGACGGGGTACGGTTCTGTTGTGGCGAACCGCAGCAGCGTGTACCTTTTCCCTTTGCGCCCGAGACGGGGAGCACGCATGATGAAGGCCATCTCCAGACTGCTGCTGTTCTGGCCCACGGCGGCGGCCATCGCGGTGGGCCGCTGGCTCCTCGCCCGGTCGGAAGGCCCACTGGGCCGCGCGCTGCTTCGGCCGGTGCTGCACGTGGGGGCCCGATGGATACTCTACGCCAGGGCCTTCCCCGTGATCAGGCCGAGGGCCAACCGGGTGCTGACCCGACGGACAGTGGAGGAGCTACTCGCCCGGCAGGAGGAGATCGCGGTGATGCCCTGCTCTTGTCGCGCCACGGCTCCGAAGTGTCACCATCCCCTTCACGGGAAGCACGAGGAGGAGACGTGCTTCAGCTTCGGGTTTGTGGCGCTGCTCCAAAGGATGAGCGGCGTGGCGCGCGAGGTGTCCCGGCAGGAGGCGCTGAACATCTGCCGCCGGGCGCAAGAGTCCGGGCAGGTCCACCATGCCATCATCAGCTTCGGCGCGCTGGCGGAGCTGTGCAACTGCTGCCCGGAGAGCTGCACGGTCCTGACCGGCTACCGCCGGGGCGTGACGGACCTTGTGCGGCCCACCGGCCTGCGGGCCGCGCGGACGGAGGCCTGCGACGGCTGTCGGGCGCGGGACGGCCGCATCTGCGAGGACATCTGCCCCTACGGTCACGCGCCGGGCTCGGACGAGTGCCGGGGCTGCGGTCTGTGCGCCTTCCACTGCCCGAACGAAGCGATCGAGGTGGTCTGACCGGGCGTCGAAATGCCTGGATTTGCGGAATGGAGATGGCTCCCGCGGGATTGTCTTACGGCCGTCGCCCCGTTCAAAACCCAGCCAACTTGACCCCCGGTCACCCGTGTGTTACCACGTGGTGATCTCTGACCTTTCCGGGAGGAAATAATGAACGGATACGAGCGGTTCATGGCCGCTGCCAGGCGGGAGCAGCCGGACCGGGTGCCGGTGTGGGAGCTGATCATCAATCGGCCCGTCATCGAGGCGCTGCACCCCGACTTGTTCACTCCGCAGCAGGAAAGGCGCTACGAACGCGGCTCCCAGGGTGCCTTCCTGCTGCAGGCGGATTTCGTGGAGCGCGACGATCTGGACGGAATTACGGTCTTCGAGGACGGCCGGCCCCAGTGGCTGACGGACAATACCTATCGCGACGAATGGGACATAGTCTGGCGAGTGCCCGAGTCGGGTATCCCCTACGCCGTCGGACATCCCATTCAGGACGAATCGGACCTGGACGACTACACGCCACCCGACCCGAACGCCGACTACCGCCTGGAGAGCCTGCGGATGGCGGTCGAGCGGTTCAAGGCAGAGCGCGCGATCGTGTTCCTCGGGCACGACGCGTTCGAGTTCTCCCACTACCTGCGCGGACTGGACAACCTGCTGATGGATTACGTGCTGAACCCGGACTTCGTCCGGCGCCTGGCCCGCATGGTGATGGACTACAAGGCACGCGTCCTCCAGCGGGCGGCGCAGATGGGCGCGGACGTCCTGTGCACCGGCGACGACTACGCGCACAACCACGGCCCCATCATGTCGCCGGCCCATTTCGAGCAGTTCGTGCTGCCCTACCTGCAGGAGGCGGTGGACACCGCGCACGACGCCGGCCTGCCCTTCATGAAGCACACCGACGGCAACCTGTGGCCCATCCTGGATATGATCGTGGACACGGGCATTGACATTTTGGACCCCATAGAGCCGGTGGCGGGCATGGACATCGGCCGGGTGAAGAACTTATACGGCGACCGCATCGCCCTGGCGGGGAACGTGGACTGCTCTTACCTGCTGCCCCGCGCCACGCCGCAGGAGGTGCGGGAGGCCGTCAAGGAGACCCTGGCCAAGGGCGGCGTGGGGGGAGGTCTGGTCCTGGCCTCCAGCAACAGCATCCACCCCTCCGTCAAGCCAGAGAACTACAAGGCAATGGTGGACGCGGCCAGGGAATACGGCCGCTACCCGCTGGACCCGCAGATGGTGGCGGAGTACAGCGAAAAAGACTACGCCGCTCCCTACCGTCACGAGCGTTGAGCAACGGGCCCTACTCGAGCAGTTCACAGTCGACGCCGAAGTGTTCGGCCGAGAGCGCCAGCTCAAGAGCCGCGGCGAGAGGCCGATATCAATGACCGTCTGCGTCAGGGACTTTCCTTTGATCTTGATGGATTTCCGAAACTCCGTCAGGTCCGGGAGCGGTTTCCGAACTTCCTTTTCGACCGGCACGAGGCGAGCGACCTCCTTGCCGCGCTCGGCCGCGCGCACGAGTTCGCTCAGCCGCCTTCGCGCTTCCGATAGCTGCACGGTTTTCATGACACGCCTCCCAAATAGGCCATCTGAACTGTACATTGGCCCCGCTTTTGTTTCAACCAGCGGAACCTGGGGCCGGGCAAAGCTGTGCCGGACAAAGTGGGGCTTATAGGATAGACGACCCCTTCGAGACAGGAGAACCCGTGGAAAAGCTGCCGTCACTGGTGGTTCGCGCGCAAGGCGGCGACCTGGACGCCTACGGACAGATCCTGCGCCGGTTCCAGGACATGGCGTACGGTTACGCCTACGCCATCCTGGGCGACTTCCACCGGGCCGAGGACGTGGCGCAGGAGGCGTTCATCCGGGCCTACCGCGACCTACAGAAGCTGGACGATCCGGCCACCTTCCCCGGCTGGTTCCGACGGATCGTCTTCAAATACTGCGATCGTCGGACCCGCCGCAAGGGCCTGCCGACGGTGCCGCTCCAATCCGTCGGACCGATGCAGTCGGACCGTCCCGGTCCGCTGGAGAAAGCTCAGAAACGCGAGATGGCCGAGAAGGTGCTGCAAGCCATCCGTGCGTTGCCGGAGAAAGAACGCACGGTGACCACGCTCTATTACATCAACGGTTACTCCCAGAAGGAGGTGGCCGATTTCCTGGAGCTGCCGGTGGCAACAGTCAACAACCGGCTCCATGCCTCCCGGAAACGGCTCAAGGAAAGGATGATCGCCATGGTTGCAGACGAGTTGAAGGGGTCCCGGCCCGACCGCGAGTTCAAGGAGCGCGTCATGCGGGTGGTGTCGCGCGTGGAAGTGCGCCCCGAGAAGTCCCCCGAGGATTCGGGCCGGGTGCTGCTTGTGGCCGAGGACGGCCGCTGCCTGCCGGTAGTCATCGGCAAGGCCGAGGAGGCGGCCATACACCGGGCCGTCACGGGGCAGGAACCTCCCAGGCCCTTGACGCACGAGCTTTTCCTGTCGGCGCTGGAGGCATTCGGTATCTCCGTCAAGGAGACACGGGTGACCGAGCTGCGCGACGGCACCTTTATCGGCGAGTGCGTGCTTGAACGGGACGGTGAGGAGCGGGTCCTGGACGCCCGCCCCAGCGACGCCGTGGCCCTGGCGATTATGACTGATTCGCGGGTGAGCGTGGCCGAGAAAGTGCTCAGCGAAGCCGCAACCCACGCCATCGAGGGAAAGGAAGTAGCCGATGAAGCCTGGGACAAGGTATTTGAGTCGGGGGCGCCGGGACCGCGCGGTCCGGCCCGGTTCGACGACGAGGAGCTCCCCCAGCTATGCCGCCAGATCCTGGGACTGAACGACAAGACCCTCAGACGGCTTGCCCGTCGCGTCGGCCCGGAGACGTTCAGGGCCGCCCTGGAAATCCTGCTCAAACCGACCGAGTCCGCAGAGCCGGAATCGGGCCGGGGTAGAATAGTTCTTGTTCTCCCCACCGCCCGTCTGAGGGAGGGTTTGCCCCAGCATAAGGCCGAGCCCCTGGAATCGCTGGTGGCAAGGCTGGACGAAGTCCGCATCGATGTGCACACGGAGCACAGTGGGATGCACGACGACGTGGACGCTGTGCTGCAGGCGAGGGAAAAGATACGTGTCACGCTGCAAGCATTGGAGGAAAGGGGTGGCCAGAAGGGATAGACCGGACAGTTGGCAAATGGGAGAAGGTCGTCTGCACTGGGAAGTTTCTGGCCCAAACAGCCCATAGCATAGACTGCAACCGTGGCGGCGGCTTTGGCAGCGATGTCTGAGCGAGTTTTGGACGCAAGGGCCGGCGTAAAGCGGATGGCCATCTCCCGGTCCCGAGGATCCAAAGGAAGGCACACCGAAAAACTCCGTCCCCAGATCGTAAAGTCTCCAAGCGTTGTACACAGGAGACTGGAGCAAGGGCGGCTGGAACTTGACCCGAGCTCAGCCCCCCGGCGAACGCGACGTGCTTCGCAAGGTGGTGAGAGACACAAGAAAGTAGACCCGGTCAAGATTCCGATACCCCTCACGGGTGCCGGCGGATGACGAAGTACGGCTGCTGGCCGGCGGGGAAGCCCACGCCGGGGTAGAACCAGGTGCGCCGGGGACCGTCCCGCAGCACGAAGTAATACTGCAACGGGTACGGAGAGCCCGTGTAACTGGCCGGGATGCTCGCCTGGAACCTACTGCCGCGCTTCCCTGCCATACCGGCTGCCATGTACGCCTCGGCCTGATTGACGTGACGATAGCGCAGTGAAACTTCGAGCGTACACTTCAGGACGTCATCGCCCTCCACGCAGAGCTCTATGTGCACGCCCTCTCCGGGCTGAAAACCCAATGGCGGGTCGTGGTCGTAATGGAGATCGGCGGGAGCCCACAGATCGAGGAAGCCAGCCGCGTCGGGCTCGCGGACATCACGGTTGTCGTCCTCCGGGGCGTCGGTGAGCTGCTCCCTCAGCGCCGCCAGGTCTGCTTCGATTGCCGGCAGCCGATCGCGCCAATGGCCCCGGAAGTTGGCTGACAGACCAAACGCCAGATCGTCCCGGTAGACGCCGTCGGCGCAGTCGGAGAGCGCCCGCCAGGCGTCAACGGCCGCTCCGTAGGACGCCACCGCTGCCTCGAGCAGGTCCGCATCGCCCGTGTACAGGTACAGCTCGTAGGCCAGACCCGCCCGCAGCTTGTGCGCGAAGAACAGGCCGAGTCCGCCGCAGATCTCTACGTCGGCCGCCAGCCGACGGAACGCGGGATCGGTCTTGTCGGCGACGGTCCTCCGCGCCTCGGCCAGCCGACACCGGGCCTCTTTCGCACTCCACTCCAGCCACTGCGCCACCCGGGGCGGGGACACCTTGCCCGACCGCACGCCATCCACCAGTTCTCCGGCAAACTCGCGGATGCCCGAGAAAAACTCCGGATCCAGCGGACTCACCGTCCCGAAGCGCTTCGGGCTCGGCGTGTCGCCGTATGGCTGATCCTGGTCCGCATCGGCGATCGGCATGTTCGTGTAGATCTCCGGCCAGTAGGATACGTTGGCCGCAGACGGCAAATGGGCGGTTGTCACCAACGGCAGGATGCGACTGGCAGCGGTCAGCGCCCCCTCCGCCGCCGGCGCGGCCGTGCCGTACCGCCGCCGCAGGTGACGGAGCCACTGGTCGGAATCGGCGTCCGGATTGTACAGCAGACGTCCCCAGAGGCGGTAGGTGTAGCGGTACTTCTCCCAGATTCCGTCGGGCGGGTTGAGAGGCGCGTCGGCGTACGGCTCCCGGCCTCCCGGTGAGCCGGAACCCAGGCGTCCCTTGAACGACATCGGCTCGAATAGTTCAGCCCCCAGGCTGTCGCAGAAGGTGAAGGCTCTTCCGTATGCGGCCGCCATCGCGGGGTTTCCCCAAAGGAGCAGCCTCTGGGTGCCGGGCCAGACCCGGTGCAGAACGCCATAGGACCGGTCCTCCCGCAAAAAGTCCCCGTAGCCGTAACGGGTGAACCGGCGCGACCCGGTGCTGAGGGACATCAAAGCACGCGGCTTGCCCTGCTCTCCCCGCCGCTCCCGCTCCCGTATCGACCCCTGGTGGTACGGCAGGCCCAGGTGTTCGGCCCAGTACTTCGGCGACACGGTGACGGGCACGCCCTTGCCGAAGGCCACGTCGATGAGCTCGTGGGGGAGCCCCTTGGCGTGGAGGTCGATTCGGACGCTGCGCCCGCAATCCGAGATACCATCCCAGACGGTGTCCCAGAACCGGTGGTTGCCCTCCGGAATTCCGCTCTCGCCGTGCACGCGGAAGGTCACTCCTCCGATGGATGGGCACTCCGTCAGTAGTTGACCAAGGGCGTCCCGGCAGTAGGCGGCGTGCCTCTCGGGCGTCAGTCCCTCGACAGTGTAATTGATCTCCGGACTGTCCGAGCACTTGTAGGTATGGGTCCACAGACCGAGCTGGAAGTCCAGACCAACGGCGGCCGCCTCGTCGCTGATGAAGCGCAGCGCCTGCAG
Organism: uncultured candidatus Brocadiaceae bacterium; assembly: GCA_964572825.1. Classification (GTDB taxonomy): domain Bacteria; phylum Planctomycetota; class Brocadiia; order SM23-32; family SM23-32; genus CAYVBE01. Next base: position 11,116 of record CAZNGS010000023.1, read on the forward strand.
GTTCCTCTGCTGCTCGCCGTCGGGCAGACCGCGAACACCTACACCGTAGCCGGGCACTGAGACCAGAAACGGATAAGCGAAGTAGAAGTACGCATCTCGCATGTGGCGCGCAAAGTCGTAGCCCAGTCCCAGGGCCAGGGAACAGGTCAGGCCAGGCCACGTGCTGCCTTGAGTTCTCGAAGGTCTCCACGATGAACCCGTGGGGCATGGCGGCCACCGGGTGTGCGTGGAAGTGCGGCACGTGGTGCGGCGCAAGCAGGACTCCGTGCGCCTTGCAGAACGCCGCCACCCTGAGGTACTCCGTCAGTCCACCGTTCTTGATGGCATCAAACTGCAGGTAACGCAGGGGAGCATTCTCCACCAGTGAACGGCACTCGGCCAGGGTGGTGTGATTCTCTCCTGACGCCAGCGGGATGCCTGTAAGCGAGGCAATCTTACCACTGAGTCGATCAGGGGCCGAGAACTCTTCGGGGCTTCGCTTCACGGAGTTCGGCTCCTCCAACCAGAACAGGCGGAACGGTTCGATACGGGGGAGCGTGGCCTGGGCCTGGTCGAAGTCCCAGTGCTGGTTGACGTCGACCATGAGCCGAATGCCGTCCCCCACGGCATCGCGGAAGGCCGCCAGTCGCCGCACGTCGTCTGCCGGGTCCCGGCCGATGCGGACCTTCAGCGCATCGAAACCTCCCTGCCGCACGGCCTCTGCGGCCTCCGCGGCGACCTCTTCCAGGGACTGTTCATCCGAGTAGAACCCCTCCGAGATGTACGCCGGCACATCGACCGGCGCCCCTCCGAGCAACCGGCACATCGGCAGGCCGGCGGCCTTCGCCTTAATGTCCCATAGCGCCAGGTCAACGGCCGCGATAGCAGCCAGCACGGTGCGCGGACGCCAGTCGTGCTCGCGTGCCTCCGGACCGTGCAGCAGATCGTGCATCGCCTGCCAGAGATAACCGGTCTCGGCCGCGTGGCGGCCGACCAGTACCGGGCGGAAAGCCGTGTCGATGATCTCACAAATCTCCGCCAGAGGACCGCCCCGCGCCTCCCCGATGCCCTGCAGGCCCCCGGCCGTTGTAATGCGACAGACCGCGTCGCTGCTGCGTGTGATCGTTCCCCCCGAAAGGCCGCGCGGCCGCGGCAGAGGCATGCGTATCCAGGCCGTCTCCACACGTTCGACAATCATGGTTTGACCTCAAAAAGATGCCCCATGGGGGCAGAAAGCTGGAACCGCAAGGCGGCCCGCCAGCGTTTCCGGAATGCCGGACGCCCGCCGGATCGAGAGGAAACCACAACGGAACGGGCGGACACCGCTCCCTGCGCTACCGCGTCACGCGGAAGACGATGTCGGAATCTGCATCGTACTCCCCTTCCTCGCCGCTGTCGTCGTCCTGATCTCGACCCAGGCTGTAGAGAACGTAACCAGTCTTCAGCCGTTTGTAGCGCACCGGCTTCCCGTCGAAGGGGTCCGCCGGTACCTCCTCTATGTAGGCTGGCACCAGTTCGGAAAGCTTCTCGGGCAGCCTCTCGTTATCCAGCCGGAAGCGCTCCACCGCCAGGGCAACTCTGGCCGACCTGAGGCGGGCGAAATCGGCCGCTTCTTCCAGCACGCCACCGTACACTGTAGGCATCCTGCGCACCGTGAGCGGATGAAGCCATGGCCGTTGGGAGGCCCTGCGATCCTTTTCGGACGCCACGCGCCTGCTGGCCTCAATCCGGCGGGGGAATGGTTCGCGACACGCTTCTACGAACTCATCCATCACTGCAAGGCGATAGAGGGCATCGAGTTGCAGGACCCCGGTTTGCCGATACGCCGGTGCGGTCCACCCGCTCAACCTGAGCTCAGACCCAAGTTGCTCCGGCTTCGATGCCTCCGCCACGAACAACATTTCGCCCAGGACCCATCTTGGCGGCGTCCCCGGCTTGCTCGGCAGTGACCGGATTGCGCTCTCGAGTGCAGTCAATGCACCGGCCGGAAGCGAGACCAAACTGAGGATGTCCTGCAGCGCATAAACACTGATCGCGTCGATCGCGTAGCGGACAAGTTGAGAGATCAGCACCGGCTCGTCGCCCAAAGATTCCCCCAGGGCAAAGCACGACGTCAGCGCCCTGGCTGCCTCCGGGTTGCCCTCCCGAGCGTGCCAACAGGCGGCGAGGGCCAGCAATTCCGCACCACGCCGCACACTGGTGAGATGGTTCACCCGCATGGCAGCCCCGTCCCGCAGGTCAATGGGGTAGCGACTCCTCCCGAGAGAGGCGGCCTCGTGCAGCAGACGGATGGCTTGCTTATTGGGCTCCAAGTGTTTCTCAATAGCCGACATCATTTCTTGCGGCAGTGCCTCGCCGGGCGGCGGAAGCTCGGCGTAACCCACCAACGGAAGCTTCTCAGCTTCCTCCTCCGTCGGCTCGACGATCAAGCGGAATGCCTTCATGTAGATGTCGGCGGCGTTCTGACCCGGCGGGGGCTCCTCGTACCAGGCGTCCAGTTCCTCCAACGTTGCGGGGTAGCCCTCCTCCCGGATGGCCTGGAGGCGCGCGTTCAACCGGTGCTTCAGCACGGCGCGGTAGGCGGCGTAAGCCACCGCCAGCAGAGCCAGAAAGCTGAGCGGAACCCAGACGAACCACCGCTCCCGCAGCCAGCTACGCCCTGCTCCTTTTTGATCCATCATCCACACACTCCGCCGCTTACGTCCCGTTGCCGATGGCATGCTACACGGTGGGGCGGGCGGGGGCAAGCGGACCCTGCAGAGTGGCTCAGCCGCCCTGCTCGTCCAACCACCTGGCGAAGCGGCGGCGGAACTGCTTCAGGGCGCGGCCGCGGTGGCTGACGGCGTTCTTCTCCTCGGGCGCCATCTGGGCGAAGGTCCGGCCGGCGGGCTCGTAGTAGAAGACGGGGTCGTAGCCGAAGCCGCCCTCCCCCGCCATCTCCTCGGCGATTATGCCGTCGCACCGGCCCTCGGCCCGCAGGACGATTTGGCCTTCCGGGTCGGCCATGGCGATGCAGCAGCGGAAGTGGGCCTGCCGCCGCTCCTCAGGCTCCCCGTCCATCTCGGCCAGCAGCTTGATGCACAGGTTCTCGGACGTGGGCTCGCCGTCGGCGTATCGGGCGCTGTGCACGCCCGGCCGGCCGTCCAGCGCGTCCACGAACAGGCCGGAGTCGTCCGCCACGGCGTCGAGACCGCTGAAACGGGCCTGCTCGCGGGCCTTCTTGGCCGCGTTCTTTTCGAGCGTCTCGCCGTCTTCCTCGACCTCTGGCGCTCCGGGGAAGTCGCTCAGCGTCAGTATCCGCACCGGTAGGTCCGAGAGCAGCCGCCGCATCTCGCGGCATTTGCCCGGGTTGCCGGTGGCAACCAGTAGATCCATGCCATTTGATCCGGTAGATGAGGCTGGGTGTACATCCATGGCCAATTGTAGGTGAGGCACCGCTGTACGGCAAGAAAGGCGGTGGCCGGATTCTGATGTTGCCTTTCCTTGCCCCTTCGAAGTCAGGAGGCAGCAACGCACTGCGAGACGATGGACGAAGCACAGGCATGCCGTTCTACGGACTGCGGCGGCTTGACGCCGCACTCCTATACGCTACACTCCTGACGTCGGAAGGTCGGCGTAGTGGGGGCCGCGGGGCGGGGAAGGCTGCGCCACACAGGCGCCCTGCGACGGGTACTGCTCGCGAGGGTCTCAGCAGTCACTCTGCCCTGGCCAACCCGCTCCGCCTCAGCGCATGTCCGGCGGCACGCCTGTCCTCGGGCGGGGCTGTCCCACTGGTGCGCCTCCGGGGAGTTCTCCCGTGCGTCCAGTTCCAGCAGGCCCAGTCCGCGGCCGCAGCCCTACACGTCGCTGGGCAGATTGACCATGAATGCCAACCAGCGTCCCTCCGGGCCGCGGTCCTCCCCTGCGGTCACGTCACTTCTCCTCGTGGTGCGGCGGCACCGGCAAAGACGGCGGTGATGGCTTCTTCGATGGACGAGACGTAGGTGAGTTCCGCGCCGGGGTGCGGCCTGGAGCGGAGGAAGTCCTCCACGTCGGGCTGGTTGAGCTCGGGCAGGATGAGTCTGTCGATCTCAGCCCTGTCCGACGCGGCCAGTCGCTCCGGCAGGGACTCCACCTTGCGCAGGCGACCGCTGAGGGCAATCTCGCCCAGAGCGGCCGTGCCGTCCGGGACGGGCCGGCCGGTCAACGCGGAAGCGAAGCCCAGCACAATGGCCAGGCCGACCGAGGCCGCCTCGGACGCCGCCGCGGAGGCGGGGAAGTGCACGTGGAAGTCCGAGCGCTCCAGGAGCTGCGAAGGCCACCCCAACCGCTCTGCCCTGCTCTTGCAGAAGCTGAAGGCGATCTGGGCGCTCTCGCGGAGCGCCTCCCGCGCCCGCCCGGTCACGATGAGCTTCCCTTCCCCCGGCACCCGATCCACCTCGACCGTGAGCAGCCTGCCCCCGGCCGGAGAGACGGCGAGCGTGGGGCAGACACCCGGTCGCAAGCCGCGCTCGGCCCTCTCCGTCCGGTAGCGCCGCGGACCCAGCATGTCCCCCACACGCCGGGCCGTGACCGACTGGTAACACCAGTGCCCGCCCACGCGCTCGCGGGCCAGCTTCCGGCAGATGGCGCCGATCTGCCTCTCCAGGCCCCGAACGCCCACCTCACGGGTGTAGCCCTCGATCAGGAACTCGATGCTGTCCTCCTCGAATTCCACCTGCTCGTCCTGCAGGCCCGCCGCCGTGAGCTGCTTGGGGACCAGATACTGGCGGGCGATGGCAACCTTCTCGTCCGTCGAGTAGCCCGCCAGCTCGATGACCTCCAGGCGGTCCAGCAGCACCGGCGGTATTGTGTCCGTGGTATTGGCGGTGCCTATGAACATGATCCGGGACAGGTCGAAGGGCACGGCCAGGTAGTTGTCCACGAACTCGGCGTTCTGCTCGGGGTCCATCACCTCCAGCAGCGCAGAGGCCGGGTTGCCGCGGATGCCCGGCTGAATCTTGTCCAGCTCGTCGAGCATCAGCACGGGATTGTTGACGCCGGCGTCGCGCAGGGCCCTCATGATCCGTCCCGGGAGCGCGCCGATGTAGGTGCGGCGGTGGCCACGTATGTCCGCCTCGTCCCGTATCCCTCCCAGGGAGATGCGGCAGAACTTGCGGCCGGTGGCCTCGGCGATGGAGCGCCCCAGGGAGGTCTTGCCCACGCCGGGCGCGCCGACGAAGCACAGAAAGGCCCCCTCGCTCTCCGGGCGAAGCTTACGGACGCTGAGGTACTCGAGGATGCGCTCTTTCACCTCCTCCCGGTCGTAATGATCCCGATCAAGGACGCGGCGTGCCTCCGGCAGGTCCACGACCGCCTCGGTGGAACGGTTCCACGGCAGTTCGCCGAGCCATTCCAGGTAGTCCACCGTCAGGCTGAACTCGGGCGAGGAGGTGGGCATGCGGCTAAGGCGGGCGAGTTCTCGGTCCGCCTCCGCGCGGGCCTGCTCGGGAAGGTCGGTTTCGTCCAGCCGCTGGCGCAGCTGGACGAGATCGTCCTCTTCGCCGGTCAGTTCGGCCAGCGCCTTTTCCACGCGGCGGCGCCGTTCCTCCAGATAGCGGCGTCTCTGCTCATCGTTAATGCCGGCGTGCAGGTCCTCGCGTATGCGCTCGCCGGCGGCGGCTATCTTCCGCTCCCGGTTGAGCAACGGCACCAGCATGCGGTAGCGTTGCTCCGGATCCCTCTCCTCCAACAGCATCTGCTTTCTCTCGACGGGCATATCCAGGGCGAACGCGATGAAATAATCCGGCCGGAAGCCGGGAACTTCGCTCATCTGCGCGAGAACCTCTCCCGGCCCGCCGCCCGCTGTGAACAGTTCCCGCACCCGGCGCCGGAGATCGGCGGGGACCTCCCCGGGCTCCTCCGGCAGCGGCTCCACACGGGCGGCGAGGTAGGCCTCCTGTTGAACGACATCGGCCAGTCGGCAGCGTTCCAGTCCGTCGATGAGCACGTTGCGCCCACCCGACTGGCCGCCCCCGGAGTCCCGGCGGATACGGCCGATGACGCCGACCTCGGAGAGGTCCGACGGCCCCGGTCTGTCCACGGCGCTGTCTCTCTGCGCCACCAGCACCAGCCGGCCGTCCCGTTGCCTGCCCTCCCGCAGCGCCGCCAGGGAACGCGGCCGCCCGATGCGCACGGTGGTGCTGACACCGGGGAACATGACCATGTTCCGGAGGGGAATCAGTGGGATGACGGGACGGCCGGTTTCTTGCTCAGTCACGATACTGTCCTCTCAACGCACTGTGGGCCGGGCAGGGCTTGCGGCGCCTCCCCGGCCCAAAGTCCTGCGGCGGGCGATCTTTCAACGCCGGACGTGAACGGCGCGTGCCCGCAGGTACTCCGGCTCATCCCCGGGCGGGTATGGATACAGGGGCAACTGCTGGCCTTCCTGCCACTTGCGGTCCGCGATCTCCGCCCAGGCCCTGGCCCGTTCGTCCAGGCCGTCGGCGAGGTCCTCGATCAGCGTCTCCGCCCCCGGATGGGTTGGCTCTGCGCCGTGCTCCCCGGCGTATTGCCGGAACACCCACGGCCGGTCGATGAGCATGCAGGGCCTCAGCAGGTTGCCATCGTAGGGGATGCCCTCGCGGATGGCCCGGAACAGCGGGTGCTTCAAGGCCTCGGCCAGCGTGGTGTTCTTGATGCTGTCCACGGCAAAGTGGCAGAAGACGCACGGCTCCACGTCACCGTTGTTATTGACGTGGAAGTAGCGCTTGCCGCCGGCCATGCAGCCGTTGACCTCCGTGCCGTCGTTCCAGAAATCGGAGAGGAAGATGGGATACTCGTTGCGCAGCTCGTAGACGCGCGTGCGCATGTGCTCGCGCTGCCGTGGGGTGATCATCAAATCCAGGTTGGGGTTGCGCCCGATGGGTATGTACTGGAAGTACCAGCCGTAGAGACAGCCCTTTTCGATCATCAGCTCGACGAAGCGATCGCTCATGATCGTCTCGGCGTTCTTGCGGGTGCCGGTGGCGCTGAATCCGAACAGCACCCCCTCGGCGCGCAGGTTGTCCATCGCGTCCATGACTTTGCCATGGATGCCCTCGCCGCGCCGCTGGTCGGTCAGCAGCTGGTCCCCTTCGATGCTGAGCATGGGCATGACGTTGCCGCAGTCGGCGAACGCGGCGGCCATCTCGCGGTCGATCAGCGTGCCGTTGGTGTATATCTGGAACTGGCTGTCGGAGTGGTCACGGTAGAGGTCGAGCAGCTCCCCGCGCAAGGTGGGCTCCCCCCCGGAGAAGACGAAGAAATGGATCCCCATCTCCTCTTCGGCCTCGGTGATGGCGCGCTCCAGCAGCTCGTAAGGAAGGTCCTCTCGCTTGCCGTACATTGCGGCCCAGCAGCCTTCACACTTCAGGTTGCAGCGGGCGGTGACGTCGAAAACGATGATGTAAGGCGGCTGGTAGCCGTGCCGGTCCACGAACTTCGCCCGGGTGGGACGGCTGAGGAACCAGGCATTCCCGTAGAGATTGCGCACCAGACAGGTGCGCGCCTTGGGGTTGAGTTCCGAGGAGACCCGCTCCAGCCATTTGCCGAAGGCATGCCCCTCCTCCACGAGCCATCGAAATCGCCTGGCCTCCCGCCGGTCCCGCGGGTTGGACGACAGCCTCTCGAACAGCGCCCAGATGCGGGCCAGCGATTCAGGCGACGCGTCGGCAACGTACCTGCTCAGACGGTTCACAGCGGTCGATCGGGCGTACTGCCTTGCTTTCTCGAATACCATGTCGCGGCACCTCCCCCGTGCGCTTTCATGGCAGCCCGCCCGGTGAACGGCGGACCACCCTTTGAACGAAAACCCCGGAACTTCCGTCCAGCTTGCCGTTCATTTTGTGCACCAAACTCGAGCAAATTTTAAGGGCCCCGCCGCAAATCGTCAAGAAAAAAACGGCCATCAAGAAAAACTACCTTCCCCTCGGCCGGCGCTTCAGAGCTCCTCCGCGCGGCTGAGCAACAGTAGCAGGAAGAAGGGGCCTCCCAGCATCGCCGTCAGCACTCCCACGGGCAGCTCCGAGGGGGCGAAGGCGGACCGCGCCACGGTGTCGGCCGCAGCCAGGAAAGCGCCGCCGCCGAAGAAACTCAATCCCAGCAGCAGGCGATGGTCCGGTCCGGCCAGCGCCCGCACCGCATGCGGAACGATCAGCCCCACGAAACCGATGGGCCCCGCCACGGAGACCACGGAGGCCGTCAGGATGGAGCCCGCCAGGAAGACCTCGGTCTGCACCGCCGACACGTTCACCCCCCTCGCGCCCGCCACCTCCTCCCCCAGCGTAAGCTGGTTCAGCGCGTTCGCCTCGCACAGCATCAGCGCCAGGGCCGGCAGAAAGAACGGCACAACGCCGGCGACGCTTCGATACCCGTGCACGTCCAGCCCTCCCATCAACCAGCGGTCCACCATCACCAGCTTGTCCGGCGCGGAGATGAAGCGAACGAACATAATCAGCGCCGAGCACACCAGCGCCAGTGTAACCCCCGCCAGCAGCAGCATGAGCGGGGAGACGGTCCCCCGCCGCCGGGCGAACGCGTAGATGATGCCCATGTTCGCCAGTGCTCCGGCGAGCGCGAAAAACTGCACGGGACCGAGGGGGAGGGGTCCCAGCGACGGGGCGCTCCAGCCCAGCGACAGCGCCAGCGCGGCCCCCAGGGCACCCCCCGCCGAGACCCCCAGCGTGTGCGGCGTCGCCAGGGGATTGCGCAGCAGAGCCTGAAAGACCGCACCCGCCAGTGCCAGGCCTCCCCCGGCAAGCAGACCCAGCGCGATCCTGGGCACGCGCTGCATGAGCACCACGTCGACATCATTCAGCGGTACGTCCCCCCCTGCCAGGGCGCCCACCACACGCTCCGGAGCCACCGAAATCTGCCCAAAAAACAGGCACGCAAAGCCCACGGCAACCCAGAGCCCGAAACCGACCGCCATGGCCAGCCAGAACCGGCCCGCCGTCAGGTAAGACCTACTCCGTCTCATGGGCGGCCTCCCCCAGCACCAGCACCATGGGACACGATGTCACGGGGTTGGGCAGCACGCGGACCTGCGCGCCGTAGGTCTCGCTCAGCAGCCCCTCCTCCAGCACCTCCTCCGGCGGTCCCACCCGCACCAGCCGCCCCTCCCGCAACAGCGCCAATCGGTCGCAGAACTGGCTGGCTGCGTTCAGATCGTGCGTCACCAGGGTTACGGCCATTCCCGACCGGGAGAGCCGCCACAGCAGGTCCAGCACGTCGGACTGGTGATGGATGTCCAACGCGGCAGTCGGTTCGTCCAGCAGCATGACCTCCGGCTGCTGCGCCAGGATGCCGGCCACGAGGACGCGCTGTTTCTCACCGCCCGACAGTGTGGAGAACAGCCTGTCGGCCAGGCAGCCGGTCTCGGTCTCCCGGAACGCCTCCTCAACGGCCGCGACATCGTCGCTGCGCAGGAACCCGAAGGCCCCCTGGTAGGGATAACGGCCCATGGCCACCACGTCGCGCACGCGGAACCGAAAGGTGGTCCGCAGGCTCTGGGGCAGGAAAGCCACGCGGGTGGCCAGCCGCCGCCTGCCGATGCTCCGCAGTGGGACTCCCTCCAGCAGGACCTCGCCTGCCGCGGGCCGCAGGGCCCCGCTCAGCAGCCGGAGGAGCGTGCTCTTGCCGCTGCCGTTGGGGCCCACGATGCCCAGCGTCTCCCCCATTCGCACGGACAGCGACACCCCCTCCAGCCGGAAGCCGTTCCCCGGATAGGCAAACGAGCAATCCGCGGCCGTCAGCAGTGCCCGCCCCATCACTGGCGCTCCTGGTGAATGACGCCGGCCAGGCGCTCAGCCAGGTCCACGACCCGGGGGCCGGGAATGAGCGCATAGGTGGACTCGACGACGTAGATGCGCCCGTCGCGAACAGCCGGCAACGACGCCAGCCCGGCCCAGAGCGCGCGCACCTGCCGCTGGAGGCCGGCCTGGTCGCCGCCCTCGCCGTGCAGCTCCACGATGACTTCTGGCGCCCGCTGCACCAGGGCCTCCTTGCTGACCGTGGCGTATTCTCTGTCCAGGTCGTCGAACACGTTCCGTCCCCCGGCCACCCGCAGCAGATCGTGAAGAAATGACCGGGAACCCACCGTGTGGACGGCGCTCAGTGTGCCCGGCTGTCGGCCCGTCACGAGCAGCACCCGGCCCGGCGCGCGGTCGCTGACCCGGTCCCGCACCTGCGCCAGTTGATAGCGCATCCGCGAGGCGACCAGCTCCGCCCTCGCCTCCACTTCCAGTGCCTCGCCGGCCTGTCGTATCGCGGCGAAGATGGATTCCAGGTCGGTCAGGGCCAGTGCGGTGAAGGCGATGTCCCGTTCGGCGGCGAAGCGCCGCAGACCCGCCGCCTCGCCCTGGCTGATGATCAGGTCCGGCTTCAGCGCAACCATTCGCTCGTAGTTCGGGTTGACGAATCCGCCGCACGTGGGCTTCTCGGCGGCCCCCGGCGGATAGCGGGTGTGCTGGCTGACGCCGACGACACGCGGCCCTGCCCCCAGCGCGAACACGATCTCGCTGACGGCGGGGGACATGCAGACCACCCGACTGTAGCGGTAACTCGGGCGGCTTGCCCCGGGGTCAACCCCCGCGCTCCGGGCGGGACGGGGCGGCCGGATGCGGTTGAGCAACAGGCCGCCCGCGACCCCCGTGAGCAGCGCCGCGAGCGCGAGAACCATCCTGGATCTGCCGCCCATCGCTCCTTCCCGCTCTGAGTCTCAGAACGTGAGCCGCATCCCACCGTAGAAGCCGATGCCCGGGGCGCCAAATCCCCTGACTTCCTGGTAGTCATCGTCCAGCAGGTTTTCAATCCTGCCGAACAGCCGCACGCACTTCGAAACGTCGTAAGACCCCGAAAGGTTGACCAGGGTGTAACTGCTCAGCTCGACGCGCTCGGCGGGCCAGCTCGAGAAGTCCAGATCATCCCGCGACCCCACGTAGAGGACGTCCAGACCCACCCGGGCCCGGTCTGAGGGGAATCGGTACGTCGCCCCGATGCCCGCCTTCCGATGTGGACGGCGCAGGAGGTCCCGGCCGGTCTCCCTGTCCTCGGTGTCCTGGTGAGTGCAGTTCGCCCTCAGCGACAGGCTCTCGGTGGCCTGGAACTTCACGGAGACCTCGACACCGTCCGACTCCGCCCGGTCCACGTTCATGTACGTCCCGGTGAACCCCGTGGGAACGTAGTCGATCAGGTCGTCGAAATCGTTCTTGAAGTAGGTGGCCCCCAGCGTCAACCGGTCCCCCATCAGGGACTGCTCCACGCCCAGGTCCCATCCGGTGCTTTCCTCGGGTTCAAGGTTGGGGTTGCCGTAGTCGCTGAAGAGCTGGAAGAGCGTCGGAGCCTTGAACCCCGTGCCGTAGCTGGCCTTGAGGCGCGTTCCGGTCGCCTCGATCTGGTAGGCAAGCGCGGCCCTGTACGTGGTCTCGGAGCCGAAGCGGTCGTGGTCGTCCACCCGCGCTCCCAGGGTGGCGAACAGGTTGTCGATTACTTCCCACTGGTCCTGCACGTAGGCGCTGTTGGTGCGGGCCTCGCGCTCCTCCTGCACGCTCAGGTACGGGCCGAACATGCTCTCCGAGTAATAGCGGGACCGCCCCTTTTCCTCCTCGGTTTCGAAGCCCAGCGTCAACGTATTGGACTCACTGAGATGGAAGTCGTGCTGCCAGTCGAACTTCAGTATCTCCCCCAGGTACTTGCTCCGCACCAGGTCGGACGGATGCGCGGGGTCCACATCGTTGTCAGCCCGGCGGTCGTAGTCCGTGAACGCCACGCCCAGTTTCTGCTCCCAGCGGCCGTCCAGCAGCCGCAGGCGACCCTGCAGGCGCGCGAAAAGCTCCTCCGTATCGAGCAGATAGTTCGGATCGTCCCCGAACGCGCCTCCAAAGTTATCCAGCTCCGATTCCGCGTCCGTGTAGCGCAGCACCAGGTCCAGGTCGAACTCGTCGGCGGGACTGAAGGTGAATCGACCGGAGAAGGTGGTGTTCTCGTAGCCGTCGTCCTCGTCGTTGCCCGCATCCTCGTCGGCGGCCGAGATGCCGTTGGTGTCGTAGCGCGACAGGCTCAGGGCGTAACCGAGCATATCCGTGGACCCGCTCAGCTCCACGCTCTCCCGGTAAGTGTCGAAGGACCCCACCTCGGCGCCCACGCTGCCGTGGGGCCTTCCGGTGCCTTTTCTCGTAATGATGTTGATCACCCCGCCCATGGCGTCGGAGCCGTAGAGGGTGCTCTGGGGGCCGCGGATGACCTCGATTCGCTCCACGTTATCGGTGCTGAGGTGAGCAAAGTCGAATCCGCGGCCGGGGCTGATGGGATCGTTGGCCTCGATGCCGTCGATCAGCACCAGCGTTTGTTCGGACTTCGCTCCGCGAATGAACACGGACGTGGTCTGACCCGGCCCGCCGCCGCGCACAACGTCCAGGCCGGGCACGTGGCGCAGCAGGTCGCCGACAAACTCCTGCCCGCTTTCTTCGATCTCGAGGCGGGATATCACCGTCATGGAGCTTCCCACCTGCTCGGCCGGCGTTTCCACGCGTGTGGCGGTCACGACGATCTGCTGCCCGGCGTCCGCGCCCTCCTCTGACGGATCCGATTCGCCGAACGTTCCACCTTCCACAAGAACCAGCAGTCCGATCAGCACTGCAACGGCTCCAAGCGGGCCTCTGCCCGTGTGGCCACCTCTCATGACGGTCCTCCCGCGCTACAGGGTTCCAACCGGACGGACACCCGCCGGGTCCGGCCGGAACGTGTAAAGCCGGCCGCGGGCGCAGAGAGGCGGCGAGGCAACTCGCCCTCAGGGGAAACTCCCGTCTGCCCGGAGGGCGTCAAGGAAAAAAAGCCCGACGCCGCCGGCGTCGGGCTGGCCCCAAGCATCACAGATGTTCTTGCGCGCATCCGTGCCGCTCATCTCACAACCCGAAGATCAGCAGCCAGCGTCGGCGAGCCTGTCTTCTGACTTCCGGTCGCGGCTACTCGTCCGGCCTTCCCATCCGCCCGGGGGGCGAACAGTGGCATGCGCGGGACTTTCGCTACCGGTTACAGCGGCGGGTCCGTAACGGATTCTCACCGTTTTCCAAGGGCACACGGCGCCCTCCGCTCGCCGACAGACGTAGTATTACCAGACACAAGCCGAAAATGCAAGAAAAACGAGCGGACTGCCCGGGCCATCCAACTATCGAATCCTCGGTGTGGTCTGTGCACCGCCCGTCGCCGTCACCGTTCGGCACGTGGCACAGGCGCCTGCCTGTGCGTGGTCGCCTGTCTGCCCCACAGGCAGGCACGCAGACAGGCCCTCGCCTGTGAAAGCTCAGCCGGGGGCCTCCTGCCAACGCAGGCGGGCCAGCTTGATGCCCCGGAAGTCGCTCAGGTCGCTGATATAATACTGCCCCCCGTGCAGCACGATTTCGGGCGCCTTGATGGGCAACACGGCGATCAGTTTTGAGTCGTCGTTGACTCCGAAATCGTAAGGGTTCCGCGAGCGGTAGACGTAGGTGTTGAAGTCGGTCGAAGTGGCCCGGAAAAGATAGTAGAAGCCGTCCAGTTCCACCACGAAAGGGCTCTCGGAGCTCACCGGCCCGTTGCCCGCCCTGCCCCCCTCCGAGACGATGGTGTAATCCGACCAGCGCTCCAGGTCCTGCGAGGTCCGCGTGATGATGAACGAGCGCGCCCACCGGTCGGCGGACACCGTGGTCACGCACAGGTAGAGGAAATGCGTCTCCCCGCTCTTCAGGACCATCACGTCCCGCCCGCCGTCCCTCAGCATCCGGGAGGCCCCCCCGGCATCGAGCTTTCGCCGGTAGTCCACGCCGTTCTGCGAGGTCATCACGTGCACCCCGCTGGAGTGATAGAAGCAGTAATAGGTGTCCTCCGCTTTGAGGAAGAAAGGCGCGCCCACCTTCTCCTCCGGCTCGACCTGCTCCCCGTAGCGGGCATCGGCGCGCACCTTGATTCCCCGCGCGGGCCAGGGGCCGTCTTCGAGCGAGTCACCTTCCCACCCGTAGATGATCCGCCCCACCGCCGTGCCGCGGATGCAGGCCCAGAGCTGCCACCTGCCGTCGGCCGCCTGAATGAACCCGTGGTCCACCACGTGCTGTCGGGCGGGGTCGGGGCCGGCCAGCTCGCCCAGTTCCGGCATTCGGCATATGCGCCACCAATCCCCTTCGACCACCGGAACGCGTGGGATGGAACCCCCCTCGTCCTGCTCGTGATATAGCATGTCCCTATCAGCCCTCCCGGTTGCAATTCCGCACACGTCGGGCGTGCGATATGGTAACCGTCGTCATTCCGCGTTCAAGAGTCGCGCACGCGACCGGCCGCCCTGACCCTTGAAGCCCGAGGGAAGCTGCGATAACTTGCCTCCACGAGCCACAGGCACCATCAGAGGAAACGGAGACCCGGATGACTGAACTGAACATCGAGGCGCGGATCGGCGTGCTGTCGTTCTCGGACGGGCGCAGGCGCGTGCACGAGGACCTGCGCGGGCGCATCGAGGCCCATGAGCTCCGCTTGAGGAACACCCTGGAGGACGTCGGCGCAACCGCCGTCGCCGGCCCGGAGCCCGTGTGGCGGCCCCGGATGGCCGTCCGCCAGGCAAAGCAGCTCATCGCCGAAGACGTGGCCGCGGTGGTCTTCAACATCCCTGTTTTCGCGTTCCCGAACCTGGCCGCCCTCGCCGCGGCAGTGCTGGAAAAGCCGATAGCGATCGTCTCGCCGGGGGAGCCGGGGCTGCCGGGCATGGGCGCGCTGCTGGCCGCCGGCGGCGGGCTCCACCAGATGGCGATGTTCCAGGAGCGGATATGGGGACCGTACGATAGCCCCGAAACGCGCCGCAGGCTGGAGGCATTCGTCCGAGGAGCGGGCGCACGGCACGCCCTGCGGGGACAGGTCTACGGCCAGATCGGCGGGCGCTCCATCGGCATGCTCACCGGGGTTTCCAGCAGCCCCGCCGAATGGCTCCGGGGGTTCGGCGTGGACATGGACCACGCCGACGAGTCGGAGATCCTGCGCATCGCCGAACAGGTATCCGGCGACGATCGGGCACGCATCGTGGACTGGCTGGAGGACAACGCGGGGGCGGTCAAATACGCCCCGGACGGCAAGCTGACCCGCGAGAACCTGGAGTTCCAGGCGGCCTGCGCCGCCGCCGTCAAGCGCATCATCCAGGAGCGGGAGTTCGACTTCGTCGGCATCAAGTGCCACTACGACATGTCCGCATACTACTGCACGCAGTGCCTCTCGGCCGCGTTCCTGCCGAGCCGCCTTGACTGGGACGGCGAGCGTCCCCCGATCGCCTGCGCCTGCGAGGCGGACGGCGACGGTGCGCTCACGATGCAGGTGCTTCAAGTCGTCAGCGGCCTGCCCGCGCTGTTCCTGGACCTGCGGCACCACGACACCGAGACCGGCCTCTGGACGCTGTGCAACTGCGGCGGGCAGTCGAACTACTATTCCCGCCGCTCGGACGATCCGCGCGAGAACCTGCGCGCCGTCGAGCTGGTGCCCGTCATCGGCAAGTACGGCGGAGTCGGCGCGCACGTGCACTACGTGGCGGACCCCGGCCCGCTGACCTTCGCCCGGGTGGTGCACGACGACCAGCGGCCCGCGCTCATCGCGTTCGCCGGTGAGGCCGTGAACGCCCAGCGGGAATGGCTGGAGGCGAGTTGTCCGGCCTGGCCACATGTGTTCGCCAGACTGGAACCCGAACCCCGCACGCTGCTGGACGAGCTGCACGCGAACCACGTCCACGCCGTCGGCGGCGACTGGACGGATGCGCTGGAGATGTTCGCCCGGATCGTCGACATCCCCTTCCTGCGGCTCTGATCGGCGGGCGGGCTACTTCATGGCGATGGCCCGTCGGGCGGCCCCCGCAACAGCTTCCGGATGGATGCCGGCGCGGCGGAGTATCTGTTCGTACGGTCCCGATTCGCCGAAGCGGTCCGGGACCCCCACCCGCAGCACGGGGACCGGGCAGCGCTGGCCGAGTTCCTCGCAGACGGCGCCGCCGAACCCGCCCGCCACGTTGTGCTCCTCCACGGTCACCAATGCGCCCGTTTCCTCGGCCGAACATGTGAGCAACTCGACGTCCAGCGGCTTCACGGTGTGCACGTCCAGCACACGGGCCTCAACGTCCTCCTCTCCCAGCATCTCAGCAGCCCGCATTGCCATTCTGACGGTGATTCCCGTGGCGGCCAGCGTCACGTCTCGCCCGTCGCGCAGCATGACAGCTTTGCCCAGCTCGAACGGGTGATCCGGACCGTAATCCTCCGTGATTTCCGCGCGGGAAAGCCGCACGAACACCGGTCCTTCATGCTCGACGGCCGCCCGCACCGCCAGTCGTGTCTCCCGGATGTCCGACGGGGCAACCACCACGATGTTGGGCACCGCGCGAACGACCGCCAGGTCCTCGACCGACTGGTGGCTGGCACCGTCGGCGAAGTCCGACAGCCCGGCGTAGCCGCCCATCAGCTTGACGTTGAGCCGCGTGCAGGCCACCTGGGCGCGCAACTGGTCGCCCGCCCGCAGAGCGATGAACAGCGCAAAAGTGCTCACGAAGGGGATGTAGCCGCTGGCACTGACACTCGGGCTAAAGCAAACGACCCTGTGACGAGCCCTTCCGTTCCCGGGGACACCCGCCGCACGGCATGCCGCCCGGCTCCGGCCATTCTGTCGGTCAACGAAGGTTGGAAAACGCACGGAACGGTCAGGAGGGAAACTCACACTGCAGCCGACGGACGGGAGGGTCCGCGTGCGCTGCCAGGAACCAATGGGCGACGAACCGGGACGCAGTTACCAGCGCATACCTGCTCCCGGACGCCATTCTGTTCGCCAATGGGAATGGGTCTCTACGTCCGGGGTGGCGACGCGAGCCTCGCTGCAGCTCATCCCCTGATGTGCCCGGCAGGCCCTTAGATGGAACTCAGTGTCACCGGCGTCTCTTTCGGGTTGCCCCCAAAGCCATAACAAGGCCGATGCTCGCGAGGGCCAGAGTCGTGGGCTCGGGTACATCCAGAGCACGCTGTGCAATGCCATTGGTGCCCGTTACTCCGCTTGCACTGGCGCTGAAGCCTGAAGTCATCGAACCGAGGTCACTATCCGGATAGAAGTTGATCCCGCAAAGGGATGGGAAACCTGTGCCCATCGATGCCACCATCTCGTCGACATACGTGCTCTGCCCGGGGGTGTACTCCATGCCCATGGTCAAACCATACAGCATGTTTTGACCAGGATCGTATCGCATGTAACCCAGGTAAGCAGACAGGTAAGTAGTGGCGCCCTCCTGCAAAAGCATCTGGGGGTCCGTGGCGTCGGCTGAGAAGAAGTACTCGCCGTCCGAGTCCTGACCCGCCAGGGTGAACGAAGGCATCACGACCTCTGCATCGATCACCGGATCTAGGGAAGCAACGCCGTACGCGGGATCGTACACGATGCTGTCGTGGAGGATACTCAGGACGTCCGTCGTTGCATCGAACGAAATGCTGCCACCACCGGAAGATTCGACCTCTGATTTCGCTTCGGGCTCTTTCTTTCTGGTGTCATCTTTGCTTGGTTTTTTCAACTTGTCCTTGTGTTTCTTGCGGTGCTTCTCCTGCTCTTGTTCGTTCGTTCCGTGTTCGGTCTTATCATCGTAGTGGTCATGGATATTCTCTCCGTCGGGAGTGGTCTCATGGTCGTGGATGATTTCATCTATCTTGCTTTGAAGGTCGGCCTCGGCTTCTTCGGGAGTCGCTCCCTCGCCCCTCAGTTCCCCGTTGGCCAGCATCTCGTTGATCTTGGCCTGGGCGTCCCGCATTGCAGCTTCTTCCAGGTCCATATGTCCCTGCTCATGATCAAGGAGCTCGGCATCGTCTTTGTGATTGGGATCCATCCATGACTGCGATTCGTCCATGTAGGCGCTGACTGTTACCTCGTCGGGCGTATAAGTGTATCCTCCCTCACCGTCCGGCGCGTAAGTCCCTCCGTACTGGTAATCGGAGCCCACGACGGTCTGCGCATAGAGCGTGACGTCCCCCTCCGTTGGCAGAGGATCTGGAGGGGAGCCCTGAAAGTCGTCGGCTGTTAGAGGACCGTCCTCGTAATCGTGGATGTTGTCGCCGTTATCCGCAAAGGCCGTGTTTCCCCCCGCGGTGAGCAGTGCTATCGCAAAAGTGGCTGTGAGAAGGATGGCACCGAGCGCCCCGCCATGACGTGCACGTTTTCTCACTAGTGCCCATGTATACAAGGTTCTTCCTCCGGAGAACGGAGAAGGCAGCCCCTGGTCGGGCTGGCACCCCGTCTCTCCAGTGATGCGGGGTGCGTCGCCCAGCAACTCCCCGCACAAAGGGCCCGTTTGAGTCGTTAAAACCGCGGTTAGTGGCTTACATCGCAAACCTTGTTCCATTTTGGCCTTTGTTTCATACACCGCCAGCGGATCGGACGCCAGGCCCTGTTCCGGCCGTTCGTGGCGGCCAATCGAATGGGCCGCCGACGGCCAGACCGTATCCACTGGGCATTGTGTTGGGAAGCATCGACAAACCTGTGGAGAGATTTGGACATGTGCCGGAGTACGGGGCCGGTAGCTTGAGGAGGCTGCAGGCCTCGCACTGAATGTGGATACACCGCCCGTCTCCTGCCGACAGGAACCTGGGGGGCTGAGAAGAGGTGTCCGGAAGCCTGCGAGGACCGTGGTTGCGGGAGGCGCATGGACGAAGAGGGACGCTATTGCCGGCCGGCGTCGTCCGGCTGGCTGCCGATGAGTTCGGCCATGAGGTGGTGGCCGGGATCGATCGTCACGTCCGTGGCGGCGGCGTGGGCCTCGTCGAAGGGCACTCCCGACCGGGCGCGCACGCCCTGCCCCCACAGGACGAACGGCACGTCGTCTGGCTTGTGCCGTCCGTCCCGCACAGAGGTGAGGTGATCCGGGCAGACCAGCAGCCGCAGGTCGCCGCCCTCTTCGCCGTACGCCATAATGGGGCCGACGATCCTGGCGTCGATCTGCTCGATGGCCCGGACCTTGGCCTGCAGGTCGCGGTCGTGTGACGCCTCGTCCGGCGCCTCGACGTGCACCGCCACGATGTCGAACCGCTTCAAGGCGTCGATAGCGTAGCGCCCCTTGGCGGCGTAATCGGTGTCCACGTACCCGGTGGCGCCGGGCACGTCGATGGCCTTCCAGCCGATCAGCGCCCCGATACCCCGCACCAGGTTCACGGCGCTGATCACGCCCCCGTTCAACCCGAATCTCTCCTCGAATGAGGGCATGACGGGCCTCTTGCCGGGGCTCCACAGCCAGATCATGTTGGCCGGATTCTTGCCCAGGTCCACGCGCACCTTGTTGATCTCGTGCCGTTCCAGCACCCTGCGCGAGGCGTCCATGAGACCGATCAGAAACTGGTCCCCTGTGCCTTCAGGAAAGTGCTCCACGATCTGCTCCCCCACGACGTCGTGGGGGGGTGTGGTTTCGACGTCGAGGGGCTGCTCGCCGCTGTACATGAGGATGTGCCGATAGCTGTTGCCCACGTGGAAGGATACCTGCTCGGTGCCCAGCTCCTCGTTGAGGGCCCCGATGAGGACCCGGGCCTCCTCGGTGGAGATGTGCCCCCCGGTGAAGTCGGCCAGGACGCCGTGGGCGGCGGTTATGAGGTTGCAGCGCACAGCCCAGTCCCGAGGGCCCATCTCCAGCCCCAGGTCGGCGGCCTCCAGGGGTCCCCGCCCGGTGAAATAGTCGACGGGGGAATACCCCAGCAGGCTGAGCATGGCCACGGAGCTGCCGGGGGTCATGCGGTGGGGGACGTGGCAGGTGGTGCCCACGAGTCCGTTGCGGGCAGCCCTGTCCAGGTTCGGGATGCGCGCCACCTCAAGGGGCGTTCTGCCCTCCAGTTTGCCCACGGGATAATCCGCAGCACCGTCCGGCACGATCACGCAGTACTTCATGGGCCCCTCCCGGCCTTTCGCTTCCAAGGATCCAAACGTCAGATGTCCTCCACCCGGAGCATGTGCGTCTCCTCCGCCCGGATGACCTCCAGGCGGTTGATGGCCTCCAGGGCCCGTTGCATGGGGGCCTCGCGCGCAAGATGCGTCATGAAGACCACGGGCACGAAGTCCTGCTCGCGGGCGGCGACCTCGTGCTGGCGCACCGAGGCGATGCTGATCCCCTGGTCGGCCAGAATGCCCGCCACGCGGGCCAGCACGCCGGGCTGGTCCAGGCAGTTCAGCCGGAAGTAATAGCGCGTCTCGACCTCACCGAACGGCACGAGCCGCGCATCGGCAACCCGGCCGAACTGGGCAAGAGCGGCGAAATCTATCTGGTAGGTCCCCATGGCCATGCGGGCGAGGTCGGCCACGACGGCGCTGCTGGTGGGCATCCGCCCGGCGCCCTTGCCGGTCAGCACGATCTCCCCCGCCCTGTCGCCGTGGATGCACACCGCGTTGTAGACGTCCCCGACGGCCGCCAGGGGGTGCCCTCGGTGCAGGAGCGCCGGATGGACGCGCAGCTCCAGGGCCCCGTCCCTGCGCACGCCGATGGCCAGCAGCTTCAGCGTGTAGCCCAGCGCACGGGCGTACTCCAGATCGCTGAGCTCCACGCGTGAGATGCCCTCGCACGGGATGTCTGCCAGCTCCACCCGCACCCCGAAGGCCACGCGGGCCAGGACGGCCAGCTTGTGGGCCGAGTCGGTGCCCTCCACGTCGAGGGCGGGGTCGGCCTCCGCGTAGCCCTTCTCCTGCGCCTCCGCCAGCGCGTCTTTGTAGGAGATGCCCCGGTCCAGCATACGGGTGAGCACGTAATTGCAGGTGCCGTTGACGATGCCGTAGAGGCTCTCCACCCGGTCGCCCACCAGGGCGTTGCGCAGCGCGGCGATCACGGGTATGCCGCCGGCCACGCTGGCCTCGAAGGCGATGGAAGCGTCGTTGTGGCGGGCCAGCTCGTAGAGCTCGTCGCCGGACTCCGCCAGGAGCGCCTTGTTGGCCGTTACCACGTCCCGCCCGGAGCGGAGCGCGTCCTCGATGATCCGCCGGGCGTCGGTGGTGCCGCCGAACAGCTCCACCACCACGTCCACGTCGGGGTCCCGCAGGGGCTGTTCCAGATCGGCGGTGAGGATCAGTTCCTCCTGCGGGCCGAGTTCCCGCCTGAGTTCCTCGACGCGGAGGTCCACCACGTAGCGCAGCCGTATGCGGCGCGGCAGGCGCTCGTGAAGCGGCCCGGCCTGGAGCAAGGTGCGGGCCACGCCCATGCCCACCGTGCCGCAACCGTAGAGTGCAACGTCGTAGCTGTCCATGGCATACCTCCGAAACCCCCGGCGGGTGCGAAAAAGTGAGTATACGGCGGAGCGTGCACAGTGTCAATCGCTGCCGTCGTCGCACCAGAAAGCGGCCAGGTCCGCGTCCGCGAAGAAGTCGTCGGTCTCCTCGCACCGCCGGAGTTCGCGCGGATCGATCCGTCCCCGTTCGACCTGGCCCATCAGGGCGTCGAAGCGCGCCATGAGTCGCTCGAAACGCCACCGGGCGTATCCATCGCCGCCGCCGGCCGAGAGCTGGAAGGCCCAGTCGCTGGCCTGGGCCAGCATGAGCTGGCGGGCCGCCTGGCTGAGGGCCCTGGCCGCCGGGCCGTCCGCGGCAGTCCGCCCCACACGACGAATCAACCGCTCTTCCCCTTCGCGCAGCCGGGAGTACATCCAGTCATTGGAGCCGTTCAGCCAGCTCTCGAAGTAGCCGCCGTAGCCCCAACTGGACAGGGCCGGCCGGCCGGTCTGCCGACGGCCTTCAGGCCGGTGGTGGTCGAGGTACTGCGACGCCGTCACGGGAACCAGCTCCGCGCACCCCCGCAGGCGCCTGAACAGTGCTTCGAGGAACCACAGCCCCTCGAACCACCAGTGCCCGAACAGCTCGCCGTCGTAGGGGCAGACTATGATGGGCTCGGCGCCCGCCGCGCGGTGGACGCGCACCACCTGGCTGACCCGCTGCTTCAGGAAAGCCCGCGCATGCCGCGCCGCCCGTCGCCGGGCGGCATGGGGATCGTAGGGCTCTTTTTCGTCCAGTGGCACGTCTTGACCGGTCACCCGGTGGTACTTGAAGCCGAGTCCCTTTCGTCCATCTCCGGGGGGCAAATGGGGCCGGAGGTATTCGATGTCCGCGTCGTAGCCCAGGTCCCGGTGGAACTCGCGGTAGAGGGGGTCGCCCGGCAATCCTTCGTGCGCGCTCCAGACCTGGCGCGAAGACTCCACGTCCCGACCCAGCGCGAACGGCCCGGCGGGCGTCCGCAGGGGCGCGAAGACGCCCAGCGGAGGACGCGGCTCGGCCAGCAGCACGCCGTGGGTCTCCAGGAAGAAGTACCGCACCCCGGCCTCTGCGAGGAGTTGCTCCAGGCCCGGCTGGTAGGCGCACTCGGGCAGCCAGAAGCCGGCCGGCCGGCCGCCGAAGTGCTTCTCGAAGTTGCTGAGCCCGGCGGCGATCTGCGCCCGCCGGGCGCGGTGGCTTCCCAGAAGCGGGAGGATGGGGTGCGTGGCGGGGGAGCCGAGCAGTTCGACCCGGCCCGTCGCCGCCAGCCGCCGGAAGGCGGACAGCAGATCGCTCCCCCGTCCCTCGTAGTGGCGCAGCACCGAGCGGTAGCGACTTCGGTAGAGAAGCGCCGGCCGGTGAAAGGCCGAGCCACGGGTCCGCTCGACTTCCCTTTCGGCCAGCTCGGCATGATTGCGCAGGTATCGTCGGCAGCGCTGCCGCAGCAGACCGTTGGCCAGCATCTCGCACAGGGTGGGACTGAGCGAGAGGGTCAGGTGAACGGGGACCTCCTCCTCACGCAGCCTCTCCAGCATCTGAAGAAGGGGCACGTAGACCTCGGCCACGGCCTCGTAGAGCCAGTCCTCCTCGAGGAAATATTCGTGCTCGGGGTGGCGCACGTAGGGAAGGTGGCAGTGCAGGAGCAGGACCAGGAATCCTCGGGGCATGGGCGCGGTGACCCGCTATTGGTCTGTTGGTTCTTCTGGCGGCGCGGGGCCCGGCGAGGTGGCCAGGAACGGCAGTGTCGTCTCGTAGCGCAGGCCGGGCACGTCCCGCCCCGGCGGCTGGCGGAGTTTCTCCACGGCGGTGGCGGGCCTTCCCCCCTCGGGGCCGCGCTTGAGAGACGGAATCTCCAGGCGGTCACTGCGGCAGACGGTGCGCCACTTCGCCCCGGCCCGGCAGGCCAGTTCGAACCCGTAGGCGTGGCCCGGCGCGACCTCCACGTAGGCGCTTCCGGCGTCCGGCTGGACGGCGATGCTCTTGCTGCTGCTCAGGGTCAGGTCCAGCACCCGCAGCACCCATTCGGCCCGGGGTCCCAGTTCGCGGGTCGCTTCTTCGCTCCGGGGCCCGCCCACCTTCCAGTAGACGTAGACAGAGTTGGGGTCCCGGATGACGGCCTGTATCGTGTCCTCCTTAAACGGCTGGCCGCCCCGGCGTCTCTCGGACGGCTGTGTCGGACCCTCTGGTTTGCGGTCATCCGGCATGCCCTGCACCTCCAGCCTTCAGCGAGTCGGAAACGGCATTCCCTTGGGAACGGCCACCACCCCGCCCGGGCTGATGGTGAAATGGGCGGCATCCCAGTCCCGGTCCACCCCGACGCGCGCGCCGTCCGGGATATTGTTGTGTTTGTCCACGATGGCCCTGCGGATGGTGGCGTTGCGGCCGACCCGGACCCTGTCGAGCAGGATCGACTGCTCGATGCGGCTGCCCACCTCCACCTGCACCCGGGGGCCGATGATGGAATCGCACACGTAGGCCCCGCTCACGATGGCGCCGCTGGAGAGCAGGGAGTTATAGACCTCCGCGCGGGGCGTATCGCCGCCGCCCCCGAAGACCAGCTTGGCGGGAGGCAGGCTGTGGGCGCAGCCGCGGATGGGCCATTCCGCATCGTAGAGGTTGAACTCCGGGCTGACCTGCACCAGGTCCATGTTGGCTTCCCAGTAGGCGTCGAGCGTCCCGACGTCGCGCCAGTAGTAGTCCCGATAGGGGTATGCCTGCACGGGTGCGCCCTCCGAGATGAGCCGGGGCAGGACGTCGCACGCAAAATCGTGCCCCTCGTTTTCCTTCAGGTTCCGGATCACGCTCCGGACCAGCGCCTCCGTCTCGAACACGTAGATGCCCATGGAACAGAGGCACATCTCGGGGCGTTCGGGCAGCGGCCGGGGTTGGGCGGGTTTCTCCTCCAGCTCCACCACGCGCATCTGCTGGTCCGTTCCGAGAACTCCCAGGCGGTTCGCCGCCCCGCCGACCGGCCGCTCGATGCACGCCACGGTGGCGACCGCCTCGTGGCGGCGGTGGGCGGCGATCATCTCGGCGTAGTCTAGCCGGCACACGTGGTCGCCGGGCACCACCAGCACGTCCCGCGGGCGCTCCTGCTCCAGGCTGTAGATGTTCTCGTAGATGGCGTGGGCCGTGCCCAGGTACCAGTCCGAGGTCATGCGCTTCTGCGGGGGGCGTATCTCGATGTATTCGCCGATCTCGGGGGCGAACACGTCCCATGCCTGCCGGATGTGCCGGTTCAGCGAGTCGCTTTTGTACTGGGTCAGCACGTAGACGCGTCGCAGTCCGCTGTGGAGGCAGTTGCTGAGGGTGAAATCGATCAGGCGGTAGCAGCCGCCGAACGGCACGGCCGGCTTGGCGCGGTCCCTGGTCAGGGGGTAGAGCCTCTCCCCCTCACCGCCGGCCAGCACCATCACGAGTATGTCCTTGAGCAATCCCGGCATGGTCCGCGGGGCCCTCTCAGCCCGTCTTTCCCTTCTTGTGCAGAGCGTCCTCGATGGCCTCCTTCAGGGGGGCCAGATCGGCGGACTTCAGCACGTAGGCGTCCGCCGCCCAGCTCATGAAATTGTCCTGGTATTCGCTGTAGCCGGTATTGATGATGACGGGGATGTCCTTGTTCTCCCCCAGGATCCTGGACATGGACTCGATGCCGTCCATCTTCTCCGGCAGGTTGATATCCATGATCACCAGATCGGGCCGATGCTCTCGGGCCATCTTGATGGCGGTCCTGCCGTCGGCGGCGCACAGTATTCGGTGCCCGTCCTGCTCCAGCTCCTGCTGGTAAAGCAATCGGATATACTCTTCGTCCTCAACCAGAAGGATTGTCGCCATTGGCTCGCGCTCCTCCTTTCTTTTCGGGATGCCCCACTGCGAGCGAAACGGTAAAGTGGGCCCCCCCTCCCAGCTCGCTATCTACCTTCATCTCGCCCCCGTGCTGGCGGACGATCCGCTGCGAGACGCTCAGCCCCAGTCCCACGCCGGCCACCTTGGTGGTGAAGAATGGACTGAACAGATTCTCCCGGACATCCTCCGCCATGCCCACGCCGGTGTCCGCCACGTCGATCCGCACGTGGTCCCCGTCGCATGTCGTCTCGATCGAGAGGATGCCTTCTTCCTTGCTCTCCATGGCTTCAATGGCATTCTTCACCAGGTTCAGCACCACCTGCTTCATCATCTCGCCGTCCGCCTGGATGTGCGGCAGGTCTTCCTGGACAGACATCTCCAGCCGGATATTGCCCTCTTCGAGCTGCTGGGTGAACTGGTCCACCGTCTCCCGGACGATGCGGTTGATGTCCACGGTGCTCTTTTCCGGCCTGAGGGGACGGGTATAGTCGAGCACGTTGACCAGGGTGCGCTCCAGCCGTCGCACCTCCTCGTAGATGATGCGGGCATTGCGATGGGTCACACTCTCGTCGGGATGCTTCCGGGCGATGGAGGCGGCGAACCCGCCGATGGTGGTCAGCGGGTTGCGGATCTCGTGCGCCAGATGGCCGGCCATGCGGCCGACGCTTGCCATGCGTTCCGCCTCGATCAGCCTGTCCCTGGTGCGCCTCAGTTCGTCCAACTGGTTGCGGATGCGCTCATAGGCACGGGCATTGGCGATGGCCAGAGACGCCTGGCGGGAGAACATCTCCAGCAGCTCCACTTGAGAGCGCTCCATGGAGGCCCGCGAGTACTTGTTGTCCGCCAGCAGGACGCCCAGGGGCTCATCCTGGACGGCCAGCGGCACGCAGACGAACTCCTCCAGCTCCAGCGCCCGGGTGAGCCTGGAGGGCAGTTGGGCATCGGAGCGCGCATCCCCCACGTGCGCGGTAGTGCGCCGGTTCAGGGTGCGCACCAGCGTGTTCTGAGTCTGGCTCATGGGGATGCGTATGGCGCTGAGTTTCTCCGTCAGCTTCCTGTCGCTCTCTCCGGGCTCAGGGACATCCATCAGGTCGTCAATGCTCTGTTCCATCCGCTCCAGGCTATCCCAGATTCGACGCGCATCTTCCTGGGAGACGGGACCCACGGCCGCCTTCCCCTCCAGCCGTTCGCCCTCGTCGTCCAGCATGAAGACGAAAGCCCGGTTGAAGCCGATGGCGTGACCGGCGGTCACCGAGGTCAGCACCACGTGGAGCACGCGGTCGATGTCCAGCGACGTCTCCACCTTTTCGGTCAGGCGGCTGATGAGCCGCATTTCCTCGGTCTGCCGCCGCTGTTCGGTGATGTCCTGCGTGAGGACGATCAACCGGGTTTCGCCGTGCTGGAGGGGCGTGAACACCTGCTCGTAGCAGTGCCAGACGCCGGAGGAATCGGTGAATTCGTGTATGCGAGTCTGGGGCTGGCCCTCCACGGCCGCCATCATCGCCGGACACAGGTCTTCCTCCTCGCGTCCGCACAGGTATATGTCATGGCATCTCTTGCCCACGGCGTCCGGCCCGAGCTGGAACCACTGCATCAGCGTGCTGTTGGCCCACCGCAGCCTCAGGTCCCTGTCGAACAGGGCCAGCCCGGCGCCCATGGCGTCAACGACAAGCTGGAGCATGTCGCGCTCGCGGCGCAGCTGCTCCTCGGCCTGCTTCTGCTCGGTGACATCCACCAGGTAGGAGGTGAACCCGATGTGATGGCCGTTTTCGTCCTCCATGGGCACGCGGGTCTCCCGTATCATGCGCGGGGTCCCGTCCTTGCGCATCCACTGCCGCTCCCAGCTGACGCGACCTCGCTGCAGGCATTCCCTCAGGGTGGCCTCCAGGTCGTATGGCTCCGCGGAGAAGTCGGCAGCCGTCTTCTGGTCAATCACCTCCTCCGCCGAGTAACCGAGCATGGCCTCGCAACTTGGGCTCCAGTGGGTGTAGATGCCGCGCGTGTCGGCACTGGTGATGCCCACCGCCGTGCTGCGGATAATGTTGGCCAGTTGTCGGTGGGCGCGTTCGATCTCGTAGCGGTCCTGCTTGCGCTGGTCGATCATGCGGGCGTTCTGCAGGGCGATGCCGATGTGCGGGGCGACATTCTCCAGCGCCACGATCTCGCTCTCCGGGAAGTCGTCCTCCCGGTCCGAGAGGAAGTGCATCACGCCGATGACCTCATCCGCCCGGCGGACGGGCACAACCAGCTCGGACCGGGCACGGTATTCCTCGTCGAAAGCGATCAGCCGCCTGGGGTCGTTTTCCAGGTCCGTCGAGCGAATGGTCTCCCCGGTCTCCGCGCAGACCCCGATGAAGCCCTCGCCGACCTTCTGGCGATATCCTTTTCCGCTGTAGGACCGCTCCCTGCCCTGCTCCGCCGCCAGCACGCACTCACCGACCTGATGGTCCACCCAGAACAGGGCGACGTCGAAGTAGTCCCGGAAATCCCGGAGGGCCTCCACCACCCCCTCGAGCAGGGCCTCGCGGGTGGGCAGCTCCAGCAGGGAGCGGCCGATGCGCGCGATGACCTCCGCCTCGCTCAGGCGGCGATGCGACAGCTCCAGGTGGCCCGTGCGGTCCAGCGCCACAGCCACCACGCTGGTCTGGCCCTTCAGCTTGCGCATCTGAGGGCCGGCCAGCTCGCAGTCCGCTCCACCCATCATGAGCAGAACCCCGATCACGTCTCCCCGAGCCACCAGGGGCAGGCAGGCGAAGCGCTGGACCCCGGCATCGATCAGCTCGGGGGCGTCCACCACGCGCTCGTCCTGGGAGACATCCACGCTCAAGAAGCTGTCTCTGCGGCGCCGGACCCGCTCCAGCACGCTGACGGCGCTCCCGGCCTTCACCTCGGCCTCGGTCAGGTACTGGGCCTTTTCCTTCACCACCGGAACGGGGGCGGACTCCCCCTCCAGGAAATCCCGCGGCGGCTGGTCGCCCGGGGGGTAGAGCCGCCACCGGCAGGCCAGAAGGCCCCACATGTCGCGGAGCATCTCTCCGGCTATGCGGCAGACGTCGCCGGGCGTTTCGGCGTCGGCCAGGGCGGCCTCGATGTCCCACGCGGCGAATATCTCCTTGAGTCGTTTCTCGGCGGCCTGGTAGTCCACCTCGCTGGTCAGCTCATATAGCTCCGCCCCTTTGCGCAGCACGCCCTCGATGGCTTCCTCCAGCGCACGGCTCACCCGGAAGGCCTGCAGTTCGTCATGAAGCTTCTCGAAGATGATCTGCTTGCCGACGCTCTTCAGCTCCAGCAGCACGTAGGTGATGTCGGCCAGGCGGACCTCGTAGCTGCGCCCGTGGAGGACCAGCCTGTGGAAGGCCACCATGTCGGCCTCCCCCACCTTGCCCTCCAACCGGCTGATCAGGAGGGACAGGAACTCCTCCGCGTCTTCGCGCAGGGCAGGCTCCTCCAGAACCTGCTGGGCCTTCCTGTCGCGGGCAAGCAGGGCGATCTTCTGCATCCACCGGCGCAGGACCTCCTCGCGGTTCTCGCGCAGGACGAGCACGGCCACCTTTTTCTCGGACGATATCTGTGTCCCTTCGTCCATGCGCCGCCTATCTCCGCTTACCGGATCACAGTTTCTCCAGCGCCTTCCGATATACCTCGATATACTCCCCTGCGCTGCGTTCCCAGGACCAGTCCTGCCGCATGCCGTTCCGCATCAGGCGCCGCCATACGTCCCGCTGCTCGAAGACGCCCACGGCACGGCGCACCGCATTGACCAGCGCCTCGGCCTCGTAGGGGTCGAACACGAAACCGGTCGCCTCTCCCGCGTCCAGGCGCTCCCGGCTGAAATCCACCACGGTGTCGGCCAGGCCCCCTACAGCGCGCACGATGGGCACGGTGCCGTAACGGAAGCTGTAGAGCTGGTTCAGTCCGCAGGGCTCGAAACGGCTGGGCATCAGGAACATGTCCGAGCCGCCTTCGATCCTGTGCGCGGCCTCGTTATCGTACCTGAGCAGCACGGCGATGCGCTCCGGGTCCTCCTCCTGCGCCCGCTGCAGAAACTTGTGGTATCTGGGGTGTCCCTGCCCCAGGACGACGAGCTGGAACTTCAGCTCCTGCAGTTGGGGCAGCGCCTCCTCCAGCAGGTCGAGCCCCTTCTGGTCCACCAGTCGGCAGATCATACCGATCAAGGGAACGTCGTCGCGCTGGGCGAGGCCGAACCGCCGCTGCAGTGCCTCCTTGCACTCCGCCTTGCCGGCGAGGTCGTCGGCCGAGTAGTTCGCCGCCAGCAGCGGGTCAGTGGCCGGGTCCCATTCCTGGGTGTCGATGCCGTTGACGATGCCGTACAGGTCCTCTGCCCGCTCCCGCAGCACCCCCTCCATGCCGCAGCCGAAATCCGCGGTCTGGATTTCCTTGCTGTAGGTGGTGCTGACGGTGGTAAGTGCGTCCGCGCCCACCAGTCCGGCTTTCAGGAAGGAGAGATTCCCGTAGTATTCCAGCATCTTCCAGTTGAACAGGCTCCAGGGCAGGCCGGCCAGTTTCATGTCCCAGTGCCAGAACAGGCCCTGGTAGGCGATGTTATGCACCGTGAAAACGCTGGCCGTGGCGGGGAACCGGGCGGCGTAGAGGTGCTTGAGGTAGATCGGCACCAGGCCCGTGTGCCAGTCGTGGGTGTGGTAGATGTCCGCCTCCAGCCCGATGGCCATCGACATCTCCAGCGCCCCCCGGGACAGGAAGATGAACCGCTCGCTGTTGTCCTGGTAATCGGTGTGTCCGTCCGCCGTGGTGTAATAGCCGGCCCGGCCGTAATACCGGTCGCATTCCAGAAAGTAGACCGGCACCTCCTGCGAAGGAAGGTAGGAGAGCCAGGCCCGGCCCGCGATGTCGCCATCTCCGATGGGCACGGAGAATTCGCCCCCGTCCACGGGCTCCAGAGGTTCTCCCACATCCTCCGCGAGCTCTCGCACTCCCCTGTACAGAGGGCTGATCACGCAGACGTCCTCCCCGAGCCGGGCCAGGGCCGCTGGAAGTGATCCCAACACGTCAGCCAATCCACCCTCTTTGGAGAAAGGCGCCACCTCAGAAGCCACCATCGCGATCTGCATGCCGTTCACTCCTTGCCTGGCGGTCCGTGCAACTGCTCAAAACCTGCCGTATCAACCGGTCGAATCTTACCGCGAATCGCCTCCGCCGAAACCTCCCGCAGGTATCGGGCGGCCGTCTCCGGTTCCATGGGGTTGATGTAGAAACCCGTTCCCCACTCGAACCCCGCCACGTGGGTGACCCGCGGAATTATCTCGATGTGCCAGTGGTAATGCTGGCCGTCCTCGCCGCCCACGGGGGCCGTATGGATGGCCAGGTTGAAGGGCGGGTCCTTAAGGCGTGTTTCCAGCCGGCTCAACGCCTGGTGCAGCAGTCCGGCCAGCGGGGGTATGTGCCGCGCGTCCAGCCGGTGGAAATGAGACATGTGCTTCCGGGGGAGCACCCACATCTCAAACGGGAATCGGGAGGCGTAGGGGGTAACTGCCAGAAAATCTTCCGTCTCCGCGACCACCCTCTCCCCCTGCCGCAGCTCCTGCTCCACGATGTGGCAGAGCAGGCAGCGGGAGTTTTGGCGATAAAACTCGGCGCAGTTGCGCATCTCTTCGGCAACGCGCTTGGGCATCACCGGCACGGCGATCAACTGGGAATGAGAATGCTCGATACTGGCCCCCGCCCCCGCGCCCACGTTCTTGAAGATCAGCACGTAGGAGACCAGCTCGTCCGCGCTGAGTGCCTCGGAGCGCTCCGCGTAGGTCCGCAGCACCAGCTCCAGGTGCTCCGGCCCGTATTGAGTGGGGCTTGTCAGGTGGCGCGGCGTCTCGATGATTACCTCGTGCGCCCCGTGCCCGCCCACGGCACGATACAGCCCGTCATCCCGACTGTTGCGGTCCGTGCCGGGCCGCAGCGCCGGGAACTTGTTGGCCACCACCCTGACCTGCCATCCAGGCCCGTCGGGGGCCGTGCCCGCCTCCCGAATGGCCGTTATCTCTGGTGGGGTGCGGCCCTCGTTGCCCTCGCAGAAGGGACAGAATCCCCCCTTCGGCTCGCCTCTGCTCACGTAGAAATCGTGAGGCCGGGCCGCCCTCTCGGTGGCGATGATCACCCAGCGCCCCGAGACCGGATCCTGTCGCAACTCCGCCATGCAACGCCCCCTGTACAGTCGGCTGCAATGCCATTATAATGTCCCCCGGCAAACCCGACAACACGCGTGGCAGCCCGTCGAAAACCAGGGGGTATCCCCGTTCTGCGAAAGCGAACGGGGCAGACGATCTCCTGTGTGGGGCACAGGCGCCCTCGCACGTGGACAAACCCGAGATTACGCATAGACTCCGGGGAGGGACAACCACGGTGCTCTACGACTCGCACGCCCATCTGAACCTTTCCCCATTCGAGCCCGACCTGGAGGCCGTGATGGACCGGGCCGGCCGGAGGGGGGTGCGCGGCATCCTCTGCCCGGGCGTGGACGCGGCTTCGTCCCGGCGCGCGCTGGAGCTGGCGAGGCAATTCCCCGACATTCTCGTCGCCGCCGTGGGCATCCATCCCACCGCCTGGCCGGACGCCACAGCGGAAGAGATGGGAACCGTCGAAGAGCTGGCGACCCGTCCGGAGGTGGTGGCCATCGGCGAAACCGGCCTCGACCTGCATCACCAGCCCGATGCCCTCCAGGCCCAGTCAGAGGGGTTCCGCCGGCACATCGCGCTGGCCCACGCAACCGGCAAGCCGCTTGTGGTGCATGCCCGTAAGGCCGACGAAGAGGTCCTGGAGATACTGCGTCGGGAAGGCGGCGTCGGGCCACGGGGCGTGCGCCATTGCTTCGACAGGGACACCGAGACCGCCGGGGCCTACCTGGAGCTGGGCTTTCACATCTCCCTGGCAGCCCACCTGAGCCGCCCGGGATACAAGAGGTTGAAGGCCGCCGCCCGCCGGTTGCCCGCCGACCGGCTCCTGGTCGAGACGGACTGCCCCTACCAGAGCCCGCACTCAAAGCGCGGACAGCGCAACGAACCCGCCTTCATCGTGGAGACCGTCGAGGCACTTGCCCGGCTGAGGGGCCTCACCCTGGAGCAAGTCGCCGACCTCACCGCTCGCAACGCCGTCCGCCTTTTCGGCACGCCGCCCATCGGGTAAGCGATTCATGCCTGCTCCCTCTGCCGGCGTCGTTTCAGGATGCGCTTCCATCTGTCCCGCATGGTGACGGTCAGGTTGAAGACCGGTTTGTCGGGGGTAGAGTCGGGATCCATGCAGAAATAGCCCTTTCGTTCGAACTGGAACCGGTCCCCCGGCCGGGCGTCGGCGAGGCTCGGTTCCAGCTTGCAGCCCTCCAGCACCTGCAGGGAATCCCGGTTGAACAGGTCGAACAGGTCGGGATTTTCCTCGTCCACCTCCGCCTCATCGAAAAGGAGGCGGTCGTACATCCGCACCTCTGCGTCTATGGCATGGGAGGCCGGCACCCAGTGGAGGGTGGCCTTGACCCTGCGCCCGTCGGGCGCATCCCCGCCCCGTGTGGCAGGATCGTACGTGCAGCGCAACTCCGTGATCTCGCCGGTCTCCGGGTCCTTCACCACGTCCCGGCAGGTGATGAAGTAGGCCCAGCGGAGGCGAACCTCACGCCCCGGAGCGAGTCGATAGAACTTCTTGACCGGTTCCTCCATGAAGTCCTCCCGCTCGATATAGAGCTGCCCCGTGAACGGCACCGGGCGGGTGCCGGCGGTCTCGTCCTCGGGGTTGTTTACGGCCTCCATCTGCTCCACCCGGCCCTCAGGCCAGTTCGTCAGGACGATCTTGAGGGGGTTGAGCACGCCGAACCGGCGCGGCGCGCGCCTGTTGAGGTCCTGCCTCAGACAGGCCTCCAGCAGCGCCATGTCGACCGTGCTGGGCGTCTTGGAGACGCTGAGGCGCTCGAGAAAGTCCCGGATCGCCTCGGGGGTGTAGCCCCGCCGGCGCACACCCCGGATGGTGGGCAGGCGGGGGTCGTCGAAATCGTCCACCAGCCCTTCCTCGATCAGCCGGAGGGTCTGCCTCTTGCTCAGGACCGTGTTGGTGATGTTGACGCGGGCAAATTCGATCTGGCGGGGGTGGTGAACGCCCAGCCTTTCCAGGAACCAGTTGTAGAGCGGCCGGTGATTCTCGAACTCGATCGAGCAGATGGAATGCGTGATGCCCTCGATGGAATCTTCCAGCCCGTGCGCCCAGTCGTAGGTGGGATAGATGCACCACCGGTCGCCTGTCCGGTAATGCTCCGCGTGGAGGATGCGGTACATCACCGGATCGCGCATGTTCTGGTTGGGGTGGGCCATGTCGATCTTCGCCCGCAGCACGTGCTCCCCCTCCTCGAACTCGCCCCGCCGCATGCGCTCCAGCAGGTCCAGGTTCTCCTGGACGGATCGGTCGCGGTAGGGGCTGTCCGTGCCCGGTTCGGTCCACGTGCCACGATACCGGCTGATCTCCTCGGGGCTCAGGCTGTCCACGTAGGCGTCGCCCTGGCGAACGAGATGGACGGCGTACTCGTACATCTGGTCGAAATAATCCGACGCGAAGAACAGGTTGTCCCCCCAGTCGATGCCCAGCCAACGGAGGTCGTCCATGAACGCCTCGACGTACTCCTGATCTTCCGTGAGGGGGTTGGTGTCGTCGAAACGCAGGTTGAACTCCCCGTCGTAGTCCCGGGCCAGGCACCAGTTGAAGTACGCGGCGTACGCGTGGCCCAGGTGGGGATAAGCGTTCGGCTCCGGCGGGAACCTGGTGTGCACGCGATCGTACCGGCCGGCGGCCAGGTCCTCGTCAACGATCTCGCGGATGAAGTCCCTGGACTCCTCCGTCTTGTCCGATGCTGTTTCAGCTATCATGAGGCTGCCACCTGAGCGTCGGTCAGAGAGAATGATGCCCGCCCGGCAAGGCGGGCACAAGGGCTCCTGCAATGATGGTAAGCGCGCGCTGTAGCACTGTCAACCACCCGGACCGGCTAAGCGCGGCACCCACGCGCGCCCGAACCGGGGTGGGTGCGACCCACGATTCTCTCCCGTACACTCACCTTTGCGGGGGCGGGTACCATGTTCTGGCAAGTTACGGTCAGTTTTGACTGTTCCCGTTTGGTTTGTTAACCTGTAGGGGCTGTGCGGTGGCCTGACTGTCCGCCCGATCGTCATCTCGTTGCAGGAGCGCAGTATGGATCAGCATGCCCGGAGAGTTCGGGTCCGAGTTGCACCCTCCCCCACCGGTCCACCCCACGTGGGCACCGCCTACGTGGCGCTGTTCGACTACGTGTTCGCCCGCCAGCGGGGCGGCGACTTCGTGCTGCGCATCGAGGATACCGACCGCCAGCGTTCTTCGCGGGAGAGCGAACGGGAAATCATGGAGTCCCTCCGCTGGCTCGGCCTCCCGTGGGACGAGGGACCGGACGTCGGGGGCCCGCACGGACCCTATCGCCAGAGCGAACGGGGCGACGTCTACCGCCGCTACGCCGACCAACTGCTGGAGTCCGCCTCTGCCTATCGTTGCTTCTGCACCACCGAAGAGCTGGCGGAAAGGCGGAAACAACCCGGAGACGACGACTCGTTCGTGGGCTACGACCGGAAATGCCGGGAGCTGTCCGGAGAGGAAGTCCAGCGCAGATTGGACGAGGATGCACCCTTCGTGGTGCGCCTCCGGGTGCCGCTGTCGGGGGTGACCAGTTTCACGGACGAGCTGCGGGGCGAGGTGACCTTCCAGAATGCGGAGATCGACGACCAGGTGCTGCTCAAGAGCGACGGATTCCCCACCTATCACCTGGCGAACGTGGTGGACGACCACCTGATGCAGATATCCCACGTGATTCGCGCCGAGGAATGGATCAGCTCGACCCCCAAGCACATTCTGCTCTACCGGGCATTCGGGTGGGAGCCGCCGACGTTCATCCACCTGCCCCTGCTGCGCAACAAGGACAAGTCCAAGATCAGCAAGCGCAAGAATCCCACCTCCCTGATCTGGTACCGGGACCAGGGGTTCCTGCCGGAGGCGCTGCTCAACTTCCTGGCGCTCATGGGCTGGTCGATGGGAGAGGACCGGGAGATGTTCAGCCTGGAGGAGATGATCGAGCGGTTCTCCTGGGAGCGGGCGCGCACCGGCGAGCCGGTGTTCGACCTGCAGAAACTCGAATGGCTCAACGGCGAGTATATCCGCGCCATGCCCGCCGAAAGACTGCTGGAGGTCATCCTGCAGCAGCCCTACACCCGGCGCACCGACCAGCCCACCGAGAAGCTGCTGGCCATCACGCGGCTGGTCCAGGAGCGCATGAACAAGCTGAGCCAATTCGACGAATTGACCGGCTTCTTCTTCGAGCGTGAGCCCTACGCGCCGGAGGACATGATCCCGCGAAAGCACGACCCGGAGTTCGTGGCCGAAGCGCTGGAGGTCGCCCGGCAGGCGCTGGAGGGTTTGGAGCCGTGGGCCGCCCCGCCCATAGAATCGGCCATGCGAGAGGCGGCGGAGGGGCGGGGCTGGAAGCGCGGCCCGCTCTACATGCCGCTCAGGGTGGCGGTCACATGCCGGAAGGTCAGCACGCCGCTGTTCGAGACCATGGAGATACTGGGCCGCGAGGAGTGCATGGAGCGCTTGAGAATCGCCACGGAAAAGGCTCGTGGGCTGGTTGAGCCCCAGGAGCAATGAGAATTCGCTCCCGCGCGTGCCTTCGGCGGCACGGCCGCCGACGAGCGTAGTCCAGTGCCACCCGGGCAAAGCCCCCCTCGGGCGGGCTGGTGTGCGGCCCCCTCGCCTGTGGAAGCACGGCCTCAGAGAAGCAGAACAGGCTGCCCCCCCCATACGGCGCGTGGGTCTTTTGATTTCCGCCCCCACAGTTGCGTATTATCTGTGTATCCATGGACTGCGCACCGTGCCCTCCCGCGGAGTCACCAGTGAAGAGCAAGATGCGCCAGGTTCTGCGCGGCGTGATCGGCAATGTCTGGTTTTTCGTCTGCCTCATCGCTGCGGGCTCCTGTTTCGCCCTGGCCGTGCAACTGCTCTTCCGCATCCCCCCCCTGGACGAGGCAGCCCTGCCCCACCGCGCGCTGCTGGGGGTCCCCGTCCTTTTCGGCGGTCTGGCCGGCCTGTATGGCATGATCACCGCCGCCGCTGCGGGGCTGAAGGACATTCGCCTGGCCCGACATCGCCACGAGCTGAAACTGGCGCAACGGACCATCCAGGAGCTGGAATCCCTCCGCATCGAGCAGCGTGGGCGAATCGAGGAGCTGTCCACGCTGCGGGAATTGGCCACCATGGTCAACCAGGAAAGCGACTTCGGCATAATCGCTGAAAAGGTGCTGGAACTGGTGAACGGGCTGCTGGAGCCCCTGGAGATCACGATCTTCCTGATCGGGGACGAGAAGGGCACGCTGCAGCCTTTCGCGCACGCCGAAGGGAGCAGGTTCACCGTGGGCAAGAAGGTCCCCCCCTGCACCATTCCCGATTTCGAGCTCTCGGCCTTCAGGAGCCACAGCATGGTCTGCCGCGTCCACGGGGACGAGCTCCAGGCCATTGTGCCCCTGAAGCTGGATGAGAAGATACTGGGCGTGCTGCTGCTGATCTTCCCCGCCGACGAGCGGCCCGCGGAGCAGCAGCGGGCGGAATTCAACCGCATCCACCGGACGGTGCTGCTGGAGATAGGCCACCACATCAGCCTGGCCCTGAAAACGAAGTACTTCCAGACCAAAGCCGTGCGGGATGGTCTGACCCGGCTCTACTCCCGCAGCCACTTCAACTCCCAGTTGCAGGCATCCGCCGAGTTCGCCAGCCGCAACGACGAGCCGTTCTCCCTGGTACTTGTGGACATCGACCACTTCAAGCAGGTCAACGACCGGCACGGACATGCCACGGGGGACGTGGTGCTGTCCCGGGTGGCCGCCCGCATCCAGAATGCCCTGCGCAAGTACGATTCGGCCTACCGCTACGGCGGGGAGGAGATCGCCATCCTGCTGCCCCGCACGAAGCTGCAGCAGGCGGCCGTAATCGCCGAGAGGATTCGCAACACCATCAAGAGCCGGAAATTCCGCGGCACGCGCGGCCAGCTCCTCAGCGTGACCGTCAGCGCAGGCGTCGCAGAGTTCAGCGACGGGCAGGACGACGCGGACTCGCTGTTCGATCGGGCGGACAGGAACCTCTACCGGGCCAAGGAGAACGGACGCGACCGGGTGGTACCGGCACCTTCCGACTGATGCGGTAGAAGGCGCTATTGCCAAAGCCCATCCCGGCTTCGGCCGGAGCACCTCGCTCTTACAACAGGCCCGCGGTCTGATCGAACCCGAACATGATGTTCATGTTCTGCACGGCCTGGGAGGCGGCGCCCTTCATCAGGTTGTCAATCGCGGCGGTCACGATGGCCTTCTCCCCCCTGCGCACGGCGGCCGCGACATCGCAGTAATTGGTGAACGCCACGGCCTTGGTGCGGGGCTGCTCCTGCGCCGACCGGACCCGCACGAAGGGCTGGTCCGCGTAGAAACGCTCCAGTACCTCGTGCAGCTCCTC
Source organism: uncultured candidatus Brocadiaceae bacterium (assembly GCA_964572825.1). Lineage (GTDB taxonomy): Bacteria > Planctomycetota > Brocadiia > SM23-32 > SM23-32 > CAYVBE01. Next base: position 48,697 of record CAZNGS010000023.1, read on the forward strand.
GTCTCGGGCCGACCGGCTCAGCGGGGTGACCATCGTGGCCAGAATTCCCCGGTCCATGGGCACCAGGTGGGGGATGAAGGTCACCTGCGGCGCTGCCGCTCCGGCCAGTCGGAGGGCCCGTTCCATCTCGGGCTCGTGGCGGTGGCCGGTCACTTTGTAGGCGCGCACGTCCTCGTTGCACTCGCAGAACATCGAGCCCACCGACGGTTTGTTGCCGCGCCCGCTCACCCCGCTCTTGGCGTCCACCACCACGTCGGCGCCGTCCACGATACCTTCCCGCACCAGCGGCGCCAGCCCCAGAGCCACTGCGGTAGGGTAGCAGCCGGGATTGGCCACCAGGGCGGCCCGGGCCACCGCCCGCCCGGTGAGCTCCGGCAGGCCGTAGACAGCCCGCTCCACGTTGGCCGGGTCCCGATGCTCACCGTACCAGGCGCGGTAGACCTCCAGGTCATCCAGCCGATAGTCGGCGCTGAAGTCGACGCAGCGCACGCCGGCTTCCAGGAAGCGGGGCACGTAGTCCTGGCTGACCCCGTGGGGCAGCGTGAAAAAGGCCGCATCGAGTCCCCGTGGGGGCTCCTCTCCCAGCACTTCCACCCGCATGTCGCATATCCCCTTCAGTTCGGGGAAGATCTGCGATATCCGGGGCTGTTGCTCGCGCCTGCCACCCAGGTAAACGAGGTCGGCCTCCGGGTGGCGCATCAGGATGCCGATCAACTCGCGGCTCGTGTAGGCGGTGGCGCCCACTATGCCGACTTTCATCGCATTCCCCTCGTCATCAAGCCTTGTAGAAACCTTCGAGGGCCGGGGCCACCATGCGGTAGCGCCGGAAGAGTTCCCGGTATGCGTCGCTCTCGGAGGATGGCTCCAGCACGGTCGTGCCCGGGCGGACTGCCTCCGCCGCCTCGGTCAACGACTCGTAACGCCCCGCGCCGACCCACGCGCAGGCGGCCCCGCCCAGCACACACGCCTCCCGGCACTCGGTCACCACCACGGGCAGCCCGGTCACGTCGGAGCGCATCTGGTTCCACAGGTCATTTCTGGCGCCTCCTCCGACCACGCGGAGCCGCCCGGGGCTCATGCCGGTGGCCTCGGTCAGTATGCGCACGGCCTCGCGCAGTTGGAAACACAGCCCTTCCAGCGCGGCGCGGTATATGTGCGCCCGCGTCGTGCTGAGCCGCATGCCCAGCAGCGTCCCTCCCGTTCCGTAGCGGCTCTGCGGCCCGGTGTCCGGCTCGAAACTGGGCACCATCATCAACCCCCCCGAACCTGGCAGCAGGCCGCGGGCCTCGTCGATCATCAGGCGATGGGCCGTGCTGGGATCGCTGAAGTCGGCGTAGAACTGGTCCCGCACCCACTCCAGAACGCCGGAGCCCATCATGAGAAGCTGGGGATCGTAGAGCCCCGGCGCGGCGTCCACTTCGGTGAGCAGCCCCTCCTGGAAGCCGTAGTCCGGGTTCACCGGCTGCGCGGCGCGCAGCATGGCGATCTCCCACGTGCCGGTGCTCAGTATGGCTTCCTGCGGCTCGGCGCCGCTTCCGATGGGGGCGAACTGCGTGTCATGGCCGGCCGCCACCACAGGCGTGCCCTCGCTCAGCCCCGTCTGCTCCGCCGCCTGCGCGGTGACCGACCCGATGACCCGGCCGGGGTAGACAAGCTCGGGGAAGAACGATTCGTCCACTCCCACCGCCTCCAGCAGGAACGGGGACCACGTACGCCGCTCGATGTCGAGCATCATCGTCGTGGAGGCGCTGGTGATGTTCAGGCTCATCTCACCGCAGAGCCTGTGGCTGAGCAGACCGGGCATCATCAACCAGCGGTCGGCTTTGTCCAGTGCCTCCGGCGCTTTCTCTCTGAGCCAGGCCAGCTTGAACAACGTGTTGAAGCGGATGACGTGGTATCCGGTGATCTCGTACAACCTGCGTCGCCCCAGCCTGTCGGCCAGGCGCCGGGCGACGGATTCGGTGCGTCGGCACTGCCAGGCGATGGGGGGATAGGTCAGCTTGCCGTCCGCCGTCACGGGCGCACCGTCCGCCCCCCACGTCAACACGCTGACGGCCCGGACGGAGTCCGCGCCGACGCGCGCCGCCACGTCCTGGCAGCAATCGGCGACCATCGCCCAGAGCCGCTCGGGGTTCCAGACGAGCCAGTCCTCGTCCGGGCTCTGGGCGACGGGCGCATTCGGCCGTCTGCTTTCCGCAACCACCTCGCCGTTCTCGTCCACGGCCGCCACCAAGATGTTGGTCGCCCCGCAATCGATCGCCAGGACAACTTCAGCCATGAGGTCCGCCTCCACGTGGGCGCTCGGAATCCTGCCGCGCACCATTATAAGCGCAGTCCGGGGCGCAGTTCCAAAGGTTGTGGCCCGCCCCTCCCGCCCCCGGCGGGGTCGGGGCGCTGCGCCGAAAAACAGTGAAGCGAGGTCGGGAGACAACGGGGACGGAACGCTCCCTCCAGGCCTGGAAATGCCGGCTGGCTCGCAGCCCCCCATCCAGGGGATGAGAGTCTCTGACAATCACAAACTCGAACCGAAGGAGCGCCTCGGGATGCTGCCGCCAGAAGTCCTCGTCCGGAGCGAACGCCAGATCGATCACCCGCACGTGATGCCCCAGAGACTCCCCTGCCACCCAGAGACAGGGCTCCAGGGCGATGCGTGAACGCCCCGGCATCCCCTCGAATACCTGCTCATACGCCGTGGGATCCCGTTGATTCCACTGCACGGTGCAACGGCCCAGATATCCCGCCTGGAGGACGATTCCCGTAAAGATGTGAAGCAGAAAAACTCCGCTCAGAAACAGGCGGACCCTCCGCCCCTCCGAGCCGAGTTCCGCCAGGCACACCGCACCGGCCAGGTATATCAGGGGGCTCAAGACCAGGAACCGCTTGTAGTCGAAGGGAATCACCGTCAGAACAGCGCCCAGCCCTGCCAGAAAGCCAATCATCAGGGCTCTTCGGCGCCACGGAAGGTCTCTGAAACGTCTCGCCACCAGGAACAGGGCCGCCAGCGCGACCACCCCGGTCAACACCAGGGAGGGCGCACCGTAATTACGGACCGCGTAGGCCCACAGGTGCCGTCCCACCTGACCGAACTTGCCCATGGCTCCGCTGATCCTGCGAAACTGCGCCAGCGCCTGCACGAAATGCGGAGCCGCGGCCAGCAGCCACGTCAGCGTGAACACCGAAGCCGAGAAGATTCCCCCCAGAATCGCGCGGGCGAAACGCATGCTCCCCCGTTCGGACCCATGCTGAAGCCACAGCAGAAAGGCCGCCGGAGCGTACAGGAGCAACTCCAGATGACACCCCACCGCAAGCGCCAGCAGGACGGCCGAGCCCAGCACGCGCGCCGCGGGGGCCGCCCGCCCGTCGGACGGTGGCGCCGCGACCACCAGGGACAGCAATCCGAAGAACATCCCCGCCGTCTCCACCCGCCCCATCCGCATGACCCGAAGCAGAACCAGGGAACATGCCAGCGAGAGAAGCGCCAGCGAGGCACCCACGTGAGAAATGTCGCCCCACCGTGACAGAGAGCGCAGCAGCACGAAGCAGGCCGCAACCCCCAGCACGCCGAACACGTAGGAGGTCATCCGAGTGCTGTACGGCCCGAACCCGAACCAGCGGTAGACCCGGCTCTGAATCCACAGGTATACCGGGGGGTGGTGCCCGTAGACCTCCCGCATGTCCAGCGTTCTGCCCAGGGCCCGGTTGGCCAGGCGGCCTTCCCTGGCCCAGGTGAGGGCGGCGCTGTTGATCAGCACTTCATCATTATTCGAGATCATGGGGGCCCGCACCAACCCCACGAACCCGCCCAGGGCTACCAACCCCAGTGAGAACACCACGACCGCACGGAACAGGGCCGGCCCCCTCCACGACCCCACCCGGGAAACAAAACGCCGCACTGAACCTGCCAAACCTATCTCCCTCCCTCTCCGCCGTAGGAACGGAAAAGCGCTCCCCAGGGGGTGCACAGGGCCCCGCGAACCCGCTTGCTGCCGATGAAGGGATACCAGTACCAGTCGTGGTACAGAATGCTGGCCAGGTACGACCAGGGGGCCAGCCACGTCTTCAACGACCAGTGGAGTGGTCTCCTGAGCCGCCCCCAGTAGATCCTGTGCTGCATGCGGCTGGCAAAGGTCATCTTCTCGTAGGGCCCCTTGAAGTGCCAGTTCTCACGCGCCGCCTCCCGGTCGCCCACGATCTCGATCTGCTCCGGATCGGCGCAGCCCAATCCCATCTCGTGCGCAATGCGAAGGAACTCTATGTCCTCCAGGGGATCGTATCCCATGAGCCGGGCGCTCACCGCATCGATGGCCACCTGGTCGGCGGAGGCCAGGATGACGTTTTTGACGTGAGGCTCCATGCAGCGGGGACCGGGGCCGTCGCCGGCGAAAGTGCCGTCCATCACCGCGAAGACCCCGTGATGTATCTTCTTCTGGATCATCAGCAGGTCCACAAGCGTCCGATGGATCACCTCATGGGTCCAGTGGCGCTTTTCGTTGAGCAGTCCCCCGAAGGCGTTCTTCATCGCCCCGGTGATGGTTGTGAAGACGTGCGTCTTCACGGTGGGGAGCTGGATGATGTTGGAGCCCAGGAAGCGGCGTGGAATGCGAAAGCCGTCCGGGTAGACGCGCCCGAGAACCAGGAAATCGTCCGCCAGCTCCCCCACCGCTTCCCGGATGTCCACCCACGCCTCCCCCTTCTGGTAAAGGTGCACGTTGCCGACACCGTGTTCCCGAACCACGGGGAGGTGTCGGTTGGCCTTCTCCCCCTTGCGGGCGGACACCACCACGGTGCGGTTGTGACATGCGTAGACCTGCTCGCGGTCGTAACCGTCTTCCAGCAAGGTCTTTATAACCCCATCGAGCTGCCAGGGGGTGGTGGAACAAGCGGGGAAGAAGTGATGCCAGCTTATGTTGACCTTGAGCGCGGTCGGAGCGGAGGGGTCCAGCTCGTCCCGGTATCCGGCCAGCCGCATGAGCCGGCCGTAGTCTTCCAGCACCCTCGTCGGCGTGGTTTTCAGTATGGCGACTCTGGAAGCGTTCATCCCTGTCTACCTCTGCAGGAAAAGGCCGTAGTGGGCCTCCAGGTAGTCCTCCACCGACGGTCCCCACGTGACCGCCAGGATGCAGTAAACGATCCACAGCACCAGCATCGCCGCGAAAGGCCCGTCCGTGGTGATGGCCTCCAGCGGATCGGATATCTTATCCGCCTCCACCAGCATGGCAAAGCGGAAGACGGCATAGATCACCAGGGGGACCGAAAAAAACAGATACGGCGTCCCGAGCTTCGCCACCGTGTTCGGATCCACCGTGTACAGGATGTAGGTCACGATGCAGATGGCGGCGGAAACGCTGAGCAACTGATCCAGCAGGGGCAGCGTGTAGCGCGACAGGGTACGGCGGTGACGCGCGGCATCCCCATCGGCTCCCAGTTGCGCCACTTCACAGCGTCGCTTCCCGAATCCCAGGAACATGCACAGGGTAAAAGTGCACGCCAGCAGCCACAGGGACACGGGAACCCCCACCACCACCCCGCCCGCAAAGGCCCGCAGCACAAAACCCAGCGCGATACACATAACGTCCACGAGGGTGTGCCCCTTGAGCCACACCGTATACAGCACGTTCAGCGCCAGGTAGAGAAGCCCGACGTAGAGCAGCCCCTCGTTGACCGCCAGGCAGAGCGTCGCTCCACCCAGCAGGCAGACGACAGAGATCACACCTGCCTGCGCCGGCCCGACAATGCCGGACGCCACGGGCCGATGCTTCTTCCTGGGGTGATAACGATCCTCTTTGCGATCCCAGATATCGTTCAGTATGTAGACCCCGCTGCTGATCAGGCAGAAGCCGCCGAACCCCAGCAATGCCGCGGCCCACGCCTGCCGGTCCATCAGCCGGCCGGCGAATATCAGAGCGGCAAAGAGGAAAGCATTCTTTGACCAGTGCAGGGGACGGAGTATCCTGATCACGGCCCACGGGTAGCTCCGGCGGCATTCATTCACGGTCTCTCTCCCACGGCTTGCACAGGCGTTCCCGAGGAACCCGCAGACTGCCGTTCACAGTTTACAGCCCACCGGACCCGGGCGCCACTGTAGTCGCCCGGGCCCGAAGCACGCTCCTCCAGTGGAGCCACATGAGTTCAACGGCAGATCCACAGTGCCCGCCAGCACACCCCGCTTTCCAGTGACCTCTCCACGCCCGTGGTGATCCCTTGGAAGGACTTGCGCATGCCGGGCCGTCCGCTCTCTTCCTGAGGGATTCTTGCAGCCCGGGCGCCCGATCTGCTTTCGTAAGTGTTTACCGTCGTTGCCTACGCTACCAGCATAGTGTACCCCCCGAGGCTTTCAACGAGAATCGTGCCGTTTTTTCGCTCCCCAGATTTGCCGATGCATCCCCCGTGCGGGGTTCACCGGGCGTCTGCACCGGGCCGGGACCCTC
>CAZNGS010000024.1:0-54908 GCA_964572825.1 uncultured candidatus Brocadiaceae bacterium
GACCTACCCATACCGGCGGGACCTGCTCACACCGGGTAGGCGCGGCGTCCCCGCCGCGCGCCGTGCGTGCTCCGGGGAGACGCCGGAGCTACCCAAGGCAAGAGTGCCAACGCGCCGCGTCCTGAGACTAACTGTCCTGCAGGCTGGTGGCCTCCCCTTGCCGCTCGATTTAGTGCACAACCTTCCTGAAGCTGCACATCAACCGCTGTGCGCCGCTTGCTCGAAAAACTGGTTGATGTTCTCAAACAACTTTGCTGCCGGTTCCAGGTCGGCTTCACTGTACAGGGAATCTGGTTCCCGCGGCCCGACGGGCATGCCTTCCAGTAGCACGAACGCTGCTTCCTGAGCGACGTCGTGTTTGCGGAAGCCGTAACCGCTGCCCTTCAAGTTGCGGCAAGTGAATTGCTGACACGCCTCGAGGATGGGTCGCCCGATTTCCTGCTCCTGCTCCAGAAGTCGCACCATCTCATCGGAGGGAATGGCATCAGGCGAAAGCCAGCCGCCACCGTCAACGGTCTCGTAGTTGGTCTTGAATGCTTGCAGGTAGACCCGGGACGGAACGAGGTCCTCTACGGTGAACTCGGGGGATCCGAGCTCTTCGCCGTTGAAACGGGTGCCATCTACAAACAGAGTGCATTCGTAGCCCGCTTCGCGCGCCCGCTTGAGCGCCTGGCAACCGGCCTCGTCCTTGTCGTAGACAGCGGCGACTCGTGCGTCGGGCCTGCTGGCTCGAGCCGCAAGGCAGCCGAAGAGACTCTGGCCTGCACCGCCTGCCGGCGCGATGCTTGTCCTTCGGAGGTCAAGGTGCGCCATGCCGTAAGCAGCGCACGCTTGGCTTAATGCGACCAGCAGCACTTGGTCACACATTCCTTCCACAAACACATTCCTCTCCGCCAGGAATAGGCCGTATCCGAGCGGCAACTGAAGCGCACTGCGGATTGGCTCTTCGTGGAGGCGCCGCCACGGTTTGTTCTCGACGAAGCACGTGGTCCCATCTTTCCCTACTAACCGCACTTGCCGGATGCGATTCGGGTCAATCATGAACGGCGAGTGAGTTGCATAGATGATTTGGTTGCCCTTCCTCTCCGCTATTCCCCGCAAGAAACGCTGGAAGAGCATCTGGGCTCCCGGATGCAGAGCAGTCTCGGGTTCGTCCAAAAGAATGAGATTCCGGTTTCCACCGTCAGTCCCCTTCGCTATCAGAAGAATCTGTACGACAGCGCTAAGGAGCTTGAGCAAACCGTAGCCACGTTGATTCGGCAGAAATGAACTATAACCATCGGTGAAGTCAATATCAAGCGGGCCATCCTCGTCGGTTAGGCGCAGCTCAAGCTCAGGGACGTCCGGGATTACCTCGGCGAGCTTTTTGTTGAATGCTGTACACACTTCCCGCAGTATGCGTCTCCGATGGTCATAGTCCGCCCCGAGGAGCGTGTCGATGCTGCCTTTCGACCATTCAACCAGTTGCCGGACTATTTCCCCTTTCGGGGTGTCAATTTCTTGAATTGTTTCCAAAGAGGAAGGTACAGACGGTAGATCGTGGCCCGATGCAAAGTCCACAAATAGCGGCTTCGGCGAAATCTTGCCGAGCTTGCGCGCGGAGACATTCTTCTGATCCTCCTCGGCTATATTGGAGCACCACCACTTCATTTGGCCGCTCGTGCACTTCACAGTCAGCCGCCCGATTCGGCCCGCGGTGCCAGTGATTTCTTTCCAGGCCTGTTTCCAATCCCCTTTCTCGGGGACTCTCCATGTGGTGACAACACTGGGCGGTTCGCTGGACCCCGTTTGCTTGCTCCTGAAACTTTGCGGACCTACCTTGTCCGGGTTTCGGTACAGCGCCAAGCCCCGTAGAATGTTCGATTTGCCTGTATCGTTCGGGCCAACCAACACGGTCAAATCCCTCTCAAGCGAAATTGGGTCGGGTTTTGCCGCGAATCCTTGGTAGTTCCTCAGTTCAAGCCGCTCAAGTATCAAGCTGGTCTCCTTCCTAACCTAAGAGTTGCAGCTCGCTGAAGTATCCTCATAAAGTACCTCCAAAGTGCGGAGGTCTTGCTGTTTGCCGCCAACTGGTGTGTTGAAAAAGACCCGACGGATGGGAAGGCGGCGAATATCTTCGGGGTTCACCTTTGGGAACGCACCTTTAATGACGTTAGGTGCCTTGTACCGAGTCCAGAAAGCCAGCAGTTTTGAAGCACAGGCAGCGGCTAGGAACAGAAGGGAAGGACCTCTATCACTCAGGACGGGGATTACGCTGTGCCCGTAGTAAAACTCCTTCCCGGTGTAGGCAACGAATAGGTTGTCTGCCTGTGCTACTTCACGAACAAGAAGCCTCGGGCCCGCAAAGATGTCAGGAGCCCGCGGTGCTGCCAGCCAGGGCCCGTAAGAGATGAATTCACCGCTCCACGTAATGGTGTATCTGCCAACGTCGTCGCCTTGGAGCCACGGCTTGTACGTCTCGTCCTCCGCGTCGCGAGAATGGAAGGCGCGGCTCTCTATGATCTGCTCATCCTGTCCAGCATAGCGGTCATATGCGGTGAGTCCCTGCCGCACGGTGCACCAAGCGCTCAGTGGCAGGGCGGGCCTCCGTATACTATTCAACAGTTCCCTGATGCCGTCCGAGACGAAATATTCAATCCGCTGCCCCTGTGAGTCTCTCCACGCTTGTTCACTAGACTCGTAACTGACCTCGATAGCACCTTCGGCACCGAGGATGTCGATCCTGACAGGGCGAGAACCAGAAGCGCGGCTCCTCACGAGCACCGGGACGACGTTTTCCACGATGGCATCGGGGAACACATCCTTTGCTTCAGCGAGGCGCAAGAAGTGGTGCCTGTGGAAGAGCAGTTGCCTCAATGGAACGTACTTGTCCATATCGGTGAAGGTGTCCGGAACTATCAGTGACCACAGACCGTTGGGCTTTGCGAGCCGCGCCGCTCCCTCCATGAAAAAGACATACGTGTCGTAGTCCCCCCGCTGCGTAGCGTACGCAGCTCTGAAGTATCGCTTGTCTCGGTCGGTTAGGTCGGCTCGGTAAGGCGGATTGCCGATCACCGCATCAAAGCCCGCGCGGGGTTTCCGCTGCACGCCCTGCCCGTCTCCGTGGAAGAAGACCTCTGGGAATTCGAGTTCCCAGTGGAAGGTCCGTATGCCGGCCAGACAGTTTCCGGCTTGTTCGATCGCTTGCTCGACTCTGGCGGTTACCGCTTTCTCCTTTCGTGCCGATTCGAATCTTCGCCCCCCTTCCGTGACGGCTGGTGCCCCGGCTTTTTCCCGGGCTGCCCTGCGCGCTTCTCTGGGTTCCGACTTCAGTACGGCCCGAGCCCCTTCGTTGCCGAAGTGCTCGCTAACCCAGCAATCCATTATCCATTTGTCCGGCTCTAAAAGACGGGTGGCCCGATGGAAAAGCCGGCGTGATTCGTCGGCCTCCTCGAAGCTGGCGTCTGTCAGCTCTGCGATTGTGTGCATGAAAGCCGTTGCCTCTCCAAGACCCCTCAGGCCTCGCCCCCACAGGGGACCAGTCAGTTCGCGCTCGACTTCCTCGACCTCGATGCCTATAAGGCTGTTGCCGCATTTGACGTGGTGGTCGAGGAAGGAGAGCGGCGCGCCGGCGGTGAAGGCGTGCAGCCAGAGGCTGAGCTTGGAGAGCTCCACCGCCAGCGGGTTCAGGTCCACCCCGTAGAGGCATTTCTTCATCACCAGGCGCCGCAGGAGGTTTTCGTCCGTCAGCTTTCCCGGGTCCGCCTGGATCCCTTGTTTGCCCAGCGACTCGACGATCTTCGCCCGATCCTGGCGGATGCGCTCGAAGACCGGCGAGTCGGCGTATTCGTTGAGCATCGCGGCCAGCCGCGTGGTGATGTAGTCGAGTGCGCCCACCAGGAAGTGGCCGCTGCCCATGGCGGGGTCGAGCACCTTCAACCCCAGCACGCGACTGGGCGGGTCGTATCCGTGCTCCGGCTGCACGCCGTCGAGCTGGTTCAGAAGGAATGTGCGGCGCTCGGCATCCGATGCGATGCCGTCCCATAGCTCGCGGGCGGCCCGCATTTCGTCCTCCGGCTTGCCCTCGAGCACGTCGTCGAGGATGTCATCCCACGCCCGCTCCGGCGAGACGCCAGAGCTACCCATTGGGGACGTGACGCCGGAGCTACCCGTGTAAGTAGGGGCAGCGTCCCCGCCGCGCCCGGCCATCGCATTGATCTCCTCGACGAGTTCGTGCTCCCGCTGGAAGCGGTCGATCTGGGGCCCGATGGTGTTCTCTACGATGTAGCCAACGATGTAGTCCGGGGTGTAGTAGGAGCCGGTGGCCTTGCGCTCGGATTTGTCGTTGGTCAGATAGAGCTGACCCGGCTGTTTATCCGCCTGCTTCGCATGATCCGTCGGTTTCCAGACCGGTTTGCCCCTTTCGGTGGCCTTGACCAGGGGCTCCTCGGCAATGTTTAGCTTGAACTCCAGCAGGCCCTCGTACACCGAGCCCAGGTGCCGCACGCCGAGGTCCCGGAAGTCTATGAACTCGGGGCTGGCGTAGTCGTCCTCCGTCTCCACGTGGCCGGTGAGGAGGATCAGGGCATGGGCGAGGTGCCGGTCGGCGATGGCGTTTTCTTCCAAAAACTCCGCGGCGGGCTGGATGTCGGGGTCCCCGAGCCCGTCCGGTGCGAACAGTCCGCCGTTATACCGAGGCACGTTGAGGCCGGAATCTCCCCGATTGATGACGCGGAACAGGTTCCGCAGGTCGTCCCACCAGTCGGTCGAGGTGGTGCCCAGCGCCACACCGTTCTGCATGGCGTCGAATATCTCTTGTTTGAGATGCTGCAGGCTCCTGGGCTCATATCCGGAATCGTCGCCTACGGCGATAAGGTCCCGCGCTTCCGCGAAGAGCAGGAAGAAGAGGCGGTAGAGCAGCAGAAGGGTTCCGCCGTACATGCGGTGCAGCGTTTCGCGATCAACGGGCCCGACTTCGACATTTTCTTCGTCACGCAGGTGATGCAGGAAGCCCTCCGCGAGGGCGGGAACGACCAAGTCGAAGACGCGCTCCTTGAGGCTGTCTTCCACCTGCCGGGCGTACTGCTGGCTCTCTTCCCGCAGGCGGTCCAGGAAACAGACCCCGTCCTGGTCGGGAACGAAGGCGTCCCGGCCGAAGAAAAGGTAGAACCGCTTGAAATCTTCGGCGGAGCCCCGTTCGAGTATGGCCGCCAGGTCGGCCTCGTAGTAGAGGATCTCCGACGTGTCGCTCAGGTAGAGCCGCCAGGTGCGGCCGTTAGTGAGGATGCCCCACTCCACGCCGGAGTCGCGCAGGTAGTCGAGCATCTGGAAGTGGGGCGATCGACCGCGGTCCGGTCGGCGGTCGCGGGTGTCGTCGGCGGTGCGCACCTCGAGCGGACGTTCCCAGTATTTGGCTTCCGCCAGGGCGGCCGTCTTTTCGAGGTAGCCGCCCTCGCAGACGTCGCGGCGGGATGGGACAGTGGAGCGGGCGTCACTGCGTTGCTGCTCGGAAGCGAACAGGGCATAGTCCGGCCGATAGTCCCGGCCGAGGGCTCGGAAGGTGATCTGGGTCTCGTAGCTCCACCCGAGGGCATCCAGGACGGGCCGGATGAACTGCTGCTCCGTCTGTGCCTCGCTGAGGGTCGGCAGAGCCGCTACGGCATTATCCAGGAGAGCATCAAGCTCCGCGTGTTGGGTGCCGTAATCCGCCTGCCATTCCGGCTGTTCGGGCAGGCGGGTTCGCAGGTAGTGATCCGAGAAAAGGCCCTGATTCCGGGTGAGGTCCTCATCCATAGCACAGGCTCACTCTGCAAGGTTCAGCATAACGGCCAATCCCAGCCACATTATAGCTACTCGCCTGTGCTGTGCAAGGGACGGCGGCCCGTAAAAGGCCCGCTGAGTCACTCAAAAGACAGGGTTTGGCCGTTGCCCTGTCTATCCTGGTGTCTTTGTGTGAGACCGCGTCGTAGGGCGGACGGGCACTTGACCTTTATGGGGATGACGTGTATAGTGTCCAGTTGCCAGTTGACAGTTGAGAGTTGTGAGGGGGGAGGCGACCGGGCGAAGTGGCAGGAGCGAAGGGCGAAGGGCGAAGGAACGGCTAAACGACCGCAGGCGAGGGCGCCTGCGCCACACAGGCAACGGCGGCTCCTGGCCGGGACCGGGCGAAGGAACGGCTAAACGACCGCAGGCGAGGGCGCCTGCGCCACACAGGCAACGGCGGCTCCTGGCCGGGACCGGGCGAAGGAACGGCTCAACGACCGCAGGCGAGGGCGAAGCAGGGGCGACGGACGGCAACTCGGGGGGGTGACATGGATGACGACGCATGACGGGCAATGTCGGGCAAATGGCGGCGACACGACCGGGGTTGGCGGCTGGCCGCGCGGGGGCCGTCTGTGGCCACCCGAATTCACGGTGCGCCGGGCGAGGCAGGCCGCGCCGAGGTCAAAGCGGCGGCGGGCGGCCGCGCTCCGGAAATTACGGCCGGACGCGACGGAGCGCGTCCCTCCAACGACCCGGACGAGACGGAGCGCGCCCCTCCAACAGCCCGGACGCGACGGAGCGCGTCCCTCCAACAGCGGGCGAGGCGCATGCGCCGTTCGTGGGAGAGAAAACCCCGGAAATCGGCCGAATTACGAAACGAACCGAATTTGACAGAAACTTTTTCTACGAAAGGATATACAACCAAAAAGCCAATGCCAGGCGGAGGGTCCGGGCGGCGCGGCGGCCCTCACTCGGACGGTCTGGCGAAGCGCCGGGCGAAAACGGCGCCCGCGTGGCGCACGGGTATCCGGTACACCGAGTTCTGGGCGGTGATGTAGAGCGTCCTGCCGCCCGGAGGGCCGAAGCAGAGATTGGCCGGCCGTTCCGGCATCTCGATGGTTTCCACGTGCTGGCCCCGGGGATTGTAGATGCGCACGCCGTCCATGGCCGTCACGTACAGGTTGCCCTCGACGTCCACCTTCATTCCGTCGGGGCCGAGCCTGTCGGGCGGCTCGGTCTGGACGAAGACGCGCCCGTTGACCAGCCCGCCGTCTTCGCTGACGTCGAAGGCGCGCACGTGGTTCTTCTGGGTGTCGGCGATGTAGAGGACCTTCTCCTCCGGCGAAAAGGCGAGGCCGTTGGGCCTGGCGAAGTCCCCGGCCACCAACGTGAGGTTGCCCTTCGGGTCGATGCGATAGACGCCCTGGAAGTCCAGCTCCCGGTCCTCGGCCCGCACGCCGTAGGGTGGATCGGTGAAGTAGATGCTGCCGTCGCACTTCACCACCAGGTCGTTGGGGCTGTTGAGACGCCGGCCCTGATAGTGTGTGGCCAGGTCGGCGACCGTGCCGTCGTCGCGCGTGATGGAGACGCGCCGGTTGCCGTGCTCGCAGGCCAGCAGGTGGCCCTCGAGGTCGAACGCCAGGCCGTTGGAGTTGCCGCTGGGCTTGCGGAAGACCTCGGGGCCGTCCTCGGTGAGCCGATAGATGGTGTCGGCCGGAATGTCGCTGAAGACGAGGAATCCGTCCGGATGCCACATGGGACCCTCGGTAAACTGCAATCCCGTGGCCACGCGCTCCAGCGGGCCCGCACAGAGGCCCTCACCCAGGCCGGCGGCCAGCCCAAGCGCCACGCCCAACAGCGCCGCGATTATGCTCACTTCGTGCATCTTCGGTCCTCCGTCAAATGGATCAGAGAGTTCGTGCCTTCCGTCGCTCCAGTGAACGAGAGGTGCCTGTATCCTGATGATGTCAATTCAGAGGTCGGCTGTCAAACTTCGCGGGGAGTGGCCTCGTTTTCGTCGCCCGCACGCGGGGAGTCCGGCAGCCCTTCCAGCGTCTCCCGCACGTCCCGGCGGGAAAAGCGATGGAGGAGCTCTTCCAGGTGGGGTCGGGCGGCGGGGTTCCCGGCCGCGCGGAGGGCCAGCAGCAGCCGGCGTCGTGCTTCCCGTCCCAATCTGCCGAACCGGCCGAGCTGCGGGACGAACGGTCCGATGTCACGCGCCGCGATCCCGGCCAGGGCATCCACCAGGGGACGGCTGCGCCCGATCGCATGGAGCAGGTACCGCACCACTCGCCGGTCGCCTGTCCGGGCCAACTGCGCCAGGGCGGCGCGGCGGACACGAGGGTCCAGGCTCCACCGATGGGCCTTCAGCAGGCGGTCCACGACCTCCGGAGCGCCCGGGTCTTCCAGGTTCCCGATCGCCCGTGCCCGTGCCTTCGCGCGGCGTTCCAGCCAAACGCTCAGGGCCACCATTGCCAGCGCCGCCGCCCCGGCTCCCCCCATCCGGAGCGATTCGCCCATCGGCCAGAGGAGGGCGGATGCATGGAAAGCCGCGACGGGCAGGCCCACCGCCGGCACAAGCTTCACCGGGGCCCTTCGCTGCACGAGAAGCGAGATCGCCGCGCCCGCCAGGAGCATGGAGAGTATACCCAGTCCGACGACCAGGTCGCCCCGCCCCACGAATTCGACCCACCGCCCCAGCCGCACCACCAGGAGGAAGGACAGAGGGAGGACCACAAACCACATGAGCGCCGACAGAAGCATCCCGCCGAATCCGCGCCGGACGACCAGCCAGCCGCTGAGCGCCCCCATGACCACCCACACGCAGACCGGCAGCACGAAATGGGCAAAAGCGTAGACCGGCGCGACATCGGTCTTGGCGGCCCGGATGTCCAGCAGCCCGGCGCCCAGCAGCCCGTCGCGGTAATGCGGCCCCCGGATGGGACGGGCGGTGGCTTCGAGCAGGCTGCAGGCTTCGAGGGGGGTGAACTCTGGTCGGCGATCGAGCACGTAGGCCACGGTAGCGCTCACGCGGGGGGCTGCGAAGGAAGTCCCCCGCGCCTCCATCTCGCGGCGGAGCCACTCGAACGGGAGGTATTCGTAGTCGATGAAGGAGATATCTCCGGACGCCGCGATGTCGACGTGCGGACCGTAGTTCGAGTGCAGGGCCTTGCCCTCCGGCGTGGCGCTGGCCACGGCGACCACCCCGGGGTAGGCGGCGGGGTAGGCGGGCCGGGAGGTGTCGCTGTTGCCGGCGGCGGCGACGATCAGTACGCCCCGGGCGACCAGCGTCTCGATCAGATGCCTTTCCTCCTCATCGGGCTGACCGGAAGACAGGCTGACGTTGACGATGATGCGAGACCGGGGATGCCGCGACCGATAATCCAGCACGGACCGCAGACCGCTGAGGTAGCCCCGGCGGTCAACCCGGCTGTCGGGTCCTTCGACCGGAATGGAGATGAGCCTGGCGCGGCAATAGCTGCGAAGCACCCGTGCGACCAGGCTGCCGTGCGTGATGTCGGCGGCTGTCAGGCCGGCGCCCCGCCCTTCGAGAAAGGCCCGATTCACCGGGCTGTCCAGCAGGAATACAACCGGTTCCGGCTCCGCCGGACCCGTCCGGATGGGGAGACAGCCACCTGCCCCGAGCGCCAACGAAGCCGCCAGCAGGAGCCAGCACAGCGCCCACGGGCCCAGGCTCCTCCCCGCGCCGGCCCCGTCCGTGCGCTCACGCCTCAAGGATGCAACCCCGCAGGTAGGCCGCAAAGCGATCCACACCGACGCGGGGATCTTCGTCCCCCTCGTATTCGATGCTCAGGTAGCCCTCGTAGCCCGCCTCGCGCATGATGCGCACGACCCTGCGGTAGTCGATCCACTCGCGTTCGTCGCCCTGCTTGACCGTCATTTTGGCGTGGGTCGTGACCGCGTACGGCGCGCAACGCTCGTACTGGTCGTAGATATCGCCCGTGAAATTCCCGAAATCCAGGTTAAGGCCGATCCAGGGATTGGCCTCCAGCGGCTCGATCAGGTCGAGCACGCCCTCGGCGGTGGCGGTCAGGCCGCCGTGGCTCTCCAGGGCCAGCACCACGCCGTAGTTGGCGGCCGTGACGGCGCACTGGGTCAGCCCCTCGCGCACCCACGACCGCGCCGTCTCCTCCTCCACGCCATCGGGACAAGCCCCCGCGAAGACCCGCAGCACGGGCGAGCCCAGCCTGGAGGATTTGACCAGCCAGTCCTTGACGTGGTCGATCTGCTTGAGGCGATCGTCCGGATCGGCCACGCTGAAGTTGCCGCCGACCGCGGACCCGCACACATCCAGTCCCCGCAGAAAGGCCTCCCGTTTCAACTCCAACAGGTAGCGGTCGGTCTCCTGGGGGAAGTAATACTGCGTGAGCTCGACCCCGTCCAGGCCGAGCTCCGCGCACGTATCCAGAAAATCCGCCAGCGACATAGTGCCGTCACTGAAAAGCTCGCGGAACGAATACGCACAGCATGCCAGCTTCATCTCGCAATCCTCCGCCGCAGTTCGGTCGTCACACAGGAAAACCGCCAACCACCATTCCGGCGGCTAATCTAAGCCGGCCGGGCACCTTTGTCAAATCGCCCCGGAGGCCTCGCCGCCGGCATCTGGGGGTTCCCAGGAATCGTACGTCCCCGCCCGTTTCGAGGCCCGGGACGGACCGGGAACGCCCTTGACTCCGGCAAGGCAATCCTTCCCCCAATCCGCCCTACACGAGAAAGTGGCGTATTTTCACTTGACGCGGGAGCCGATATGTGAGAATTAATGAGCCTGTCGAAAATCCCGTAAGGCTCAGACTTGACTTTCCGGGCTCTGTGCCTATAATCTACGCTGCGTCGGCTGCATGGACAGAGGACAGGGAAGGTTGGCAACTGCCGGGGAGGATCAAATGAACGCGTTCACAAAGTTGTTGGTGGTCCTGGTGCTGGTCCTTAGCGTTGTTTTCGCCGGCATGGAAATAGCCCTCTACGGGAAGCGGGAGGACTTCGGCAAGAAGTACCGCACCGCGAAGGAGCAACTGGACAAAGTCAGTGCCGAACTGGAAGAGGTCAGAGGAGCACTCCAAGATACGCGGGACAAGCTCGACACAGTTACCGCCGACTACCAGGAAAAGACACAATCCCTGGAAGACCAGCTCAACGCCGAGCGGACCAGAACTACCGAGCTGGAAGCCAAGCTCCAGAAGGAACAGGGCAACGTCGAAAGGTTGACCACCACCACCCAGAAGCAAGAGGAGCAGATCGCCACACTGCGCCAGACGCAGGATCAGCTCAGCAAGCAACTGGCCGAGGCAAAGCAGACCGCCGCCGACAAGGAAAAAACGATAGGCCAGCTCAGGGACGTGGTCGCGCAGAAAGACGACGCCATCCATGATCTGCAGAATGAGCTGACGCAAACGAAAAAGGCCCGGGCGGAAGCTCAGCAGGACCTGGCCAGACTCAACAACATCATCGCCGAACTGCGCCGCCGCGGCATCAACATCCCCCCCTCCCCCACGCCCGCCGTCAATGCCGTGGTCATACGGGTGGACCCGGAGATGGGAACCGCCGTCATCGACAAAGGCGAGCAGAACAACGTGAAGGCCAACACCCTGTTCACCATCTACGACGACGAGGGGTTTGTGGGAACGCTGGTCATACATGACGTGTGGGACAGCGTTGCGGGCGGCGTGATGACCCGCGTCGCCGAAGGCCGACAGGCCGGGGTCGGGGACAAGGCCACCACCGAGATCCAGGTCGAATAGACCGGGAATCGCCTCCTCGCTCGCTGTTCCTCTGTCGGAGGCACTCAACAATGGCAAACAGCAAGCTGCTGTCCTGGCTCCTCGTGGTGTGCTGTATCTGCCTGGTGGTTGCCATTCTGCTGGTCGGCCTCGACATGCTGAGCTATCGCGAACCCGGCGGCGTCGGCCGGTCGCCCGCGACCGCGCAGGGAGAGAGAACGACGGAGCAAATGCCTGAACAAGGCGGGCAGCCCGCCGCCGAGCCGGGGGAGACGCCGGTTGCCCCGCAGCAGTGAGCGCCTCCCGCGCGCTGTCCTGCAGCCGGGGGCGCGAACCAGACTTTCGGATCGCCAAAAGGTGCTGAAGAATGAACGATCGCGGATTGGTGCAGGGGCTGCTGATCGCGGCTATCGTCGCCCTGGCGCTGGGCGCCGCCGTGACGTGGGCACAGTTCCGGCGCTACGGAGCGCCTGGACAGGGGCCGGCGACGGCCGCGCCGGCGGAGACTCCGGCGCCGGAGACTGAGGCCCCGCCGGAGGCGGAAGGGGCCGCCGAGACCGAAGAAGCAGCCGCTCCCGCCGAAGGAGAATAGACGGCCCGCACGGGCAGGTGTCCGCGTTTTTGGCGGTAGCATTCCGCGGTTAGCGGCCGGGCCGAGAACCGCCTGAATGTCACACAGGACGGATGATGCAGTTTCGGGGCGACCCCCTCAGCAAGGGACGGTCGCCCCCGGTGCTTGAGGGCGGGCAAGTGTTGGACATGGCCACGCAAGCCCATTATAATTGCGCAGCAGAACGGCGGCACATCGGCGGAGTTCATGCACATGGCTGGCGGACCGGGGCTCACAGTGCGCAGGTTTCTTAACTCCCTCATGAGCCTGGGAGCAAGGGATCTGGGCATCGACCTGGGCACGGCCAACACCCTGGTATGCGTCCCCGGCCAGGGCGTGGTACTGATGGAACCGTCCGTCGTAGCCGTCAAGACCGGGACAACCCCCCCCGTCGTGCCCCTGGACGGCCGCGCCGTGGGGCACGAAGCCAAACGCATGATCGAGCGCACGCCGGAGAACATCCGCGCCATCCGCCCCCTTAAAGACGGCGTGATCGCCGATCTGGAGATAACGGAGATCATGCTGCGCTACTTCATCGAGAAGGTGCAGCGGCGCTCCTGGGGCGTGCGCCCCCGCATGGTCGTCAGCGTTCCCAGCGGGGTCACCGGCGTGCAGAAAAAAGCGGTCAAAAACAGCGCCATCAACGCGGGCGCTCGCCGCGTCTATACCGTGCCCGAACCGAAGGCCGGCGCCATCGGGGCCGGCCTGAAGATCAGCGAACCCGTGGGCGTGATGGTGATCGACGTCGGCGGCGGAACCACCGAGGTCGCGGTGCTCAGCCTGGGCGAGGTGGTTACGCTGGAGAGCCTTCCCGTGGCCGGCGACGAAATGGATGACGCCGTCATCACCTACGTGCGCGACATGTACGGCCTGGAGATCGGCCACCGCACCGCCGAGGAGGTCAAGATAGCCATCGGGTCGGCCTATGCCCTGGAGGAGGAGGTCAGCTACGAGATCCGGGGCAAAGACATCGCCGCCGGACTGCCCCGCCGGCTCGAGATATCCAGCGCCGAGATCCGGGAAGCGATCAGCCGGCCCATCCACCAGATAATCGACGCCGCCAAGAACTGCCTGGATAAAACGCCCCCGGAACTGGCCAGCGACCTGCTGAACTCGGGCATCACGCTGGTGGGAGGCGGGGCGCTCATCCCCGGCATCAAGGAACTCATTGCCGAAGAAACCGGCCTGCAGGTCCAGGTGGCCGACGATCCCATCACCGCCGTGGCGCGGGGCACGGCCATCCTTCTGGAGAAGCTGGACGAATACGAAGAGGTCCTCGCGGAAGAGTAGCCGTTACAGGCCCACCTCCAGACCTTTCTCCCTCAGGTATTCCTTCAGCTCTCTGATTTCGATCTCGCCGAAGTGAAACACGCTGGCGGCCAGCAGGACGGAGGCCCCTCCCTCGGAGGCTGCCTCATAGAAGTGCTCCAGCTTCCCCGCCCCGCCGCTGGCTATCACGGGAACGCTCACCCGCCCGGTGATGCCCTGCAAGAGCGGAATGTCGTAGCCCTCCCGCGTTCCGTCGCAGCGCTTGCTGGTCGGCAGCAGCGTCCCCGCCCCCCGGTCTTCGGCGGCGCGGGCGAACTCGAGCGCGTCCAGGCGCGTGGGCGTGCGACCGCCGTCGATGTAGACCTCGTAGCCGCTTTCCAGTTCATCGGAAACATCCACGTCGATGGCCACCACGATGCGCCGGGGGGTGAACTCCCGGGCGGCTCGTTCGATCAGCTCCGGCTCCCGGACGGCGGCGCTGCTTATGCTCACCTTGTCCGCCCCGGCCTCCAGGGCGTCCTCGATGTCCGACAGCGAACCGATCCCTCCGCCCAGAGTCAGGGGCAGGTCCACCGCCCCTGCCACGGCGCGGAACACCTCCAGCATCGTCTTGCGTTTCTCCACGGTGGCGGTAATGTCCAGGAAAGCCAGTTCGTCGGCGCCGCCCTCCTGGTAGACCTCCGCGCACTCAACGGGGTCTCCCGCGTCTCGCAGGTCCACGAAGTGCACGCCTTTGACCACGCGGCCGTCCTTCATGTCGAGACACGGCATGATCCTGACGGGTTCGGCCATTGCTGCACTCCCTTTGAAGCCAGAGTAGAGTCAACTTCATGAGCGCGGTTCTTCCCCGCCCTGCCGGGACCGCTGCACCAGGATAAGGGGCCGCGACCGGGGTCGCAACCGATGGTGCCGTTTGCCGGCTGCCCTCAGCACCGCCACTCGGCCAGGACCTCCCGGAACCGCTCGATGCGGCGCCGCAGATCGGGCGTCCCCGGCGCGAGGCGGAATTCACGATCCCCGGGGCCGACCACGAATATGCTCAGCCACAGGTGCCGGCGGGGCAGGCACGCGGCCACCTGGTCCGCCCATTCCACCACGCTGACGCCTCCCGCCTCGAAGAGCTCGGCGCAGCCGATGGCTTCCAACTCGTCGGCCCCCTCCAACCGATAGGCGTCGAAGTGATACAGCGTCAACCGCCCCGCGTACCGCCTGAGCAGGACGAACGTGGGGCTTGTGACCCGTTCCGTCTCCGCCACCCCCAGCCCACGCGCCAGGCCCTTGACGAAGCACGTCTTGCCGGCCCCCAGCGTGCCCTCCAGCCCTATCACGTCGTTGGCACGGCAGGCCCCCGCAAAAGCCGAAGCCATCTCCATGGTTTCCTCGGGGGAATCGGTGCCTAACGTCAGGACGGACCTCGTCACAGCTCGTGCTCCCATCCGCCGGACAGAAGGGGTTCGCGCCGGCCTTCCGGGAGGATCAACCAGGAGCGGGGACCTTCGGTCACCTCGCCTATGACGCTCACCTGCGTCCCTCCCAACCCCTCGCTTACCAGCGAGTCGGCCTGGGAAGGCCGCAGGCAGAACAGGAGCTCGTAATCCTCGCCGTCGTTCAGGGCGTGCCAGAGCGCATCCCGGCCCGTCTCCCGCGCCACCGCCCGGGCATCCTCCGAAATGGGAACGTCCGCCGACCGAACGGATATCCCGCGCCCGCTGGCCTCGGCCACGTGCAGGGCGTCCGTGCTCAGGCCGTCGCTGACGTCGATCATGGCGTGAAGGTCGCATCGACCGGCCAGTTGCAGGGCTTCCTCCAGCCGCGGCGTGAAGGAGAGATGGCGCCCCCGGAGCGAGCCGCCCAGCCTGCCCGTGACGCAGACGGCGTCGCCGGGCCGCGCCCCGTGCCGACACACGACCCCCAGGGGACCGGGTGTTCCCAGGGCGGTGACGGTCAGGCTGAGGGGCCCCGGTCCGCTGCCGACGTCCCCGCCCACCAGGGGCGCGGACCATTCCCGTCCCCACTCGACCATCGCCCGCACGAGGCTGCGATGGGCCTCTTCCTCCAGCCCGGCTCGCAGGTGTATTGCCGCCAGCATACAGAGCGGGCGGGAAGCCATGGCCGCCAGGTCGCTCAGGGCCCGGGCGACGGCCTTGCGTCCTGTGAGCTCCGGCGGCGTGCCGGGCTCGAAGTGCACACCCTCGACGAGCATATCCGTGGTGAGAACCAGGCGCCCACCGTCCGGAGTCTCGATCAGGGCCGCATCGTCGCCGATGCCGACCTCCAACCAGTCGGGTTCCTCTGCGGCGACCAGGGTCCGGATGTATTCGATCAGATCGCGCTCAGCCATTGCATTTCGCGGCGGACGCCAGCCAGATACGCATCACCTGCTCCGCCGCTCCCTCCAGCAGTGATTCTCCCCTTTCCAACGCCTCCTCCAGCGTAATCGGACCGTCAACGATCGGCACCAGCGCGGCGAACCCGTTGTCGTAAAGGCGCCGATATCCCGGCCCCAGCGAGCCGGCCAGCCCCACCGCCGGCACACCGGCCTCGCGCGCCAGGGAGGCCACGCACGCGGTGGCTTTCCCGAAAGAACTCTGGCCGTCCATCCTGCCCTCGGCGGTAAAGACAAGGTCGCTGCCGGCCATCCGCCGGCACAGTCCCACGGCTTCAGCGACAGTGAGAGCTCCCCGTTCGATGCGCGCCCCGAGGAAAGCCACCAGCCCCGCCCCCAGGCCGCCGGCCGCGCCCGTGCCTTGCATCCCTCGCACGTCCCTGCCCAGGTCCCGTCGGAACACGCGTTCCAGCGAACTCAGTGCCCGCTCCAGCAGCTCCACCTGCTCGGGAGCGGCCCCCTTCTGCGGACCATAGGTTCGGGCGGCGCCGTCGGGCCCCAACAGGGGATTGGTGACGTCGGAGGCGACGACGATCTCGACGTCGGCAATCGCAGGATGCAGGCCGCCCGGGTCGATGGATCGGACCTCGCCCACCCGGCCCCCCGGGCAATCGTCCAGGACCTTCCCCTCCGCGTCGAGGAGCCTTGCCCCGAGGGCAATTGCCATGCCGGCGCCGCCGTCCACGGTGGCGCTCCCGCCGATGCCCACGATTATTCTGTCCACGCCCGCGTCGAGGGCCGTTCGGATGAGCTGTCCCGTCCCCCGGCTCGAGGTTCGGGTGGGATCGCGCTCCTCCGGCTCCAGCCTTTCCAGCCCGCTGGCCTGGGCCATCTCCACCACGGCGGTCATTCCGCCGTCGCACAATCCCCAGGTGGCCTCGACCGGCCTGCCCAGAGGATCGCTGACCACTGCCCGGCGGAACTCTCCTCCGGTGGCTTCCACAATGGCCTCGGTGGTGCCTTCCCCCCCGTCGGCCATGGGGACGAGGACCATCTCCGCCCGCGGGGCTGCACTGGCCACCCCCCGCGCGATGGCACGGGCGGCCCGGGGAGCGCTCACGGATTCCTTGAGGCTGTCCGGCGCCACAGTGATCTTCATCGTGGGTTTCCGCGGGAAAGGAACGGTATTCTACCGGGGCCGGCGCCCTTTTGCACGCGATATCGGCCCCGCCCCACCCGGCGGGGCGACTGAGCTACACCACTGCTCCCGAGCGGAACCGGCCATTGGCCATGCGATACGTCGCACTTTTGACTGACCCGGCGAATCAGTTCTTTTCCTTGACATTGACATACCGCGCTGGTTAGTCAATATTGTAGTTGCCGCTGGAGCCGCCGTCTTTCTACGGGGCGCGGACGTCCCGTGCCGGATTGTCGTGAGCCGAGCTGACTTTATGAGAGGGGAGAGGCATGGCTGTGCTGGCAGCATTAAAGGCCGCTCACTGGATCGTAATCGCCCTGGTGGTCATCGTCCTGGTGGTTCTGATCGTGGTCCTGTCCGGGAAGAAGCCCGGTCCCGAGGAACCGCCGGCCCCGAAAGAGCGTCCCGGGGAGCAACCCCCGGAGGAGCCCGTTGAAGAAACTCCATCCCCTGAAGAAGAGCAACAGGAGGAGTGAGGCGCTTCCGATGCCGCCGGTTCCGGCACGGGAGCGGACACGAACGAGCGCGACCCTTTCGGGCGGCGTCGCCGGACCGTCCGCAAGAAGGCGATGTTGTGCCATTGCGGGCGTCAAGGCGGTTTTTGAACACCTCCGCGGCCGGTCTGGGAAGTTGACGATCTGGGCGTCGGTTGACTATAATGTCGTGTGAAGAACCTTGAATGTACCCGCCATTTGCTGTAACAAAGTTGGGCCATCGTTGTGTTTGGCAGTTGCTGTGAATTCCCACTGACGGGCGGCCGTTGCGGAGGAATGCAGCATGGAAGATGAGCTTGCTGAAGGCGCGCCCGAAGTCATCGGCCAGTGCCGGATTGAAAAGAAGATCGGCGAGGGGGGTATGGGCAGTGTGTACCTGGGTCGCCACATCAACCTGGACCTGCCCCGGGCCGTCAAAATCCTGCCCAAGCATATCGATCTGAAGGACCCAGAGTACAGCCAGCGGTTCTTTCGCGAGGCGCGGATCGCCGCCCGCCTCAAACATCCCAACCTGGTGCAGGTCCACGAGTGCGGGGCGGAAGAGGGCTACTACTACCTGATCATGGACTACGTGGAAGGACCGACCGCCCGAGAGCTGGTCGAGGAGAAGACCCGGCTCGACTGCCGGGAGGGCGTCAAGATCGTCCGACAGGTGGCGGAGGGGCTGCGCTACGCGGCCTCGATGGGCATCATCCACCGCGACGTGACCCCGGGCAATATCATCATCGACTCCGACGGCACCGCCAAGATCACGGACCTGGGCCTGGCCAAGGAGATGACCTCCGACACGACCGGCCTGACACGCAGCGGAGCCAGCCTGGGGACCCCCTACTACATGAGCCCGGAGCAGATCAACAGCGCGCGAGACGTGGACTTCCGCAGTGACATCTACTCGCTGGGCGCCACCCTTTACCACCTCGTGTGCGGCACCGTGCCCTACACGGGCACCACCTTCGAGGTGATGACCAAGCAGGTTCGGGAGCCGTTGCCCTCGCCCACCGAACACGTGGACAACTTGCCCGAGGCCTTCTGCGACGTGTTGCGGAAGATGATGGCGAAATCCCCCGAAAACCGCTACGAAAGCTATGAAGTGCTGCTCCAGGACTTCGATAACCTGCTGGCGGGGGAGGAGGTGTCCGCGGCTGGTTTCCGGGATCAGAGCATGGTGCACGTAGCCGACATTCCCGTCGAAGAAGAAGGCGAAGAGGCATCGCTTGAGAAAACGCGCCTGGCCAATCCTCCCGGCACCGGCCGAAAGCGCGTCATTATCGCGCTAATCGTCCTCGGCCTCCTGGTCGGGCTTGCCGTGGTTCTGCTGAAATTCGTCTTCTGAGTTTCGGCAGCCCCGTCTCACCTGAACAACATGCCCGCATAGCCTACCACGTAGGAACCACCCCCC
Source organism: uncultured candidatus Brocadiaceae bacterium (assembly GCA_964572825.1). Classification (GTDB taxonomy): domain Bacteria; phylum Planctomycetota; class Brocadiia; order SM23-32; family SM23-32; genus CAYVBE01. The sequence continues at coordinate 18,777 of CAZNGS010000024.1, forward strand.
TGGGGCGAGTCGGCACTGGTGGCCCGCGCCACCAGGATGCCCTCCGTGCCCCCCCGAGCCGAGACGGCCGTCAGCATGGCCACGGCCGGCAGCACGCCGCACATGGTGATGTTGTCCCTGCGGCAAGCGGTGTAAAGACCCTCGGCATCCAGAGCCTTCATCCTGTCGATGGCCACGGGGTCCTGATCGTTGACTCGCTGCAGCGCGGAGGCTCCACTTTCGTGCGACATGTCGCTGCTGGTAACGATCAAAGCGTCATCCTCGCCGCACTCGTCCAGCGTTTCCGCCAGGGCGGTCCCGAACTGTTTCAGCTTCTCCAGTCCCGCGGCGGCCGTCACGCACACCGCCACGAGCCTGGCATCCAGATTGTGGTACTGGATGAACGGCAGCACCACCTCGCCGGAATGCTCCGGCAGGTGGGGTCTGTCGTCGCAGTCTACCCCGGGCAGGTCTGCCAGCGCGGAGGTCAGCTCCTGGTGCATCGCCGTGACTCCGAGCGGTGTCTCCCATTCTCCCCCCGTCCACAGGGCGAACGCCGGCTGGGCGTAGGAATGGCTGGGTGTCAGCAAAAGCACCGTGTCCGGCACCACGACCTTGGCGAAGGTGGCGCCCGCCACGCCGCCGCTGAACGTGTAGCCCGCATGGGGCGAGAGCAGCCCCAGGGCGGGTTCCTTCTTTTCCCCCTCCGGCGTGAAGGATTCAATGCTCGACCTCAAGCGATCCCCCCCGGCCGGGTAGAACTGCCCGTCCACCACCGGCTTCCTTGCCATTTGTGCACCTCCCCAAGATAACTCTTGGACTTGCCGCCGTCAGTTGGGGTCCGTGACGCAACGGCGACAGAATTCCGCGACGTGCGTAAGGTACGCACGCCCGCCGACTTCACGGGTGTCATTATGTCCGGCGCCCCGCACCACGTAGAACTCCTTCGGCTGCCGGGCGGCCGCAAAGACCGACCGTCCCTGGCCCGGCGGCACGATATGGTCGTGCTCTGCATGTATCATCAAGAGCGGAGCGCGAAGCTCGCCCACCTTCTGGACATTGTCAAACCGGCTGCCGGTCGGGTACCACCGCGGCACCAGGGGGATGATCTCGTGGGCCATGGCGGGCACGTTCGCAAAGGTCCCTTCCAGGACAGCGCCCGCCACGGGGCGGTTCAGGGCCAGGTCGAGCGCCACCGCGGCCCCCAGCGATCGCCCGAAGCATACGATGCGTCCGGCCTTGATGCCCCGCTTCTCCACGAGGAAGTCGTAGGCGGCATGGGCGTCCCGGTACAGACCTTCCTCCGACGGCTTGCCCGCGCTTCGTCCGTAGCCCCGGTAGTCAAAGAGAAACACGGCCAGGCCGCGGTCAACGAGCGCACTCATGCCCTCCCACCGGTGGCTGATGTTGCCCGCGTTTCCGTGGCACCACAGCACCACGGGCGGCCGGCCCGGGGCGCCGGGGCCCGGGTGCCACCACCCGAAAAGCTGCGTCCCGTCGGCGGCCGCAAACCAGCACCCCTCCACGTGGTCGGAGGGTCGCCAGGTCACAACGGGCTCCCCCGAGGGCTGAAACAGCATCCGCCGCTCGATCACGCGCCCGGAGACCCACAGGGCCACGACCCCGGCGCAGAAGTACGCGCCGACCTTCAGCGCCCCCTTCAGTACTCGTCCCCGGACCGGCGGTCGCTGCACGTCCGCGGGCGCCGGGTCACCCCTGTCCGACGGAGCCGTGTTGCCACCGGCCATCAGCACCAGAACAATCATTGAGGCTGCAACCGCCTTCAACGGCGTTTCCTTCCCCGCAACGCTCCGCGACGCCACCCCCATCGCCCGCCTGGCGCGTCTTCACCTCTCGGCGGCGGGAGGAACGTGATGGTGAGACCGCCTGAGACTGACGGGGGGCCGCAGTATCTCCGACCACACCACGGCCCGCTTCAGACTGAACTCCCCGGACGCTGCCGCCTGGGCCGCCCGTCTCCGCTGCGGCGGGGGGCCGACAGCAGAGCGCACTTCCCGTGACGGAGCGGCCGCAGGGGCAACGGCCGCCGCTTCCTTGCGGGCCCGCGCGAGCCGCCGCTCCGCGCGTTGCATGCCGGGACTGCGGCGAGACGACCGCCGGGAGACAGCACGTGGGGGCTGCCTGCGGGGGACAGGCGGAGGCTGCCCTCCGCCGGCGCGGGCCTCGCCCGGTCCCGCTGCGCCTTCCGCTTCGGCCCGGGCCTCCCGGCCCGGTTGCCTTCCGGACGCTATGCTCTCCAGGAAATCCCGGATATCCGCGGGAGACGCCTCAAACTGCCCCTGGGGGCGCTGTCGGCCGGCCTCTCTCCCCTGCTCGCCCGCCGCTTCCAGTATCTTCTTAAGGGCCGGCAGAAGGAAAAGCGCCAGGAACACCAGACCAATCACCACGTCGGTTGCACTCATCCCTCCTGCCTCCTCATCGACATAGACGAACCGGCGACCGGACCATCAGACGAATCGGCCCAGGTTCACCGTCCTGCATTGTAGCATCAGAGGAACCGTATCCAAAACCGCCAGCGCCATGTGCAATACGAGGTCCGCCAGAGCCCGGTTCGAAATCGAACCCACCATCTTCTGGAACCACGAAAAGCCCCCGGGGTGACCCTGCTGCACCAGCGCGCGCGCGCAGACCAGTTGCACCGGGTACGGCACGTCCTGGTCGCGGACACTGGAGTATATCAGCACGGCCGTCCAGACACGGGCCAGCGCCAGGTATCCGGCGCTGAGGTAACGTTCGCCGGTGGTGCCCTCCCTGAGCAGCGTTTCCAGCCTGTGCGCCGCCTCCGCCTCGTTCCCCATGGCCCGGAGGGCCAGCACGGCACACCTCTCCTCGCGGGTCTCACCGCGGTCGGACACCTCGACACCCTCCAGGGAGCCGCCGGCTCCCCGAGCCGCCAGGCCCAGGCACAGACCGGGCAAGCCTTCGGCGCCCCCATCCCGCAGACGATCCAGAACAAGGCACATGACCTGCTGGTCCTGGGCGGCCATAACGAGGGCCCTGGTCAGGCGCTCCCGTTCCAAGAACGACCCGGACTCCAGGGCGGACTCGAGCGCCGCCACCCCCTCGGGCCGGCCGGCCCTCAGCAACTGCCCGGCCGCGTGACCCACGGGCTCACAGAATGCCTCGTCTTCCGCGTGTCGTTGGCACAACCGCGTGATCTCATCCAGGTCGGCTTCCGGCCGTCCCGTCCGTGCCGCCAGGCCCAGCGCGGCAAGCCTCACCCAATCGTCCCCATGGTCCATGACCTGCTCTAAAAACTGGCCGGCGGACCCCGGCGCTAACGACTCTGCGGCGGCGCAGGTCTCCAGCCAGCTTCTGAGCCGCACCCGGCGCACTCGAGTGAACCAGGGAGTATCCGTCCGCCAGGCCAGGTCGAGCTCCGATTCCAACTCCGAGGCCCACCGCGACAACTCATCCTCGAAGCCTTCCTGTCCCACCAGTGCCAGCGCCCGGGCCGCGCAACCCACGCAGTCCAGGGTCGCCTCGACGTCGCGGGCCAGCATCTCGAGCAACGCCGAAGCAACGTCCTGACCCAGGACGCCCCCGCCGGAGGCGGCCCCACGCAGGCTTTCGGCGGCCCCCTCCGAAAGCTCGCATCGCTGCGCCCACCGATCCAGCGTCTCCCGGTCAGGGGCCTCGGCCAGCCTGTAGCCCTCCCCGTCTGCATCCCATTCCAGGCAGGATGCCTCCTGCAGCAACCGGGGCCACCCATCCAGGAGATCGGCCACGCTGTCCGCTATGAGGGACGGATACTCGATGTCCCGGGCGATGTCCGCGGCATGCTCTGCGTCCTCCTGCAGCAGGACCGAGGTCTGCTCGTCCTCGATCAATCGGTTCAGCTCCTCCAACGTGCGCCGCAGGGGCAGCAGACTGACCTGGCGGGCACATTCGCGGATGGCCTCGCACGCGTGCTGCTGGACGCCCGGGTCCGGATCGTGCAGGGCCTCCAGGAAGTGACTGTACAGCGTGACGCCCACCGTCCTCTCGCTGGTAAAAGTCAGCGACTGCCTGACCCGGCCGGCCCTGCGCGGCCCGCCGGGGTTACGGATGAGCGCTTCGGCCGCGCTGCGCCGCACATAGGGGTCGGCGTGATTGTGCATCACATCCACCAGAAACCCGGCGTCGTGGGTGTAGGAGAAAGTGTCCGCCGCCCGGCTCCTCACGGACGAGGAGGGATCGTCCAAAGCCTGTTGCATGGCCTCGGAATCGCCGATATCCATGAGGGAGGAGAGTTCGTTGAGCGCATGGATCTTCTCGGAGGACGAGCCGCCGGTCAGCACTTTCTCCAGCATGGAAGTGACCTCAGATGCTCTCGCCTCGCCCTCGCCCACCATGGCGGCCCGGGCCTCCTGGGCGATGCTGCCGGCCTCCCACACGGTGCGCGCCCGCTCGCCTGCCGCCTGCCGGTCCATGCCCTGCGCCAGCCAGTCGAGCCCCTCATCTCCCGTTTTGCGCAGCATCTCCCCCGCCTGTCGGGAGACCTCGAAGTCCTCGTCCTCCGCCGCTTTGTGCAGTACGTCCCGCACCTCGGACGGCTCGAACCCGCTCAGCATCAGCACCGCGTGTCGCCGGAGCTCGGCGCGTGGATGGTCCAGGGCGCGGCGGATGTATTCCAGGAACGCACTTGACCCGCTCCCCAGGGATGCCGCCAGCATGTCCAGCACCGAAGAGGCCACCCGATAGCTGGAGTCCTCAAGACGGCGTCCCATGGCCTCGATTGCCCCTTCGGAACCCAGTGCCGCCAGCGACAGCACCGCCTCCTGCCGCACTTCGTCGTCGGGATCCTCGCCGAAGCGCTCGAGGGCGGGGAGGACTTCGTCCGTGTCCATGAAGGCCAGCGACTGCGCGACCTGCCGGCGCACCTGCACGTCTTCGTTGTCCAACACCGCCTGCGCGAGGGAGCTGTCCTTGCGGCTCAGCTCCTGGCAGATGCCGGCGCGCAGCCGATGCGAAGGCGTGCCGATGATGATACCCAGCGTCCCGGTGGCGCTCCGCCGCACGATGTCAGCCTCATCCACCAGGGCGTCGGCCAGCACCGACACAAGCTCCGGCCGGGAAAAGCTCTCCAACGCCTCCACCGCCCGGCGGCGGATGTCCTCATCTTCGTCTCCGGCGCAGGCTCGGAGGAGGGAGACGCCCTCGTCGGATTCGCTGAGGTCCGGCACAAGCTCGGCGGCGATGCGCACCACCCGTTCCTCCCCGCTGGCAAGGGCCGCGCGCAATACGGCAGCGGTCACGTCCTCGGCCTCGCTGGTCGCCCCCTCGACGATGGCCTGGCGGACGCGCGGCTCGTCCGTGGCTTGCAACGCCCGGGCGGCGGCCGCCTCCGGGTCGTCGGCACGGGCCACCTCGTCGAGGGCTTCGCGCGCCAGCGCGCGGATTTCCTGCTCTGCCAGTTGCCTGCGCCGTGCCATGCTGCAATCAGCCCCTTCCTTTACGGGCGGACTTTACTGCTCGGGTTTGGCCTCCGAGCCTTCGCCGCCGATGGAGCGACGCATGTCGGTGTCCGCCTGGATGTTCTTCATGGCATAGTAGTCCATGATACCGAGGTTGCCCTCCCGGAAGGCCTGAGCGATGGCCTTGGGCACTTCGGCCTCCGCCAGGACGACTTTGGCGCGGTTCTCGGCCACCAGCGCGGACATCTCCTGCTCGCGGGCAACGGCCATGGCGCGCCGTCGCTCGGCCAGCGCCTGAGCCACGCGCTTGTCCGCCTCCGCCTGGTCGCCCTGCAGCTTGGCACCAATGTTCTCGCCCACGTCCACGTCCGCGATGTCAATCGAAACGATCTCGAAGGCGGTCCCCGCGTCGAGTCCCTTCTCCAGGACGCGCCGGGAGATGATGTCCGGGTTCTCCAGCACGACCTTGTAAGTCTCCGACGAACCGATGGTCGTCACGATGCCTTCGCCCACGCGCGCGATAATCGTCTCCTCGGTGGCCCCGCCGACCAGGCGCTCGAGGTTGGCGCGGACCGTGACCCGGGCCTTGGCCTGGAGCTGAATCCCGTCCTTGGCCACCGCCGCCACCGTCTCGCGCCCCTTGGTGGGGTCCGGGCAGTCGATGACCTTGGGGTTGACGCTGGTGCGCACGGCCTCCAGCACGTCACGCCCCGCCAGGTCGATGGCGCATGCCTGGTTGAACGTCAGCTCTATGCGTGCCTTGCTGGCCGCGATGAGGGCGCGGATGACGTTCAGCACGTTGCCGCCCGCCAGGTAGTGGGTCTCCAGCGCCACCGTCTCCACCGGCAGACCCGCCTTGATGGCCATGATGCGGCTGTCCACGATCACGGACGGCCGCACCCCCCGCAGCCGCATGCCCACGATCTCGAAGATGCCCACGTGGGCCCCGGCCAGGAGGGCCTTGATGTAGAGGAAACCGTAGCTGAAAAAGAACAGCAAAAAGCCCAAAAACAGGACGATCAGGACCAGTATCACCACGATCCAGACCGGCTCCATCCCCTGCTGCGCCAGCAAAGCTAACATAGCCGCCCGCTCCTCTGCTTGGGTTCGCGTCTCATCTTGTCCGCGCCCGACAGTGCTACAGGTTCGTCACAACGATGCGATTACCTGACACCTCAACCACCTTTATGGGGGTGCCCTTCTCGATCAGCTCCCCCCGCGTGACCACATCATAGCGGCGCTCGTCCAGCCGTGCAATGCCGGTCGGCCTCAATTGGGTGACCGCCACCCCCTCCACCCCGACCAGGTCTTCGCTGATGGTGGTGGAGGGACTGAAGTCCCGCTCCTCCCCCTTCATGGCGAAAAGCCGGCCCACCACGTTTTTCCACAGCATGAAGAAAACCGGCAGCAGCGCCAGCGTGCACCCGATCAACACCAGGGCCGTCACCTGATGCCCCGTGGCCAGGGCGTATATCACGCTGCCCACCACCGCCAGGAACCCGATGGTCCCGATAACGGCGCCGGGTATGAACAGCTCCACCACCATGGCCGCCAGGCCGCACAGGTAGACGGCGATGATAATGGTCATCTCCATGTCCACGGTCTCCGACCTCCACTCGCAGAAAGTCTATACCTGTCGGTAGGGGGCCACCACGATCCGGTTGCCGTGTATCTCCTGCACCTGGACCCTTCCTCCCCTATCGACGAAGTCCCCGACCGTCACCACGTCGAAGGGCTCGCCGTGGAACTCGGCACGCCCGGCGGGCCGGAGCGGCGTCAGCGCCACTCCCACCTCCCCCACCATCTGCGCCAGCTCCGGCGACCGCAGCTCCAGCGCCTCGCTGGCGCTGGCGCGGGACAGGTCGGCCCGGTGAACAATGCGCCCGAAAAGAGGCATCGAGGGCAGCACCCTGATCAGTATGGCTATGCCCACCGCCGACGCAGTCAACGCCCCCAGGGTCTTGAGCACGCTGTACTGAAAGGTGTGAAACTCCAGCGGCGTGCGCGGTATGGTGAACTGCTGGAACGCCAGCACCAGGCTGACGATCAGCAGGACGATGCCCGCAACCCCCGCTATGCCGAACCCCGGAATGAGGAAAACCTCCACCAGCAGCAGCGTCACCCCCGCCAGAAAGAGCAGGACCTCCAGCATGTGGGCATAGTTGAGCGACCACTTGATCACGAAGAAGGCGACGAAGCATGCGATGCCCAGTATGCCGGGCAGCCCGAAGCCGGGATGGTTGATCTCGACCCACAGCAGTATGAATCCGCCCACGATCAGCAGGGGGCTGAACATGTCCAGCACGCTCAGCAGGCGCTCGGAAGCGCTCAGGTAAAGCCTCTGCACCCCATCCGGCTTGAACTCCAGGAACTCGTAGAGCTCCGCCCGGCTCTGGACCGCCTGCCGGGCGAAGCCGTAATCCACCGCCTCTTCGGCGTGCATGGCCAGCAGTTGACCGGCGGGCACGATGAGGTCCTTTTGCTGTATGGCGGCGCGCTCCTCCGCCGTCCAGTCCCGCAGCTCGTCTCCGGTCAGGTACTGCCAGGCGGGATCGTCGTGTGTCTTTATCCGGAACACCTCGATGTCCCGGGTGACCATGGCCTTCACCAGGGCCTCCGGGTAGCCGCGGGCACGGGCGTAGTTCAGCATGGTGGTCCGGATGGGGGCCTGAATCTTCTCACCCATGATCTCGCCGGAGGCGCTCACGGGCGCCACGTCCCCCATCTTCCCCGTGGCAGCGTCGATGTAAATCTCATCGCAGGCCAGCGCCGCCATCGTGCCCCCGCTGTAGGCCTGGTCGTTTACGTAGGCGATGACGCGCACGTCGTCCATGCGGAAGATGAAATCGCCCAGTTCGATGCAGGCGCCGACTTCGCCCCCCGGAGTGTCCATCTCCAGGATGACCGTCCCCACGCCGTCCTCCCTTGCCCGCTCCAGGCGCCGCTGCACGGCCTTGGCCGAGGCGCCGCTGATCGGCCCCGCCACGCGAACCAGGTAGGCATCCGGAGGCGTGCGGGCCGCGGCGGCCGGGCAGAGCAGAACGAGCAACGCTATTGCGGCCAGGGGCAGGCCGGCGAATCGCGGCGCGCTGTGCACGGCGTCTTTCCGATGCACGGTGCAGTCTCCCGGAACGGGGCTTCAACCGTGATTATACGGAGGGACGGGCGCGATGGCAAGACAGGTTGCCGGTCCGACTCAGAACGAAGCGGCCGCCACGTTCTCCACCACCTCCAGACCGCGTATCTCCTGCAGGGCGGCCTCGTGCGCCGGGGAGTCCAGGTTGAGCGCCAGCAGGGCGTCCCCGCCCTTCTCGCGGCGCCCGAAGCCCATGCGGGCCACGTTGACACCGGCCTCCCCCAGGATGGCGCCCACCCTGCCGATCAGGCCGGGCACGTCCCGCCCCCTGACCACCAGAAGCTCCCCCTCGGGAATAACCTCGACGTAGAACTCGCCGATGCTGACAACGCGCGGCAGCGAGTGACCGAACACGGTGCCCGCCACCGGCATCTCGTCACGGTCGGTGACCAGCTTGATTTCGATCAGGTCGGTGAACCCCGCCTCCCGGCCCACCGTGGAGGTGCTGGTGACCGTGATGCCACGCTCCTCGGCCAGGTGGGGTGCGCTGACGATGTTGGCGCTCCTGCCGACCATGTGGCGAAGCACGCCCATGAGGCCGTAGTTGACGATGGGCTGGATGCTGCGCTCGGCCACGTCCCCCCTGCAGGAGACCTCGACGGACTTGGGCCGCGCGCGGTTCAGTTGGGCCACCAGCTTGCCCAGGCGCGCCGCCAGGTCGCAGTAGGGCTGCAGAACTTTCATCTCCTCCAGGGGAACGGGGGTTACGTTCAGGGCGTTGCGATAGTGCTGGTGCAGCAGGGCGTCCACCATCTGATCGGCTGCTTCCGTAGCCACGGCGATCTGGGCCTCCTCCGTCGACGCGCCCAGATGCGGCGTGGCCAGGATGCGGTCGTTCTGAGCGAACTCGTAGCTCTCGGGCGGCTCCTTCACGTAGACGTCGAACGCCGCGCCGGCCAGTCTGCCCTCCCGCACGGCCCGGACCACGGCGTCCTGGTCCACCACGGAGCCCCTGGCGCAGTTGATCACCCGCGCCTCCGGTCGCATGGCGGCGATCTGCTCGGCGCCGATCAAGCCCTGCGTCTGCTCGTTCTCGGGAACGTGCACGGTGAGGTAATCGCAGCGCTTCAGCAGGCCGTCCAGGTCCTCCAACAGCTCCACACCCAGCCGCCGCGCGGTATCGCTGCTCAGGTACGGATCGTGGGCCAACACGTTCATCTCGAACGCGAAGCCACGCCTGGCCACGGCCTGGCCGATGCGCCCCAGCCCCACAATGCCCAGCGTGCTGCCGGCAAGCTGAGAGCCGAGGAACTGCTTCTTGGCCCAACGGGCCTCCCGCATCGCGATGTAGGCGGGACCGATATTGCGCGCCAGGGCCAGCATCAGCGCGAACGCGTGCTCCGCCGTGCTGAGGGTGTTGGCGCCCGGCGTGTTCATCACCACCACGCCCCTGCGGGAGGCTGCGGCCACGTCGATGTTGTTGACCCCCACGCCGGCCCGACAGATGGCCTCCAGGCGCCGGGCCGACTCGATGACGGACTCGCTCAAGGTGGCGCCGGATCGACAGATCACGCCCTCGGCCTCCTCGATGGCCTCCTTGAGCTCATCCTCGGAAAGACCGGGACAATACCGGACCTCCAGGCCCGCCTGCTGCAGGATATCCGAGCAGCGGTCCGGAAGTCTGTCCGCCACAAGCACGGTTTTCATGGGGTCGCTCCGTCGCAAGGACGTGCGGGAAGCCGGTCACGATGGAAGCCTGCGAATTATACGTGCCCTCACTGTGGCTGTCAAACCGGCCTATCCATTGGCTTTGCGGCGGTGCGCGACCGGCGGCGGTGGCTCCCGGCTCAACGGCCCTTTGCGCGCTCGAACAGATGCAGCAGCCAGTCCGTGCGCCCGGCGACCGCGCTGCGGTCCGTGCACTCAACAACCACCCGTGCAATGGGCTCGGTCCCGGACGGCCGCACGCAGAACCACCAGTCGGGATAGTCCACGCGCACCCCGTCGGCGCGCGCGATGTCTTCCCCGCGGCAATCCCTCAGCACCCGGCCCTCGTGCTCACAGGTGATCTCCAGCGCGTCCGGATGCTCGCCCAGAACAGAGCGGGCAACACGGCGGCACACGCGCAGCGCCTCGTCCTGGCGGTCGAACTCCACCGAGGTCCCGCCGGGGGAGCGGTGCCACCTGCCCCGAAACTCGCCCACCAGGTCCGTCAACCCCCGGCCGGCTAGGTGCAGCAGGTGGAGCGTCGTGATCAGGGCGCTGTCGCAACTGCAGAAGGCACGGTAGTAGTAGTGGCCCGCGTGCTCGCCGGCAAAGGCCATACCCGGTTCCGCGCGGAGGACCCGCTTGATCTTGGCGTGCCCGACCGGCACCATCAACGGTGCCACCCCCCGGGCCCGGAAGTGGTCCCACACCTTCCGGCTGATGGTCTGCCCCAGGCCGAACACACATTCCGGGTCGCGCTCCCGCAATCGGCGCGCGATGCACGCGGACATTTCGCTGCCGTCCACGACGTGGCCGTCGTCCAGCACGACCACCACCCGATCGGCGTCCCCGTCGTAAGCGAACCCCAGCCGACCGCCCCCACCCCGGACAGCCTCGACCAGGGGCTGGAGGTTCTCCGCCCGCGTGGGGTCCGGATGATGGGCCGGGAAGCGGCCGTCGGGCTCGAAATTCAGCCGTTGCGGTTCCAGGCCCAGCCGGCCGGTGATCTGCTCCCACAGGTATCCGCCCACGCCGTTTCCGGCGTCCACCACCAGGTTCAGGCGACCGGCTTCGGGGCGCCCCACCAGCTCCAGCGCGAAGTCCATGTAGTCCGGCCCGGGCGAGGCCATTTCCGGCGGCGGCTCCGGTTCAGCCGGCAGGCGCGGTTCCATCCGCTTCATCAACGCGCATGCCTCCCCCAGTCCGCTCCCGCCCGTCACGGGCTCGCCGCCCTGCTTCACCACCTTGAACCCGTTGTAGGCCGGTGGGTTGTGGCTGGCGGTGATCATCACCCCCAGGTCGAACCGCTGCCGGAAACCCAGCACGTAATAGAGCAGCTCGGTCGGGCACTCGCCCATACCCTGCACGGCCGAACCCGCATGCCGGAAACCGGCGGCCAGGGCGGCGTAGAGCCGCGGCGAACTCAGGCGGGCGTCCCGCGCAATCGCCACGCTGTCGGCGGCCAGCACCCGCGCAAGCGCCGCGCCCAGCAGCCAGGCGAACTGCTCGTCGATCTGGTCCGGGTAGATGCCCCGGATATCGTAGGACTTCACCACACTCTCGTCGATGTTCGCCACGGCCGTCCTCCCGCAATTGCGCGCAGAACTCCCCAGCAGGGTATCCTCCGTCTCCGGCGCGGTCAACGCGCAGGTGGCAATGAGGGGCCGGCTAAAGAGCGCAGGCGAGGGTGCGTACGTCAGACAGAGCAGAATTGCTTATGTGGCGCAGCCGCCCCCGGCTGCGATCGTTCGGCCGTTGGAGTGACGCGCTCTGTCGCATCCGCCTTTTCTCAAGCGAGGGCGCCTGGGCTACACGGCTCAGGTCAGAGTTGGGCGTCGAACAGGCCGCCGAGCCTGGCGGCTGCGGATTCGATCTGCTCCTCCGTGACGCCGGGGTTGGCCACTTCCACCTCATCTCCGGAAGAACTCCACTCCAGGAGGAGAAACTCTCCCTGCTGCCCCCGCGTGACCTGGCGCAGTTTCAGTTCCTTTCGGCGCAGCAGATAGAGAGCCAGAACGAACCGGAAGACTTGCTTCTCCTCGGTTTCGGCAGGCCCCAGACGCTCGAAAAACTCCACCAGCAGCTCGGTGTCCACGCGCGGCTTCTCCGTCTCGGAGGGCTGTTGTCGGGTGCGCCAGAAACAGAATAGTTCTGCCCTGTCAACATCCTCCCAACAGTCGCGGCAGAAATCCGACCGGCAAAAGCCCTCCTCCGTCTCCCGCAGCGCCGAGTAGAACACGCCCCTCTCGGGGAACCGGACGTCGCAGGCCGAGCAGGTGCCCTGACTCGAGGCGATCTTCCATTGCTCGAAGACGCTCACGTCGCCCCCCCGGCCAGGTAGTCGGAGACCTGTGCGGTCACCTGTCGGCGGCGTTCGCCCACGAGCCGGGACATCTCGTCCATCTCTTCAGTCGTCTCACGGCGCAGATCGGGTGCGTCGAGGAACTTGAGGTTGACCTCGACGTTGAGTCTGGCGGCAGCGCATGCGGCTTCGGCCAGGATGGCGCTCACGCCGACATCGGTGATGAGGTTGGGGTTGCCGATCTCCACCAGTTTCCCCGCCACCCTGGCCACCCCGGCACACTGGCGCATCACGTCCAGCGGCACGCGCATGGCCGCACGGAGGGCCCGGTCAACGGCCTTCCGACGGGCTTCTTTCTGCTCATCGCTCTTCCGGGGCATTCCGTACGCCTCGCTTACGGCCGTGTAAGCCTCCACGTCGCGGTCCATCAATCCCAGCAGCGCCTCGCGCCGCTGCGCCAGGTCGGCCAGCATGTCCCGGATGGTCTCCTGGACGTCGGCGAACTTCTTTTTGCCCGTCGTAAAGTTGGCGGTCATCTCGCTCATGGCCGACGCCAGCGCCCCCACCAGAGCACTCACGCTGCCGCCGCCGGGCGCGGGCTTGCTGGCCGCCGCGTCCTCCAGGTAGCGTTCGATCTCAGCGTCGCGATACATGGGTCACTCCTGGATGAGGACTTTCGTGCCGGGCACAACGAAGTCGTAGAGCTCCATCACCTCCTCGTTGGTCATGCGGATGCAGCCGTTGGAGCATTTCTCGCCTATTCCCTGTCGCTGCGGCGTCCCGTGAATCCCCAGGCCTGTGGCGCCGGGTTCGTCCCGGAAACCGATCCACCGTTCACCCAGAAGATGCCCTTCCTCGCCATATTCGATGATTCCGCCACCGGGCTTGTACCACCTGGGCCGCACCAGCATGGTGTCCACTACAAAACTGCCGGCGGGCGTGAGATCACCCTTGCCGATGCCGATCGGATATTCCCTGACGTACTGGCCGTCCATGAGGAGCGTGAGCCGAAACTCCCCTTTGACCACCACGATCTTCGGAGGGCCGGTCACTATCTTCACGGTCTGTCCCACGCTCAGGTTGCCCGGCTCGCTGATCCCGTTGAGCCGGGCAATCATCCGCCAGTTCAGGCCGTAATCTTTCGCGATCTTGACCAGGGTCTCCCCCCGTGAGACGGTGTGAACCTTCGCCCCTTCCATGCACCGGGGGTCGAACACAAGCCGGCTGCTGATGGGCTCGAGGAGCTTCCGGCATTGTACGGCCCGGTCGCCGCGGGCCTTCAGGTAGAGATCGGTCAGCAGGCGCCTCGCCTCACACAGCTTCCCCTCCCGCAGCATCCGCCGGGCCTTGGAGATGGCGTCGGACACCCCGGAAGTCTCATCCCCGGGGGGCAACTGGTCCGCCTGTCGAGAGGGTTCGGGCGCCCGGGCGGCGGGCGCCGGGACGGACAGGGACACGGCCCGCCGCTCGGGTTGCTCCTCCGCAGGGCTCTGCGCAAGGGCGCTCCGGACGCGTTCGGGGCGAGGATGGGGATTTTCGGGCCGAGGCCGGGGCACCGCCGGTTCAGCAGCCGGGGCGGAGCCGGGCTCGCCCCCGTCGTCGTCTACCCGGGCCGCGGCGGGCTCCGGGCCGGCATGGTCCTCCGCCGGTTGCGCGGAAGTGGGCTCTTTCCTGGCAATTATCGCCCCGGCGACCCCTGCAATGACCAGCAGCACGAGCAGCTTTTTCATGTCTTGACCCGCAGCATGAGCACGTAGAATCCCGGCAGCTTCCCACGATACCTGAGCGGAACAGCCAGATTCAAGGCAGGGGGCATGGCAACAGGTGGTGCACAGAATAATCGCAGCCTAAGCAGTTGCGGAAGCAATACTTAAGGAAAGACGCGCCCCGGGGAAGGCGCCTTGAAAACGGGGGCGGAATGCACCAGCGGCCCCGGCGCCGGTGCGCCGCTGAGGAGCGGCCCACGGTCTGGAGTGCCCTATCCTTCTCTCCTGCTCTCCTCGGCGGGGGCCTTGCGCCCGAAAACCGCCCGCAGCACCCGAATGACGAACCCCAGCACCCCCAGGGTCACCAGGCCGGCCCCGCCCCAGATGAGCACGTCCTCCAGCACCGTCACGTCGAATTCCATGGCAGTCCATTCCCTACCAGTCAGCTTCGCCGCCCGACAGCCATTTCATGTCCTGCACGGGCCAGAACACGAAGAAGGCCCTGCCGATGATGTTGTCCCTCGGTATGCCGGCGTGGGACCAGCGGCGGCTGTCGGCGCTGGCGGGGCTGTTGTCGCCCAGCACGAAATACTCGTCCGGTCCGAGTTCATGCTCGGGCTCGGAAGCCGTCCCGTTGGGAACGTTCAGGTAATGCACGTCTCGCTGGATGGCAATGCGCTCCCAGCGCAGCTTCAGGTCCCGGGCGCCGAACCACACCCCGTGGCTGTTGACGGGACGGCCCTCGTACTCGTAGGTCAGCACGGCTTCTCCGCCCACGCGGGCCACCACGCGGTCATCGTAGTTCTCCAGGCAGATCCAGCGCGGTTCCGCCGAATCCAGGGCCGCACCCTCCTCCTCTCGCACAATGCTTCCGGAGTCCTTCAGGACAACCGATTCCGCCGAGAAGAGGCAGTCAAACCGATGTCCGGCATCCTCGATGGACAGGACGGCGGCGCCGGAGGGTCCCGGGGCACTCTCCGGGCATACGAGCGCGCGGATTCGGCCGTCTCCCACCTTCTCCTGGCCCGTGGACCGCAGCCGGTTCGGCGCCACCCTCACGCTGGGACCATCGTAGGGATAGAAATCCGTGACGGGACGCGCGAAAGCCGCCATGACGGGCCTCTCCATCCCTCGCGCATCTACAGACAGGGCTCCTGTCTCCGGGTCCCGCGTCCACCGTCTCTCATCGGACCCCATCTCCCAGGTGGGCACCACCTCCTCGCGGGGCATGAAACGGGAGTCGAACACGTGGAACCACAGCCCCTTCTGCACCTCCGGAGGTTTGCGCCGGAGTTCGCCGTTGATGTACACATCCCCATTGTGGAGGCGCACGCGCTCGCCCGGCAGGCCCACGATCCGCTTGATGTAGTTCTTGGACTCCACCTGCAACTCCTCCGAGCCGCAGTCCGGGCACCTCTCACCATTGACCGAGGCGACGTGGCCCACCCAGCCGCAAATCGGGCATCGCGCGTCGAACACGGGATAGAGGAAGACCACCACCTCCCAGCGACGGGGATCACGGACCCAGTAGATGAACTTGTTGACAAAGATGCGTGCCGACCCCCGCCAGGCGCGGTTTGCAGCATCGGTCCCGCGCACCACCTCCCCGGCTTCGGTGCGCGCCTCGTGCCACAGCCACTCCGGGCGGCGGAACCGAAGCGGCATCCCGTGCGGCCCCAGCCGCGAGGCACCCGGCCAGTGATAGCGGCAGTTGGGGCATTCCACCTCGCCCCCCTGCGTCGTGTTATTGCGACCGACTTCGAACACCCAGCCGCAGTTGCGACAGCGTATCTCGCGGTGCTCTCCCACCAGCGTGGGAGCCATGCTGCCGTGCCGAATGCGGAAGGCCTCCGCCACCACCTGCCGAACGCACAGCACCAGCACGATGGCGATCGCGATAGACTCCAGGTTGTCGCGCAGGGGCGTGCGCTCGCGCGGGAGCCCGGCACGGAAAGGGCCGTCCCCGAACCGCCTCCTGCTGTCCTTATCGCTCACCCGCATCTCCTCGGTCTCACTCCTCGCCCTCCAGCACCGCCAGGAAAGCCTCCTGGGGGATGAAGACCTGCCCCACGGACTTCATCCGCTTCTTTCCCTCTTTCTGCTTCTCGCGCAGTTTCCTCTTGCGGGTTATGTCCCCGCCGTAGCACTTGGCCGTCACGTCCTTGCGCTGGGGGCTGATCGTCTCCCGCGCGATCACCCGGCTGCCGATGGCGGCCTGGATTGGAATGGCAAAGAGGTGGCGGTCGATGTGCCGGCGCAGTTCCTTGACGATCCGTCGCCCCCGCCTTTCGGCCTCCTCGCGGTGACAGATGACCGAAAGGGCATCCACGGGCCTGCCGTGGACCAGCACGTCCACCTTCACAAGCTCGCCGGCTCGGTAACCGAGCAGCTCGTAATCCATGGTCCCGTAGCCCCGGGTCAGCGACTTGAGCCGGTCGAAGAAATCGTACACCACCTCCGCCAGGGGAAGGTCGTACACCAGCATCGTGCGCTGGTCGCTGAAAAAGGTGTTCTCCACCTGCCGGCCGCGCCGGTTCTCGGCCAGCCGGGTCACGTTGCCCAGATACTGCACGGGCAGGATGATGCTCATGCGCACCCAGGGCTCGCGTATCTGTTCGATCTCACCCGCCCCCGGCATGCGGGCGGGCCGGTCGATCTCCACCGTCTCACCGTCCCGGAGCACCACCTCGTACGTCACGTTCGGGGCCGTCTGGATGACGGCGATGTCGTTCTCCCGCTCCAGCCGCTCCTTCACGATGTCCATGTGAAGCAACCCCAGGAACCCGCAGCGAAACCCGAAGCCCAGCGCGTCCGATACCTCGGGCTCGTAGTCGAACGAGGAATCGTTCAGCGAGAGTCGCTCCAGGGCCGAGCGCAGCGTGGGCAGGTCGTCGTTATCCTGCGGGAACAGCCCGCAGAAGACCATGGGCCGGGGCTCCTGGTAACCGGGCAGGGCCTGTGCGGCCGGCTCATCGGCCAGCGTCACGGTGTCCCCCACGCGCACGTCCCGGATGGTCTTGATGCCGGCCATCGCGTATCCCACCTCGCCGCAGCCGAGCCTGTCGCGGGGCACCAGCCCGGGCCCGAACACGCCCAGCCGGCTGACCTCGTAGGACCGGCCGGAGCCCATCATCTTGATCTTCTGTCCGCATTCCATCTCCCCGTCCACCACGCGCAGGAGCGTGACCACGCCCTGGTAATCGTCGTAGAACGAATCGAACACCAGCGCCCGCAGCGGCCCTTCCGGGTCCCCCGCCGGCGGGGGCACGCGCCGTATCACCTGTCCCAGCAGCTCCTCCACTCCCCTGCCCGTCTTGCCGCTGACGGCCAGCATCTCGTCCGGGTCGATCTGAAAGGTCTGCTCCATCTCCGCCATCGCCTCGATGGGCCGGCTGTCGGGCAGGTCGATCTTGGTCACCACGGGCACGATGGTCAGCCCCTGGCGGCGGGCCAGATGAAGATTGGCCACCGTCTGTGCCTCCACGCCCTGGTTCGCATCCACCAGCAGTATGGCCCCCTCGCAGGCGCGGAGGCTGCGCGAGACCTCGTAGCTGAAGTCCACGTGCCCGGGCGTGTCGATCAGGTTGAGCTGGTAGTCCACCCCGTCCAGCTCGTAGTGCATGGTCACGCAGCTTGCCTTGATGGTGATGCCGCGCTCACGCTCCAGGTCCATGTCGTCCAGCATCAGCTCGTGGAACTCCCGCTCGGGGACGGCCTTCGTGAGCTGCAAGAAGCGGTCCGCCAGCGTGGACTTCCCGTGATCGATGTGGGCGATTATGCAGAAATTTCTTGTATTCTCAAGCATCTCGCGGGGAGGCCTGCGGGCAGAATGTGCGGGGAGACTGACACACACCAAGAGTAGCAAAGACGCCCCGCTTCTGCAACCAGCGGCCCGCCGGGGCGTCCGCCGGCCGCGCGTTTTGTTTGACAGGCCCCGGCGGCCCGGGTATAAGAAACGCAGCATTCGCGTGTTCCCGCGAAGGCACAAACCCCCTTAGCTCAGCCGGCAGAGCAGCGGATTCTTAATCCGCGAGTCCGGGGTTCGAGTCCCCGAGGGGGTACCATGATAACCCCTGCCTGAGCAACCGGCTGGAACAGAGTTGCTCGGGCTTTTTTCTTGCGGTGAAATGATCGGGGGCCCGCGAAGCGTTCCTCCCAGGGCCCCGCCGTCCAGTACCGGCGGACCGCCTCGGGCACCTGCGCGCAGTGTTCCGTCCCGACACGGGAAGAAACGATGGGGCACAGTCCGTGCGCAGGCCCAAGTAAGTGTTCAAGCGAGTGGGAAAAGGCGTGGAAGCGCAAGTCCGCGTGATTCCGGAGTCGGCGAATGGACAAACTGGCACTGAGAAGTCACCTTATCGAGCACAGGAGGCTGTGATGATTCGCATGCGTTTCCCCCCCGGGGGTCAGGTAGGTCTTGCCACGACAGAGTGCGCGTCACAGTGCCAGCGCCGCGGCCAACAGCGTGGGACAGAAAACGCCGGGCTTTTCCCCGTGCCGGCCCACCAGCTCCTCCTTCAGAGGACTTCAGATCTCCCAGCCCTCTCTGGCCTCCGGGCCGCCCACCAGGGGGTTGACGGAGTCGTCATTGGTCACGCGCATCCGCTCCGGGTCCCAGTGAACCTCTCTGTGCCGGCTGCGCAATGCCAGCTCACCCAGGAGGATGGATTCGGTGTAGGGGGCAGCGTAGTCAAAGTGTGACAGCGGCCGGTGCTCGGCTTCGCCCTTGCAGGCTTTGAAGAAATGCCCCATGTGACCGCCGCGGACCCGGGGGGAGCGCTCCGGCACCCTACCCACCTCCTGCATGCGGCTCTCCGGGACGATGCGCGCGCCGTGGCTGTGACTGCCGTGCATAATGGTGCCGCGCTCGCCGACCATGTAGCCTCCCGCGCCCTGGTCGAACGGCCGGTCGGGCTCCAGATGCTCCGGCCGGGGCACGACCTCCTGAACCGTCCCGTGCTCGAAGATGAAGTACCGAACGCGCACCGCCGGCATGTCCCCCCGGGCAGGGAAATGCCACGAGATAACGTAGTCCGTAGGGTAGGAATCCTCGACCGGCCACGGACCGGTGACCTCGGCCTTCACCACGTCGGGCGCGCCGAGATCGAGGGCGTAATTGGGCGGGTCCATCGTGTGGCAGCCCCAATCGGCCGCCATGCCCTCTCCGTAATAGTGCCAGTAGCGCCACTTGTAGGGAGCGTATCCCGACCAGTAGGCGCGCTGCGGGGTGCGGTTCAGCCACAGGTCCCACTGCAGGGTCGGCGGAGGCGTTTCGGCCTGCGGCCGGTGGGTAGTGAACTTGCTGGAGTTCTTCCACAGCACCACCTCGCGCACGTCGCCGATGGCGTCGGCCAGCATCCAGTCACGCATCAGGGCGGTGTAGTGGGTGGAGTGGCCCTGGTTGCCCATCTGGGTAATGACCCCGTGTTGGGCCGCGGCTAGGCCAAGCTGTCGCACCTCCCAGATGGTGTGCGCCAGGGGCTTTTCCACGTAGACGTGCTTGCCCCGTTGAATGGCCCACATGGCGGCGTGGAAGTGCGAGTGGTCGGGGGTGGATATCACCACGGCGTCGATCTGGTCGCCGATCCTGTCGAACATGCGGCGGTAGTCTTTGAACCGGCGCACGTCCGGGAACTGGTCGAAGCTGGGCGCCGCGCGCTTTTCATCCACGTCGCACATGACCACCAGGTTCTCGCTACGGGCGATATTCTTGACCGCGCCCTTCCCCTTTCCGCCCACGCCGATGGCCGCCACGTTCAGCCTGTTGGCGGGCGGGTCGGTGACCGCATCGGCAACGTAGTTCGGCGCCAGAAAGGCCGCACCGCCCGCTGCTGCCGCCGCCAGAAAGCTCCTGCGCGTCAGTCCATTCATGTGCATCCCTTCTGCTCCGCTCCACCAATCCTGGCGCGAGGTCCGCGTAATTCCCCCCTGAAAAGCCGTCACAGCTTCCCAAAAAAGACCTCTATTCATGGTACCGCCGCACGGCCCCTGATTCAATCCCCGGCACCCAGGAGTTGATCCCGTCAGCGCCAATGGACGGTCATGGTGGTGTCGTCGTGGAGCCGGACGGACGTGCCGAACTGCCTGCCCTCGCGGTTGAGCACGTCGGCGAGCCACCCCGCATCCGCGGCGCTCACGCGGTTTAGCCGGAAGCGACGGATCTGCATGGGCACCAGTCGAAGCCCGGTCAGTCCGCGCCCGGCCGGGTCGACCGTGGGGAAGTACATCAGCGTCAGATCGGGTCGCAACGCCTCGTAGCCGCCGATGCCTTCGTAGTCGTTCAGGAAGTCACCGCATCCGTACAGGATGAGTCCGCCCCGGTAGACCTCGAGCCCCTTGACGTGATGAGAGGAGTGACCATGGACCACGTTGACTCCGCCGTCCACCAGTCGATGGGCGAACCGAACCTGTTCCGGGGGGCACCCATAGCCCCAGTTTGGCCCCCAGTGGATGGAAACGACCACGATGTCGTTCCGACGCTTCTGAAGGGCGATCCGACCCGCCACGCGCGCAGCGCTCTGCTCCGACAGATCGGGCAGCAAGTTCACACCGGGCCGATTCCGCGCGGCCGCCCATTTCAAAGGCACGCCGGCGGTGGGGGAGCCAAAAGCGTAAACGAGCACGCGTCCCCGATCCGGAACCTCCAGGGCCGCGGGTTGGCCCGCATGCTCCGCGTCGGGGCCTGCCCCCGCACTTTGTATCCCCGCTTCGTCCAGAGTCCGAAGCGTCTCGGCCAGCCCCGCATAACCCCAATCCAGGACGTGGTTATTGCCCAGCGAGCAGCAGTCCACCCCGGCTGCGCTGACGCAGCGGACGTTTTCGGGGTGCATGCGGTAGTGGATGCCCTTGCGGGGCCAGTGGTCATCGCTCGTGGTGATGCTGGTCTCCAGGTTGATGACCCGCACGTCGGGCCGGGCCCGTTTCAGCTCGTCCAGGGCGTCCCCCCAGACGTAGTCGAAATCGACGGGCTGCTCGATCGGTCCGTTGGCCTCCTCGGCCAGGCGGACGTATCGGCGGGCGTCGCGGACGTACGACTCGTAAAGCGTCGGATCGCAGGAGTGGGGCAGAATCTGGTCGATGCCCCTGCCAAGCATCACGTCGCCGCACAGGAACAGCAGCATGCCGGGCTCCACCGTGGCCTTCCTGCCGGATCGGCGGGAGAGCGGTTCGTCCACCGGACGCCGGCGGCCCTCTGCCGCAGGCCCGTTCCCATAGCCGGCTGCCAACACGGCCCCCGCTCCTGCCATCCCCGCGCGTTTCAAGAGGTCCCTGCGACTAAGGCGCTGGTGCAGAACCCGCTCCGTCGGCCCGAGGCCGCGCGAGAGCGCCGAGGGCGAGGAGGGCAAAGCAGGCGATACAGGGGCTAAGTATCGTCGATGCAGGCCGACGAAGCCATCGGCACTCGCAGCCGGCCGAAGCCAGGATGGGGTTGTGCAATAGCGCCTAACACTGCGGGCTTTCTCACGCCTTTGCATCACATCGCCCATCCTGACTCTGCAGTTCCCCTCTATTCTTCTATCGCAGTTCGCCGGCAGTGACAAGGGGCCGACTTTGCCGCGCCTGCCGGTGGCCGGGGTGAAATACCGCCCACCGGTCACCAACTCACACCTGTGCAATTGAACGAATGTCGCGAGATGTGTAAAATGGTTCCGAAATGCGGGCACGTGAAGTAACAATGTTTCCGGCGGAGGAGCATGGACTACCTGTCCGGCGGGCGCAGACTCACCGGGCGCATGCCGCCAGACACCCTTTCTCCACCGCCGACGGCTTCAACAGCAGGAGGCGGATGTGAGGACGAGGCTTCTATGCCGGCATGTGCGGGTGGCGGTCTGCTTCCTTTGTGCTGCCTTCCTCTCGGCGAGTCCCGTTGCGGCGGGAATCGATGAGGCGTGGGCGAACGACCCGCAGCGCAACATGGTGCTGGAGGCCGAGAACCTGCCCGACCGTTTCGACGAAACGACACAACTATGGAGGGTGGATACCGGGGCCAGGTGGGCCTTTCCCATGCCCACCATCGTGAATGACCGGGTGCTGGTGGGCGCGGCGGCGAGGGCTATCCTGGACCAGCGATACGCCGAAGCGATCGGCCGGGCGGGCACCTACACCTGCCGCCGGCTCAGCGATGGTGAACTCCTGTGGCAGTTCATCATTCCGTGCAATTCCTACCACCTCTCCTACGGCGTCTGCACGCGGCCCGTTGTCGAAGGCGACCGCATCTACATGCTGGCCCTGGGGGAGGTGATCTGCCTGGACCTGCACGGGCTGAGCGACGGCAATCAGGGCCCGGGGGAGAAGGAGGAGATCGCGTTCCAGACCTCTGTGGCGGGCAAACCCCTGGAGGGAACGGAATCGATCGAGGCATTGCCGGAGAAGAGCGGCGACCTGATCTGGCGTTTCAGCCTGTGGGACCTGGAAGTGAAGTTCCACGACGCCACTTCGTGCACGGCGTTAGTGCTGGGGGACCAGCTCTGGATCAGCACCTCGCACATCATCGGTTCGAGGGCCCGGGGCCACCAGGGAAAAGGGATCGACAACGACGCGCCCCATCTGATCGTGCTGGACAAAAACGACGGCACGCTGCTGGCCCGGGACGGGATGGATATTCCCTATGTCTTCCACGGCGAGTGGTCCTCGCCCAGCGTGATCGAGGTGGAGGACGAGAAGGGGGTGCTGTTCGCGGACGGCCACGGGTTTCTGCACGGATTCGCTGTCCCCGAACCTTCTGAAGACGGTTCAGTGGTGGACCTGGAGGAACTATGGGCCACCGATCTGAACCCCAGGGAGTACCGCTACACCCCGGAAGGAAAGAAGATTCCGTACACGGAAGATGAGCGGCTCTGGTGGCGATATCCCGTGGATTTTCCCGATGGCGACGAATGGGCCCCGGTCAGGTCCCGGAAGGAGAGCCAGCTCGGCGGGCCGGTTGAAGCCATCGCCATGCCCGCCGTGGTGGGCAACCGGTTGTATCTGGGGCTGGGCCGGGATTCCTACTACACCAGGCCCGAGGGGCCGGGGCGCTTCGTGTGTTTCGAGCTGACAGACCCCCGCCGGCCGCCGAAACTCGTTTGGGAGAGCCGCGAGGTCCGTAGAACCCAGTCCACGGCGTCCGTGCATGAGGGACTGGTGTACATTTCGGACCAGGCGGGGTTTTTGCACTGCCTGGACGCCGACACAGGTGAGCATCTCTGGAAAACGGAACTGGGCAAAAAGATCGTCCACCGCTCCCAGATGGTCGCGGACGACAAGATATACGTCGCGTGCGGCCGGAACATGTACGTTCTGAAGACGGGCCG
This sequence comes from uncultured candidatus Brocadiaceae bacterium, assembly GCA_964572825.1. Taxonomy (GTDB): domain Bacteria; phylum Planctomycetota; class Brocadiia; order SM23-32; family SM23-32; genus CAYVBE01. The sequence continues at coordinate 42,257 of CAZNGS010000024.1, forward strand.
GAACTGCACGATAATCAGCGAATCGCGGTTGGCCGGAGAGCCAGCCACGCTGGAAGCCGACGACGGGATTGCCGTGCTGTCCATGGGCAGATACCTGGCCGCGTATCGACCCGCAGAGCGGATTGCTGAAACTGAATTGCAGACGAGAAGAGGTGAAAAGCGATGATGAGCCCGTTGCGCCGCATAACCTGCGCTGTTCTGCTGCTGGTGGCCTTCATCGCCGGGGCCAGTCCGGCTGGGGCCGGCAATGAGGGAGACAAACCCACCACCGCGGAGACACGGGGGTATAGCTGGAACTGGCAGAAAGAATTGGAGCCGGCCTGGTACGGACCGACTCCCGGCGTGCTGCAAAAGGCCCTGGCGGAGGACCTGGCCGACGTGCAGGAGGTTATCTTCGCCGTCCGGGCCAACGGGCGAGACTGGCACTGGTATGCCAACTTCGGCTACAACATCCACAACGAGAATCGATTCTACTTTGGCGGCCAGGGCACCAGGCTCTGCGCCCTGAACCTGCGCACGGGCCGGGTCCGCACCATCCTGGAGGACATGGAGGGGGACATCCGTGATCCCACCGTGGGGTACGACGGCCGGACCATCCTGTTCTCCTACCGCAAGGGCAGCAGCCGCCATTTCCACCTTTACACGGTCCAGGCCGACGGTTCCGGGCTGACCCAGCTTACCGACGGGAAATACGACGACATCGAGCCCTGCTGGCTGCCGGACGGCGGCATCATGTTCTGCTCCTCCCGGTGCATGCGCTGGGTCCCCTGCTGGTACTCCCAGGTGGCCATCATGTACCGCTGCGAGGCGGACGGATCGGACCTGCACCCGGTCAGCTTCGGGGTGGAGAACGAGAACACCCCCTGGCCCATGCAGGACGGCCGTGTGGCGTATACGAGGTGGGAATACGTGGACCGCAGCCAGACGGCCTACCACGGGCTGTGGAGCATCAATCCCGACGGCACGCGCCCTGCCCTGCTCTACGACAACCTGGGGACCTCCAACCTCTACATAGACGCCAAACCCATCCCCGAAACCGACAAGCTGGTCACCATCATCTCGCCCTCCCACGGGCGGAACGAACACCGGGGACGCATCGGCACCCTGAAGCCGGCCTACGGACCGGAGGACCCGCGCGCCGTGCGCTGGCTGGACCGGGGCTATCCCGGCGAAGCGCCGGAGAAGAAAGGACACGTTCCGGAGGAGAGCTGGCGGGACCCCTATGCGGTTTCCGAGGACTGCTTTCTGGCCGCCACGCTGGACAGGTTGGCCGTGATGAACGGACGCGGCGACTACGAGATCATGTACAGCCTGCCCCAAGACGCCAACGAGAACTGGAACATCCACGAACCGCGCCCGCTCGGCCCCCGCCCCCGCGAAAAGGTTATTCCGGGCATGGCCGATCCGGACAAGAAAACGGCCACGATGGTGCTCTCCGACATCTACGAGGGGCGGGACATGAAGGGCATCGAACGGGGGCAGATCAAATCCCTCCTCGTCATGGAGGAGCTTCCCCGGCCGGCCAGCGTCTGCGCCTACGCCGATGCCATCTCCAGCGGCCCCAACTACGTGCTGCACCGCATCCTGGGAACCGTTCCGGTGGAGCCGGACGGGTCGGCATATTTCAAGGTGCCCGCCGGGCGGCCCATCTTCTTCGTCGCCCTGGACGGCAAAGACCTATCCGCCAAGTTCATGGCCAGCTACATCTCCGCCATGCCCGGAGAGCAGTCCAGTTGCGTGGGCTGTCACGAACGCCGCACCCGCACGCCGCGCGTCAGCTATGGCGCCACGGCCATTCCCGCCGTCATAGACCAACCGGACGGGATCCAGTCCTTCCCGGACGTCCCGGAGATCATCGACTACCTGCGGGACATCCAGCCCATCTGGGACAAGCACTGCGTGCGCTGCCACAACTATGAAGACTACGCAGGGAACCTCGTGCTGGAAGGCGACCTGGGACCCGCCTACTGCCAGAGCTACACCGAGATTAAGCGCCGGCGCCCGGGCAACTACAAACTGGGCAGCTGCAACCCGGGTTCCAGCCCCGAGCCGTACTCTGTGGGGTCGGGGGAAAGCCGGCTGGTCAAGACCCTCATGGAAGGCCACAACGACGTGGAGTTGACCGACCGCGAGATGCGGCTCATCAAGCTGTGGCTCGACTCCGGCACCCCCTTCGCCGGCAGCTACGCCGCCCTCGGCAGCGCCTCCCGGGACAACAAGATCAAGCTCGACGCCCAGACCAAAGCGGTCGTCGAGGCCCGCTGTGGGCAGTGCCATAAGGGGGCCTGGTGGGAGAAGCCGGGGTTCCTGGAAGGGGAGATTCGCCACGCAGGACGCCGGTTCAACATGAGCCGGCCCGAGAAATCCATGGTCCTGCTGGCCCCGCTGGCGGAGTCCGCCGGGGGCCTGGGGCTCTGCCACACGGGGGAAGAGAATGCCGAGGTGCCCGAAGCCCCGGCCTTTGAGAGCAAAAACGATCCGGCCTACCAGACCCTTCTGGCGTTCGTGCGGAAGGTGCGGGAACAGTACGGGCCACCACGCTGGTTCCAGAATGGCTTCAAGCCCCGGCCCTACTACGTGCGGGAGATGAAGCGATTCGGCGCGCTCGATGAGGATTTCGACCCCTCCCGCGAGGCGCTCGACCCCTACGCCACCGACCGCAGGTACTTCCGCAACATCTACCGAAAGGGCCCCGGCCCGGTGGATTGAGCCGCAACGGCGAGGCCGCGCTGCCCGAGGCACAGAGCTCGAGGGACCGCAAGTCATCGTGGCTGGAAGCAAGACCGTAAACCTGTTCAATGACCAGCAGTCTTGAGGAAAGTCTCCCCATGCCTCTGAGGATGTCTCAGATGAAAACCAGACTATGCCTGGCCATCGTTCTGCTGTGCTGTTTCTGTTTCGTGGCTTCGGGCGCCGAGTATGCCTGGATTCAGGGAGAATCGCCCACCAGCATGCCGGAGGTGGACAAAGAAGAACTCCAACTTCACATGGGTCCCTGGAGTCACGCGGAGTACCTGTCCGGCGGACAGGTGTTGAACATTCATCTGCCCGGGGAGAAGGCCGAGGACCTGTTTCCGGACGGGGGCATCGTCTTCGGGTACCGGTTCCAGGTCCCGGAGGGTGGCAGCCATAACGTATGGGCCCGGATCGGATACGAGTTCGCACGCTCGGACTTCGAGTGGCGCATAGACGAAGGCGCGTGGACTGCCCTGGACAACCAGGAACCCACCATGGACCTGATGGACCTGAGTCTGTTCAACCCCATCGGCTGGACCAAGCTGGGCGAGGTCAGGCTGGAGCCCGGCACGCATGCGATGGAGTTCCGCCACCCCGTCAACTACGAGACCGACCGTCAGGGCAACAAGAAGCCCCGGCGAACGCTCTTCATGCTGGACTGCGCCTGCGTGATTAAGGGCGAGTTCGAGCCGCACAGTAAGTTCAAGCCCGGCAAGGACCACATGCGCGAGGTCGATCGCGAGGCGGCAGAGAAAGTCTACAAGATGCCCTCGTCCCGGCGCGGGGAACGCGCCACAGTGGCCCTGAACGGCCTCTGGCAGATCGCCCGCTGGGACGAGTATGACGTGCCCATCAGGAACCGCCTCAAAGGAACGACCGAACTACCGGATCTGGATGAGCTCTACTGGTACGCCATCGAGAACCCGGGCGAGAAGAAGGGGAAGCAGCACCGGATGGCATTCGCCCACCGCGTCGTTTACCGCACACGTGCGGAGGTACCTGCCGACATGACGGACCGCGGATGGGTACTGGAGTTCCAGCAGTTCAACATGATCGTCAGCGTCTTCGTCAACGGCCAGTTCTGCGACTGGAGCAAGGCCCACGACGCCCTCTGGCTCTGCGACGTGACCGACGCGGTCAAGCCCGGGCAGGTCAACGAGATAGCCGTGGTGCTGAAAGACCGCTACTATGCGCTGGACCCGGACCGCCACGAGAAGGCCAGAGAGTCGGGTCACGGGCTGCGTCACTGGTATGCCGTGCCGCACAACATGTTCGAGAACTCGGGCGTCGGCGGCTACGTGGACATGGCGGTCGCCACGCACGGCCACGGCGACGGCGGCCACAGCGGCCTGCTGGAGCCCGTCACGCTCATCTCCACCGGACCCGTTTACACCCACGACGTTTTCTGCAAACCGTCCGTGAGGAACCAGAGGCTCGACCTGGAGATCACGCTGCGCAACCCCGCCCAAGATGATGTCCGGGTGACGGTGGACAACGAGATCGTGCCCTGGAGCCGGAAAGGCATCGAGCACGCGGAGGTAGAGAAGTCCATGCCGCCCACGACGGCCACCGTGCCCGCCGACAGTTCCCGCACGATCGACGTCTCGGCTCCGTGGAGCGATCCCGACCTGTGGTGGCCGGACGACCCGAACCTCTACGTGGTGCGCACGCGGCTGCTGGTGGACGGCAGGCTGGTCGATACGAAGGAGACCCGCTTCGGCTTCCGGGAATGGGGATGGGACGGGGAACTGTTCACCATCAACGGGGTGGAGTGGCAGTTCTGGGGCGACACGGCGCGCTTCGAATCTCCTTGGGCCCTGGTGGAAAACGCGAAGAAGTCCGGCCGCAACCTGGTTCGCTTCTGGGGTCGCTATCGCTGGAGACCGATGACCTACGGCCAGGTGTTGAACTACTTCGACGAGCACGGAATCGTCGTCCGCGACTCCAGCACGTTCGACGGCGAGGTCGCCAGCTACGGCGTGGGACTGACCCAGGACGGCAAATCCACCTACAATCACACCCTGTTCGACAACGTCATCAACCAGCAGAAGGCCTGGGCGCGGGGTTCGCGCAACCATCCGTGCATTCTCATCCGGTCGCTGGAGAACGAGATCACCTACGTCAACTCCCAGCTCCTGGGCCAGGCGAAGGTGGTCGAGCCGGCCATCCGCATGCTGGCCGAGGAGGTTATGAAGGTCGATCCCACCCGGCCGGCGATGGTGGACGGCGGCAACGCGCTGGCCCACCCCTGCCAGTGGAAAGACGACCGGGAGATCAATAAGCTCAAGAAACTGGGCCATCTGCCGGTCAATGGCGCGCACTACTATGAGTTCGTCGGCTGGGACGCCACGGACTACCCCGACGCGGCCTACAGCGCGGACCAATGGTACGACGTCAAACAGCGCGACTGGTGGCCGCTGATACCGGGGCAGCCGACCTTCCACGGCGAGCTGTTCTACGGCCGCGGTCGGCCCAAGGAGATCCTGGCCATCGTGGGCGGCGAGCAGGTCTTCGCCGGGGACGTCGGCACCTACCCCGCCCGCGACCTGATGATGCGGATGATGGCCGAGGGATACCGCTGGTCGGGCTTCTCGGGCGCGTGGCATTTCTACACCGCCGTCGCAACTCGGGACTACTACACCGCCTGGCAGCCGGTCGTCCTGCTCTGCCGCGAGTGGAACAGTGCCTTCGGCGGCGGCCGGCAGGTGGTGCGCACGCTGAAGCTGATCAACCAGACCAGCCGACCCGGTCCCATCACCGCAAAGTGGGAGCTGCGGGTGGACGGGGACCGACGCGGTCGTGACTCCAGGACTTTCCAGATGGAGCGCGGCGGGCGGGTCGAGTGGCAGGTAGACTTCCAGGTGCCGCGCGTGCGCAGGCGCCAGAAGGGACGCCTCATCCTGACCGCCGAGCGCGACGGCAAAGAGGTCTTCCGGGACGAGAAGACCATCCACGTCGTGCCCACGGGCCGGGGGCCTGAGCCCGACCTGGCCCGCGGCATGAAACTCTATGTGCTGGACGCACACGGCGCCGCCGCCCGGCGGCTCCGGGACAGGGGAATCCACTTCACACCGGTGCGCTCTGTCCGCGGAGTGCCCGAAGGCCCCAATCTGCTGGTGGTCGGGCGGGACTCCGTGCGGGAGGAGCTGAGCAGCGACGTGCGCTGGCAGCAGCTTGCCCTCAGCGGCGCGCGCATCCTGGTGCTGGAGCAGCAGCACCCGCTTCACTACCAATCCGTGCCGGCCGACTTCGAGTTGTCGGACCACGATGGACGCGTGGCCTTCATCCAGGACACCGGCCATCCCGCGTTCGACCAGCTCGGGCAGAAGGACTTCTTCTGCTGGTCGGGCGACCATCGCAACTACGAACGCGCCTATCGCAAGCCCACGAAGGGCGCAAAATCCCTGGTTCAGTGCGACTACGGGCTCGACTATTCCGCGCTGGCCGAGTGCCCGGTCGGCAACGGCTTGATCATCGTCAACCAGTTGCTGGTCGGGCAGAAGCTGGACACAGACCCGGTTGCCCGGAGGCTTTTCGACAATCTGGTCAACTACGCCGCCGAATACCAGCCCGTGCGCAAGGACACGGCCGTTGCGTTCGACCCGGAGACGCCGGCCTTCAAGATGCTGGACGAAAGCGGCGTGGAGTACGAGCGCCATCCCGACCCGGTGCGCGCCCTCAGGAGCGGCGCCGAGATCGTCGTGGTGCAGGCAACCCCACAGAACCTGCAGGCCCTGGCCCGCCGTTCCTCCGACGTTAGTGACTTCACCCGAGACGGCGGATGGCTCATGCTCTGGGGCGTCACCCCGGAGGGCATCGAAGACTTCAACAAGTTGGCAGGCGTGGATCACCTGATCCGGCCGCACACGCGGGAGAAGGTGCTCATCCGCATGCCCCGCGATCCGCTGACGGCCGGCATCAGCCTGCGCGACGTCGTGATGACCACCGGCGAGCGCATCGCCCGCTGGAAAGGGACCGAGTGGCGCTCCACCGACGGCTACAGCTACGTGGTGGACTACGACGACGTCGCACCGTTCTGCACCATCGACGGCATTCCGCCGAAGCGCGAGGCGTCGAAGATGCCCGCGCCGCGGCACGTGGTGAACGGACTGACCACGGACGAGTTCTGGATGTACCTTTATTACATCCACGTGGACGAGCGCGAGCCGAAGATCGAGTTCGATCTGCCGCGGCCCGAGGTCATCGAGGAGTTCTCGATAACCTGCGATACCAATTACTACAAGATCATCGGGGTCAGTGTGTACTTCGATGACGACCCCGAACCGGTGAAGCTGGAGCTTCGGCCGGACTCGTCCGTGCAGAAGTTCAAGCTGGAGCCGCGCCGTGCCTCCAAAGTGACCGTGGAGTTCTCCGACCTGCTCAAAACCCACGAGCGGCCGGTAATCGGCATCAACAACCTCGGGCTGAAGGTGAGGCGGTCGGAGGAGTTCTACGACCGGGTGAAGCCCCTGCTGAACATTGGCGCTCTGGTGAAGTACCCGCAGGGCAACGGCGGCATCCTGCTCAACCAGGTGAACGTCCTGGAGCACGAGGAGAACCCGGCTAACCGCTCCAAGAAGGCGGTCATCGTCAAGCAGCTCCTGGCCAACCTGGGAGCAAGGTTCGGCGGCGGCAAGAAGGTCGTAGTCGGCACCGGGCTTCGGTTCGAACCGATCTCGGTCGAGGATACTAAACACACGGCCTACATGAACCACGAACGCGAACCCGGCTGGTTCCGCAACCGCCGGATGCGGGGCGTGGATTTCTCGGGGCTGCCGCTGGGCGAGAAGAAGTTCGGCGGCGTGCTCTGCAACATCTACACCTTCCCCACCTCGCCGGCGCCCAACGTCCTGATGCTCTCCGGGTTCGGCAGCCAGGTCGAGGCCGACTCCATTGAGGGCATCGAAATCGGCCGCAAGACGGATGCGCTCTTCTTCTTCCACACCTACAATCCAGAGAAGAAGGTGGAGCAGTACGATGAGGAGCTGGCGGAGCTGAGGGCGCAGCCTCTGGGCAAGGCGAAGCCCGAGGATGTGCCCGAGCCGCCGCACGTTCTCACCTACCTGGTGCACTACGCCGACGGCAAGACCGAGGAGATCGAGGTCAACTGGCGGGAGGACATCGGTCCGTGGTTCACCGAGAAGCCGCGCGACCTCAAGAACGCCGCCCTGGCCTGGACGGCGCCCATCCCCGACAGGCAGGGCTGGAAGCTGGCCGCCTACTCCATGCAGTGGAACAACCCGCGCCGGGAGGTGGCGATCGAGTCCATTGACCTTAAACTGCCGAACGCACAGGACGTGAAGAGCTACGGCGCCCCCGCCCTGCTGGCCATAACGGCGGCCACAACCCCGGACTGAGCCGGCTATCGAGGAGATACGACAGGGTCTGGCGGAGAGAGGAGTGCCGCGGTCATATCGATCAGATGGGAGCGTCCGGCCAGCCCCACTCCGGCAGTCCGGCAAAAGAGGCGGGTCTCATTGACTTCTTTGGGGGTTGAATGGCACTGTGCGCTGCTGAAGGGGGGCCACGTCGAATGGCCCATCCCCTCAAAGGCCGTGCAGGAGTCTGTTGAAGAAGAGGCGGTCTCTGAGTGCGGCGAGACGAGACCCCGGGGACGCTCTTTTGTCTGGAACAGCGGCGCCCCCGGGCCCGGCAGCTCGGAGGGCGAAGAAGGCCCGCCTGCGGACTCTGAGCCGCCCGGACCGAGGCTCCACTTGACTCAGAGTTTCTCCCGCATCACCCGCGTTGCGGCCCGCACCACGGCCCCCAGATCGCTCGCCGTGGTCAGGTAGCTGTCCGCTCCCATGCGTCTGAGCCGTCGCCGCCTGGCCCGCTCCGCTGTCCCCTCGTAGAGCACCAGCCGCAACCCCGGACACTTCCCGTGGAGGCTCTCGATCAGCCCTTCGTCATCCCCTTCGGCGAGCTGGGCGTTGACCACCGCCAGGTCCATGTGCCGTTCGTCCAGTATGCTGAGGGCCGTCTCCAGGTCAAGGGCGACTTCGCACTCCAGACCTTCTTCGGCGAACGCTGCTCGCAACTCATCGAAGCTGTGGCGATCGTTCTCCACGATCAGCAGCCGGGGCGCTGTCATGCCTCCCTCGACCATTCGCCTCCCTCATCCCGCCGAAGTGCCTTTTGCCACGCAGATGCCTGCGCCGGGGAACCTGCCGCCATCATAGCGTACCAGAAAGCTCCGGATGTTGCAAAACGGGCCGGGCGCACTCTTCTATTCCTCCCGGCCGTACTCCAGGCGCAGTTGCAGACCGTGCAGATAGCGCTTGAACTGCGTCACCGTGGGGCGCTCGTTCGGATCGTAGGCAAGGCACCGCAGCACCATGTCGGACAGCTCGTCCGGGACGCCTTCGTTCAGGCGGGCTGGGGCCGCTATTTTAACCCCCTCGCCGGGCACGAAACCCGTGCGTTCGTGCTCGCCGGGCATGATGGAGGGCACGTTCTGGCCCGTCAGCACCCAGTAGAGGGCCGCTCCCATGTTGAACACGTCCGTCTTGCCCGTCACCCGCCCGGCGGCCTGTTCCGGTGCCAGATACCCGAAGGTCCCCTTGTACGAGGTAAGCTTGGTGCCGATGGGGGCCGCGAAGCCGAAATCGATCAGCTTCACGTCCAGATGCTCGCCCACCAGGATATTCTGGGGTTTCAGGTCCGCGTGCACGTAGCCGGCCGAATGCGTGTTCTCCAGGCCCAGTCCGACCTGCCGGAATATGGTCAGAATCTGGTCCAGGCCGTAATCGTGGTACTCGGAGAGCGGCCGACCCACAAGTCGCTCCATCACCAGGTAGGCGGCGCGCACCTTGAACCATTTCCGTATCTTCTCAAAATCGAGGGCCCGTACCGCAATGCCCACCCCGCTGGTCCTCTGCTGCTGGATGGCCGTCAGCACACGGTATTCGTTCTCCAGGTGCTCGATGACGTGCAGGTCCTCTTTGCTGCGCACGGAAATGAACTTGACGGCGAATACCTGTCCGTCCTCCTTGCGCTTGACCTCGTAGATGGTCGTTCGCGCCCCCGTGCCCAGTTCCTTCCCCACCCAGTATTCCCCCAGCACGTCCTGAGGGCGAAGTGTACCCTGCGCTGCCATCTGTGCCTCCCGCAAACCGCTTCACCGACCGCCCTATCTTACCCCGCAGCCCATGCCCGCGCAAACCGGAGCACCGCCCTTGCGTCCGGGTGTCCATCATGTAAACTGTCCAATCCACCTTCTTCTCAGGAGGCGTCAAATGTCCGAACCGTCCGAAGCACGCGTGAAGGAAAGATACCGCATTCTGGGCGAGGAGCTGGCCGAGGTCGGCATCGACGTCGACCGGGTCAAAGATAAGGTCAAGGCCTTCGACGTCGAAATACCCTCGTGGGTTTTCGGCGAGTTCGGCGGTGGCCGCTTCGGAGACTACATGCCCCCGGGGCCGGCCGGGAACTTCGAGCAGAAGCTCCGGGACGCGGCCTTCGTCCACGAGCTGACCGGCGCCGCCTCGCACGTGGCCATCCACGTCGGGTGGGACAAGCCGGAGGATGTGGCCTTCGAAGACGTAGAGCCCGGCATGTTCGCCGAGCCGCGCGCCCTGGCGCAGGAGCTGGGGCTGGACTTCGGCGCCGTCAACCCCACCCTCTTTCTGACCGGCACCCACCACGGCAGCCTCAGCTCGCCCATCCCCGAGGTGCGTCGCGCCCTCATCGATCACTGCAAGGTGTCCTGCGACATCGCCGAGCAGCACGCGCGCGGTCTGGTGACCTACTGGCTGCCCGACGGGACGAACTATCCCGGACAGCGCGACCTGTGGGAGCAGGAGAGACTCGTACACGACGCGTTGCGCGAGGTCTATGATTACGCCCCGGAGACCGTCCAGCACCTCGTCGAATACAAGCTGTTCGAACCCGGCACGTACTCGACCGTCATCCCCAACGCCTGGACCGCGGCCGACATCGCCGATCGTCTGGGCGAACGGGCCGGCGTCCTGGTGGACATGGGGCACCACGCCCACGGCGTCAACATCGAGCAGATCGTCGCGCGCCTGATCGGCACCGGGCGCCCCGGCGGGTTCCACTTCAACACCCGGTACGCCGCCGACGACGACCACGCCGTCGAGCCCAACCGACCCATGTTCTCCATCTTCTGGGAGCTGGTGAAGGGCGACGTTGTCTGCTCCGATGATCCCGGCCGCGACTGGGCGTACATGATCGACCAGTGCTCGGCCCTGGAGAAACGCATCCCGGCCCTCCTGCACACCCTGGACTCGCTCCAGGTCTCCCTGGCCAAAGCGCTCGTCGTGGACCGCGAACGGCTGCGGGAATGCCAGGAGAGCCAGGAGATCATCCAGGCAAACCGCTGTTTGCTGGACGCCTTCCTGACCGACGTTCGGCCCATCATCCGCATGGCCCGGCTGGAGAAGGACAAGACGCTGGACCCCGTTGACGCCTACTTCGAGAGCGGCTACCAGGAGAGGATCGAACGGGAGCGGGACTGAGCCCGAGTCGACACATGCGCGGCCCGGTCTCCCGGGGGCGGGAACCGGCGCTTGCGCGCCCGGCTGGCTTTGTGTATCATTCCCGCGCCCCCCAGGGCGGGGGGATTACTCGTGCGGGGCCCGATCCCCAGATCTCCAGCCGGGAGCACCAGCATGTCGCTTTCCAGACTCGCAACGGAGGCCAGGGCCTCCGCCACCATGGCCCTCAATGCCAGGGCCAAGCAACTGACCGCCGAGGGCGCGGACGTCGTCAATTTCACCATTGGCGAACCGGACTTCGACACGCCCGATTACATCAAGCAGGCCGCCATCCGGGCCATCCAGGCCGGCTTCACCAAGTATCAACCGGCCGCCGGCAACCCGGAACTGCGCCAGGCCATCGCTCGGAAGCTCCAGGCGGACAACGGCCTCGACTACGGGCCGGAGCAGGTCTTCGTCTCCAACGGCGCCAAGCAGGCCCTCTACACCATCATGCGCTGCCTGCTGCAGGACGGCGACCGGGCCCTCGTCGTCGCGCCCTACTGGGTCAGCTACGTCCACCAGGCTCGCTTCTGCGGCGCCGACGTGGCCATCGTCGATGCGACGGCCGACCCGGAGCTTAAGCCCGACCCCGACCAGATACATCAGCTCGCGGACGAGAACACAAAACTTCTGGTGCTCAACTCCCCCTCCAACCCCACCGGCGTGGTTCTGGATCAGGGCGAGCTGGAGGTCATCGTCGAGGCGGCGCTCGAGCACGACCTGTGGATCATCTCCGACGAGATCTACGAGAAACTCATCTACGACGACGCCGCGCATTGCAGCCCCGCCGGTTTCAGCGACCGCGCATGCGAACGCGTCATCACCGTCAACGGTTTCTCGAAAACCTACGCCATGACGGGCTGGCGCATCGGCTATGCCGCCGGGCCGGAGCAGGTGATCCAGTCCGCCGGCCGGCTCCAGAGCCACATGACCAGCGGCCCGGACTCCATCGCCCAGAGAGCCGGCATCGAGGCACTGGTCGGCCCGCAGGACGACGTCGCCGAGATGCGACAGGCGTTCGACAAACGGCGCAGGCTCTTCATTGACGGCCTGAACGATATCTCCGGCATCTCCTGCCTCATGCCGCGGGGCGCGTTTTACGCCTTCCCGGACTGCAGCGAACTGATCGGCCGCAGCGTGAACGGCACCACCATCGAGAACAGTCTCCAGCTCTGCGAGGCCCTGCTGGAGCACGCGCGGATCGCGGCCGTGCCCGGCTCGGCGTTCGGCGCGGAGGGCTTCGTCCGGCTCCACTACGCCAAGTCCGAAGAGCAGATCGAGACGGCCCTGCAGCGCCTCCAGGCGTTCGTCGGGGACCACCTGGACTGAGCGCCTGAATCGCTGCTCTTCCCGGGTCTGCAGGCCCCCGGCGGGTTTGCTCGGCAACGGTCTGTCCACCCCCCAGTTACGTGGGGAAT
>CAZNGS010000025.1:0-54152 GCA_964572825.1 uncultured candidatus Brocadiaceae bacterium
TAATCTACCCAAAACGGAAGCCGGCTTTCCTCTTTTTGTCGAAAGTCGAGCTAAGTGAATTGAGGTAAATGCCTTCCGGCTGCCAAACAGCCGGCGCGGCGGGGACGCCGCGCCTACCTCTTGGGGTAGGTCCGGCGTCTCGCCGGACCGGAGTTCGTACGATCTGGGGAGCCGGGCCTTGCCTTCTGTCCAGGTAGTTGAGCCAGCGTGCCCTCAGCGCGTCGGGTTTCGCAAACCGGAAAAGATTTATCTCGTATCACTTAGCCGAAGGTGCTGCCTCGCACGATCTCGCCGTCCCACTGCAGGTCCTCCCCGCGCAGCTCCACGCTGGTGTTGCCGCGGTAGGTGTTGATGCCGGGGCGGAAGGCCAGGCGGAACGGCTCCTCCCTGCGGTTGCGCAGCGGCTCCAGCCAGTCGGCCTTGCCCATGGCGATGACACGGAGCGTCGTGTCCTCCTGGCGGACCATGAACGCCAGATGCCGCCCGTCGCGACCCACGATACGCGGCCGACCGGCCACCCGCAGGTCGGAGGCGTAGAAAAGCGGCCTGGGATTGCCCTCCCCGAAGGGCTGGAGGCGTTCGAACTCCCGGACCAGGTCCAGGTTCAGCGCGGCAAGCCGGGCCTCGGCGTCCAGCCGCAGTCCGGGCAGGTCGGGTTCGCGTCCCTGCAGTTGCTCCGCGACGCGGTTAATGGTCTCCCGAAAAGCCTCCAGGTTGTTCACCGGCAGAGTGACCCCGGCGGCGCCCTGATGGCCTCCATACTCTTCCAGCAGGTGGCCGCATTGTGTCACGGCGCTGTAGAGCGGGAAGCCTTCGATGCTCCGGGCACTGCCGCGGGCCAGCTCGCCTTCGATGGTGAACACGAAGGCCGGTCGCCAGAACTTCTCGGCCAGCCGGGAGGCGACCAGCCCCAGCACGCCCTGGTGCCACTCCGGATTGGTCAGCACGATGCAGTTCTGTTCCCGCAGGTAGGGATTGCCGCTGACGATCTGCTCGGCCTCCTGGCAGGTGGACCGCTGCACGCTGCGGCGCAACCGGTTCTGCTCCTTCAGGTGGGCGGCAAGCTCTCGGGCGCGGGCGGGGTCGCGCGTGGTGAGCAGTTCGGCGGCCTGGTCGGGGTGGCCCATTCTCCCGGCGGCGTTCAGCAGGGGTGCTACCCTCCAGCCGATGTCGCGCGCTGTGGGCGGATCGTGTCGCACCCGCGCGACCTCCAGCAAGGCTCGAAGGCCGGGGCTATCGGCGGCTGCGATAGTCTTGAGCCCGTAGCTGACCATGACCCTATTCTCGTCCAGGAGGGGGACGACATCCGCCACGGTCCCGATGGCGACCAGCGCCAGCGCCTCCACCAGCAGGTCTTTGAATTCGTCCGAGACGCGTCGGCTCTCGCTGATCCTCTGCCCCAGGGCCCATACGAGCTTGAAGGCCACCCCGACCCCGGCCAGGTACTCGTATCCGAACCCGCAGCGGTCGAGCTTGGGGTTGAGGAGGTGGGTAACCTCCGGCAGGCCGTCCCGGGGCTCGTGATGGTCGGTCACCAGCACGTCCATGCCCAGGCTCCGGGCAAGCTCCACCTCGGGCGCCGCGGATACTCCGCAATCCACGGTGACGATCAGTTCGGTTCCCCTTCCGGCGAGTTCGCGGATGGCGTCGACATTCAGGCCGTAGCCCTCTTCGATGCGGTGGGGGATGTAGAGGTCCGCGCGGGCCTGGAGGAACCGCAAGGCCCTCAGGAGCACGGCGGCCGCGCAGAGACCGTCGGCGTCGTAATCGCCGAAGATGGTGATCTTACGTCCGGACCGGACGGCGTCCAGCAGGAAATCGGCGGCCTCTGTAATGGTCGGGTCGTCGGCAGGGTCGCGCAGATCGTGGAGGCTGGGCTGGAGGAAGCTCTGGGCCTCCGCCTCGTCCTGGATATTGCGGTTGACCAGCGCCCGCGCCGTCAGTTCGGAGACCCGGATGGCCCTGCTCAGACGGCGGACGCGGTCGGCATTCTCGGGGGGCAGTGTCCATCGCTTCGTCATGGCAGCCACAGTATAGCAATGCCGCCCGTGCGCTGACAAACGTGCCTTCCAGATTCGTCTCCGCGTCCCGGGGATTTGGCTTTGCAGCGCAAGCTTTGGACCCTGTAGACTGTTGCTCGGCGGCCTGCCCGCGTGGAGGCAGTGGCAACTGCACGTCCCTTCCATTGAGAGCTTGGGCCGCCGGTAGGATTCTAAGATAGCCCGGCTCGGAGGGCGAAGAAGATGGAAATGACGGAGAATGAAGCCAGGGCGGCGGAACTACTGCAGCGCTACTGTCCCGGGGGAGCGGTGCTGGACCTTCCTTGCGGCAGTGGGGGGCTCTGCTCGCATCTGCAGAAGCAGGGATACGAGGTCGTTCCGGCCGACATTGACCCGTCCGTGCTGGAGCTGCCGAACATTGAGTGCCGTCGGGTGGACTTGGACGGGAAACTGCCTTTCGAGGACGGTTCGTTCGATGCGCTCTGCTGCGTGGCGGGGCTGGAGCACACCGAGAATCCCCGACACACCCTGCGGGAGTTTCACAGGGTGGTCAAACCGGGCGGCTGGGTGATCGTGCAAGTGCCTAACTTCAGCAGCCTGCAGCGGCGGGTGCGGTTCTTGTTTCGCGGCCGCCTGACCAAGCGTCGGCCCAGGGAGGTCTGCGACGACGAGCCGAAGTCCGAGCGCGGCCATATCTCCTGCCTCCCGCCGACCTGGTTCCGCCAGCAGTTCAGGTGTGCCCGGCTGGATGTGGTGTGCTGCGATCTGTACCATTTCCATGCCCGGACGGCGGTGTTTGGCTCTCCATTCTGGGGGTTGCTCTGCCTGCACAGTTGGCTGAGGGCCAAGCTCGAGAACAGCCCCGATTGGGTGGAGGCCACCAACCGTGACGTTCTGCTCAACCGCCAGGTCGTGATCGTGGGCAGGAAGCCCGATGCGGGGTCTCCAGACCGGTGGTAGGCCGCCGCACCGGCGAGGAGTTACTCCAGCGGGATGGGGCAGACCTGCCGGGCCACCACGTTGACCGCCCCGTGCTGCTCCTCCACCTGCCCCTCGACGCGGTAGCAGCCGGGGCCGTCTATGCAGCCGCCGCACCGGCGGTAGGTCTCCGGGAACAGCAGCACCTCCATCACGCCGTGGCGGTCTTCGAGCGTCAGGAACTTCATGTATTCGCGGTTCTTGGTGACGGCCCGCCGCATGGTGACCAGCCAGCCCACGCAGGTGACGTCCCGGCCCACGTGTTTCGCCAGGTCGAAGCTGGGCACGGGGTGGAGCCGCCGCAGCCGCCCGTTCCACGCCTCCAGCGGGTGGCCGGAGTGGCTGAATCCCAGCGTCTTCAACTCCCACAGCACGCGCTCCCGCAGGGAATATTCCGGCTGGTGCGGCACCGGAAGCTCCGGCACGGGCGGTGCCTCGCGCGCGAAGAAAAGCGATTGCCCTTCGGTTTCGGCCGTCCGGCTCTTTGCCAAAGGCCGGTTCAGGACCCTTTCCATCTTGAGCAGCAGCGTGGGCCGGGTGAGGCCGAATGAATCCAGGGCGCCGCTGAGGATGAGGTTCTCCAGTTCCTGCCGTTCGGGGGCGACCCGGGTATAGAAGTCCTCCAGTGACCCGAATTCGCCCTCCAGGCGCCGCCGGAGTATGCGCTCTATGGTCTTCCGGGAAAGGGAGTGCACGAATTCCAGCCCCGGCCGCACGGCACCGTCCTCCGCCCGGCATTCCACGTCGCTGCGGTTGACGCACGGGGGGAGTATCCTGACGTTGAAGCGCCGGGCGTCCTCCAGATAGGTGCGTGCGTCGTAGAAGCCGGCCTTGTTCGCGATGACGGAGGCCAGGAACTCGGCCGGGTAGTGGGCCTTCAGGTAGGCGGCCTGGTAGGATATGTGGCCGTAGGTTGTGGCGTGGGCCTTGCAGTAGGAGTAGGAGGCGAAATCTTCGACGCGCTGCCAGATACGCTCGGCGGCTCCGCGTTCCACGCCGCGTTCCACGGCTCCCTGCACGAACTGCTGCCGGAGGCGGCGCAGTTTCTCCAGGGAGCGGTCCCTGGAGATGTGCTTGCGCAGCTCGTCGCCCTCGGCCAGGGAGAATCCCGCCACCGCCCGGGCAACCCGCAGGATGTCCTCCTGGTAGAGCATCACTCCGTGGGTGTCCCCCAGGGCTTGTTCGAGCAGCGGGGTGGGGTAGCTGACCGATTCCTCGCCCCTGCGGCGCCGGATGAAGGCGTGTTTCATCCCGCTGCCGGACGGTCCCGGCCGGATGAGCGAGAGGGTCTGGATCAGGTCCATGATGGTCTCGCCCCGGAGCATTTGCAGTAGCTGGCGCATGCCGGGGGATTCGATCTGGAAACAGCCCATCGTGCGGCCGTTGCGCAGCACGGCGGCCGTGCGCCGGTCGGGGTCGGGCAGGTGGTCCAGATCGATCCGCACGCCGTGGTTCTCCTCCACCGCCCGGGCGGTCTCCGATACGATGGAGAGCGACCTCTGCCCCAGCAGGTCCATCTTCACCAGGCCCGCCTTCTCGATGGCGTCCATCTCGTACTGGGTCACTAAGATGCCCTTGGTGCTGTTCTCCAGCGGGGTGTACCAGGTCAACGGGCGGTCGCCGATGACCAGCCCGCCCAGGTGGATGCCCAGGTGCCGCACGTAGCCGTCTATCCGGAGTGCCGTGCGGACGATCGCCCCCCAGGGTTCACGGTCGATGGGAAAGCCGGCCATCTCCGGGAAGGTCTCCATCGCCTCCTCGATGGAGCTTGCCCCGTGGTGGGGCAGTTTCTTGCTGTGGGCGTCTATTTCGTTTTGGGGCAGGCCCATCACCCGGGCCACGTCGCGGAAGGCCGAGCGGGCACGGAAGGTGCAGTGGGTGGAGACCATGGCCACTCTGTCGGCCCCGTAGCGGCGATAGACGAAGTCGATGACCTCGTCCCGCCGGCGCCAGCAGAAGTCGATGTCGATGTCCGGCACGTCGGTGCGGTATTCGTTCAGGAAACGTTCGAAGGGCAGGTCGAACTTGATGGGGTCCACCGCGGAGATGCCCAGGCAGTAGGAGACGACGCTGTTGGCCGCCGACCCCCGGCCCACGTGTGGTATGCCCTTCTGCTCGGCGAACCGGACGATCTCGTGCACGACCAGGAAGTATTCGCAGAAGTTGAGCGCCTCGATGATCCCCAGCTCACGGGAGATCCTCTCTTTCACGGTGGGGCTCAGGCGGCCGTAGCGGCGCCGGGCGCCCGCCAGTGCGACCTGGCGCAGACGGCGGGCGGGGGACTGACCCTCCCGCAGGTCCGCTTCCGGGAAGTGGGGCGTCTCCAGGTCCAGCTCCAGCTCGCACGACTCGGCGATGCGGAGGGTGTTGCGCATCGCCTCCCCCCGGATGGCGGCCGGCAGCCGGGCCGCCACCCACTCCGCCGGCTGGAAGAAACTCCGCTCGCCGGCCAGCATGTCTTCCTTTTTGAGCAGCCTTTTGAGGCTGATGTTCTCCCGGATGGCGCTCAGTACGGCGTGCGTGCGGCGATCCTCCGGCCGGATGTAGTTCACGTTGACCGTGGCCGCCACGGGGATGCCCAGCCGGTCCGCCACGTCGGCGACGGTGCGGCGGTCCTCCGGGCGAGTGCATCGGGGAGGCGCCGTACGCAGGGTGGGGCAGCGGGTCTCGAAAGAACGGGGGCTATCGACCCTCACTTCCGCATACAGACGCCCCGGCGGCAGCCTCGTGTGCAGCCGCCGCAGCAGGGAGGAGGTGGCCGAGAGCACGAAGAGCCCCTCGGGCGCCGCCCCGATGCTCCGAGCGATATTGTACCGGGCGCCGTCGTCTTCGCCCTTTCGGTGTTCCGTATGATAGAGCTGCCGTTCGGTGACGATGCGGCAGAGATTGGCGTAACCCCGGCGATCGGCGGCCAGGCAGAGGCATTGTTCGCCGCCGTGGACGATCTCCGTCCCCAGGATGGGTTTGATTCCGGCCGCCCGCGCGGCCTCGTAGAAAAAAAGCGCCCCGTAGAGGCCGTTGGTGTCCGTCAGGGCCAGCGCGGGCATGCGCGCGTAGACGGCCGCTTCCACAAGCTGCTCGACGGTCGCGGCGCCCTGCAGCAAGCTGTAGTTGGAGTGCACGTGCAGATGGACGGGATCCATGGTTTCACCCGGATAAAGCGCCTGTATAGGATACTGGTAACTATACGGTGTGATAGTCAACGAGTCAAGCGGTGGAAGCGATTCTTTGGGGCGATTCCGGGAAAGACACGACCCGCATTCCTCAGACCGCCCAATCCAACGGGTCGGTCAACCAGCCCTCCATCAGGACGTCGGGTCCGCATCGGGTCACCTCGACCCGCCGCAGTTGGCGGGCCTGTCGCATCTTCCCCAGGCCGACGCCGGCCACGGCGGCGGGCGCATCGCGGCCGCCCACGATCCTGGGCGCCATGAAAACCATGACCCGATCCACCTCGCCGGCGTCCAGGAAGCTGCCGAGCACTTCGGCTCCCCCTTCGAGCAGGACGTTCGACATCTCGCGGCGCCCGAGCTCTTCCAGCAGGGCGGAGGGGTCCACGCGGGCAGGGCAGTCCTCAACTGCCGGCACCGGCAGGGGGGTGCATCCCGCTCGCACCAACGCATCCAGTCCCTCCGGCGTGGACTCTTCGGGGAAGGCCAGCAGGACCGGCGCTTCCTCCACGGTCCGGGCCAGCCGGCTGTCGGCGGCCGGCGCCCGTGTGCCGCACAGCACCAGGCGGGCGGCGGTGCGGCGCACCTCGGCGTCCCGGCAGGTCAGCAGGGGGTCGTCGCGTCGGGCCGTCCGCCCCCCCACGATGATGCAGTCCACGAGTCCCCGGGTCCGGTGGACCCACCGGCGGGACCGGGGCCCGCTTATCCACCGGGAGTCGCCCGTGCGGGTGGCGATCTTGCCGTCAGCGGTCATGGCCCACTTGGCGATGACCAGCGGCTTTCCCAGGGCGGAGCGTTTGAAGAAGGCGGCGTTCTGGCGGACGGCCTCCTCCCGGCAGAGCCCCACGCCGACCTGGACGCCCGCCTTCTGCAGGAGCTCCACCCCTTTGCGGTGCGTCTTGGCAGTGGGGTCCAGCACGGCCGCCGCCAGCCGGCTCACCCCGGCCTCCACCAGCCGGGGGGCGCAGGGCGGCGTCTTGCCGTGGTGTGCGCAGGGCTCCAGGGTGACGTACATGGTGGCGTCCCGCGCCGCTTCGCCCGCGTCCTCAAGCGCCATGACCTCTGCGTGCGCACCGCCGTAGGGCTGGGTGTGCCCCGCGCCCACCAAGCTGCCCGCCCGCACAATCACCGCTCCCACCAGGGGGTTTGGTTCGGCCAGCCCCCGCGCCTTCTCGGCCAGGTCGAGGGCCTGCTGCATCCAGCGGCGGTCGTGTGGAGTGAATGCCATGCGGCCCTCGATCCATCTGAGCGGTGTCGTATCGGCATGCGAGCCCGGATTATACAGTGGCCCAACGCTTGATTCAAAAACGGTGTGTGGCTACAATGCGGCGGACGCGGTGAAAAGTCCTTCCAGAGGGATGCTTCATGCTGACCAACAACGACCGGGAACGGTTTGTCTACGAGTTCGAGCGGCCGATCCTGGAGATCGAGAAGGAGATCAGGACCCTGGCCGAGCAGGCGACTTCCGAGCACCAGGACCTGAGCGAGAAGATCGAGCGGCTCGAGAAAGACCGGGACAGGCTGCTGGAGGAGACGTTCGGCAACCTGACGGCCTACCAGCGGGTCTGCCTGGCGCGGCATCCGCGGCGGCCGCATCCGATGGATTACGTGAAGATGATTTTCACCGATTTCATCGAGCTGCACGGGGATCGGCGATTCGGCGACGACGCGGCCCTGGTGACGGGGCTGGGGCGGCTGGACGACTACGAGGTGATGATCCTCGCCCAGCACAAGGGGCGCGAGACCAGGGAGAAGGTGGCCGCCAACTTCGGAATGCCCCGGCCCGAAGGCTACCGCAAGGCCCTGCTGAAGATGAGGCTGGCCGAAAAGTTCGGTTTCCCCGTCGTCTGCCTGATTGACACTCCCGGCGCCGCGCCGAGCGTCGGGGCCGAGGAGCGGGGGCAGGCCATGGCCATCGCCGAGAATATCTTCGTCATGTCCGGCCTGCGGGTTCCCATCCTCATCGTGGTCACCGGGGAGGGTTGCAGCGGCGGGGCACTCGGCATCGGCGTGGGGGACCGGTTCGCCATGCTGGAGAATGCCTATTACAGCGTGATCAGCCCCGAGGGGTGCGCCGCCATACTGTGGCGCAACGGCGATAAGGCGGCCGAGGCGGCCGAGGCGCTCAAGTTGACCGCCGACGACATGCTGGAGGCCGGCATCATCGACACCATCATACCGGAGCCTCTGGGCGGCGCGCACCGTGATCCGCAGCGGACGGCCCGTGAGGTCGAAAGCTGGCTGAGCGATGTCCTGGACGCGCTGACGGACGCTCCGACGGATGGCCTGCTCGAGGAGCGGTACCGGCGCTACCGGGGCCTGGGGGTTTACCAGGAACTGGCCGAATCACACGCCGAGGACGTATCCGCAGAGGCCTGACCGGGCCGGCTGTGGGGGACGGTCAGGTCAGCATCTTTCTCACGTCGGCGGCGTCCAGCTTCGCCAGACTTTCCACCACGCGATCGGCGGCGCGCAACGCCCCGGCGGCGTGGGTGTTCGTCACCGCCACGCATTTCATGCCCGCTGCCTGCGCTGCCTGCACCCCGGCGGGCACGTCTTCGATCACCAGGCAGCGTTCCGGCCCGGTCCCCAGCCTCTCGGCGGCCACCAGAAACACGTCCGGTGCGGGCTTGCCCCTCTCCACGTCCCCCGCGCCGGCGATGGCATCGAACCGCTCCCGCAGACCCAGCGCCCCCGCGATCGCCTCGATGTTCTCCCGAGGACCCGAGCTCCCGATGGCCAGGCGGAACCCCGCTTCATCCAGACGGCGCACCAGCTCCACCGCTCCCGGCAGTGGCTCGACCGCGTCGCGGACGATGTCGCGGAACGCCTCCTCCTTTTCCCGGTCGATGCGCTCCAGCTCTTCCGGAGGCATCTCGCGGCCCAGGAACAGAGGGATGATCCGGCGGTTTGGCTGGCCGAAAGTCTCGTGGAAGTCTTCCCAGGATATCTCGACACCGTACCGCTGCCCGATGGCCTGCCAGCTCTCGTAATGGGCCCGTGCGGTGTCGGCGAGGACGCCGTCCATGTCGAAAATCACGCCGCAGCTATCCGGCTTCAAGGTGACTCCCCCCGGCCCGGTCGGCCTTGGCCAATCAGCTACTTCCACTTCCACCCAGGACGGCGCCCACCAGCTTGAGGGGCAGCCTGACGGGGAGGAAAAGGATGCGGAAGAACGTGGTGACGCCCTTGCTGAACTGCGCCCAGTCCAGCAGGAGCGGGCTGGCGATGAACATGCTGGAATAGGTCCCCACCAGCACGCCGAATATCAGCGTGAGGGCCAGCCCTCGCAGCACGGAACCCCCCAGCACGTAGAGCACCATCACCACCATCAAGGTGGTCAGCGAGGTCAGCACGGTCCGGCTGAGGGTCTGATTGATGCTGAGGTTGATCAGGTCGGCGTTCACCCGTTTGCGTCCCAGGATGCCCATGTTCTCCCGGATGCGGTCGAACACCACGATGGTATCGTTGAGGCTGTAGCCCAGGATGGTGAGGAACGCGGCCAGCATGGCGAGGTTGATCTTCACGTCTCCGAACACTCCCGCCCAGTCGGCCAGGGCGATCAGCCCGGCCGTGATGAGCACGTCGTGCAGCAGGGCGATCACGGCGGCCACCCCGAACCGGAACGCGTGGAACCGCGCCGCCACGTAGAGCACGATAATCACCGAGGCGAACACCACCGCCAGTACCGCCCGCGCCTGCAGCTCCTCGGCCACCTCGGCGCCAATGCTCACGATCTGTTGCACCGGGCGGGGTTCCCCGAAGGTCGACTGAAGCTGCTGCATCATCGGGTCCGCCTTGTCGGCGGGCATTCGCAGCGTCAACTCGGAGACGACCGTGTCCGGCTCGTAGAGCTCCTCGTTGACGATCAGCTCCTCGGCGTAGGTGCCGACCTCCGTCGCGTCGATATAGTGCTGCACGTCCGCGAAGGGCATCGGCTCCTGCAGCTTCATGGGCACCACGACATCCCCGTCGGTTTTCTTTTCTTCTCCGAACGTCACCCCGCCGCCGCGGCGGGCCCGGTCGGCGAAGATCTTCTGCAGCGTCTGCCGCAGTGGCCTGTCGCTCAGGTTCAGCCGCCATCGCGTGGACTCCAGGTCGCGGGGCACGATGTAGACCGGGGGCAGGCCGTACCTGTCGAACTGCACCCGGATGTCGTCTTCGGTGAAATCACCCGTGATGTTGGCGGTGATGGAGTCTCCTTCGATTGTGGCCACGGGGACCGCACGCAGCTCGGCGCCCTGGGGCAACTCCTTCTGCAGGCGTTTCAGCAGGGCCTGATCGCCGGTCACGATGAAGGCCGAGCCGTCGGCGTCGCTGCCCCGGACCGGCCGCACGCGCACGTCGGGGAACTCCTGCCGCTCCAGCTCGGCGGCCAGGACGGGAGCGTCGATAGGCTTATCCAGCACAAAGCGCATCCCCGATCCGTCCTCCCGGGGCTGGTTCTCCTGCACGGCGTAGTCGCGCGTTTCCAGGCCGGCCCAGTCCAGGGCCCGCAACGCTCGGGTCCACATTTCCATCCGGTCCACCAGGACGGGCATCTCCGCGAAGCGAACCGTGACGCGCCTGGTGAGGGCGTCGTCCTCCGCGCACAGAACCGTGCTGATGTTCTCCAGGGCGTAGGGGTCGCCCTCGCCGGCCAGGGCGCGGCGCAGTTCCATCTCGCTCGTCGGTTCCAGCAGCCTGACAGTAAGCGCCCGGCCGTCCGGTGTGACTTTTATTTCCTCTTCCTTGTCGGCTATCAGGCCCGCCTCGAGCAGCTTCCGGCGCATCGGCGGCACGATGGTCTGCTCCACCTTGCGCGGGCCCACCCCCCGGACCCGAATGCCGAAGTCCGTGAACTTGTCTTCGGAGACTTCACCGCTTCGGAATGCCTGGACCTGGGCCTCGGCAAATCCTTCCTCGGCCAGCCGGGAGCGCACCTGCGCGACCGAGGTGGGCTCGGTCAGGGACAGGCGCACCAGCGACCCCCCCGTGAAGTCGATGTCGTACAGGCCGCCGCTGCGCGCGGCGAGGGCGGCCAGTCCCAGCACCACCACCAGGGTCGAGACCACGTAGGCCGGTTTTCGGATGCGGGAGAAATCGATCTCGGGCGTCCCCACCGCGGACATCATCTTGAACTCTTCCATCCAGCCCTTCTCGATGAAGGTCTCCAGGGCCAGCCGCGTCACTACCAGCGCCGTGAACATGCTCAGCAGGATGCCGAACGACAGGGTGATGGCAAAACCCCGCACGGGGCCGGTGCCCACCAGGTAAAGGATGATGGCCGTCAGCAGCGTGGTGATGTTGGCGTCCACGATGGTGGTGAAGGCCCGGTCGTAGCCGTTCCTGAGCGCCGCCCGGAGGCCCTTTCCGGAGGCGGCCTCTTCGCGGATTCTCTCGAAGATCAGCACGTTGGCGTCCACGGCCATCCCCACGGTCAGCAGAATGCCCGCCATGCCCGGAAGCGTGAGCGCAGCGCCCAGGAACGAGAGTGCCCCGATCAGCAGCACCAGGTTCATGATCAGCGCCCCGTCGGCCACCAGCCCGCAGGCCAGGTAGTAGATGCCGATGAAGGCCAGAACCAGCAGCCCCGCCACGGCCAGCGCGCGCAGTCCCTGGCGGATGCTGTCCCGGCCCAACTGCGGTCCCACGGTGCTCTCCTGCAGCAACCGGATGTCCATCGGCAGGCTGCCCGCCTGCAGGACGTTGACCATGTCGCTGACTTCCTGCCGGGTGAAGTCCCCCTCGATGATGCCCTGGCCCGCGATGCGGGTTCTGATGCGCGGAGCGCTTTTCAAAACTCCGTCCAGGATGATGGCCAGCAGCCGCCCCACGTTGTTCTCGGTGACGCGGGCGAAGATGCGCGATCCGCGGGCATCGAACTGGAAGCCGACGGCCGGCATGCCGGTGTTGTCCACGGTGGGTGAGACGTTCGCCAGGGAACGCCCCGTGATGGCCGGTTCGCCCTTCTCGACGAGGTAGAACGGCTTGTCGGGATCGTCCTCCAGGTGCATCTTCACGTACCCCTCCGGGACGTTGCCGGCCTCGGCCTGTTCGTAGAGTTTCTGGAAGCGTTCCTGATCCGTCACGCGCGGCACGGCCAGCTTGAACTCCAGCTTACCCATCCGCTCCAGGCGTCCCTTGAGCTGTTCCACCTCCGCAGTGGTTGCCCGCGGGACCTGGATGAGGATGCGCTCGTTCTCCAGGGGCTGGATGCGGTACTCTTTGACGTTGCCCGGGTCGATGCGCTGCTTCAGGATGTCGATGGTCTGCCCCGTGGATTCGGCGACACGCTCTCCTTGCTGGGGTTTCAGCTCGTAGAGCAGCTCGGTGCCGCCGGCCAGGTCGAGCCCCAGCTTGAGCCGTCCCCGGACCGTGGTGGTCTGCTCCACGACGGAGGAGCCGTCCCCCCGGCGCTCGACCAGTTCGGTCTCCACGTCCTGGTTACCCAGGGCGAGGGGGAGCCATCTTTTGCGCAACGTCTCGGATTCCAGGACGTACGCTTCGCCCCGCTCCACGCCGTGCTTGTCCGCCTCTTCGGCGTCCCGCGCCCTTTTCTGCACCAGGCGCTCTTTCTTGACGGTGACCCCTGCCGGAGGATAGCTCGCGTAGAGCGCAAGAAGGAGGGGCAGGGCAACCAGAAGGATCCATTTGGTGAGTCGACCGGACATGTAAGACAGCCTCTTATCGCTGCAGCAATGGGTTTTCCGCCACCCGGTGAGACACCGGGTGCCCGGAAACGGAGGGGTCGGCGGGCGCCGCCCGCAATTCCAACGCGATGCGGAATGATACCACTTTGCCTGCACCAACTCAAACGATTCGGCTGCGGGTGAAAGGCGCCGGAGCGACCGCTATAATGCGGAACTGGCCCTATGCGGGAGGCAAGATCACTGACAAAACTCTGCGTGACGATAGCCGAGAAGAACACCGAGACCGCCCTGGGCGCCATGCGGTCCCTGCCGCCGGAGGCGCAGATGGTCGAGTTGCGCCTGGACGCCATGCAGGAGTGCTCCCTCCGGCGGCTCTGCGAAGGGCGTACCCGGCCGCTCATCGTCACCAATCGCCCCGTCCGGGAGGGAGGCGCGGCGACCCGGCCCGAGAAAGAGCGCTTGCTGAAGCTGGTCCGCGCGGCCCGATTCGGCGCGGAGTACGTGGACGTGGAGCTGGATTCGGTCCACCGCCTGCCTGAACTGCCCGGTGGGACTGCACGGATCGTGTCGCACCACGACTTTGAGGGCACGCCTGCCAATCCCGAGCACCTGCTTGAGAGCATTCTGGACACCGGCCCGGACGTGGCGAAGCTCTGCGTCACGGCGAACGACATGCGGGACGTTCCCCCCATGCTGGCACTGCTGCGCCGTCGCGCGCGCTCCACCCCGCTCATCGCGCTCAGCATGGGTGAGCCGGGCATCGTCACCCGGCTGCTGGCCCCCAAATTCGGTGCTTTCCTGAGCTTCGCCGGGCTGGCTGAGGGGCGGGAAGCGGCACCGGGCCAGGTGCCGGTCCGGGAGATGGTGGAGATGTACCGGTTCGGCCGGCTGGACCATGATACGCTGGTCTACGGCGTGGTGGCCGACCCGGTGGCGCACAGCATGAGCCCCCCGGTGCACAACGCCGCGTTCGGCGCTCTGGACATCAACGCCGTGTATCTGCCGTTCAAGGTGACCGACCCCGCCTGTTTCCTGCGGGATTTCGAACCCTACGACCTGGCGGGTCTCAGCGTGACCATCCCCCATAAGGAGGCGATGCTCGGGCTGATGGACGAGGTGGAACCGCTGGCCCGGCGGGTCGGCGCGGTCAATACGGTGCGCATCGACGGCGGGCACCGTTACGGCTGCAATACGGACGTCAGCGCGGCGGCGAAGTCCGTCGAGGACGCCGTCGAGCGGGCGGGGCTGGAACCGCTTGCGGAACGCGACGTGCTCCTGGTGGGGGCGGGCGGCGCGGGCCGGGCCATTGCCTATGGACTGCGGGAGAAGGGCGTCCGCCTGACCATTGCCAACCGCACCGTCTCCAGGGCGCAGAAGCTGGCCGCCGAGGTGGGGGCGGAGTTCTGCGGCCTGGACGAGATGGAGGCCCTTTCGCCGGACATTATCATCAACTCCACCCCGGTGGGCATGTGGCCCCGGGTGGAGGACTCCCCCGTTCCCGCCGGCATGCTGGGGCTGGGGATGGTGGTGTTCGACTCCGTGTACAACCCCGTGCGCACACGCCTGCTGCGGGAGGCGGAGGAGGCGGGGGCGGTGACTGCGTCCGGAGTGGAGTGGTTCGTCAACCAGGCGGCGGCGCAGTTCGAGCTCTGGACGGGCACGGAGGCCCCCCGGGAGGTCATGGCGGAGACGCTGCGGCGGCGCCTGGAGGAGGGGTGACGGGCGCTACCTGCCGAGCATGATGCGGGCGGCGTTCGTGGCGGGCAGACCGGCCTTCCCGATGCTCTCGCTGGCCGCTCCCACGTCGTATTCGACCCGGCGGTAATGCACGATCCCCTCATCGGAGTCGTAGAGGGCGTAGGAGGCGCGGGGGTCCAGGTCGCGCGGTTGCCCCACGCTTCCCACGTTGACGATGGCCTTCTCCTGTCCAAGGTGCAGCTCCGGTTCCAGGAAGCAGTCCACCGGCTGGGTGTCCAGGAACATCACCGGCACGTGGGAGTGGCCGCAGAAACAGACGCGGTTCTCCAGCCGGTCGAAGGACAGGCGCACGTCGTAGAGGGTCTGCATGTAGTCGAAGTACTCGGGCGAGAACAGCGTGCTGTGGACCAGCGTCGCGTCTTCCACGGTGGCCACCAGCGGCAGGCCGGCCAGATACTCCAGCTCCTGATCGCTCAGGTGCTGGCGGGTCCAGATGATGGAGTCCCGGGCGTCGGCGTTGAAGTAGTCGATCCCGATTTTGCCGAGCGTGGCCCAGTCGTGATTGCCGGCGACCACCACGGCGTCCAGGTCCCGCACCATGCGCACGCACTCGGCCGGATAGGCGCCGTAGCCGACGATGTCGCCCACGCACAGCACGCCCTGCGGTTCGGCCGCTTCCAGGTCTTCCAGGACGGCCTGGAAGGCGTGCTTGTTGCCGTGTATGTCGCCAAAAACCGCGTAGAGCACGAGCGTGCTCTCCCAGCAAAGTGAACTCTGATTGTAGTCAACTGGGATGCCGCTCACAAGGCAACCGGTCCTGCGCCGCTTTCGACGGGGCTTTCGTATTGCAGCCGTGGCGGCAGACGGGTATCTTTGGGATGGCGGGCATCCTGCGATTATGAGGCTGTGATGGAGCGTCAGGTGAACCAGGCGACGATCAGAAGTTGTGAGCGCGCGATGGAATTCGCCGCCCGACGGGTGCGCCGTCTCGTGGATGCCCATCCGGACTACTTCCCCATGTACACCGTGGACGGCCAATGGAAGCACGGCGGCGAGAAGTGGACCAACTGGTGCGAGGGATTCCTGGGCGGCCAGTTGTGGCTGTTCTACGAATGGACCGCTGATCCGTGGTGGCGCCGCAAGGCCGAGCATTACTCGAGGCTCATCGAGCACCGCAAGTCGGACCGTGAGGTCCATGACCTGGGCTTTCTGTTCATGCCGACCTGGGGGAAATGGCACGAGCTGACCGGCGACCCGCGGGCACGGCAGGTGGTGATCGAGGCCGGGCGGACCCTGGCGAAGCGCTTCCGGGAGAAAGGCGGCTATCTTTGCTCCTTCGTGGGGTCGGAGAGCGTGTTCATCGACATCATGATGAACGTGGGCATTATCTTCTACGCCGCGCGAGAAACCGGCGACGAGGACCTGTGGCGCATCGGCCGGCGTCATTGCCTGACCACCCGGCGATACCTGGTCAGGGGCGACGGCAGCACCGCCCACGAGGGCCTGTTCGACACCCGGTCGGGCGCGTTCCTGCGCCACAGCTCCCACCAGGGCTGGCGGGCGGATTCCTCCTGGGCACGGGGCCAGGCATGGGCGCTGTCGGGCTTCGCCGCGGCTTACGGATACACCGGCGACGAAAGGTTCCTCGACGTGGCCCGGCGTTGCGCGGACTACTACGTCGACCGGACGCCCCCGCACGGTGTGCCCCCCAACGATTGGGATGAGCCCCGGCCGGAGCTTCCCTGCGAGAGCTCAGCGGCGGCCATAGCGGCCGACGGGATGCTGGAGCTGGCCGGCCTGGTGGAGGAGCCGGAGGCGGCGGAGCGCTACCGCCGCTACGCGGAACGCATCCTGAGAACGCTGACCGGGCCGGAGTTTCTGGCCGATACCACGCCGGGGTGGGAGGGCATCCTGAAACACGGCATCTACCACCTGCGCAAGGGCCTGGGCGTGGACGAGAGCGTGATCTGGGGGGATTACTTTTTCGTCAAAGCGGTCCGGGCCGCGTGCGGAGAGAGTGAATTCGTTTCCGGTGAGACGCCGGAGCTGCCCCAGAATCGGTAGGAGCGATTGAAGGTGAGAACCGGGGAGACGAGCGGCGGCAAAGCGGCGCTGGTGACCGGCGGCGGACGCGGTATCGGCCGGGCCATCTGCGTCGGGCTGGCCGAGGCCGGCTGGACCGTGGTGATCAATTACGTCCGCAACGCCGACGCCGCACGTCAGACGCTGCGGCAGGTGGAGGACAGCGGCGGAAGCGGCCATGTAGCGCAGGCCGACCTGGCGGTGGCCGCCGACCGGGAGCGCCTGCTGCGGACGGCCCTGGAGCAGGCGGGTCGGATCGACCTGCTGGTCAACAACGCGGGCGTGGCACCCCGGGAGCGCAGGGATATCCTGGAGACCACCGAGGGGAGTTACGACCGGGTGATGGCCGTCAACCTGAAGGGTTCTTTTTTCCTGACCCAGGCCGTGGCGCGGAAGATGGTCGAGCAGGTGGAGGCCGGCGCGGTCGAGTCGCCGATGATCGTGAACGTGGGCTCGGTGAGCGCCTACGCCACCAGCACCAATCGGCCAGAATACTGCATCTCGAAGGCCGGCGTGGCCATGATGACCGGGCTCTACGCGGACCGCCTGGCGGAGCATGGGATCCGCGTATACGAGGTGCGGCCCGGCATCATCGAGACCGACATGACCAGCGCGGTGAAGGAGAAGTACGACCGGCTGATCCAGGACGGTCTGACGCCCATCCCCCGGTGGGGTCAGCCCGAAGACGTGGCCCGGGCCGTGGTGGCGCTGGCGGAGGGATGGCTGCCCTTCTCCACCGGCGAGGTCATCAACGTGGACGGCGGCTTCCATCTGCGCCGGCTGTAAGCCAACCTGAATGACTGCGGAGATTTCAGTGTCGCGTTACCAGAGAATTGCATCCCTGAAAACGGCGGAGGAATTCCGCTCGTATGCCGAGAGGCTCGGAGCGGACCTGCCCCTGGCCGATCCCTCGGCCGCCGGCGCGCCGGCGGCCCTGGCGGAGCCCTGCCGGCTTGCCGACGGCTTCGCGATCGGCAACCGTTTCTGCGCCCAGCCCATGGAGGGGTGGGACGGCACGGCGGACGGAAGGCCCACTGACCTGACCCGCCGCCGGTGGCGCAACTTCGGCCGCAGCGGGGCCAAGCTCATCTGGGGCGGCGAAGCCGTCGCCGTCACCCGCGATGGACGGGCCAATCCGCGGCAGCTCTGGATACGGGAGGAGAACCTGGCGGGCCTCCGGGAGCTCAGGGAGGAGCTGGTGCGTGCCCACCGGGAGCGGTTCGGAAGGGCCGACGACCTGCTGGTGGGCCTGCAGCTCACCCATTCGGGGCGGTTCTCCCGGCCCAACCAGTGGGATCGGCCGGAGCCCCGCGCGCTTTATCATCATCCGTTTCTGGACCGGCGGGTGGGGGCGGAATCGGATGAGGCCATACTCTCCGACGCGGAGGTGGAGCAGCTTATGGAACGCTTCGTGGAGGCGGCCTCCATGGCGCAAGAGACAGGCTTCGATTTCGTGGACGTGAAGCACTGCCACGGCTACCTGGGCCACGAATTCCTCAGCGCCGTGACCCGGCCGGGTCCCTTCGGAGGAAGTTTTGAGGACCGAACCCGGTTCCTGCGCGGGGTGGTGGAGGGAATACGGCGCCGCGCACCGGGCCTGCGGGTGGGCGTGCGCGTGAGTGCCTTCGACACGCCGCCGTTCGAGCCCGGCCCGGACGGGACCGGCGTGCCCGAGACGTTCCCCACCCCCTATGTTTACGCCTTCGGGGCCGATGCGGATGATCCGTTGCGGCCGGACCTGGAGGAACCGGTGAGGCTGCTGCGGCTGCTGGAAGAATTGGGCGTCGTTCTGGTGAACGTGACCGCCGGCAGCCCCTACTACAACCCCCACGTCCAGCGCCCTGCTCTCTATCCGCCATCCGACGGATACGGCCCGCCGGAGAACCCCCTGGTGGGCGTGGCGCGGCAGATGCGCCTGACCGCCGAACTGAAACGCCGTGCGCCGGGGCTCGCGCTTGTGGGATCGGCGTACACCTACCTGCAGGAATGGCTGCCGGCCGTCGGGGAGGGAGCGGTCGAGCAAGGCCGGGTTGACTTCGTGGGCCTGGGCAGGGCGCTGCTGTCCTACCCCGGAATGCCGGCGGACATCCTGGCGGGCAGGCGGCTGAAGAAAAACCGCATCTGCCGCACCTTCAGCCTGTGCACCACGGCCCCCCGGATGGGGCTGGTGTCGGGATGTTACCCCCTGGATCCGTTCTACCGGTCGCGGCCCGAGGCCCGGAAGATGGGTCCCCCCGGCCGAGGGCCGGGCTGCATTTGACAGCCCGGCGCTATCGCGCACAATATCTTCCTTCGGTTGGCTTTAGCTGGTGCCCGCACATGAAGGACATGGTCGTTTCCGTCGTCATACCCGTTCGGAGGGGTGCGTTCCCGGGGCAGTGCCTGGAGGCCGTCACCCGCCAGCGGTATGAGGCCAAGGAGGTCATCATCGTCTGCGACCGGGGGGCGGCTACGGGCGCTTCTCTGCCGGCGGGCTCCGAGGACGTGCGGGTGATCAGGAAGCAGAAGCAGTGCACCGAGGCGCACCTGATCAACGACGGCATGCGGGCCTCCCGCGGGCACATTAAGATATTGCTGATGCCCGAGTGCGTTCCGGCCGGAAACCGCTGGCTCCACGCCATGGTCGAGCCGTTCGAGGACGAGGAAGTGGGAGTGGTCGTCAGCCGGTGCTCGCCCTTCCATGAGGGCCGGCCCGGTCTGGGAGCGCGCCTGACCGAGACCGTCTGGCCGACCTGGGGGTCGGAGGATCACCAGGTGCAGCCGCGGGAGGTGGTCAGCCACCGGTGCGATGCGTACCGCGCCAGCCTGCTGGCGGACATCGGTTACTTCAGCGAGAGTCTGCCGGATGTGGGCGCGGCGGTGGAAACGTCGCTCCGCGTGGCCGACGCGGGCTATTCGATCGTGATGAACGGCTCGGCAGTGGTGGCTTACCGCCCCGGACGAGGTGAGGGGCTGAAACATGCGCTGCGGGAGGCGGTGGACTTCGGCCGGGCCGACGCGCTGCTTTACAAACGCTACGACCTGCGCTGGCTCAACAGCGGTGTATACGCGGCGGGGCTTCTTGCGTTGCTCCTGGTGCCCCTGTCCGCCTTCAGCTTGTCGTGGGCCGTTCTGGTGAGCCTGGCCATCCTGGCCTGGAGTGGTTTCCTGTCGCTGCGCCTGCCCCTGATCCACTGGGATTACCCCGTGGCGGTGCTGAACTTCGTGCTCTGGGCCCTGCCGGTGATCTGGCTGCGCGACGGGTGGCGGCCGGACCTGTTCGGCAAGGCCGTTCACCCCGCCGTACTCCGCCAGTGGTTCTGGATAGGCGCCGTGGTGACGACCTACATCGTGCTGCTGGGAAAAGCGGGTCTGCACAGCGCAGTGCGCGCCGGCCGGCAGCCGCAGGGCGTCCTCTACGCCGTCCCCGTGTTCCTGGCCCGCATGGCATGGTCGCTCTGCGCCGGCGCGGGCTACCTGCGCGGATTGATCTTCGAATCGGTTGACCGGGAGTAGAAGCGGTCATGGGGGAGGAGCGGTCCGTGCTGTGCGTGGTGTCCACGGACGCGGGCATAGACGATGCCCTGGCGTTGATCTTTCTGCATCACTTTGCCGACCGTCCGGTCGGGGCCGTCGTCGCCACAGGCGGAAACGTGCCCCGGAAGTACGTTGCGGCCAACTGCGCCTTTCTGAAGGACACGTTCGGCTGGGAGGCGGAACTGTTCGCGGGGAGCGACCCGCCGCGACCGGGGGCCGTGCGGGACGCCGCCGAAGTGCACGGCCCCACAGGTCTGGGCGAATGCCGCCCGGAGCCCGCCGACCTCCCTCCGATGGCAGGTATGGTGGAGCAGTTGGCCGGTGCTGACGACGACATCGAACTCCTGGTGCTGGGGCCGGCCACTGACGCGGCGCGTCTTGTGGCTGAAAGGCCCATCCGCCGGCGGATACGGCGCATCACGCTGATGGGCGGGGCTTTCGAGCCCCGGGGCGGCCGGACGGGCAACGTGACGCCGTACGCCGAGTTCAACGTCTACATGGACCCCGAAGCCGCCGGGAAGGTCGTCCGGAGCGGGCGGCCCTGCGATTTCGTGCCCCTGGACGCCACCGAGAGGCGGCTTTTCCGGGCGGCGGAATTGACCCCCGCGCCGCGCGGTTCCCGGCGCGCCCGCCTGGTGGCCGATCTGATCGACTACCTGCGGCGCTCCCACGTGCGCCTGGGCTCGGGCGACGGCGTGTTCATGCACGACGTCATCGCAGCGGCCGTCTGGCTGGGGCTGCTCGACGTGGAATGGGTCGATGCCCGCCTCGACCGGGTTGAGGGCGAGGGGGAGCGGCGGGGCATGACCGTGACCGACGGTCCGGGTGCCCCCGCGTGTCGGTACGCACGGCGGGTGGATGAGGAGGCCTTCCTCGATCTATGGCGCCGCGTGGCCGGCTCGCTGTAGACTCCGTCCCCGGGCGCCGGCCGGCCGCTCCGTTGACGGGGCGGGAGGTCGCTCATAGCTTAGGTGTCTGTGTGATCGCCGTCTGATCCCCGCTGTCGGAGGCCCCTGTTCCATGCCGCCTTTGAGAGAAGAGGCCCGCTACCGCCTGGTCGGCTGGCTCGGTGGGACGCTTGTCCGGGGGCTGTCCGCCACGTGGCGGACCCGCGAGCTGGACGTCATCACGGGCGGGCCCAGCGACGCGTCACGGCAGGTGATCGCCGCCTTCTGGCATCGGCATATCCTTTCCATGCTGGCCCACTACAGGGGGCGGAGGGTCTGCGTTCCCGTCAGCAGGAGCAAGGACGGCGAATACGCCGCGCACGTCATGGAGCGGTTTGGCTTCCGCTCGGTGCGCGGTTCGACCAGCCGGGGGAGCATCAGCCTGGTCAAGGGGTTGGTGAGCAGGGCGCGGGAAGGCTACAGCCTGGCGATCACGCCGGACGGGCCGCGGGGCCCCCGGTTCTCGGTGCAGCCCGGCGTGGCGCTGCTGGCCCGGCGAGCGGGACTGCTCGTCCGGCCGGTGGGCGTGGCGGCGGAGAGGGCGGTGGTCTTCAACAGTTGGGACCGTTTCGTCATGCCCGGGCCCTTCAGCCGGGTGGCTTTTGTCGTGGGCGAGCCCCTCCGGGTGTCGGAATTCGGGGAGGCGGGGGCGTTTTGTGCCGCGTTGCGGGAGGGACTGTTCGACGCCACGCGCCGCGCGAGACACATGCTGAAAGGCCAGTGGTAGGGCGGTCACGATGCCCTGCGCGGGGCGATCCACGAGGCCACCATCTTGCCGATGATGAGGGTGCACATAACCAGCGCGCCGCCCAGAATGATGACGGGCGCGATGCGCGAATCGCCCTCGGCATTGGGCATGACCGCGAGCTGCTTCAGCACCAGGCCGGCCGAGGCAAGCAGCAGCATCACGGCGTAGAGCAGCCGGATCCCGTAGCCGCCCACGTAAGTCGTCGCCGTCGCCCCCAGTTGAGCCCCCACGACGGCGCCCCCCAGAAGCCAGAGCGCGGCAATCAGCTCCACAAAGCCGTGGGTCCCGTAGGTGAATGCCCCGTAGGAACCGGAGATCATCACGCAGACCAGGCTGGTGCCGACCGCCACCATGGTGGGCGTCCCCACCAGGTACACGAAGGCGGGCACCAGGGCGAAGCCCCCCCCGCTGCCCAGCATGCCGGCCAGGAAGCCGATGCCCAGGCCCAATACGATCAGCGCCCACACGGAGACCGCTACCCCGCAGCTCTTCAGCCGGATGAGGGGTGGTATCCTGACCCAGCGCGGGCTGGAATCGTCCCGGTCGGGCGGCGGGTCGCCGTTCTTGTTGTTGCGCCTTTCCAGGACGTAATCACGGATCACGAATGCCCCCAGGCTGACCAGCAGGGCCACGTAGACCCACCCGATGACGGCGCCGCTGAGGCCCTTCTCTGCGAGCCATGTCACAAGCCGTTTCCCCATCTCCACGCCCCCGATCATCGGCAGTCCCGTCGCGATGCCCAGGGTGTAGTCCACGTTGCCCATCTTTCGGTGCTTGACCGTCGCCAGGGCGCTCTGGCCACTGATGTTGGCCAGCTCCGTGCCGATGGCGAAGTGCATGGGGAATCCCAGGCTGTAGAGGGCGGGGGCGACGACCCAGCCCCCACCCATGCCGAAGAAGCCCGCCAGCACGCCCACGGCAAATCCGAGGCCCAGCAGCGTCAGCACGTTGAACTGCTGGTTCACAAAAGGCAGGTAGGTCTCGAAGAAATCCATGCGGCGGCCCCCGTCGCGAGCTCACTCGGTGTTGTCCGACGCCTCGGTCTCGAAGCCCAAAGCGATGAGCGCCCTCTCCGAGGCGATCCCGATGGCGGCCCCCAGGCCCAGCAGGAAGGCCACCATGCCCAGCGCGTAGAGCAGATGGTGGTCCTGCCAGGTCCGATACAGCCAGCCGGGCAGGCCGCTCAGTTCACGCTGAGCGCCCTGGCGTATGGGTTCGCCCTGCTGGCCCAGCACGTGATTCGCCGCGGCCATTATCTCTGGCACAAATCTGTCCAGGTAACTCACGACCGGCCTCCGAGACTTTGGGTGGAGAGACGCCACTCCGGGGTTGAGGGGAAGGGCGCCTCCGGGGAGCCCGCGGAAGTACCATCTTACCGGATGGGGATGCTCCCCGGCAAACTGCAATGGACTGTCAAACCACGGCGGGGCCGGAGGGGCAGACATCCCCCGGCCCGAGCGGCACGGCGCGGCCCGTCTTGTCGCGCCTGCGCTGTCCGAAGCCCGGCATCTCGTCCAGCTCCTCGAGGCAAAACGTGGGGCCCTCCACGCAGACGCGCCGGCCGTCGCAGTCGCACTGCCCGCACACGCCGATGCCGCACTTCATGTAGCGTTCCAGGCTGACCTGGCAGCCGATGCCGACCCCCCGGCAGACCCGGGCCGCGCGGACCATCATCTGCTCCGGGCCACAGCAATACACCATCGTCACCTCAGCAGCGTCCGCGCGCTCCTGCAGCCATTCGGTCGGAAAGCCATCCCGGCCCGCCGACCCGTCGTCGGTGAACAGCACCTGGTCGGGGAAACGTTCCCTGAAAAACAACGCTTCGGCCGTCTTCGCCCCCTGCACCACGGTCGCCCGGGGCAGCCGTTCCGCCAGGAGCGCCAGCACGGCCATGCCGCAGCCACCCCCCAGGATGGCTACCCCCTGGCCGGGGCGGTGCTTCTCCACGTCCCAGTATCCCCGGCCGTAAGGGCCGCGCACGCCGACGAGCTCGCCGGGCTTCATCTCGCACATGCGGCTGGAGAAGGGGCCGCGCTTCTGCACCGTGATCCCGAGCCGCCGCTCCTCCAGGTAGGAGACCGCGTAGGGCTTCTCGTCCATGCGCGGTATCCACACCATGAAAAACTGCCCCGGCACGAATGCCCCCAGGTCGAGCCCCTGCTGTGCGTCGAGCTCATTGAGGGAGAGCCAGACGGTCACGGCGCCGGCGTTCTCGCGCTTCACCTCCACCACGGGCAGCACGGCGGGCACCGCCGGGATGAGTGGTCCTGTAACGTCGGTCTGCGAATTCACCGGGTCTCCCTGCCCGTTTGATCTCAACAGAGGGTCACCTCATGCTAACGCGGCACCGCGCGCTTGCTCGACGGCGCCGATGTGCAGGCGCTCGCAGAGCCGGCGCAGTTCCCCGGCGATGGCGCTGAAGACCTGGATGCCGCGGCTGTAAACCGCCGTTCCCACGCCCACGGCCGTCGCTCCGGCCATGATCATCTCCAGGGCGTTCCGCCCCGTCTGGACGCCTCCCGTGCCGATGATGGCGGCGTCGGAGCCCGCCTGCCGGAGGGCGGTCGCCACGTCGTAAACGCAGCGCACGGCGACGGGGCGCAGTGCCGGGCCGGAGACGCCGCCCATCTTGAAGTCCAGCACCGGCTCGGCCGCCTCGACGTTGATGATCATCCCGGGGCCCAGGGTGTTGACTGCCGTGATGCCGTCGGCTCCCCCCTGGACGGCGGCCAGGGCCAGCTCGCCGATCCCCGGCACGTTGGGGGAGAGCTTGACGAACAGCGGTTTGTCGGTCACGCCCCGCACGGCGCGGGTGATCCGCTCGGTGGCCTCGGGCGTGCCGTGCCCGGCCAGCGTTCCGTAGCCCGGCGTATGCGGGCAGGAAAGCGGGATCTCCAGGGCGGCAAAACCGCACGGCATCAGGGCGGCCGCCACCTCGGCGAACTCCTCGGGCTCCTGGCCCACGGCGCTGGCGATGACGGGAATGGGCAAGTCGCCGAGGCCCTCGAACTCCTCCGCAGCCGCCTCCGCGCCCGGATTGGAGTAGCCCACGGCGTTGAGCATGCCCGCTTCGTAGGCGATGACCGTGGGGTTGTGGTGCCCCTCGCGCGGCTGAACGGTCACGCTCTTGATGGTGGCGGCCCCGGCGCCGTGCTCCGCGGCACGCCCGATAAGATCGCGCGAGACGCCCAGTATCCCCGAGGCAAGGACGGTCGGATTGAGCAGCATGATTCCACAGAGATTCACGCTGACATCCGCCCCGGACGCAGTGCTGTCCTTCATCGGGCTCTAAGCCCCCGCAAAAGGCGGCAGAGCCGCATTATAGGGTCTGCGGTTCGAGCCTGCAAAAGACCATCAAGATGCCAGCCCGTAGAGCTCCCCCACCCGGCCGGGCGGCTGGACGCTCTGGCCCGTGAGCCGCCGAATCAACGATATGCCCGTGGCGACGGCCTGTCCACGGTAATGATTGTTGGCGATGACGAACATGCGCTGCACCTGCTGGGCGATCCTGCGCAGGGCGGCCTCTATGTCGTCCAGCTCGTCTTCGCCGTAGAGGTAATCGTAGCGCTGGTCGCGGCCGGCTTCCTTGTCGAACCAGGTCTCGTAGTTGCGCCCGTGCAGG
Source organism: uncultured candidatus Brocadiaceae bacterium (assembly GCA_964572825.1). GTDB lineage: Bacteria > Planctomycetota > Brocadiia > SM23-32 > SM23-32 > CAYVBE01. The sequence goes on from CAZNGS010000025.1 coordinate 25,394, forward strand.
CGCAGGTAGCCCACCCGCCCGAAGCCGTGGGCGGTCAACGGGATGTTGCTGCGGAACGCGGGCTGGTCGATGTTGCAGAAGCCTACCTCCAGGGACCGCAGGAACTCCAGTGCCCGGTCCTGCACCCACGCCTTGCTGCGCAACTCAACCACCAGCGGCAGGCCGGCGAATTCCTCGCACAGTTCGGCCAGGTAGTCCTGGCTGCGCCGGTTGAAGCGGAAGGACCACGGGAACTGCACCAGCAGGGCGCCCAGGCGGCCCGCTTCCACCAGCGGCGCGACACCGTCGCGGAACAGTCGCACGTCCTCGGCACTCCAGTGCTCCTCCCGCTCATGGGTGAAGCGGCGCCACAACTTGGCGGTGTAGAGGAAGTCGGGCCTCTCCGCGACGTCCTGCACCCAGCGGTGGCAGTAGCCGGGCCTGGGCGGTCGGTAGAACGTGTTGTTCAGCTCGATGGTGTTGAAATACTGCGAGAGGAATCGCGGCGGCCGGAAACCCTTCGATTTGGAATCGGGATAGACGATCCCGTTCCAATCGTCATAGGACCAGCCCGCCGGGCCCACGTGCACTTCGGCGTTGTTTACTTGCATGGATACTCTCTCTCTGTCTATTGAGGCGACGTGGCGGCGCGAGGGCGCAGGATGCGACGCCACGGCAGGGAGAGGGGGGTGAGTTTCCCCGTCAGGACCCAGGCCAGCCGGTCGGCCAGCCGGGGATCGGTTGCTCCCCACCGGGTTACCAGGTTCATGGTGGTGGGAAAGACCAGCAGACGCCTGAACCACCGCGCCCGACTGTAGCGGCCTTCGTAGGCGCGGCGCACCGCCCGCCCGTAGGGTCGCAGTGCGCCGGGCGACAGGTCCCCCCGCCGCAGGGCCCGGCGGATAGTCCGTGCGGCCAGCCTGCCCGTCACGAGCGCCGGCGCGGTGCCCTCGCCGTTGGCCGGGGCGCCGGCCCCCGCGGCGTCACCCACCACCAGGAGGCGGTCCGCCAGGAGTGCGGCACCGCGCAGGTCGAGCCGCAGCGGACCCGTCCCGGCGGGTGAGACCTGGCGCGCCCGGCCCAGGAACCGCCGCGCGGCCGGGGAGTCGCAGGTAAAGCGTTCGAACTTCCGCCGCAGCCGGAAGCGTCCCTGCCATCGGCGATGCGCCGCCACGCCGACGTTGGCCAGCCCGTTCCCGAACGGGAATATCCAGCCGTAGCCCGGCAGCAGAAAACGGTCGAAGGAATGGACGATCTTGTCCTGCGGGCAGTCCACGTTCTCGAAGTAGGCCCGCACCCCCAGGGCCGACGGGCCGCCCGTGCCCCGGAGCACGCCGGCCGCCTTCAGCGCGGCGGCATTGCTTCCGGTGGCCAGGACCACGCAGCGCCCGCAAAAACCCTCTTCGTCGCCGGTCCGCACGATCATTCTGTCCGGGCGCCGAACAAGTCGGGCGAAGGCCCTGCCCGGGAAGAACCGGGCGCCCGCGCCTCGGGCCTGCTGCAGGAGCATGGCGTCCAGGTCCTTCCGGGGCAGCAGGGCGCCGGGGTGATCGCACCGCGTAACCATCGAATGGCCATCCGGGGCGAATACGTAGCTGCCGTCGACCAGATGTGCGCGGTCGAGGGCGCCGTCCATGCCCAGCTCGCGAAGCGCTTCCAATGCCTCGGGGCTCAGGGCGTCGCCGCAGACCTTCTCCCGGGGGAAGCTCGCCCTGTCCAGCAGGGCAACGTCCACGCCGCTCCGGGCCAGATGGCACGCGGCGGCGCAGCCGGCCGGGCCGCTTCCCACCACGATGACATCCGCCTCTACGGTCATGGTCACCTCGAAGACAGCATCTCCTGCTACGATATCCCGAACGCAGGCAGGGTTCAACAGGGGCTGCTTCATCTCCGCGGAACCGTTCAACCGGCGGCGCGGAGGTGCAAGAGCCGACGGTCGCTGATAGAATACCTTCTTGCTGCCGGCGCTACGAGCCCCGGTGAGCCGATGCCTCTTCTTTTGCCCCTCCCCTGATACAGGTGCGCGTGCCATGACACCGGCTGCGGAGACATACGTGGTCCACTGCCTTTACGGGCTGGAGGAGGAGCTGGTCGCGGAGGTGGCTGAGCGGCTGGAGGCCCGGGCGACGCACGGCTGGTGCGAAGTGGTGTTCGACACCTCCGCGCCTGTTGCACGGCTGCGCGAGCTGCGGCTGGCGCGCAACCTGTTCATTCAGTTTGACTCCTTCGTGCTGGGGCCCACCGCCCCGGCCCTGGAGACACTCGCCGACAGGCTTCGGGCCCTGCCCGTAGGGCGGTGGGAGGATCGCTGGGAGCAGTTCAACGGCGAGCCGCCCGATCCGGAAGCGATATCGGTCTCCGTCAAGCGCACGGGAGAGCATAACTATACCTATAAAGACGTGGAAGAGCTGAGCTGCCGGGTGCTCTCGGACGCCCTCGGTCGGAAGGTCGGCCTGGATGCGCGGCCCCTGGAGCTGCGCATCCGCATCAACCAGGAGCGCTGCACGTTGCGGGGCCGACTCAGCCCGCGCCCCCTGTCTCGGAGGCCCTACAAGGTCCGCCATGCCCGTTGCGCCACCGACCCCACGCTGGCGGCGGCGATGGTCCGCGTGGCCGAGCCCACACGAGAGGGAAGGTTCCTGGACCCCTTCTGCGGGGTGGGAACCATTGCCATCGAGAGGGCGCTGCTGGGACCGGCCCGGGCGGTGGTGGCGGGGGACGTAAATCCCCGGCGTCTGGGTTGGGCCCGGGCCAACGTGGAAGCGGCGCAAGTGCCCGTTCACCTGGCCCGCTGGGATGCCCGCACGCTGCCCTTCGAGAGCCGCGCGTTCAGCCGCATCGCCACCTCGCCTCCCCAGGGCAACCCCGCGGACGGGCGGCGGTGGGAGCTGGAAGATTTCGCCGAACTGATGGCCGAGTGCCTGCGCGTGCTCGAATACGGTGGCATCTCGGTGTGGCTCGTCCAGCATGGGGACCTGCTGGAGAGCGCGGCGGGCCTCGTGGGGCTCAGCCGGCTGCGCGAGACCATGCCCTGCCAGTGGAAGGGAACCCGCTGGACCGTCTACGCGCTCGAAAAACTGCCCTGACGCCATGGACCTGACGGCAACACTGCTGGATCTCTACGAAGCCCTGCGCCGCGCCTACGGACATCGCCGCTGGTGGCCCGGCGACGGGCCGTTCGAGATCATGGCGGGGGCCATACTGACCCAGCGGACGAACTGGCGCAACGTGGAGCGGGCGCTGGGGGCGCTCAAGGAGGAGGACGCGCTGGTGCCCCACCGGATAGCCGGCATGGAGCCCGAAAGGCTGCAGGCCCTTATCCGGCCGGCGGGATACTATCGGCAGAAGACCGCCCGACTGCAGCGGCTCTGCCGGTGGCTGCTGGAGCGGTGCGGGGGGGCGGTCGGCGAACTGGAGTCCCTGCCCACGGACGTGCTGCGGGAAGAACTGCTCTCCATCCGGGGAATCGGCCCGGAGACGGCGGACAGCATCCTCCTGTACGCTCTGGGCAGGCTCACGTTCGTGGTGGACGCCTACACCACGCGCATCGTCGTGCGCCACGGGCTGCTGGAGCCGGGGCCCGGATACTACGAGCTGAAAGACCTCTTCGAGGCGCACCTGCCCCCGGAGCAGGAGCTTTACAGGGACTACCACGCGCAACTGGTGGAGCTGGGCAAGCGCCGTTGCCGCCCGCGGCCCCGGTGCGATGGCTGCCCCGCCCGTCCCGTGCTGGGAGAGCCCCTGCCGGACGACGAACTGGCCTGAGCGACGCTTGACACTCTCCGGCTCGTTGACTACAATCAAAAGGCGGTTGGCGGAGTAGCTCAGTGGCAGAGCAGGGGACTCATAAGCCTCGGGTCGGGGGTTCGAATCCCTCCTCCGCTACCAACCTTTCCGCCGCATGGTGGAGGTGGCTCCAGGGGGTGCCGAAAGCCGAGGAACCAGTCCCATGAAAATATCTCTGATCGAACCCAAATCGCCGGATTACCACGTCTACAGTCACCTGGCCTTCCCGCGCCTGGGGCTCCCCATCCTGGGTACCATGCTCCATGAGGTCGGCCACCACGTGCGCGTTTACGTGGAGGACCTCCGGGGCATCGGCACCAGCGAAGCGCTGGACATCCTCGACAGTGACCTGGTGGGCATCTCGTGCACCTCGGCCACCGCTCCCCGGGGCTACGCCATGGCGCGTCTGCTGCGGCTGAATGGCGTGCCCGTCGTCTTCGGAGGGGTGCATCCGACTTTCCTCCCCCATGAACCGCTCGAACACGCCGACTACGTGATTACGGGGGAGGCCGAGGAGGCCATGCCACGCCTGGTGGAGGCGTTGGAGAACGACGGCGACCTCTCGCAGGTGCCCAACCTCCATTACCGTGAGGGTGACCGGGTGGTGGCCAACCAGAAGCGCGGTCTGCCGATGGGCCTGGATGACATCCCCATCCCGGAGCTGTCGCTGATCCACGGGCACGAGGAAATGCGGATCGTGCCCCTGATGACCACCCGCGGCTGCCCGCACAACTGCACGTTCTGCTGTGTGTCTCCCATGTTCGGCTGCCGCTATCGGATGAAGAGCATCGACCGCGTTATCGAAGAACTGCGCCGGGTGGGAAAGAAAAAGAACGTCTTCTTCTGCGACGACAACTTCACCGTCTCGCCGACCCGGACGAAGGAGCTGCTGGCGCGCATGATCAGCGAGGGGCTGGTGCCCGCGCGGTGGTACGCGCAGGTTCGGGCGGAGGTGCACCGCGATCCCGAGATGCTCGAACTCATGCGGCGCACGAACTGCCGGCGCGTCTTCGTGGGGTTTGAGTCCATAAACCAGGAAACACTGAACAGTTACGGCAAACACCAGACCCTGAATGACATCGAGACGGCCATCCGGACCTTCCACCGGCACCACATCCCCGTGCACGGCATGTTCATGTTCGGCGCCGACGAAGACGATGCGTCCGTGTTCCGGCGCACCGCGAACTTCGCCCTGGACAGACGGCTGGACACGGTTCAGTTCCTCATCCTCACACCCGTGCCCGGATCGGCGCTGTTCAAAAAGCTGGATGGTGAAGGACGCGTCTTCACCTACGACTGGAGCCTTTACGACGGCCACCACGTGGTGTTCGAGCCCGCCCGGATGACCCCGCTGGAACTGCAACTGGGCGCCCTGCGGGCGAACCGGCGTTTCTACTCGTTCAACAGCGTGGTGCGGTCCCTTTCCTGCTTCCGGTTCGGCACGGCGCTTCTGCGGCACGTGGGCCGCCGCGTCCTGCAGGGATGGCGCAGGACGAACAGCCGTTTCATGCGCGTCCTGTGGGACTGGCAGAAGGGTCGCGGGAAGTTCCCCCGTTCCTTCTCTCTGCGGCGGCACCTGGAACGCGTGCGCTCCTTCCGCTCCGTTCTGGCGTCGCCCAGAATGGCCGTGAACACCGAGTAGGGCAGCGTCGGGTGCATTCGCCACATCCGGCAGGGACGGCGCTGCCAATATGACAGTTGAACTCCACCTGCCGTTGGAGCGCTGTCGGAATGACAGTGCGTCGCCGGCACGCCTGATAGGGGCACAGCAGGTGCCTCAAGGACCCGGCGGGGTCGGGGTCGTTGCAGCAAAGGGCGTCCTCCGTGTTTCCGGGCCGGCTGGTGGCGGAGCGCCCCTGCCCGCGGAGGCCGGCGGCAGAGCCGTGGCACGACGTTTGCACCCGACTTGAGAGGCATTGACTGTGCGTTTTCCCAACGGATTTCCACTTCGCAGGAGGAAGGACATATGCCGGCCAAAGAGCTGAGCTTTGGTTTTGAGGCGCAGGAAAAGCTCTTGAACGGCGTCTCCAAGCTGGCCCGGGCCGTCAAACAGACCCTGGGACCCAGGGGACGAAATGCCGTGCTCGACAAAAGCTGGGGCGGTCCCAAGGTCACCAAGGACGGCGTCACCGTGGCCGAGGACATCGAGCTCAAAGACCGCTTTGAGAACCTGGGCGCGCAGCTCTTGAAAGAGGCGGCCTCCAAGACCAACGATGACGCCGGAGACGGTACGACCACGGCCACGATCCTGGGTGAGGCCCTCTGCACGGCGGGGATGAAGCGCGTGGTGGCCGGCAGCTCGGCCTCGGACGTGCGCCGGGGAATGGAGAAGGCAGCCGCCGCCGTGGTCGAGGAGCTGGAAAAGCAGAGCAAGCCCATCGAAGAGTCGCAGGATATCGCCGCCGTTGCCGCCATCGCTGCCAACAATGATAAAGAGCTTGGCCGCATGATCGCCGATGCCATGGACCGGGTCGGCCGCAACGGCGTTATCACCGTCGAAGAAGGACGCGCACTGGAGACCGAGGTCGAAGTGGTGGAGGGCATGCAGTTCGATCGCGGCTACCTCTCTCCCCATTTCGTCACCGACGAGGACGCCATGGAATGCGTCCTGGAGGATTGCTACGTGCTGATCTTCGAGAAGAAGATCTCCACTCCCCGCTCCATCGCGCCGCTGCTGGAGAAGGTGGCCGGCCAGAATAGGCCGCTTCTGATCATCAGCGAGGACGTGGAATCCGACGCGCTGGCCACGCTGGTGGTCAACAAGCTGCGCGGCGTGGTGGACTGCTGCGCCGTGAAGGCGCCCGGCTACGGTGACCGCCGCAAAGCAATGATGGAGGACATGGCGATCCTGACCGGCGCGCGCGCCATCTTCGAGGACCTCGGAATCCAGCTCGAGAGCGTTCAGCTCAGCGACCTGGGCCGTGCCAGGAAGGTCACGGTCACCAACAACACCACCACCATCGTGGAGGGGGCCGGCTCCGAGGAGGACATCCAGGCCCGGGTGCGGCAGATTCAGCGTGAGGTCGAGACCACCACCAGCGACTACGATCGCGAGAAGCTGCAGGAGCGGCTGGCGAAGCTCAGCGGCGGCGTGGCGCAGATCAACGTCGGCGCCGCCACCGAAACGGAGATGAAAGAGCGCAAGGCCCGCGTGGAGGACGCTCTGAACGCCACCAGGGCAGCCGTCGAGGAAGGCATCCTGCCCGGGGGAGGCGTGGCACTGTTCCGCGCCGCCACCGCTGTGGACGGACTGGGGCTGGAGCGCGACGAGGCCGTCGGCGCCGAGGTCCTCAAGGGCGTCCTGGCGGTGCCTCTGATGACGATAGCACAGAATGCCGGCCTGGAAGGCGCCGTGGTGGCCCGCCGCGTGGAGCGGGGCGACGGCTATGCCTTCGGCTACGATGCCGAAGCGGAGGATTACTGTGACCTGATGAAGGCCGGCGTCATCGACCCCACCAAGGTCATCCGCATCGCCCTGCAGAACGCCGTCAGCGTGGCCGGCATCGTGCTGATGAGCGAGTGCCTCATCCACGAGATGGAAGAGGAAGAGGACGAGGAGATGCCGCCGGGCGGCCCGGGCGGCGGAGGCATGGGTGGCATGGGCGGAATGGGCGGAATGGGTGGAATGGGCGGAATGATGTGACCCATCCCGACCGACCCGAGAAACACACACTCCATTCGCATCCGGAGGTTACGTAACAGATGGCCAAAATCAAACCGCTGGACGACCGTGTCGTGATCGAAGTCATCGAGGAGAGCGAGCAGACGGCGGGAGGCATCTTTCTGCCGGAAACCGCCAAGGAAAAGCCGCAGCGAGGCAGAGTGGTTGCCGTGGGGCCCGGCACGCTGAACGACGCAGGAGAAAGAACCCCCCTGAATGTGAAAAAGAAGGACGAAGTCCTGTTCGCCAAATACAGCGGTACGGAAGTCGAAGTGGACGGCAAAGAACTGCTCGTCATGCGGGAGAGCGACCTCCTGGCGGTCATCGAATAGTGACGATGGCCGGCGCGACCCGGTTCCCCCCACAGCCACCGACAAAAGGGAGAGGTGACACATGGCTGCAAAACAACTGATGTACGGCGACGACGCGCGCGGCAAAATCCTCAAGGGCGTCCGGAAACTGGCCGACGCCGTCCGCGTCACCATGGGGCCCACGGGGCACACCGTGGTGCTGCAGAAGAGCTACGGCGGGCCAAAAGTGACCAAAGACGGCGTGACCGTCGCAAAAGAGATCGAACTGGAGGACAAGTTCGAAAACATGGGCGCCGAGATGGTCAATGAAGTGGCGTCCAAAACCAGCGACGACGCGGGCGACGGCACCACCACGGCCACCGTGCTGGCGGAACTGATCTACCGCGAAGGCCTGCGCGCCGTGGCGGCCGGGGCCAACCCCATGGCCGTCAAGCGGGGAATACAGGCCGCCGTGGATTCCGTGGTGAAGGAGTTGGGCCAGAGGGCCCACCCCGTCGAGAGCAAGGCCGACATAGCGCACGTGGGCGCCATCAGCGCCAACAACGACGCCCAGATCGGCGAACTGCTGGCCGACGCCGTGGAGAAGGTCGGCAACGACGGCGTCATCACCGTCGAGGAAGGCAACACCCTCCAGACCCAGCTCGACCTGGTTGAGGGCATGCAGATCGACAAGGGCTACCTCTCGCCTTACTTCGTCACCAATCCGGAGGAGATGGAGTGTGAGCTGGAGGACGCCTACGTGCTGATCCACCAGGGCAAGATCAGCAGTGCCCGCGACCTGCTGCCCGTGCTGGAGAAGGTGGCCGGATCGGGCGATCCGCTGTTGATCATTGCCGAGGATGTCGAGGGCGAAGCCCTGGCCCTGCTGGTGGTCAACAAGCTGCGTGGCGTTCTGCCCTGCTGCGCGGTGAAGGCGCCCGGCTTCGGCGATCGCAGAAAAGCCATGCTGGGCGACCTGGCGGTGCTGACCGGCGGTCGCTTCATCAGCGAGGACCTGGGTCTGAAGCTGGAGAACGTCCAGCTCAGCGACCTGGGGCGAGCCGGCCGCATCGTCATCACCCAGGATGACTGCACCATCATCGAAGGTGCCGCAGAAACCGCCGACGTCAAGGCGCGCATCGACCAGATCCGGCGCCAGATCGAGGACAGCACCAGCGACTACGACCGTGAGAAACTCCAGGAGCGGCTGGCCAAGCTGTCCGGGGGCGTCGCCGTGATCAAGGTGGGTGCCGCCACCGAGGCGGAGATGACCGAGAAGAAGGCCCGTGTCGAAGACGCCCTGCACGCCACCCGGGCGGCCGTCGAAGAGGGCATCATCCCGGGCGGCGGCTCCACGCTGGTGCGCTGCAAGGACGTGGTCGCCAAGAAGCGCGATCGGGTGCGAGGCGACGAGAAGATGGGCGCCGACATCGTGGCGAAGGCCCTCGAAGCCCCCCTGGCCACCATCGCCGCGAACACCGGCTTCAACGGCGCCGTGGTCGTGGCCGAGGTGCTGGAGAGGAAGGACGGCATCGGGTTTGACGCCAATACCGGCCAGTACGTGGACATGATCGAGGCCGGCATCATCGACCCGGTGAAAGTGACGCGCACCGCCCTGGAGAACGCGGCGAGCATCGGCTCCCTGATGCTCACCACCGAGACCATGGTGACCGATATCGGGGAGGACGAAGAGCAACAGCCGGCACCGGAAGGCGCCGTGCGCTAAGGAGCTATTGCGCAACCGTGACCTACTGCGGCCGGCTTCTCGCTCGGCCTCGTTACGGACATGGTTCTGCAATAGCCCCTAAGAGCAGCAGGACGATGTCCGCTGGCGCGGGCGCCGCGAGCATCTGCCCCTTTTTGGCCGATAAAGAACACAGGGCTGCCGCCACACGGGCAGCCCTGAATTTTGGAGAGCATGAACTGCTTCCCCCCCGACGACGGGGCAGGAAGGAGGCGGTTTGCGCATGGCCGGCCGCGACTACTACGAGATACTGGGCGTGGATCGGGATGCCTCCGGAGAGCAGATCAAGAAGGCCTACCGAAAGAAGGCCCTCCGGTACCATCCCGACCGCAACCCGGACGATCCGGATGCGGCCGAGAAGTTCAAACAGGCCGCCAGGGCGTACGAGGTCCTGAGCGACCCCGAGAAAAGGGAACGCTACGATCGGCACGGCGAGGCGGGCCTCAAGGGCGCCGGCGTCCACGATTTCGGCAGTTTCGATGAGGTGTTCAGCGTCTTCAGCGACGTGTTCGGCGGCGGCATCTTCGAAGACTTCTTCGGCGGCCGGCGCCGCAGGGGCCCGCGCAAGGGCAGAAGCCTGCGCGTGGCCGTCGAGATTGACCTGGAAGAGGTGCTGACCGGGACGGAACGCACCATTTCCCTGCGGCGCGCTGAGCCCTGCCCGGAGTGCGAGGGGCGGGGTGCCGGGCCGGATGGCATCCGCACCTGCAGCGTGTGCCGCGGGCACGGACAGGTGGAGAGCCGACAGGGATTCTTCTCCATGCGCCGCACCTGTCCCCGATGCGGGGGAAGCGGGAAACGGATCGTCGAACCGTGCCCCCGTTGCGAGGGCACCGGGCGCGTGCGGGAGGACGCCGAGATCACCGTTCAGATACCCGCCGGCGTGGAATCGGGCGCCCGCCTGCAGCTTCGGGGCGAGGGTGAGGCGGCCCCCGGCGGCATCCGGGGCGACCTGTTCTGCGACGTCCACGTGCGGGAGCACCCGGTCTTCGAGCGCAACGGCGGCGACCTGTTCTGTGAGGTCCCGCTCAGCTACCCCACCGCCGCCCTGGGCGGGGACGTGGAAGTGCCGACCCTGCAGGGGGAATCCTACGAGTTGAGAATACCTCCCGGCACTCAGAGCGGGGAGCTGCTGCGCATCCGCTCGATGGGGTTGCCGGACGTCCGCACGGGCGGCAGAGGCGACCTGATTGTGCGGGTCACGGTCGAGACGCCTCAGAAGTTGACGCCCCGGCAGGAGGAACTGTTGCGGGAACTCGCAGAGATAGAGCAGGTCAACGTCTCCCAGAAGAGGAAGAGCTTCCTGGAGAAAGTGAAAGACTACATCTACGGCAAAGAGAAGTCCGACGCCGGCCAGGAGTAAGGGGCCGGCCGGGCGGCTCACACGGATGAGGTGTGGACCATGGCCGAAAACGACAGACACGAAGACGCGGCGCAGGATGCGGCCGTGGAAGAGCAGGCCCCGGCGCCGGAGGAGGACCAGACGGTCGAGCGCGTGGAGCTCTCCTACCCGGAATACGAGGAGCTGAAGACACTGGCGCGGGAGCGCGACCAGTACCTGAAGCGTCTGCAGCGCGCCGTGGCGGATTACCAGAACCTGCAGAAGCGCATCGACCGGTTTCGCGAAACCGCCTACCATGATGCGCTTCGGTCCCTGGGCGAGGCCATCCTGCCGGTGGCCGACAGCCTGAGCCGGGCGCTGGAAGCTGCCGAGCAGACCGAGGGCGGGGAGACCATCGCCGCCGGCCTCCGCCTGGTGGAAAAGGAGTTTTACGGGGCGCTTGAAAAACTAAACATCCGCCCCATCCAGGCCGTGGGTCAGCCGTTTGATCCCCACTACCACGAGGCGGTGATGCAGGAGCCGACGGACGAGTTCCCGCCCAACACCGTGGTGCGGGAGCTGAAGAAGGGCTTCGCGCTGGACGAGCAGGTCCTGCGGCCCAGCCAGGTCATCGTCGCCGGGCCGGGCGAGCAGCCGGATGAGGACCAGGGCCGGGCGGAAGTTGATTCTTAGCTCCGTCTGGTGTAGGCTCTCTACATTCGCTTCTCTATTCCATACGGACCCGCAAATGCCTACTTACGAGTACAGGTGCAAACACTGTGGCCACACGTTCGAGGAGTTTCAGCGCATAACGGCCGATCCCCTGAAGGTCTGCCCGGCATGCGAGCAAAACGGCCTGGAAAGGTTGATCGGGGCCGGGGCCGGCATCATCTTCAAGGGCCAGGGGTTCTACACGACCGATTACCGGCGCAGTTCCTCCGGGCGCAGCGCCGGTGAAGAGTCTTCGGATCGCGCTTCGTCGAAGGAGTCGGAGGAGTCGTCCGATTGAGCTGTCCCGCCGCGCGGCCGTGAGGAGGAAAACCGTGTGTGCAGCCGGATTGCGGATTAACTGCCCCCGGTGTGGCAAGGAGGTCGTGCGCTGTTCGGCCGAGGATGCGCCGTTTTTCCCTTTTTGCTCCCGGCGATGCAAGCTCGTCGACCTGGGCTCGTGGCTCAACGAAGAGCACCGCATATCCGAGCCCCTTCCCGGCGGCGCAGCCACGGAATCGGCCGAAGAAGACGCGCCCTGAAACATTGGCCCGTTTGGGGGTTGACAAATGGGTTTGAGCGGTTATAAATTGACCGCGTAGAGGCGGGGCAAGCAAACCAGATTTCCTGAGACCGTTGTTTCTGGAGTGGAGAGGAGTCATGAGCGAACGCAAGGGCGACTGGAGGGACCTGCTGTCGGCTTACCATCTGGCGCTGAAGGGCAACAAGATCTGGTCGGGTTTCCTGACCCTGCTCTACCTGCTTTTGGCCATGGTGGCCGCCTCGATCCTGTACTCCATGTTCGTGGACTGGAAGTTGATCGAGGCCATCCCCCGCACACAGGGCCTGGTGGGGCTGGGCCGCGTCGGTGAATCGGGGTCGCTGGTCTGGCTGATAGCGGAAGGTCGGGGACTGGAGATAATCCCCCGATTCCTGCCGCTGCTCAACCCCGTCTACGGCGCCTCGTGGGGGCACATGGTGATCTCGGTGCTCTTCTACCTGATGTTCTTTTGGGCCGTGACCGGCAACGGCGGCGTGATCTCCCGCCTGACCGCGCTGGAGTACGCCCGGCAGGATTTCCCCACCCTCGGGGACGCCCGCGCCATGGTCAGGTCCAAGCGGAAGGCCTACTTCCTGACCCCCCTGTGGCCTTTCCTTTTCGTGGTAGTGCCCCTGATCGGCTGCGCGCTGATCGGCCTGTTTTGCTCCATCCCCTATGTCGGCCGCGTCCTGATGGTCCCGCTCTACGCGCTGGTGCTGGTGCTCGGCGTGGTCGCCCTCCTGTTCGCCGGGGGGTGGGTGCTGGGCTTCGGCATGATGATGCCCGCCCTCAGCGTGGGCGGCAAGGACGCCTTTGACGCCTGGAGCACGCCTTACGCCTACGTGCTGTGGCAGTTCGGACGCTACGTCCTCTACACGCTGCTGCTGGGTGCTATCGGTGTGCTGGCCGCCTTCGCGGCGCACTGGGTGGTGGAGCTGTTCATCTGGCTCATCTATCAGGGCACGGAGCTGGGCTTCATCAGCAGCATCCCGTGGATGGACTACGAGGGAATCGACCTCGGCTGGGTCTCTATCGCCGGCCTTGTCCGTCTGCCCTACAATGCCGCCGGGTACGTCAGTGCGGTCACCGATCAGGGCGCCCTGGCCCGGGTCGTCAGCACCATCCTGGCCATTATCACCCTCCTCGTGAAGGCCCTTCCCGTGGCCTATGTCATCTCCTACTTCTTCACCGGCAATACGGTGATGTTCTTCCTGCTGCGCAAGCACGTGGATAACATCGACATCGAGGAGATCTACGAGGAAGCCGAGGAGGAAGAGGGCTTCCCGCTGGAGGAAGAAGTCGGCGAAGAGCTGGCCGAAGAGGAGCCGGTCACTGAGGAAGTGCCCGTAGAGGCGGAGGCCCCGGCTGAAGAGCCCGCAGAGGAAGCCCCGGCCGAAGAAGCCGAGGAGCCGGAGGAACAGCCGGCCGAGGAAGAAGAGCCGGAAGAGACCGAAGAGGAAGCGGAACAGGAAAAGCCGGAAGAAGGGGAAGAAGAGCAACAGAAGGAGGAGTAGGCCCGGCTTCCGGACGGCCTTTTCGCCAACATTGAACTCAGTAGAGAGCGGCTCCGGCCGCTCTCTTTTTATGCCGGTGAAGGGGCGCCGCTCCTGTGCCCGGAATCGCGTTGCGAATTCGGGGGTTTTTGGTAAAGTAACGGTCGGCCCACGGCAAAAACAGGTATTCCCGGAGGAGTCCGATGTTGATCGACTTCCACGTTCCCCTCTACGACCAGCCCGGATACGGAGAGGCGCTGGCGGAGACGGCCCGCAGCATGGGCCTGCACCGGCTGTGCATCATGGGGGGGCAGTCGTGCTACGGCCTGGCGGCGAACGCGGAAGTGCGCCGACTGGCGGACGCCTACCCCGAGCTGTTCAGCCCCTTCGCGCACATCACGTTGGGGCACGACGATGCCCGCACCGTGGAAAGGATGGCGCGGGTCGGCTTTGCCGGACTCCATGTGTCGGCGCCGCCCGCGTCCTACGACGATCCCTCGTTCATGCCCGTCTACGAGGCGGCTGCGGCCCTCGACATGCCCGTGCTGTTCCACACCGGTTACCTGCCGGTCACGCGCCTGGACCGGGCGCGGCGGGTGCGGTCGGCCAACATGCGGCCCGTTTACCTGGACACCGTGGCGCGGTTCGTGCCGGAGCTGAAGATCGTCGGGATTGGCCTGGGAAGCCCCTGGTGCGGGGAGGCGGCCGAAACCCTCCGACACAACCGCAACGTCTGCTTCGATCTGTCCGGCGAGGTGCTGCGACGCAGGGGGGCGGACTTCCTGGCGGAGGTCTTCCGTCCCGCGCAGGCCGCCCTGTGGGATGAAGAGGTAACCGGCAGCCTGTGGGAACAGGTGGTCTTCGGCAGCGGCGTGCACCACGAGGAAATCGTTGCCGTGGAGCGAGACTATCAGCGTATCTTTCGCAGCCTGGGCGTCAGCCGCGAGGAGATCGACGCCGTGATGGGCCTGACGGCCGCCCGGCTGCTGGGCATCCCGGCGGAGGACTGAGCTCAGACAGGAGAGGGGAGATGAGTGCCCCGCGCATGCTCGGCGAGCAGGAGCCGGAGTGGGAGTTTCGGGCCGAACGGCCGCTGGAATGCGCCACCGCCGCCCGCCGGTCCGCCCGCGTGGCGGTCGCCGACGGCGCCCGTAACATCTCCATACTGGACGGGCAGGGCGGGCTGACCGGCTCGCTCAGGGCCGGCCAGAGAGTGCGGCTGTTGCGCTCGGCGGACGACGGCGCCCTCTTCGTGGGCCTCGCCGGGCAGGACGTGGTCTACGCGTTCGACCCGGAGGGCGAGCTCCAGTGGCGCATCGAGTTCAAAGACCCGGTGACGGACCTCGACCTGATACCCTCAGTCCACCGCCTGGTTGCCGTCAGCGAAGAAGGCAGGGTCCACCTGCACGACTGGCAGAGCCATCAGTCGGTCGTCGGCCAGCTCGAATGGCCCATCCATTCGGCACGGGCCGTGCAGACGGAGCCGCCCGTGATCGCCGTGGCGGACGAGGAGGGGAATCTGGCCCTGCTGGACCTGGAGGCCGGCGTCCGCTGGCAGAAGGCGACCGGCGGTCGGACCGGCCCGGTCCGCGTGGACCCGGCGGCGGGACGACTGCTGCTGCCCGCGCTCGAAGACGGGGTGCGGACGTTCGACCTGCAGGGCGCCGAGGGCGATGCTCCCGGGTTCGGCGGCGCCGTAAAACGTATCGAGCCGGCGCCGGACGTGTCCCGCTTCATGGTCGAGACCGCGAGCGCGGAGCTGGTGCTGTCCACCGCCGAGCCCCGCACCCTGTGGCGCAAACAGCTTCCCCGGTCCCCGGTGGATTGGGCACTGGCCGATGAGGGCAGGTTGCTGGTGCTGGCCAGGGGCGGACGCGATCTGACGGCCCATCGCATGCCCTCTGCCGCTGCGGAGAGGTCCGAGCCGAAGCCTGCGTCGGCACAGCCGCGTCGGATTGAGCGGCGCCAGGATGAAACCGGCGCGCACAGGGCGTCGGGGGGGGATGAAGACCACCTCGTCTGGCGCCGGCCTGCCCCGGAGGTGGGCGGTCGCGTGCGAATGATGCTCGCGGAGCACGGCGAATACGCCCTGATGGCCTACGTGTCCGGCAGGGCCGTGATATACGACGCTGCGGGCGAGAAGGTGCTGGAGGCGGAGGTGGAGCCGCCACTGCACTTGATGCCGCCCATGCCCCGGCGCGCTTTCGCGCTGTGGGGGGGCACTCAGGCCGTGCTGCTGGAGCCGGAGAGGTCGGCCAGGCGCAGTCTCTCGCTGCAGTGCCGTGCGCTGCACTGCAACTGCTCGCGCGATCTGCGGGTCGTCTGCGTCGTGGACCGGGAGGGGACGCTGCGATGCTTCCGGGACGGATCCCCGGCCTGGCAGCGGAACCTGCGCGCGTTTGCGACGGGCCTTTTTGTCAGTCCGGAGGGCCGCACCATCCTGGTGACGGATGAAACGGCCAGATACCGCTATTACAGCGTGGACGGAAGGCTGATTCACAAGTTCCGCTTCAGTGGCGAGGAGATGCATAGGTGCTACGGGCTGACGGAGCGATTCAGCGTGTTTTCCAGCGACAAGGGCCACGTGGTGTTCGTGGAGCCGGAGGGACGGCGCCTGTGGACTGGAAGGCCGCTGGGCGCGCTGGAGGAAGTGGAACTGCTGGACGGCCTGGTGAGCATCTATCGAGGTTCGGGCGCCTGTGCCGTTATTGACCCGCAGGCGGACCAGGTGTGGGAGGTGTGGCCCGGCAGCGGGGAGTCGAGGGTGCGCAAACCTCCTCACTCCGACCCGGTGCTGTTCCGCGCCGAGGGAAGCACCCTCACCGTGCAGGCCGGCCATCGGGCCCAAATGCGCGCCCTGTGGGAGGTGCACTGCGACGCTCCCATCGAGTCCTTCCGCGTGGACAGGGGGGCCACCACCGCCTTCTTGCTGGCGGGAGGGGAGCTGTACCTGGTGAAGTCAAAGAGTTCCGACTGATCAACGGGGGACGAACATGCTGGTCGGCGTCCTTTCGGACACGCACGACAATTTGCCGGCGGTGCAGCGGGCGCTGGACATCTTCGCGCAGCGGCGGGTGGAGGCGCTGTTTCACGCGGGGGACTTCGTGGCCCCCTTCGTCCTGAAAGTCCTCCTCAAAGCGGACCTGCCCATCACGGGAGTGTTCGGCAACAACGACGGCGAGCGGCGCGGTCTGAGCGGGCTGTGCGGGGACCTGCACGCGCCGCCCCACCGATTCCAGGCCGCCGGGCGGAGCATAGTGCTGGTGCACGATCCGGAGACGCTCGCGCCGGATCTGCTCTCAGACGTGGACGTGGCCATCTGCGGACACACCCACGAACCCGACATCGCCGACGAGGGAGCCCTGGTAATCAACCCCGGGGAGGCGGGGGGCTGGCTGAGCGGAAGGTGCACGGCGGCCGTGCTCGATCTGGCCGAAATGCGGGCCGAGATAGTGGAGCTGGGACAACAGGAGACCGTTCCGATATGAGATACAGGTTGCTGGTCGGGATGGCGTTGCTGTTGACGTGCGCGGGTTGCGTGGAGCGGCGCCTTCTCATCCGCTCGCGGCCGCCCGGGGCGCCCGTGTGGGTGGACGAGGAATACGTGGGCGAATCGCCGGTGGACTGGCCCTTTGCCCATTACGGCACCCGGCGCATCCGCGTGGGACCGCTCCGGGGGGAGACGGGCAAGGTGGAATACCTGGAACAGGAACGGTTCGTCAGCGTCCGCACGCCCTGGTACGAGATTTTCCCCATCGACTTCTTCTTCGAGGTGCTGTGGCCGGGGCAACTGATGGACCGTCACGTGCCCGAAGTCTTTGAGCTGGAGCCCGCGCCGTCCCCGGCGGCGGTTTCAGGCGAGGAGGTGCTGGACCGGCTCCTGGACCGGGCCGATCGCTTCCGACAGCGGGCCCTCTCGCCCGTGCCGGATGAACAGGGCGAGCAATAGCCGGACGCGGTTCATCCCACGTCAGCCAGGACAAAGCGTTCCCCGTAGCGGTCCAGCACGCGCCGCTTCAACACCCGGTGCTGCGGCTGACGCAGGTCCGGGTCCGCTTTCACCAGGCTGAAGGCATCGTCCCGGGCCTCCTCCAGGATGGAGAGGTCCAGGAAATCGTAGCAGCGGAACTCCGGCATGCCGCTCTGCTGGGTGCCGAACAGCTCCCCCGGTCCGCGCAGGCGCAGGTCCTCTTCGGCGATGCGGAAGCCGTCGTTGGTGCGGGTGAGCACGTGCAGGCGCTGCTCGGCCCTCTCCGCCGTGGGTTCGGCCAGCAGGAAGCACCTGCCCGGGTGCTCGCCCCTGCCGATCCGTCCACGCAACTGGTGGAGCTGCGCCAGACCCAGCCTCTCGGCGTGCTGGACGATCATCACCGTGGCCCGGGGCACGTCGATGCCCACCTCGATGACGGTTGTGGCGGCCATAACCCTGTAACGGCCCTGCCGGAACTCCTCCATCACCCGTCGCTTCTGCTCCGGTGGCATCCGCCCGTGCAGCAGGCAGCACTCGTGGTCCGGGAACACCCGGTCTTGCAGCTCCCGGTAGCCCTCCTCGGCGCTGGTCAGGTCCAGCTCCTCGTTCTCTTCGACCAGGGGGTAGACGACGAATGCGCTCCGGCCGCGGGCCAGTTCCTCCCGCGTCTCCTCGAAGGCCCCCTCCCATTCGCCCGGCAGGCGGACCTCGCTCGTCACGGGCCGGCGCCCCGGCGGCATCTGGTCGATGACGCTGATGTCCATCTCGGCGAAGTAGGCCAGGGCGAGGGTGCGGGGAATGGGCGTGGCCGTCATGATCAGCACGTCGGGCACAGGACCCTTCCGCCGGAGGGCCAGCCGCTGACGCACGCCGAAGCGGTGCTGCTCATCCACCACGATAAGCCCCAGGTTCCGGAACCGGACGTCCGGCTGGATGAGGGCATGGGTCCCCACGACCAGATCGAGATCGCCGGAGGCGATCCGGTCCAGCGCCTCCCGCCGCTCCGCCGGAGAGAGGGCCCCGGTCAGCAGTGCGGTCCGCAGCCGGGCCTTCTCCAGCAGGGACTCCAGTGTCAGGTAATGCTGCTCCGCCAGAATCTCGGTGGGCGCCATCATGGCCACCTGGCGCCGCTTGCTGCTCTCGGCCAGGGCGGCCAGCATGGCGTAGACCGCCACCACCGTCTTTCCGCAGCCAACGTCGCCCTGCAGCAGGCGGTTCATGGGGCTGCAGGAGCGCATGTCGGCCAGCACCTCCTCGATCACGCGGTCCTGAGCCTCGGTGAACTCGAACGGGAACAGCCGCCGTATCCTCCGGTCCACGTTCGGCCCGGCGCGGAACGCGATGCCGTCCCGGCGCTTGAGAGCGGCCCGACGCAGGGCCAGGGCCGTCTGGTAAACGAACAGCTCCTCGTAACAGAGCCGCCGCCGGGCGGCGTCCTTCTCGGCCGTGCTCGCCGGAAAATGGGCGTTCCAGAAGGCGCGGCTTACGCCCGGCAGGCTCTTCCGGCGCAGGAAGGGGCGCGGGAACAGTTCGGGAACCTTGCCGGCCGCCTGCGAGAGGGCGGATTCGGTGATCTTCCGCATGGTGCGCTGCGAGATGCCTTCGGTCAGCGGATAGATGGGCACGAGGCGGCCGAACTTGTCCGACTCCTCGGGACTCTTGCCCACCACGTAATCCGGCGCCACCATCTGCAGGCCGCCGTAGAAGCTGACCGTGCCGTACGCGCTGATCGTCTCGCCGACGGGGAAGGATTTCTGCCAGGAGCGGTGGGCGTTGAACCAGACCAGCGCCAGGTAGCCGGTGTCGTCCTCGATAGTGACATGGAGGATGCCCCGGCCGCCGCGTCGGGGCCGGTGCAGCTTTACCTCGCGGATCACTCCGCACACCACGGCGGACTCATCGACCTTCAGTCCGGCGATGGCCCGCGCGTGCCGCCGGTCCTCGTAGTCCCGGGGCAGATGCCACAGCAGATCGCGCACGGTCTCCACGCCCAGCCTCGCCAGCGCCTCCGCCCGTTTGGGGCCCACCCCCTTGACGTAGCGGACATCGCCGTCAAGCTTTATCTCGCCCTTGTTCAACCCTGCACTCCGGTTCTAACGGCTTACCGGAACGGGACTTCCGGAGTCGTCCACGCAGACCATCACCACGAATCCGTCGAAGGACACCGCCTCCTCGCCCGTGCGGCCGTTGCGGATGATCATCTCCACCCGCACGGTGACTGAGGTGGTGCCGACCGTGTCCACTCCGAATCGGAACTCCAGCATGTCGCCCAGCCGGGCCGGGGCGGTGAACTCCGCGTCCCGGACGGCACGCGTTACGAAGTTGCGGGCGGGATAGGTGCGTGCACAGGCGATGAAGGCCAGCTCGTCGATCACCGCCAGCACCCGCCCGCCGAACAGGCTGCCGTACTGGTTCAGGTGTTCCTGCCGCACGATCATGTGGTGTTCCCACTGCATGGGCGGTGCTCCTCATGTGGCCAATCCGGGGACGTCCAACCCTGGCTATGATAGGGAGCGAGGCGGGACCGGTCAAAGCCCGAAGCCCGGCCGCAGGTCAGGGGAGGTCGGCAGCTCTGCCCGCGCGTGGCTTGAATGCTCCCCGTCGGATGAGGCTTAGCCGGATGCCGTGCTTAAGGCGCTACTGCAAAACCCCATCCTGGCTTCGGTCGGCTGCGAGCGCCGATGGCTCCGTCGGCCTGCATCGACGATACTTAGCCCCCGTATCGCCTGCTTTGCCCTCCTTGCCCTCGGCGCTCTCGCGCGGCCTCGGGCCGACGGAACGGGCTCAGCAACAGCGCCTAACTCGATGTTGAATTCCGCTGGCACAGCGGATGGTTGTATGATATAGTGTATATCGCTGTAATAGATATAAATCGAGGATGATTTGAGCGAGTCAGACGGTCCATCGGTCCGGAAGGTCAGTGGAATCACGCGGGAGGCGCCAATGCACAGGTTGCGGCCGGAGGTAGAGGTGTCGGAGAAGGTCATCGACGCGATCAGAGACGCGTTGGGGGCAGACCGGGCGGAGGCCCTCACGAAGCTCCGTACCGAACTGGCCGCGGAGATGGCTGCCACGCTGCCGGAAACCGTAGACAAGATTGTGTTGGGCATGGCAGGGGACATTGGCGGCGGTTGGCGATTCTCTCACATGGACGGAGGCCGGGCGCTGTTCCGTTCTCCCGAGGGTCACCGGCTTTCCCTGACCGAGGCAGTTGGACGCGGGCTGCTGCGCGCGGTGCGGACAAAGCGTGGTCATACCCGGGAGGAAGCCGCCAGAGCCATGGGCGTTTCCTCCGAGATCCTGGGGTTCTGGGAAGAGGCCGAACGCACGCCCGGGGGATTGTCGCTCGAAGTCATCGAGCAGTATCTGATGGGCATATGAGGAGCACGCCCCTGTGCGCGGTTCGTGAAGCCGGTTCCGTACGGCTCCCGCTGAGGCGAGGACGCCTCAGCTACCCGGGATGGGGAAGTCCGGCGCCTGCCCGTCGAAGGAGGGTCCCCGCCGGACCGCATTCTCCGGCGGGGGATGCTATATATCAGAAGGGCTTTCCTCCTGCGTTGTCGAAAGTCGAGCTTAGCCCGGGAGAACCGTTCGTTTGATGCATCGGGGTCCCGGCGGTTATCCTCCCCGCGTAGAATGTCGCGGCAGTCCCAAACGGAGAGACAGACCATGTGCAGGCGACTGGAGGGGAAGAACGCGCTGATAACCGGCGGCAGCCGGGGCATCGGTTTCGCCATCGCGGCGGAGTATGCACGTGAAGGTGCAGGCATCGCACTCCTCAGCAGGAGCAGGGAAAACCTGGACGAAGCACTGGACCGGCTCCGTGAGACGGCGCCCGAGGTGGACGCCATCGCTGCGCGGGCGGACGTCACCGACAGGGCCGCCGTGGACGACGCCGTGCGCCGGGCCATAGACGAACTTCAGCACGTCGATGTTCTGGTCAACGCGGCCGGTATCGCCTCGCTGGGCGACATCGACCAGATGCCGCCCGACGAGTGGCGGCGGCAGATCGAGGTCAACCTCCTGGGTGTCTATCACGTGACGAGGGCTGTCTGGCCGCACATGAAGGACCGCGGCACGGGCAGCGTCATCATGATCAGCAGCGGCTCGGGCCGCCGGGCGCACGGCGGCTGGAGCGGCTACTGCGCCAGCAAGTTCGGCGTTATGGGCATGGCGGACGCCCTGGCCAAAGAGGGCAGGCCGCACGGCATCCGGTGCAACATCATCTGCCCGGGACCCACGGACACCGACCAGCGCCGCGCCAACTTCCCCGACGAGGACCGCTCCCGCCTGCTCCAGCCGGAGGACGTGGCGCGGGCGTCGGTCTTCTTCGCCTCCGACGAGTCCCGCTGGGTCAGCGGCCCCGGCATCGACGTGCGCCGCAACCCCATCTGAAGCTCAAGATTCCCGTCAGTACGCGCCGAGCCGCAGGCCTTCGTCTACGAAGAAGCGGTAGGTCTCGTACTCGCAGGTGTCCGGGATGGAGTGGTCGGAGTGCAGGATATAGCCGTAGTCCTGTTTCAGCACGGGAATCCTCTCCTCCAGCTCCGCCCGAATGGCCTCCCGATCGTTGGCGACCAGGTTGCGGGCGTCCATGCCGCCGCACAGCGCGATCCGCTCGCCGAATTGCCGCTTGATGCGCAGGGGGTCCATTCCCGCCTTGACCTCCATCACCTGCAGGCAGTCCATCCCCGCCTCCACCAGGCCGGCAAGGAGCGGCTCCACGAACCCGCATGAATGCACGATGACCGGCAGGTCCAGGGAGTGGGCGAACTCAAAAGTCTTGCGGTGCGCCGGCATGACGATGTCCTCATACATCCGGGGCGACATGAACGGTCGCCCCTTGAACCCCATGTCTTCGTAGAACCAGATGCCGTCCGGCCTGCCCTCCCGCTCGAACAGTATCTCCATCAGGGAGATGATGAGGCTGGAGTAGGTGTCCGTCATGTCGAACACCCATTCGGGGTCGTCGGCCATGCCCATCAGCATGTATTCGTGGCCGGTCACGTCCTTGATGATCTCGAAGACGTTGACGCCGCTCCAGCAGAAGAACCGGCCGGCCTCGCGCGCCCGGCGTCTGGTCTCGCGGTAGGCTTCCAGGTTTATGCGCCGGGGCTCCGGTCGAAGCAGGGGTTTGATCCTCTGCTCCCAGGGGCGGCGGTCCTTGACCATGAAGTCCACGTGCTCCGGGGTTGCGTCGTGGAGCTTATGCCGGCGCAGCACGGCGCCGTTGCCGTCGCGGGTCAGGACCGTCTCCTCGGTCTGCTCCAGCACTTCGGGCTCGAAGTCCAGGTCGGCCACCATGTTGAAGCACCAGCACAGGCTCATGTCGAACCCGAAGTGGTCGTCCAGGTTTTCTCCCGGCTGGAGGTGGCCCTCGGCGGTCCATTTCTTCTGGGTATCGCCCCAGAAGTGCTCGAACAGGCCGATGCGGTCCACCGGTTCACGGCTAAGGATGCGCGCGATGCGCTCTTTTCCGGTCATTTCAGACATTGGGTCTCTCCGGACGGTGCGGTCGCGGGTGGGTTCAGGGCCCGGTCGTCTCAGGGCGGCCGTACCTGACCATCAGTTCTGCTTTGGCGAGGATGTGCCCTTGCATCCCGTTCATCAACTGCTGCTTGTTGAACGCAGCCGGTATCTCCAGTTTCGTGTCCAGGGCGTAGAGCCGGAAGAAGTAGCGATGGGTCTCGCCCTCGGGCGGCGCGGGGCCCATGTAGCCCAGCTCCCGGGCGCTGTTGCTGCCCTGGATGCCGCCGGTGCCGGGCACGCCGCGCCCCCTCCGCACGCCCTCTCGCAATCCGTCCGTGGAGGGGGACATGTCGCAGACCAGCCAGTGGACGAAGGTTCCCACAGGGGCGTCGGGGTCCTCCATGACAAGGGCCAGGGACAGAGTGCCCTCGGGGACGTTCTTCCAGCGCAGCGGCGGGGATACGTTCTCGCCATCGGCAGTATAGATAACGGGCATCCGGGCGCCCGCCTGAAGGACGGGACTCTCCAGCGTCATCTCACCCGGCGCGGGCTGCCCGCCGGCCGGTTGCTCGCCCCGGCCTCCTGCGCGGACGACAAGAACCACCGCCACCACGACGGCAACAAGAATCAGCACCAGCACCACCC
The DNA here is from genome assembly GCA_964572825.1 of uncultured candidatus Brocadiaceae bacterium. GTDB lineage: Bacteria > Planctomycetota > Brocadiia > SM23-32 > SM23-32 > CAYVBE01. Next base: position 49,001 of record CAZNGS010000025.1, read on the forward strand.
GTCGGCGAGTCATCTCTCTGCCTCCCCCTGAAAGGATATCCGGGCGTTCGCTATTGTGTGGGCGCAGGGCGCCGGTGTCAAGCAATCCTCGTCGGGGTCGTCTCTCTCCTTTCCATGTTGCCCCCAAGACCGTTCGTGCTCAGGGTTCACCGGTTGGCGGCTGGACGCTTTCCCCAGGGCTGCGCCCTGGGCTGGTATGTCCGGCTCTTGCAGAGCCGAAGGGACACGGCTCCACGTGGAGGATCATCCTCTGAAAGCTGCGGCGGGGACGCTACGTGCAAGGAGGGCTTTCCTCTTCTATTGTCGAAAGTCGAGTTCATTGCGGGCAGCTTTATCCGGGCTGTCCGTCCAGGGGCTTGATCATGATGTTGCGGAACCAGATGGGGTGGCCGTGCCACTGCAGGCCGATGTGTCCCTGGCGGGGCATGTCCTTGTAGGCATTGTTGAACTTGTTTTTGGTCCCGTCGGGGTTGCGGTGCGGCTCGGTCCAGCGGTCCAGGTCCATGTCGATGATCTGCCGGCCGTTGAGGATCACGTAGATCTTGTTGTCCATGCAGGTGATGGTGTAGTGGTTCCACTCGCCGGGCGGTTTGACGGCATTGACGGACGGCGCCAGGCAGTCGTATACCGCGCCGCAGTCGTGTTTGCCGGGCTTTTTCCTGCCGTGGGAGTCGAGTATCTGGACCTCGATGCCCGTGTGGAGCCAGTTGCCCGTTTTGTCCGTTCGGAGGAAGACACCGCTGTTGGTTTTCGGCGCCAGCTTGAACTCCAGGTCGAGCACGAAGTTGCCGAACCGCTCCATGCTCCAGAAGCCACCGGGTTTGGCGGTCAGGACGCCTTCCTGAAGCTCCCAGTTGGTGCGCCAGGCTTCCAGGTTGCCGTCCAGCAGGTCGCGCCAGCCGCCCGGCTCCAGATCGCCCGCGACGCGCCGGAAAAAGCGCACGCTTTCCCGGATCTCCGGCATGGAGCTGGTCCAGTGGTGCTCGTACTCGATGGAGAAGACGCCCCGGAAGCCCTGGCGGTGGAGTTCCCGGAGGATTTCTTCCGCGCGGCCCTCGCCGGTGCCCCAGGGCACGTCGTGGCCGTCCTTGATGTCCTTGAAATGCAGGCTGACGATGTGTCCATCCAGCATCTTAATCGCTTCCAGCGGGTCAATGCCGGAGCGCACCCAGTGGCCGGTGTCGGCGCAGGCGCCGATCCATCCGCCCCGTCCCCGGCAGGCCTCCAGCACCGTCTCGGGGTTCCAGTAGCGCGAGGGCTCGGGGTGGTTGTGGATGGCCACCCGGATGCCGTACTGCCGGCAGAGCTTCTCCACGTCGTCCAGGGAGTCCTGGGGCGGCTCGGAGACGATGGTCTCGACGCCCATGTCTCTGGCGAACTCGAAGACGCCTTCCGACACGCCTGTAACCCCGTAGTTGACCAGCCGCACCCCGGCGTCCTGCAGTTTCTGTTTCACGGTCGCGCGCGCCTCTTCGGGCATGTTGGGGCGGAATCTCTGGTCCGGGTAGGGCCCGCCAATGTTCTGGTTGGGGTAGGCCTCGATCCAGTCCAGCCCCAGGGCGGCGGCCTTGTCGACCGCCTCGAAGAAGGTGTACTTGCGGAACGTCCACGCCTGCACTCCCAGTCGCCAGCCCTCGTGGAAGTCGGTGGTCGGGTGGTGGTCGGTCGGCAGGGAAGTATCCCGCGCCGCTGCCGGCAGGCAGAGGCCGAGCGCAACTAAGCCGCGGATGAAAGTGGAAACGTTCTTCCTGCGCATGGGTTTTTGCCTCATCTGAGCTCAGGTTTGGCGTGGCAGCTTCACAGCTCCCATCCCTTGCGGAACTCGGGTTTCACGAAGGCGTTCAGCTCCGGTCGGTTGAGGCATTTCATGTTCTTCACGTCCCACTCGACGGTGTTGTCCAGGCCCGCGCGGACGGCCAGTATGCCGCTGAGGACCCACTCGGTGAGCGGTCCGGAGTAGGCGAAGTGGGCGCTGGACCGATCGCCGCCCTTGCATGAGCGCAGGAAATCCCCCCGATGGCCGCCTTGAGCGCGCGGGATGGTCTTGTCCGGCGGCGTGGTGGCACGGTGCTGTTGCTCAGGAATGATGCGCACCCCGCCGCCGTACGTGCCGGTGTACATGATGCCCTCGGTGCCGAAGTACAGGGTGCCGGAGCCGCCCAGTTCGCGCTCGTATTCCTTTTCCACGCGGGCGATGGGATCGGGCCTGTCCTCCTTGCCCACGCCGTCGTGCCAGTAGACTTTGGCCGGAGGCATCTCTGCCCTGCCGGGAAAGTCCCACCGCACCAGATTGTCCACGGGGTACTTCTCCTCGCTGCCTTCGCGCCTGGAGAGAAGCGTCGCCGAATACCGGTCCGCCTCACGCAGCCTGAGCGCCCAGAAAGCGCCGTCCATCACGTGGCAGCCCATGTCGCCGAGCGACCCGGCGCCGAAGTCCCACCAGCTTCGCCAGCTAAAGGGGTGCAGACCGTCGTGGTAGTCCCGGTAGGGGCGGGGGCCGATCCACTGGTCCCAGTGCAGGCCGTCGGGCACGGGTTTGCTCTCCGGGCGTCCTCCGGAGCCGCCGAAGTGGCGGTTCGTCCAGCAGTGCACCTCGGTGACGTCCCCGATGGCGCCGGCCCAGATGTATTCGCACAGGCGCCGATAGCCCTCCCCGCTATGCCCCTGGTTGCCGAGCTGCGAGGGGGCGTCGTTTCGGCGGACCGCCTCGGTGAGCGCGCGCGCCTCGTAGACGGTGCGGGTCATGGGCTTCTCGACGTACACCCCCATCCCGCGCTCTATGGCCATCATGGCGGCGTGCGCGTGGGTGTGATCGGGTGTGGCGACGAAGACGGCATCCAGGTCACCGCCCAGCTCGTCGAACATCTTCCGGTAGTCGGTATAGGCCTTAACTTCTGGCGCTTTCTCGGAGACTTGCTCGACAGCCTTCCCCAGCCGCTCCTCGTCCACGTCCACCACGGCGATGAGGCGCTCGCCGGCCGCGGCTCCCAGGTGGCTGCGCCCCTGTCCCCAGGCGCCTATGACGGCGGTGCCGAGTTGCTCGTTGGCCGATCCCCGGGCATGGATGGCGGGCGCTCCCAGCAGGTGGGCGCCCAGCAGGGCCCCGGCCATGGCGGCGCTCCGTCGGAAGAGCTCGCGCCGGTTCAATCCGTCGTTCAGGGAACCCACTTCTGCACTGTTGCGCTGCGGCATCTGCCATCTCCTGGAGTTCACCGTCTTGCGAGAAGGTGCTTCCGGCAGTCTAAAGTCTAATAGGCGGCCATGCCGGGTGGAAGGCGGACCCACACCATGTCCTTTGACGGGGCGTTCGTGTCTGCGGTCTTGCGGGTCTGCCCTTCGCTCTCAGGCGCCGGCTACGCGGGGCATCCACAGCGGCTCTTTGGCCATCTCCGCGAACAGGAGCTTCCGTGTCAGTTCGGCCTTAAGCTCCGCGCATTCCGGGTCGTCCCACATGTCATGGATTTCCCCGGGGTCTTCCCGGAGGTCGAACAGTTCCCCGTAGTCCCGGTTGAAGTAAACCGTGAGCTTGTAGCGCTCGTCCACGTAGGTCTTGACGTGTATGGTCGTCGGCTCATGGCGGTTCTCCACCACGACGTGGTCGCGGACGGAGTCCCGCTCGCCCGTAAGCACCGGAAGGATGTCCCGGCCGGTCATGGTGCGCGGCACGTCAATGCCCGCCGCCGTCAGAAACGTGGGCGCCAGGTCCACCAGTGAGATAAGCGTTTCATTCCGTTCATCCGGTGAGATGTGCCTTGGCCAGCGGGCGATGAAGGGCAGCCGGATCATGTCCTCGTAGTGGAAGGCGCCCTTGGCGACCAACCCGTGCTGGCCGTAGAAGTGGCCGTGGTCGGTGGTGAATGCCACGAGGGTGTTCTCGGCCAGGCCCAGCTCCTCCAGCCGGTCCAGTATGCTGCCGATGTACTTATCCATCAGGCTGATCATGCCGTAGTAGCAGGCGATGTCCTTTGCCAGCTCGCGGTCGTCGTGGAGGTGGCCGTGAAAGCCGTGGTTCCACTGGCCGCTCTCCCGCCAGGGGGAGAAGTCGGGGTTCTTCTGCTGGGTGAGCCGGAAATGGGGCGGGTTGGCATCGTGCTCGCCCTCGGTCACGCCGGGCACGGTCAGTTCGTCGGGGTCGTACATCGTGTCCCAGGGCTCGGGGGCCAGGTACCTGGGATGGGGGTCGAAGAAGCTGGCCCAGAGGAAGAAGTTCTCCCCGTCGCGGCTGTACTGTTCGAGCAACGCGTTGGTTCGCTCCGCGATCCAGGCGTCGTAATGGTACTCTTCAGGGATGAGCCATTTCCGATACTGGTCCTTGTTGTTGCCGGTGGGGGGCCGGAAGTAATCGCGCCAGTTCTCCAGCCCCTTCTCCTCCATCCACAGGGCGTAATGCTGCCCCACGTGTGCCTCATCGGTGTGGTTGCGGCAGACCTCGACGTGCTCGAACCCGTAGAAGGGCCCGTGGAAATCGCGCCAGAAATCCAGGTCCTGCAGGATCGGGTAGGCCTCCAGGGAGGGGAACTCCGCACTGCCCGCCAGGGGCTGGAAGTGGGCCTTGCCCACCAGGGCCGTGCGATACCCCGCCTGCATGAAGTCCTCTCCCACGGTGTGTTCCGTCTCGGGGAGCTTCGTGCCCAGGGACCACGCCCCGTGCTGGCTGGGATACTTGCCCGTGATGATGGAGGCCCGCGTGGGGGTGCAGGTGGGGTTCACGGTGTAGGCCCGGGTGAACAGCGTGCCCTGCTGCGCCAGGCGGTCCAGGTTGGGCGTGCGGATCTCGGGGTTCCGACAGCCCAGGGTGTTCCAGTGCTGCTGGTCGCTGGTGATCAGCAGAATGTTCGGTCGGTCGGCAGACATGGTCCATTCTCGCAACAGAAGTGGCTGTGGGACAATAGAAGAATCCCAATATAACCCGATGCGGCGGCAGCCTAAAGGGGAAACGGCAACGACCGCAGCCGGGGGCGGCTGCGCCACACATCCACCGCGCGCTGCTCGGACCGCGTGTAGTTCAGGCGCCTCCGCCTGAGGCCGTTCTTCCCTGGAACGGCAACGACCGCAGCCGGGGGCGGCTGCGCCACACATCTACCGTGCGCTGCTCGGACCGCGTGTAATGAAATGAAAGGCTGCCAGCTCCGGTGTAGAATGTTGAGCAGTT
>CAZNGS010000026.1:0-53976 GCA_964572825.1 uncultured candidatus Brocadiaceae bacterium
TCACAATGACACAGCCTGGCGCCAAGAGCCGAGCAGCGTAATGTCGAAAGTCGAGTCAAAAACTCCGTAGCCCGTCTGCGCGAAGCTGATGTCTTTCTGGGGTGAAGCGGCGTAACCTTGGAGAGGCCGCATGTCCGGGGCGGCCACTCACGGTTGATACTCCGGGCGATGCCTTATAAACTAAAAGGTGGATGCGGCAAGAGCCGGCGCGTCCGAAGGGGGCCTGCCCCAAGCCAGCCTGCGGTGGGCACCCGGGTCCCGCGGGACGATTGGCCCGTTCAGCGGCCGGGCCCTTCTGCGTGAAGATACCACGGGTCAGATGGGCCGCAGCCTGCTACCCGTTTTCCCATTCGCCGCTGAAGTTCGCGGTTTGTCCGGAAGCCCGCCCGCAGGGCTTTTCGGCGGCAGTATGTTCCATTCTCGTGTTTTGAAGCGTGTGCTCTCGAACCCGGTGGACTCACCTCAGCGAGGACCTATACGCGTGCATCCTTCCACAATCGCACAGAATGCCCGAACTGGCTCGGCTCTGACGGCCTGTGCCGCGACAAGGGCAAAGAACGCCGTCCTGGGCCTGATGGCGGATAAACTGGACCGCCGGCGCGAGGCTGTCCTGGAGGCCAATCGGGGGGACGTCGAGCGGGCCCGGGATGGCGGGCTGAAGCCCGCCGTCGTGAACCGCCTCGTCTTCGAAGAGCAGAAACTCGACTGGCGTATCCGCTGCCTGAGGAAGATCCAGACTCTCCCGGATCCCGTGGGGCAGACCATTTCCGCCGAGCGGCGGCCGAACCAGCTGGAGGTGTCCAGAGTTCGCGTTCCTCTCGGCGTGGTGCTGATGATCTACGAGGCGCGCCCCCACGTGACGGTGAATGCCGGGGCTTTCTGCCTGAAATCGGGGAACGCCTGCATTCTGCGCGGCGGATCCGAGGCCCGGCGCTGCAACGACCTGCTGGGGAAGCTCTGGACAGAATCGCTGGAGGAGGCCGGCCTGCCCGCCGACGCCATCCAGGTGGTCTCCGGCTCGCACGAGGAAGTGGGGGAGCTTCTCCAGCAGGAGGAGCACATCGACCTGGTCATCCCGCGTGGCGGCAAGGGTCTCATCCGGGCGGTGAGCGAGCAGTCGCGCATCCCCGTCCTCAAGCATTTCGCGGGGATATGCCACGTTTACCTGGACCGGGGAGCCGACCTGGAAAGCGCCATCCCCATCGTGCTGGACTCCAAGTGCCTCATGCCGGGGGTCTGCAACGCCCTGGAGACGCTGCTGGTGGCGGCGGACCTGCAGCGCGAACTTGGCCGTATCGTGCACGCACTCCGGGAGCACGGTGTGCGCGTGAAAGGGTGCCGGCGGGCGCGGGAGAGCGTCCCCGACCTGGAACCCGCCACCGAGCAGGACTGGGCCGAGGAATACCTGGAGATGACTGTGGCCTTGCGGGTGGTAGATGCCGTGGAGGAGGCCATCGAGCACATCAACCGGTGGGGATCCCACCACACCGACGCCATCGTAACGGACAGCCGCGCCCGGGCGCGCCGCTTCACCGAGAAGGTGGACTCCGGCGTCGTGCTGGTCAATGCGTCCACCATGTTCTGCGACGGCGAATCGCTGGGGATGGGGGCCGAGATCGGCATATCCACGGACAAAATTCACGCCAGGGGGCCCATGGGCCTGAAAGAGCTGACCAGCTACAAGTTCGTGATCGAAGGCACCGGCCACGTTATGGGCCGGCCCGACGACTGGAGATAGTTTTCACTCTGACCCGACGGGTCGCCTGACCATGGCCGAGCAGAGGTCTATCATGGACGCCGAGGAATGCATCTACCGCCACTTCCTGGATGCCTTCGGACGCGCGGCGCAGCAGTGTGCCGACGGGGAGCGGAGGATCGGCGCCGAACTGAAGTTCCCCCTGGTCCGGCCGGACGGAGAAGCCGCCGGCCGTCGGACCGTCCGCCGGCTCTGGAAGTACCTGGCCTGTCGGGGCTGGGAGCCCGTGGAAGATACCGCGACCGGCCGGATCGTGGGCGCCAGAAAGCCCGGAGAGCGCAACCACACCGTGGCCTCCTGCGAGACGGGCTATTGCAAGACGGAGTTCTCGCTGGCCCACGTGGCCAACCTGTTTGACCTCCGGGAAGCCATCGCCGACCTCCGGCAGGACCTTCTGCCCTTCGCCGAAGGGAATGACGTGCTGTTCCTCGGCTACGGCATCCACCCGGTCAGTCCGCCGGGGGCCGACCTGGCGATGCGGAAGAGCCGGACCGGCGTGTGGGACAAGGTCTTCGGCTCCAACCGCCACATACCCGAGGAGAAGGGAGACGACTTCCACCTTTTCACCATCAACGCGGCCAGCCACGTGCACGTGAGCGCCGGGCGGGAGGAGGCGGTGCCGGCGGTCACGGTCCTCAACGGCTTCGCCGGCGCCCAGATAGCACTCACGGCCCATTCCAGCATCTGGCGGGGTCGGATCGACCCCGAATACCGCTGCGTGGCGGAGAAGTTCTGGGACTGGTGGATGCCGGACCGCAATCGGGTTGGGGTACCGAAGAAACCCTTTGAAGACCTCCGTGACTATGTCTGCACGGTTGCCCGGCTGCGGCCGGTTTTTGTGCGGCGACAGGGCCGGCCCGTGTTGCTGCGGGCTTACAAGAGCTTCGCGGAGTACTTCGCCCGGGAGAGGGCCGTGGGGGAGGACCTGCAGGGAGCGGAAGTGGAGGTGAGTCCCCGCAAAGAGGACCTGGAGATGCACAATACCTGCTACTGGTACAACGCCCGCATTTCCCGGCACTACACCGTGGAGAACCGGGTCAACGACCAGCAGCCTCCCGAGGATCTGCCCTGCATCGCTGCCCTCACCCTGGGGCTCATGTCCGCGCTGCCGGCGGCCGCCGAGGAGGTGGCCGCGCATCCGTGGAACGACCTGCGCGAGGGGCGCGACTCCGCCTGCCGGCGGGGCCTGGAGGGCCGGGCGGGCGAGATGCCGCTGAGCCGCCTGGCGGGCAGGGTGCTGGAACTGGCCGAACGCGGCCTGCGCGAGCGGGGACTGGGGGAAGAGGTCTTCCTGGAACCTCTCGAGCAACGCCTCAAACGGGGCGGCTGCCCGGCACGAGAGGCGGAGGAAGTGTTTCGCGAGCAAGGGATCGAAGCCTTTTTGGAGCAGCGCAAACTATGAGAACCGGCAGCCAGACAGAAGAGATTTCCACCGACAGACCGCTGCACGAGCGTGCGGGCATTCCCGCGTCTCCTTACCGGCCCTTGAGCGATGAGGACCTCCGGCGCGTGGAGCAGGCCGCTTTCGAGGTGCTGGAGCGTTCCGGCGTGGCGGTTTACTCCTCCACCGCCTTCCGGGCCTTCCGGGAATCCGGGGCCGTGCTGGACGAGGAGACGCGCACCGTCCGTCTGCCGCGGCGGCTGGTGGAGGATGCCATCGCATCGAACCCCTCCTCGATCACCCTCCACTCCCGCGATGGGCAGAACGACGCGGTGCTGGAGGAGAATCGGGTGCATTACGGCACGGGCGGGACAGCCATCTACGTCCTTGACCCGGAGACGGGGGAGCGCCGTCCCTCCACAACCGAAGACGTCATCCTCAATGCCCGTCTGGCCGACGCCCTGGAGAACGTGCACGTGTTCACCATCAACGTTTTCCCCAACGAGGTCAAGAATAAAGACGAGATCGACCTGAACCGCTTCTTCCATTCGCTGGACAACACCACGAAGCACGTCATGGGCGGCATCTATTCGCAGGAGGGCATGGGGGAGGTGGTCGAGATGGCCCGGACCGTGGCCGGCGACACCGAGACGCTGCGCCGGGAGCCCTTCATCTCCTTCATCACGCTCGTCATAAGCCCGTTCAAGATAGACGAAACCTACGGGGAGATGACCTGCATGGCGGCGCGGCAGGGCCTCCCCGTCGTGGTGCCCACCGAGCCCATGTGCGCCACCACGGCTCCGGTGACGCTGGCCGGCAGCGTGCTGACCCACGTGGCGGAGACCCTGGCCGGCATCACGCTGGTGCAGTGCGTCAACCGGGGCGCACCGGCCATATGCGGCAGCGTGGGCTCCATCAGCGACCTGCGCACCATGGGCAACCTGGGCGGCCCCATCGAGCGGGGCATGATCAACGCGGCCGTGGCCCAGATGGCCCGGCGCTTCCAGATACCCGTCTACTCGACCGCCGGCACGTCGGACGCCAAGGCGCCCGGCGTTCAGGCGGCCTACGAGAGCGCCATGTCGGCGCTGCTGGTGGCCATGTCGGGCGCCAACTACATACACGACATTGCGGGACTGATGGAGTTCGACCTGACCGTCTCCTACGAGAAGATGGTGGTGGACAACGAGATACTCGGCATGTGCCAGCGGGTGCTGCGGGGGATCGAGGTGAACGACGAGACCCTGGCCACCGACCTGATGGCGGCCAAGGAGCCCGGCGAGTGCTACGTGGCCGAGGAGCACACGGTGCGGCACATGCGGGACGAGTTTTTCGTGCCCCGGCTGGCGAACCGCGACAAACGAGAGGACATGGAGCCCGGCGATGACGCTCTGAGCAGGGCGCGACGGTTCGTGCAGGAGATACGAAACGAACCCCCTGAGGGCCGACTTGATGCCGACGTGCGTGCCCGGATACTCGAGGCGTTCCCGCAGATCCGCACGCCCCACGCCGAAAAGTGAGAGCGCAACATGTGCGGTCGCAAGGTCGTTCACAGAGAAGAGGGAGACACGATGGATGGCGAACTCGGACAACGGGAAGGCATACTGGTCGACCCGGAATGCCGCCTCTCGGAAGAGCAGGAGGAACTGGTCGACAGGGCGTCCCGCGAGATCATGCAGGATCCGGGCCTGTTCTGCTACAGCGCTCCCGCGGCGGAGCTTTTCGAGCAGGCCGGAGCGCGCGTCGAAAACGGCGATGACTGCCTGCGGGTGCACGTTCCCCCGGAGATGGTGTCCGACGCGCTGCAGACCGCCCCGTCCACCGTGGTGCTGGGGGCGCGGGACCCCGACAACCGGCTGGTTCTGGACGCCCACGAACCGCGCGTGCGGTTCGGGAGTGGATCGGAGACCAACGTCTGGCTGGAGGTTCAGTTCGACGGAGGGAAGCCGGAGTTCATCCGGCGGCAGGGCTCCATCGAACGCCTCTGCCGGGCCGCCCACCTGTGCGACAACCTGGAGCACCTGGACTTTTTCATCCGCTGCGTCAACATCCGCGACGAGGAGGTGACCGCGGAGAACAAGGACGTCAACAAGCTGCTGGCCAGCCTGAACAACGTCACCAGACACGTGCAGGCGGGCCTGACCAGTCTGAGCGCCCTGGACGACGTGGTGCGGCTGGGACAGATCGTGGCCGGCGGCAAGGAGGCGTTCCGCGAAAACCCCGTCCTGTCGTTGATCACCTGCGTGATCAAAAGCCCCCTCCAGGTCGTCGAAGACACGGCGGCGAAGCTGATCGAGATCTCCCGGCGCGGCGTGCCGGTGGTGATCTCCAGCTCCCCTATGGGAGGCGCCACTGCTCCGTTCGACGAGTTCGGAATGGTCGCCCAGATCAACGCCGAGATACTGGCCGGCGTGGTGCTGAACCAGCTGGCCTGCCCCGGCGCCCCCGTGCTGTACGGCAGCGTGCCGGTGCGCACCCGGCTGGACAACCTGAACGACATGTACGCCGCGCCAAAGTTCAACCACTACAACGTTGACTGCGCGCAGATGGCCCGTCACTACGGGCTGCCGTGTTACTCCACGGCCGGAGTGGGAGACGCCGAGGTGCCCGGCATCCAGGCGACCGCCGAGAAGATGCTCACCCACGCCGCCGTGCCCCGCAGCGGAGCCCAGTACATCCACTACGCCTTCGGTCTGCTCGAACGCACCAACGTCTTCTGCCCCGAGCAGGCCGTCCTGGACGATGCCCACATCGGGGTGATCAAGCACATGTTCCAGAGTCCCAACGTCTGCGAGGATCAGTTCCAGGGCACCCTGGACGTGGTGCGGCAGGTGATGGCCACCGACCACAAGACCTACATGTACCACCTTCCCCTGCCGACCCGGGAGCCGGTCTACGTGCGCTATCCGCTGGAAGGTGAGGACGGGGACGCCCTGCGGGCGGCGCACCGGCGCTACCACGAGATCATGGAGATGCCCCGCCATCCGCTGCCGGAGGACGTGCAGGAGGAGATTCGGGCCAGGGTTTCGGGCATTCTGCCGGCGACTTTGGCGTAGTCATTCGGGAGGAAAGAGCCATGGACGAATCCACCGAAGAAGCCGTGGAAGAGCAGATGGAGGCCTACTCGGAGGCCGTCAAGAGCGGCCTTTACGCCAAGCGGTCCGGTCTGCTGGGCAAGTACGACAACGTACGTCTGTACTGGGAGGACGAGATCACCCGACTCTTCCTGCGGCCACACCTGTGCCGGGCCATCCAGCGCACCCGGTCCGGCATGCAGCGGCTCCGCATCCTGGACCTGGGCTGCGGCAGCGCGGACGGATACGAGCTGCTGCGCGGCATTCGGGACAGGGAAGCGGGGCTGGGCGACGAGAAAACCAGCCTGCTGCCTCCCGAGACTCTGGGACGCTACAAGGGAGTTGACCTCAATGCGGACCTCTTGGAACAGGCACGCGCCATCTACGGGGGCGAGCCAAAGCTGGTGTTCGAGCAGGCCGACTTTACCGAGGGGCTCCCCCTCGGCGACGATGAGGGACCCTACGATCTCTACTTCTCCTCCTACGGCACCTGCTCCCACCATGACGAAGACGAGACCATGAGCCGGCTGCTGGCCGACATCGCCGAGGTCACAGAGGACCATGCACTGATCATGTGCGACTGGCTGGGGCGTTACTCTTACGAATGGCAGACCCTGTGGACCAACGACCTGGCCGAGAACCGCAACATGGACTACGTGGTCTCCTACATCTACGAGAAAGAGGAGCGAGAGAGACGCAGGGACGAACTCCGGCATCTCACACTGCGCCTCATGAGCCGCCAGGAAGCCGAAAAGATCGTGGAAGAGGCCGGCCGTCGGGCGGGGACGAAGATCAAACCCCTGGTCTACTTCGACCGTTCCATATTCACCGGCCGGCACATGGACACCGCCGACTACAACGCCCACGCCCAGCCCATCCGGCGGGCCGTCAACTCCCTCCACGAGACCAATCACCGCACCGACCTGGACGACCTGCTGGTGGACTACGTCCCCAGGGAGGGCTTTGAGTTCCTGAACGACTGTTTCTCTCATCTGCAGATGTGCTGGAACGCGTTGATCCGCTACACCGAGGAACTGTTGGAGGACTACGACGTGGAGGAACGCAGTTTTGCAGGCCAGGTGCGGGAGCCCCCTGCCACCTATCCACCCGCCCTGCGCGACATGATAGTGCGGATGAAGCTGGTCATCGAGGGGTGCGGGTGGCTCGGGGTCGGCATGCCGCGGGAGAACGTCATCGAGCCGCAGCTCGGCTACGCGCTCCGCTACATGATGTCCAACCTGCAGGAGGGCCGCGGCTGCGCGCACGGGCTGGTCGGCATATTCGAGGTCGAGAAGGGATGAGGCGCGGCGGTGATCACCTTTGAGAACATTTGCAAGACCTACCCCGGCGGCGTGGAGGCCGTGCGCTACCTGTCCCTGGAGGTGGCCGAGGGGGAGACGCTGGTCCTGCTGGGCACCAGCGGCAGCGGCAAGACCACCACCATGAAGATGGTTAACCGCCTGATAGAGCCCACCTCCGGCCGCATCCTCATCGAGGGCACCGACATCATGGAGCGGGACCCCATTGAGCTCCGTCGCGGCATAGGGTATGCCATCCAGCACATCGGGCTGTTCCCCCATCTGAGCATTGCCGACAACATCTCCGTGGTGCCCCGGCTGCTGAACTGGTCCGCCGACCGGATCAGGCAGCGGGTGGACCGGCTGCTCCGGATGGTGGGGCTGGAGCCGGACCAGTTCGGTGACCGCCATCCCGGTCAGCTCAGCGGGGGGCAGCGCCAGCGCGTGGGGGTCGCCCGCTCCCTGGCGGCCGACCCGCCCATCATACTTATGGATGAGCCCTTCGGCGCCCTCGACCCCATCACCAGGGAGCAGTTGCAGGACGAGTTCCTGGAGCTGGAGTCGGAGATAGAGAAGACCATCATCTTCGTCACCCACGACGTGTTCGAAGCCGTCAAAATGGGCGACCGAATCGCCCTGCTGGACGCGGGAGAGCTGCAGCAACTGGCCCCGCCGGCCGAACTGGTGGAGAACCCCGCCAACGAGTTCGTGGACCAGTTCCTGGGGCAGCATCGATTCCAGCTCTCGCTGCTGACCACGAAGCTGGAAGCGGTCCTGGCAGAGGAGGCCCCGTCCGCCCCGCAGGAAGAGCCGGAACTGCGGCTTTCGGCCTCCAGCTCACTGGTGAACGCACTGGACACTTTCAAAAGAAGCGGGCGCCGCAGGTTGCCCGTCTACCGCAAAAACACCTTCCTGGGCCGGCTGACCAGGGAAGAGCTGCTGGATTTCATCACCCGTATCCTGGGTGAAACAGGACAGGACTGACTTAGTGCTCCTTTGTCAACAGGCATGCATACACTGCGATTCGGCCTTTTCGGTCCAGGCCGACACGAGAGGCGTGGCTGCTTCGCCCGATGCAGCCTTACAATTCGGCGGCTTTGCGGCGTTCCCAGTCGGGCGCCAGGCGGCACATCGAGCACTTAGCATGCAGAGAGCGGCACAGGCGGGGCAGGCCCCGCAACGGCAAAGCGGCGCCGAGGCGCCGCACTCCGAAAGCCGGCGCCCTGCGCGAGTGCAAATTATCGGACTGCGGTGGCTTGCCACCGCTTTCGATGCCGGCGGCAGGCCGCCGGCCAGCCCATGGTGGGGAATCGTCAGATCAGCCAGTACACCGACAGCCATCAGAGCGACTTGACAAAGTAGCATTAGAAACCATCTCAATACCCGGATGTACTGCGGGCGGCTGCGAAACCCGATGGCTGCGTTGTGCGCACCCCGCAGGTGCGGGGTGTCGCATCCCGGCGGGACTCGGCCTTCGGCCTCGTCACGAACGGGGTTTTAAGATAGTTTCTTAGCCGAGGTGCCATCACATGATGTATCGTGTCCCCGCCATTGTGGCGGTGTTGGATGCCATACAGCGGTTCTTCGAAAAACTCGGCATGGACATGCTGCGGCATACGGGGGAGCACCTCTTCCTCAGCTTCGTGGCCATGCTCATCGCGACGGCCATCGCATTGCCGCTGGGCATCTACCTGACCCGTGCCCGGTGGACGCGGCTGCCCGATGCGGTCATGAACGCGGTCGGCATCATCCAGACCATACCCAGCCTGGCGATGGTTGCCCTGATCGTGGTGATCTTCGCCCTGGCGGGGCTGCCGACCATCGGAACCCTGCCGGCCGTGGTGGCCCTGGTCCTCTACGCCCTTCTGCCCATCCTGCGCAACACCTACACCGGCATCAACCAGGTGGACCCCTCGGTCATCGAGGTGGCGCGCGCCATGGGCATGACGCCGGTGCAGGTGCTGCTCAAGGTGGAGCTGCCGCTGTCCCTGCCGGTCATCATGGCCGGCATACGCATCTCCACCGTCTGGACCATCGGCGTGGCTGCCCTGGTGGGCCTGGTGGGCGCGGGGGGGTTGGGCAACCTCATCATCCGGGGACTGCGCAGCTACCAGATGGACTACATTCTGGCGGGCACGCTGCCCGCCGCCGCGCTGGCCCTCATCTCGGATGGCTTTCTGGGGCTGCTGGAGTCCTGGCTGACCCCGGAAGGCGTCGAGGTGGAGCAGGCGGTCGGCTGATTCACTTGCGGGAGGACATCCATGTCCAGGTCATCTCTTGCCTCGGTAATGCACGGACTGACGGTTCTGCTGGGTCTCGGCCTCCTTATGTGCCTGACGGGGTGCGGGGGAGAATCCGGGGCTGAACCCCTGAAGGCCGGCTTCGACGGGGAGTTCCTCACCCGCCCGGACGGCTATCCGGGCCTGAAGGAACATTACGGCTTCGAGTTCTCCTCGCCCCCCTTGCAGTTGGAACCCGGCCTGATGTACAGGGCCTGCGCCGACGGGTCCGTAGACGTTATCGACGCCTTCGCTACGGACGGACGCATTCCGGCCTACGATCTCAAGGTGCTGGAAGACGACAGGAGATTCTTCCCGCCGTATTACGCCGCGCCGCTGGTTCGGGCGGATGTCCTCAACCGACATCCCCAACTGGAGGACATCCTCGGCAAACTATCCGGCAGGCTGTCCAATCAGACCATGCGGCAACTGAACTTCCAGGCGGACGAACACGGGCGCAAGGCCCGCGAAGTGGCCCGGGAGTTCCTGGAGTCGGAGGGCCTGCTGGAAGCACGATCCACCTCCGGCGAGGGCAGCGGCGACAAGGCCCGAGTGGGCAGCAAGCATTTCACCGAGCAGGAGATACTGGGCGAGCTGATGTCCCTGCTGATAGAGCACCACTCGGACCTCCGCGTGGCGCGCAAGCTGAACCTGGGCGGGACCATGATCTGCTTCAACGCCCTGAAGGCGGGCGACCTGGACCTCTACGCCGAGTACACCGGCACGGGCCTGGTCAACATACTGCAGACGGAAGTCATCTCCGACCCCGAACAGGTGTTGCGTGTGGTCAAGGAGGCTTTCAGGGAGCAGTGGGACCTGGTGTGGCTGGAGCCGTTCGGGTTCAACAACGCCTACACCCTGGCCATGCGGAAGGAGCAGGCGGACCGGCTGGGCATCGAGACCATCAGCGACCTTGCCGGGTACGTGCGTTCCCGCCAGGCGGAGTGACTCCTCCCTCGACGGTGCACTCAACCTCTTTCATCTCGATCCAACGGATGGCGGCGTGGTAGACCAGTGAACCGGTCGAGCCCGTCAGCAGCGCATTCAACCGGTGCGCGACCGGGTTCGGCCCTTCGTCATCGCTCAGCAGGAGTGCGGTGGCTTGCCACCGCCCTTCGACTTTGCTCGGGGCCTTGAGCCTGTTGAAAGGCTTTGCCGTTGGGGCGGCTTGCCGGCCGGTGGTTTCGTTGCGAAGCCGTGCGTCGGGCCGGGGCCGGCGCCCCGCGAAGTGAAAGCGACGCCGAGACGCCGCCCTTCAGAGGCGTTCAGCGCCATGTTGCAGAAACACGAACTTCCATTTAGAGGGCGGGCCGGCTGTCGCCCACGTGGCCGGTCCGGTGCAGGGGTTCCAGCCTCGCCAGGCGGGGTGCGGTGAATTCGCACTCGCAGCGCTCCGTCACCAGTTCCACGGCGCCCGACTTGGGCGCGCCCGGCAGGGCGGTGGTGAAGAGCCACCGGTCGTCCAGGTAGACCTCGAAGTGCTCCGCCCGGGCGAGGCATCGCAGCCCGTAGTGGCGCCCCGCCTCCAGCGGCAGCCGGCAGCCGTCGGTGAAGCACGGATCGTCGTGGCTGCCGGCCCCGGGCATGAAGCCCGTGCGACGGAGGCCCCAGCCGGCGATCGGGTGACGGCGCGCGAGGCCGATCTCTGCCCGGCCCAGCTCGAAGTCGAGGGCGATCAACATCCCCTTCTCCTCGGTCGCCCGCAACACGACGCCGCATCGCCCCCGCCCGTCGGAACGCACCTTGCATTCACAGTTTACGTCGGACAGGTCGCGCGCGACGGCGTGGGAGATTCCCAGCGCCGATGCTCGCCCCACGATGCCCGAATCGCCGGCGCACCAGCCGGCCTCGCCCTCCTGGGGCGACAGTTCCACCGGCACCTCCTCCGTTTCCAGCCGCGAGAGTCCGGGCCAGTAGCGGGCACTCAGCAGGTCGCCCTGAACGTCCACCCGCTTGGGCGCGCCCCACGTGGCCCTCCAGCCGGCGCCGGGGGCGTGGTCGCGCACCTGGTGGTAGAGCAGCCGCTCACCTTCCAGTTCGATCGTGCGGCCCACGTAGGCGGACATGCGCCCGTAGCCGGCGCCGACCAGCAGGCACTCCTCCGGCAGCCGGTAGGGGCCCTGCAGCGAGTCGGCGACCATGTAGTACGTGCCCACGGTTTCCCGGCGGGACGGCGTGTTGATGCGCAAGCCGTGCATGCTGCCCGTGCTGAACAGCACGTACCAGCGCCCGTCGGCGCGGAACAGGTCCGGCACCTCGGCGTGGTAGAACCGACCGGTGGGGGCGTCCAGCGGGGGCAGGTGCTCCCATCGGCGGAAGTCCGCCGTCCGCACGTGCGCCAGCACGGCACCGGTGTCGTCCGGCCCCCCGTCGGGCCGGGCGGCGCAGACCAGCGCGTGGTGCCGGCCGTCGTCGGGATGGCGGAAGACGAACGGGTCCCGCCACCAGGCGGTCGGCCGCCACGCGTCGGGCGCGGGCGCGTAGTGCGGGGGACGGGGACGCAGGCGGTATTGGTCCGGCGGCAGCCTCCGCCAGCGGAGCAGATCGTCGGACTCGTAGAACGTCGTCGTCTGCACCTTGTCCACGATCTCGCCCAGGGGCATCAGGAAGCGGCCCCGGTAGCGCAGGATCATGCCGGTCAGGGGCCAGTGCTCCAGCACCAGGTCCTCGTGGCGGGTCCAGTGCACCAGGTCCTGGCTCGTGCAGTGCCCCAGGCGGCCCTGCCCGTCCTGAGACGCCAGGTAGAACAGGTGGACCGTCCCGTCCCATTCGAAAAGCCACGTGTCCCAAAGTCGTTCGTCCTCTTCGGGCCTGTAGATCACCGTCGATCCTCTCCTGTTGACTTGTGCTGCCGTTACTCGTCGGGCAGGCGCTCGAAATCGCGCGTGCGGCGCATCCAACCGTTCAGGCGTCCGCGCAGACCCCGACGTATCTCGGCGCAATCGGGCTCGTGGACGAGTGAATTCACCTCTGTCGGGTCGGCGGAGACGTTGTAGAGCTCGTCCACGTCACCCTTGTGCCAGGCGTACTTCCAGGTCTCGCCGTCCACGTCGGCCACGACGCATCGGCGCCGCTGCGGCGCCACGTGCTGGTCGCCGTTCTCCTCCATGAAGACCTCGTCGCGCCAATCGGAGTTCGCGTCGCGCAGAGGCGCCAGCCAGGAGCGTGCATCCGCTCCCGGCGGGGGATCGGCCCCGGCAGCGTCGCAGACCGTGACGCAGAAGTCGGACGCGGTGCACAGGTGCTCCCGCCGGCCCGGCTCGACGCCCCAGCCGGACGGCGGCTTGATCATCAGCGGCACGTGCGCCGCCGGCTCGTAGAAGCACTGCTTCTGGTAGAGCGCGTGGTCGCCCAGCATGTCGCCGTGGTCCTGCGTGAAGATGACCAGGCTCTCCTCCCAGGCGCCCCGCTCCTTCAGGGCGTCGATCACGCGGCCGATGCACGCGTCTACCATGGTGACCAGCCCGAAGTAAGCGCTACGCACCGCCCGCCAGTTCTCCCGGTCCAGGCCGGCGGCGGCGATTTTCGTTGGCTGCAGCAGCAGGCTGGCGGGCTGCCCGTCGGGCCACCGGCCGACCGTCTGGGGCAGCTCGATCTCGTCCTCCGGGTACATGCTGTAATAGGGCTCCGGCACGTCGAACGGCGGATGGGGCGCCCAGAACAGCGCCTCCAGGTACCGCGGGCGCGACCAGTCCATCTCCCCGACCTTCCGCTCCGCGACCCGGCTCCAGAACGCGTCCAGGTAGTCCTCCGGGGGGTGGGGGAAGCGGGTCTTTCGCGGCACGATCATGCGCGAGTGCTGCACCCGGCCATTGAGCCAGTAGATGGAGTGCGACCATCTGGCCCGTCGGCCCGGGCCGTCCTTGATGCCCTGCCGCTTCGAGTACTCCCCGTGCGCCGCCCGTCCGATGAAGTCGGCCTCCGGCACGCGCTCCTCGACGGGCGGCACGCCCTGGAGTGGTGCACGCCCACGTGCGTGATGCCGTAGCCGGCCTCCGCCAAGCACTCGTAGGAAGTCTTGTGCTGCGGGCCGATGGTTCCGTAGGCCCGGTCGGGGGACTCCGGCCGGTGCCCGTTCACAATGGCGCCGTGCACGTGCGGCGTCTTGCCGGTGTACATCGAGGTGCGCGTCGGCGTGCACAGCGGGCTGGCGCAGTAGGCGCGGTCGAAAACCACCGACTCCTCCGCCAGCGCGTCCAGGTGCGGCGTGCGCACCGGCTGATCGCCGTAGCACGAGAGGCAGTCGAACCGTAGATGATCGGCCATCAGCAGCACAACGTGCGGTGGGTCCATGGGGATCCTCCTCCGTACGGCTTCGGTCTACTTGCCTCCGCGATGCCGGAAACGAGCAACAGTGTACGCAACCTCCCCACGAAAGCAAAGGTCCCCCGTCGGTCGGACGGCGGGCGGTTGCAAGCGGGCGCGTGGCGGATAGGATTGTTATGTGGCCGCGCGTTGGCGGAGCCCGATTCCCCTCGAAAAGCGGAGCGGATGGAATTCGCCGGGAGACTGGAGCTGCACCGGACGTTCCGGAGGGGCGAGAGGAGGAGAGGGCCGGTGCCCTGTTCTTCCGGCACACTCTCCTGCCCAACGAAGAGTGGCCCCCGCCCCGGTGCGGCTGAAGGGAGGCGCAGACCTCATCTGCGGCCCCGCCCGATACTCATCTTCTTTCTCGGAGGACCTGCTGTGCAGCCCAACCTGTTGTTCATCATGACCGACCAGCAGCGCTACGATGCACTGGGCGCCAGCGGCAACGAGATCATCCGGACCCCCAACCTGGACCGCATCGCGGGGGACGGCTGAACTTCAAGGAGTACTACACCAACTGCCCGGTCTGCGTGCCGTCGCGCTGCACGCTGTTCACCGGCCGCTACCCCCACTCCCACCGGGTGCGGGAGAACCATAACCTGCTGGAGGCGGGTCGGGAGATCCACCTGTTTCGCGTCCTCAAGAAGGCCGGCTACGCCCTCGGGTACGTGGGCAAGAACCACCTGCTGGAAAACCCGGAGTGGCAGAATTTCGACTTCACCGATGTCTGGGGCTACGACCACCGGATGAGCGACGGCGAGCGGGCGGTGCAGGAGTTCGCGGCTACCCGCCGAAAGCCCATGCGGGAGGTCGGCGTCTGGGCGGGGGCAACCTTCCACGATCATCCCCCTGAACACACCCGCCCTTACGTCAAGGCGTCATCGGCCATCCGGTTCCTGGAAGAGCGACCTCAGGACCGCCCCTTCTGCCTCTGCCTTTCGTTCTCCGATCCCCACGCTCCCCACATCGCGCTGGAGAAATACCGGGACGTCTATCCGCTGGACGAGATGGAGTTGTACCCGTCGCGCGAGGGGGAGTGGGACGAGAAAATGAGCCGGTTCCCGGTCAAGGTGCGGGCCTCCCATGCCGACGCAGCCGGCCAGGAGCAGAAGCGCAGCTTTATGGCCGTCTACTACTCGATGATTTCCTGGGTGGACGAGCAGATAGGACGCGTTCTGGACAAGCTGCACAACGTCGCGGACGATCCCGAATAGCGGGAGGTGCGGCGGGGGCTGAAGCTCCAGCTCGGCGAGTGGCACATGCAGACCGAGGACCCCATCGACCCGCTGACGGCCCGCCGGCTCCAGGCGGTCTATGACAACTGGATCACCGGCCGCGTGGGCCCCGGCGGCCTCTACGGCCCATACTGGGTGGACTACCGGGACAAGAGCCCGGGCAACTTCCGGTGAAGAACCGCTGGGTGGGAGCGCTCCGAGATGGAGAGAGTGACGCGGGACCACACTGTGCCCCCCGAGAGGCGGCACGAGGTGCAGGAGCCGGTTGCCCAGGTGGGACTCGGGGAGGGCTTTGTGGTTGAGACGGTCAATTTCAGGACGCCGATCATCCGGACGCCTGCCGATGCCAATCCGGAGCACTACCGAGAGCGTGAGGAGAGCGGGCCGATCTTCGTCAAGGGCATCGAGCCGCGCGATGTCCTGGCCATCGACATCCTCGACATCCGGCCCGAGGGACACGCCAGCGGGGGGTGGTGGGACGACCCGGAGGTGAATTCCTTCCTGGATATCCGCGACGGGCGCGTGCATTTCCCCGGCGGGCTGTCCGTACCGCTGCACATGATGATCGGGGACATCCGCGTCCAGCCCGTCGGCGAGGTCCCCAACCCCTGGGACAACGGCGGGAACATGGATTTCAAGAACATCTGCGCCGGCAACACGCTGCTGCTCCGCGCCGAACTGCCGGGCGGCCTGCTGGTGCTGGGTGACCTGCACGCAGCCCAGGGTGACGGCGAGCTGCTGGGCCTGGGAGCCGAATGCGCCGGTGAGGTGACTCTGCGGGTGCGGAAGGAAGAGTCCTGGCCCGTCCGGCGTCCCACCATCCGTAAGGACGATTCCTTCCTCTCCATAGCCTGCCGGAAGGACGATTCCTTCCTCTCCATAGCCTGCCGGCGGGACTACCCGGCGGCGCGCGACCTCGCCATCGCCGACGCCACCGACATACTCGCCCACATAGCCGGCTCCACAAGGGAAGAAGCCTACCTTTACGTGACCACCGTCGGCGACCTCCGGAACGGGGCCGTCTGGCCCATGAAGGCGGGCGAACAGCCCTCAGGTCCGCCGCTCGTGGTGGGGGTTGAAGTGCCTCTCGCCTGCTTCAAAGAAACGTCGGAATGAAGGCGTTCCTTCGACTTTTGTTGACCCCGGGATTTCGTCTGGGGTAACGTTGAATCCTCGTAAAAGCCACGGGATCATCCGCATCCCTTTACCCGTGGGACCCGGCCGACGAAGGCCGCCGGGGAGAGCGTCGCGTCGGGATTCGGGGTCGTTTCAGGAGCGTATGTGCCGACGCGGGACCGGAGGCCATGGCGGGCGATCTATGGTAAAGTAATGCACAACAAGAGCATGAGGGGGATTGGACGGGGAATTGGTTACCGAATGTGGCCTGCACTTGCGTGGGCGCTGTTGCAGAACCCCATCCTGGCCTCGGGCCGACGGAGCGGGTCCTGCAACAGCCCCTTAGAGAAAGGGAGCTTGCGCAACCCGGGGCAATGGATTATACTGGATTATAACAAGTCGAGGAGGATTGATGTATCCTGCTCAGCGGGATTGAGTCCAGCCGGAGAAAACGATGGTACGGTAGGCTCGCGGGCTCCGGCCTGAGACGGAACGGACCGACCGGCCTCCGTGAGCCACCTGGTCCCACGGGTTAAGAGAGAGGAAGAACGGATAAGAGATTCTGAGCACTTGTCGTTGAGGAGCAGGGCAACCTGAAGCACTAACATTTCCGCGTGAATCAAGGCCGGGGAGCGAAGGAGAGGTCGAAATGTTCAGAAGAGCGATGTGAGTCATGGTGGTGTCGGCGGTCCTGCTGGCGGCGGTCACCTACGCGGGTCCGGGAAAGGCGAAGAATGCCAACCAGGGGGAAAAGGTCAACGAGATCATTTCACTGCACAAGGCGATCTACGTTGAGTGCATCGGAGACACCGTCGTCCTGAGCGGCTACCTGCACCACGTGGCATCAATCCGGACGGACGAGAACGGCGGCATCCACGTGCAGGAACATTGGAGTCCACGGCATGTTCGAGGGGAGGGCGTCACGACCGGCATAAAGTATAAGGGCGTCGGGGCTACGAACTACGCCTTCAACGGGCGGGAGCCGTATCCCTACACGGAGACTTACGTCAACAGCTTCAGGCTCATAGCCCCCGGACCGGGCAATGACTTTCATACGCACGTCGTGACGCACACGACCGTCAATGCCGATGGCGAGGTGACGGCGGAGATTGACGAGGAACGCATCACCTGCGGCGAGGGTGGCTAAGCCCCCGGCCGGCAGTCCCTCGCCGTGGCAAACAGGGCGCCGCCTCCCTGGCGGCGCCCTTTCCTCATCTCGCACGACGGACAGCGTCTCTGTCTTCAACTCGAGCGACGTCTCTTGACAAACCCCAGGCCGGCCAGGCCCGCCAGCAGCAGGCCCATCGTGGCCGGCTCCGGGGTGTAGCCGGCGTCAGCGTCGTGCGAGAACGGGGCTACCCAGTACCGACCACCTGCGAGCCCGAACGCATCGATGTGGATAAGCACTTCCGGGTCGTATGGAACGTACGATATCTCGTAATACTGTATGTCGCCCGTGTGCTCGGCGTCGCCGGGATCGTCGGGGTCAAAATCCTGCGTGAAGTCATAGACGTCCTCGGCCGCGGAGTCTAACTGCAGATCAGGAAGCACGATCTGCCAGAAACTGCACGGATAAACGTCGTGCGGGGGGAATGCGCCGTTGCCCGGGTAATCCGGGCTGCCGAACTGCAGGTCCCCCGGCAGCAGCCTCACGTCCACGCCGGTGCGATTCCCGGGGTTGTTATCGGTGGACAGGGCAGTGTCACCCGGCACGCCGCGGACCCGGACCCACTCGACGAGGCCGGCGTCGTAGGTCTGGCCGTTGTAATCCTCGGGCAGGGAGATGACCAGGTTCAGGTCCGTGATCACAGATGCCCTGTTGTCCCAGCCGACCACCATGAGCGTGTAGGGGTTGTCGTAGGTCAGCCAGGACTCATCCACGTACTCCGCGCCGGGGCTGTATAATTGCAGTTTCGGCAGCGCGGACGCCGGCGCGGCCGCGAGGCAAAGCAGGATACAGAACGCGACGGTGTAGTGACGAAATGCGTGTGTTCTCACGACAACTCCCCCTTCTTCCCCGGCGGCACCCGAAGGGCAGTGTCCTCACCGATCCGTCCCGGTATCGCCCATGGCAATACCGGGCAAACGGCAGCACCACCACACATGGTGCTCCTACCCGGCGCAAAACGCGCGCCAAATACAACCAGTTCGGTTGGGAAACCGTAAGTATTT
Source organism: uncultured candidatus Brocadiaceae bacterium (assembly GCA_964572825.1). GTDB lineage: Bacteria > Planctomycetota > Brocadiia > SM23-32 > SM23-32 > CAYVBE01. The sequence continues at coordinate 18,620 of CAZNGS010000026.1, forward strand.
GTCAGGCCACCGGTTAGCCTGCTCGCAAATGGCAGGGGCCGATTCGGCCCGCCCGGCGGCCACGGGCATGTACACTTATGGCAACACCCGTGTGTTGTCTTAACTCAACGGGAGTACTCCGCGTCAGGCTGCGCAGCGGTGAGCACCGCCATGCCGTGGGCGGGCATGAGCAGGGGCGCCGTCGCCGTCCCCCGGTGCTCCCCCGGATCGGAACTGGAGGAGAGGTCGGCCGCGGCTGCCTGGACGTCCCAGCGGCATCCCGCAGGATCGCTCTCCGCCAGATGCAGCTCCACCGGTCGGTCGGTCAGGTTGACGATCAGGTAGTTCGTCTCGCCTTCGCCCGAGAACGCCTGGCCGAACAGGCCCGGCACCGCGCCGTAGCCGCTGACGGCCAGCACCGGCGTGGGGTCGAAGACCAGCGGCCGGCAGCGGGTCATCCCCCGCGTGGCCCGCCCCCACAGGGACATCGCCCTGCCCATGGCGTTGGGGCCGTCCTCCTCGTTGCCCATGCGCCGGAACTGGTGCACGGAGAACAGGCGGAGGTCCATCTCGCCAAGCCACGTATGGATGGCGAACGAATCGGCGAGGGCGCAGCCCCAGGTATGCTCCGAGGGGCGCTGGAAGTTCACTTTGAACTCGGTGATCCAGACGGGCCAGCCTGCGGCGGTCAATCCGGCGACGTGGGAGCTCCGTCGGCGCTCCTGCCACTCCCCCCGCCAGCTCGCGATGCAGCGCGCCAGGTCCGCCACATCCTCCATCCGGTCTGACGCGCTCCGGCCGTAGACGTGCAGCGTGAGGGCGTCAATGGCGCTGCGGTCGTAGAGCGGGACCACCCGCCGGTTCCACTCGCGCCTCCTGCGGGAATGTTGGGGGCCGGCGGCGCCCCCGATCGCGGCGATCTTCAGGTCCGGGCAATCTTCCTTGAGTCGCCGGGCCAGCCAGTTGGCGGCGCGTGCGTAGCTGCGGCCGTCGTCGGGGAAGGCCTCCAGGTTATAGTGCCAGACATCGAAGTTCAGCTCGTTCCCCAACTCCACGTACCGGACGGGCAGCCCCGCGCGCCGGGCCCGGTCCAGCATGTTCCGGAACCGCTCCAACCGGTCGGCCAGCATCCGCCACCAATCGTCCCCCCTGTCGGTCGAACCGGGGTGTGGAACCAGGGGGCGTCCCCATTTCCACTCGTAGAAGTCGCGCCCCGGGGTGGTGAGGTTCATGCAGAAAAGGGGGTCGAACCCGGCGGCGTTGTGGGCCAGGGCAAGGTCCCGAATCGGATTGCGTGCGCCGACGCCCACCAGCGGGCGGCACCACCGGGTGACTTTCCTGCGTTCGACCCAGCCGTCGGGGTTACGCGATGAGCTGTCCGGGAACATGCCGTCCCGTGCGAAATCCCAGTACAGACTCACCGTCCCGCCGGGGCAGCGCAGGTTACCCGGCCGCAACGCCCTGAGCAGGTTCCGCCGGCCCGCGTTATCCCACGGTTCGTGCACGGAGGCCTGCTGGCAGTTGTACCCGGCGAGCGCCGGTTCGATCTCGTGCCCCTTCCGGAAGGCGACCGCAACTCTCACCGACGCACCCAGGGCGCCGCCGGGCCATGAGAGCAGGAACGCCGCGAGGCAAAGAAGTGCATGTTTCAGATACACCGCCATTCTCCGCAACCGAGCATAGAGGTCCGGGGCATCCGGGGCGTCAGACAATGTCGAGGGCCGGGGTTAGCCCACGCTTCCCGATCTCGGGCAGAAGCGTGGGGCCGTCCTCGAGCAGCGGGTCCTCCCAGCCGCAGCGGTCCTTCATGCGGGCCAGCCACTCCTCCAGCCTCCGCTCCAGTTCGGCGGCCACCTCGGGCTCCACGTTGGCCAGGTTCACCTGTTCGCGGGGGTCCTTTGCCACGTTGTAGAGTTCCCTGACCGGCGAGGCGTGCCAGTTGTGCTCGTGGGAGTCGGAGGCGGCACGGATGAACTTCCAGTCTCGCGTCCTCACGCCACGCTTTACCTGCCAGGTGCCCTCGCCCAGGAAGAGATTCTCGTGAGGGGGCTGCCCCGTTCCGGCGGGGAGTTGCAGCAGGTCCGCCCCTTCCATGGCAGGCGGCACCGCCAGCCCGGCAGCCCTCAGGAGGGTGACCGGCAGATCGGTCATCTGCACCATCGTGTCCAGCCGGCGCCCGGCGTGCTCACTATTCGGCAGTTTCACGATCAGCGGCACGTGGAGGTTGTCGTCGTAGAGCCCGTGATGGTCGAAGTACCCCACGTGGTCGGTGAGAACCTCACCGTGGTCGGAGAAGGCCACGATCAGCGAGTCGTCGTAGAGCCCCCGCTTGCGCAACTCATCGAAGAAGGCGCCGAGGTGCTCGCTGTTGTAGGCAATTTCGGCTTCGTACTGGGCGGCGACGTACCGCGCGTCGGTCACCTCCGGGGCAATCCAGCCCGTCCCCGGCCCGCCGAAGGCACGCACCTGTTCCATGGAGCGGCGGCGCGGGTCGGCCGGGTCACCCTCGTAGAACACGCCGTCGTAGGGGGGCGGGGGCAGGTAGGGCGTGTGCGGGTCCCAGTAGTGCAGGAACATCAAGAACGAATCGGCGGCGGGCAGGCGGTCCAGCAACTCGATCGGCGCGGCGGTCATCAGCTCCGCGTTGCGCTTCACACCCTCCTCATCGTCCCGGCCCATGCCCGGCCAGGAATAGTCCTGCCAGCCTCGCTCGAAGAACTCGGCGTGTCCGCGCAGATTGTCCACCGCGCAGGTGAAATACCCCGCGTCCGCGAAGATCGCGGGCAGCCAGGGGGCACCCCCCGCCACGGAGCGGGGCGGGAGGACGCCCGCGATGCGGTGGGCGTAGTCCGGCAGACCGGTGAACAGAGAAGCGAACGAAGGGTCCGTGGGAATAGCCGGCGCAAAGAAGCGTTCGTAAAGAACCCCCTCTCGTGCCAGCGCGGCCAGGGCCGGGCTGGTCTGACGCTCGTAACCGTAGCACTCCAGGCGGTCGGCGCGCAACGTATCAATGGCAATCAAGATGATGTTCACGACCAACCCTCCGTTCTGAGCGAGAGGCCAGAAGCGGCACTGGCGTCGCCGCCGCGCGGAAGACACTCCCGGCCATCCTCCACAAGGTTCTACGGCACGTTGGCGCTCTCGTCAACCGGCATGCCACAGCACAGCACCGTCCAGGTGCACGCCTGCTGCGGGAAGAGTGTCTCGGAGCAAACAGCAAGGTTTTGCTACAATGAGACTTGCTTCGATCTGTACGGCCACAGTCCACAGCAGGAGGGTATTGTGGGAAAGCACCTGGTTCTGGTCGGCGGGGGGCGAGGTCGCCGGCAACGCGTGGCGGCTCATCGCGCGACACGGCGGCAATCCCATCGTCACAGTTGTGGCGGGGCGTCGGCTGCTGGCGGCGCTGCCGGGCCGGTGCCGCCGGTACGCACTGCACTCCCTGGCGGCCAGGCGTATACGCGTCCTCGAAGGCATCCTGGCACGTCGCGTCCAGGACGACGGGGTATGGCTGGAGGACGGAGTCCGTTTGCGCGCCGACGTGACATTCATCGCGACCGGGGTTGAACCGTCTTCGCTGTACCGGGATTCAGAGTTGCCGACGGGGCCGGGCGGGGGTTTGCTGACGAATGATGCCCTCCAGAGCGTCGCACGGCCGGAAATGTTCGGCGGTGGGGGCTGCATCGAGATTCAAGGGCGAGCCCTGGCCCGCGTCGGCCTGCACGCAGTTCGACAGGGAGAGACTCTGCGCCGCAACCTCCTGGCGGCCCTGGAAGGCCGCCCGCTGAGCCCCTTTGAGCCCAAAAGATCCTATCTCATCATTCTCAACATGGGCGACGGAACCGGCATCACCCGCAAAGGGGGCTTCGTGCACTATGGACCCCAGGCATTCAGAACCAAAGACCTCATAGATCGGCGCTTCGTTGGGAGTGCTCGGGTGATGGAAGATATGGAACATTCGGCCGGCTGTATACTACCAATAGGATAAGAGTGGGCAGACTGCTGTGAGAGGGAGCGACCATGCGTTATCTAAGCGTAAGCATGATTGTCCTGGCGCTGGCGGTGTCGATTGGCGTTTCCAGCACACGTTGCGAGGAAGGCCGGGAGAGCCAGAAGATTCCCAGCGGGCTCAAGGAAGCCGTGGTGGAAGCGAACAACGGATTCGCCATCGACCTGTACGGGCAGCTCAAGGAAGAGCAAGGGAACCTCTTTTGCTCGCCCCATAGCATCTCAAGCGCCCTGGCCATGACCTGGGCCGGCGCCCGGGGCCGCACGGCGGAGCAGATGCGGCGGGTCCTGCGCCTTCCGGAGGACGGCGACCGGGTGCACGAGGCCTACCGGCGCCTGCTCGACCGGTTGAACGCGGCCACGCAGGCCGAGGGCTGCCGCCTGGAGGTGGCCAACGCCCTGTGGGGACAGGAGGGCTACGATTTCCTGCCGCGTTACCTGCAACTGGTTGAGGCACGGTACCGGGCCGGGCTGGAACAGGTGGATTTCCGCGGCGCCACCGAAAAGGCGCGGGCACGGATCAACCGGTGGGTCGAAGAGCAGACCCACGGCAAGATCGAAGACCTGATCCCGCCCGGCGCCCTGAACCTCATGACGCGCCTGGTGCTGACCAACGCCATCTACTTCAAAGGATTGTGGCTGCTGCCCTTTGACCCGGAGCAGACGGCCGAGCAGGATTTCTGGGTTTCCGCAGAAGAGAAGAAACCGGTGCCGATGATGCACGGGAAGAAGCAGTTTGCCTGCGCCGAGACCAACGGTTGCCAGGTGCTGGAGCTCCCCTACGAGGGCGGAGAGCTCAGCATGGTCGTCCTGGTGCCGCGGCGGCGGGACGGCCTTGCGGCGCTGGAGAAAGAACTGACTGCTGAAAAGCTGAACGCCTGGCTGTCAAAGCTGCGCCGGCGGGAGGTGGACCTTTACCTGCCCCGTTTCAAGGTCACCTCGAAGTTTTCCATGCGCCCGGTGCTGGAGTCGCTGGGGATGACCGATGCCTTCTCACCAACGGCTGCGGATCTATCTGGCATGAACGGGCGGCGTGACCTGTTCGTCACGGCGGTTCTGCACAAGGCATACGTGGACGTGAACGAAGAGGGCACCGAAGCCGCCGCCGCCACGGGCGTGGTGGTAGGCATCACGGCCGCGCCGCTGGAGCCCGTGGTGTTCCGGGCGGATCATCCGTTCCTGTTCCTCATCCGGCACGGTCCGTCCGGCGCGATCCTGTTCATGGGCCGGGTGTCGCAACCCTCCCCGCCGGAATGAGTCGCGACCGGTTCACCGGCCGTCTTCTGCCACGAGGCGCCTCAGCCTGGCCAGGCGGCAACTCTCCGGGGCGGGACTCTGGAGATCGCCGGTCTCCAGCAGATTCATTCCCGGACAGACGCGGCAGTAGGGCCGCAGTTCGCAGTCGGCGCAGCCGTCCAGGTCGCCCAGCGTCAGGGAGCGCAGTTTCTGAAAAAAACCGCACTGCCATATCTCGGCGAACGACTGCTCTCTCAGGTTGCCTCCGGGACGAGGGATGAAGCCGCACGGGAAGACATCCCCGTAGGCGGATACCACGCACCCGCCCGACGCGGTGCCGCAGGGGGCTTTGTCGGCATCTGCTTTATGGACCTTCTTGTGGCGCGGGTCGTGTTTCTCGGCGCTCAGGACCCAGAGCATTTGCGTGGCGGAGGCCCTGTGGGCTGTCGATGAGGCGTCGCCGTCGAACCGGGGGGAGACCTCCAGCCCCCGTTTGAAGGCCGGAAACGCCGAATAGCGCCTGCGAAGCTGCGGCCATTCGTGGGCGTTCTCGCGCAGCACCCAAACCTTTGGCACGACCTCCAGGCCCGTGGCCATCAGGCGTTCCAGGCCCCGGTTGAACCTCTCGTACGCCCCCTCGATGCCGGTCACCGCCTCGCAGGTCCCGGGAGAAGCGCCATAGACGGAGACTTCGACCGATGCCGGACCGATGCGCCCCAGCTCAGCAGCCACATCCGCCGTGACGGTCGTCCCGTTGGTGTAGACGATCAGCTCAAAAAGCTCCGCGGCCCGGGTGGCCACTTCGGCCCAGTCGTCCCGCAGGAAGGGCTCCCCGCCCGTGAGCGTGAGCGTCCGGGTGCCCGCGTCCTTGAGCTGCTGGAGGATGTCGGCCAGCTCTGCCGCCGAAAGCTCCGCTTCCCCGGGGCGCTCGAGGCAGCGCACGTTGCAATGGACACAGCGCAGATTGCAGCGGTAAGTGCACTCGACGGAGACCTCTGCCGGGACGTGGTGGCCCACGGAACCGCTCCATGTTGTGTCGCGTCCGCCCAGGGGCCCTCCCCTGCGTGGTGAAATCGGCGACGCACGCGCCATCGGCACCGTTCGTCGTCGTTTTCCGCTTCCGGTCACCTTATGCTATCATAAGAGCGGTTGTGCGGTCCCGCAACGGGTGCCGGGCAGGCCGGTGGTTTCTGGCACGCTTTTTCCCTGTGAAGGAACATTGCCGATGCGTCAGGTGACCCTGGGCAGAAGCGGCCTGAAGGTTTCCGCCGTCGGCTTCGGCGGCATTCCCATCCAGAGATTGTCCCAGGACGAGGCCATTTCCGTCATCCGCAGGGCGCTGGAGCTGGGGGTGAATTTCATCGACACGGCCAGCCGCTACGGCGACAGCGAAGAGAAGATCGGCGCCGCCATCCGGGGCCGCCGCAACGGGGTGGTGCTCGCCAGCAAGAGCCCCGAGCGCACCCGGGACGGCATCCTGGCCGAAGTGGATCGTTCCCGCAGGCGGCTGGGCGTCGAAAAGGTAGACCTGTACCAGCTTCACGGCGTTTCCAAACCGGACGCGTGGGAGCGGGCAAGCGGCCCGGCAGGCGCCCTGGAGGGGCTGAAGGAGGCGCGCGAACGGGGCTGGATCGACCACATCGGCTTTACGTCTCACAGCCTGGACCTGTCGCTGGAACTGGTTGAGGAGGAAGCGTTCGAGACCATCCAGTTTCCGTTCAACCTCGTCACCGCCGGGCCCCGAGAGCGGCTCATCCCCCGCGCCCGGGACCGGAACCTGGGGTTCATTGTCATGAAACCGCTCTGCGGTGGCATGTATACCAACGCCAACCTGGCGTTCAAGTTCTTGAACAGCTTTCCGGACCTGGTGCCGATCCCGGGCATCGAACGGGCCGAAGAGATCGAGGAGATCGTGGGAGTCGTCAAATCCGCCGCAGTGCTGCACGGCGCGGAAAAGCAGGGAGCGGAGCGGATCGCCCGTGAACTGGGCAAACTCTTCTGTCGACGCTGCGGCTACTGCATGCCCTGCCCCGAGGGCGTGCCCGTGCAACTGGCAATGATCTTCGAGAGCCTCCTCGAGAGGCTGCCCCTCGAAAAACTGGTCGGGACCCGCGCGCCGGAAATTGCCGAGGGCGTGGCGAAGTGCGTCGAATGCGGCACGTGCGAGGAGAAGTGTCCCTATGACCTGCCCATCATCGAGACCATCCACCGGAACGCGGAAAAGGCGCGACAGGTAATTGCCGCCTGTCGCTGATCGGAACTTGACAGGCACGGGTTTTTAAACTACCTATGACGGAGTGAGGGATTCGCACCGGTGTTCTGCAGGCAGGGGCGCGAACGTGTGGGGGCGAAGACTCAGACTGGCAGATGATGTCTCCTACGAATCGCTGGGGGAAGGTGAGGAGACCGTAATCCTCTCGTTCAGCACCGGGTATCTCTACACGTGCAACGAGACGGCCGCAGCCTTCCTGAACGCCCTGGACGGGCAAAGGACGGTAAGGGAGGTTGTGGACCTGCTGGAAGAACAGTTCGACGCTCCCCGAGAGCGGATCGAACGCGATGCTGTGGCCCTCGCCGATCAGCTTGTCAGCGAGAATAGAGTTGTGGAATGTAAGGGGTGACGGCATGGGGCGGGCAGTGCTGGCAGTTCACGTCTGGATGGTGGCGACCCTGATACCCCTGCTGGATAGACTGCTGTCGCTGCGTGCCATTCTCCGGGTCCTTACGCCCCCGGCCGGGCTGGCCTTGTATCGCGGAGTCGGCGCACATTGCATCGCCGCGGTGGTCCGGGCGCGGCTTCGAAGACCGCGCCACATGCGCCGGAGGGCGTGCCTGCGGGAGGGGCTGACAATGTTTCATTTCCTCCGGCTGGCCGACCTGCCGGCAGAGCTGCATATCGGAGTGTACCCGGCCGGTGGACGGGCCCGTCGCGGACACTGCTGGGTGACCTGTGGCTCCGAAACGATGAACGCTGAACCGGCGCAGCCGGTGGCCGTCCTGTTGAGACACGGCACGCCCTCCTGAGCAATGAATCGTGAGGCCAAAGGCGGGAAAACGCCGCCAGGAGATCGGATACACGGGATTGGGAAAGCGGAGGCAACTCCGCCGTGTCCACAGCTAAACGGATTGAGCTAAGCACGTGACGGATTCCAGGGGCCCGGCGGGAGCCTCCTGCGTCGAGGCTGCGGCAGGACGGACGTCGCGCGTACCCCCGGGGGATGCGTCCGGCGTCTTCCCGGACCGGGCCTGGCGAAGGATCAGATCGGCACACGAACGGGAGGGGCAGGTGGGACGAAAACCGACCAGGACTACGTCGAAAGAGCGCTACGTGGTGCCCGTGCTGCGAAAGGAGCGACTGCTGTCCAGCGTAACCGAGGGGGGAACCCCCACGGTTACGGACGGTGAGCGCCTCTGAGAGGTCGGGGCCTGAGGAACAGGGCCGTCAGGGCGCGGTGCCCGGTGGCGGCAATGAGCCCGCGGTGCATGTTCGGTCCAGAGAAGGCTGCACGGAGGCACCAGAGGCTACAAGCACGCAAACCGTTCAAAGAAGCGCAATGTGCAGAATTTGATGGAGTGTATGCCGGACATGGTCTCCGGCAGCGAAAGCGCCGGGGATTCGGCAAAACTGGCGGCTTGCCCACCTGGAGGGCGGTGGCCATAACCGTTTTGCTCCGGGATCAGGAGGCAGGAGGGACTCATGAAAGAGCGACGAAGGGATGGAATAACACGGAAATCTCGGTACGTGAGCCCGAACCTGAAACGCCGGCAGAAACTGCACAAGCTGATGGAAGGGAACGGGCCGGTTGTCACCGATGGCAGAACCGCATGATCTGCACGAACGGCGGGAAACGTCGAAAACGGACGAGGACATGGAAAGGGGCGCCACAAAAAAACCCTACGTCGAACCCGAGCTGCGCAGGCGTCGGCGTCTCGCTGAGATCACCGAAGGGGCTCCGCCGCCCGTGACGGATTCGCCGGCCACGTAGAAGCCAATGCGCGGGCATGTCGACGGGCCGAGCGGTGTTCAACAACGAGAGTGGTGTGTACCCCAGGAGATCGGTATGGACAACGCACCCGGCAGGAAGCCGTACGTCAAGCCAAGATTGCGTAAGGACAGGCGCCTCGCTGAAGTGGCGGAAGGGTCTTCGCCGACGGTTACCGACGGCTTGCCGGAGAAAGGCGGCTGCTTCAGGAGAAGAGCAGTCTGAAGGCATTCGGAAACCAATCTTCGACGTGTAGCGGAGGAGTACAGGATGGAGGAAGTGCGCGCCAGGAAGCCGTATTCCGATCCCGTGCTGCGCAAGCGACGTCGGCTGAGAGAGATCATCGAAGGCACGGCACCGCCCGTGACAGACGGCACTTCTGCTCTAAAAGGCGGGTGTTTCGGCAGGAAGGACGATTGACCGGTCGGCATCTGGATGCTCGATGGGAAGCCTGCGGCGCAGTTACGACGTGCAGGGCCTGCCCCTGCGAGTCTGCGCCACCGACGACAGGCTGCTCCGGATAATTGACGCCCGGCTGGGACCGTTCGAGACACGTTCGGAGCTCGAACACCCCTTCGAACTGCGCCTCAGTTACGGTGAGTGCCGGACCAGGGGGGAGCCGCCTCCGGGCATGCGGCTGTTCTGGGAGGGCGTGCCTCCCGGGGGCAGAACCAGGCTGGCCTACTATACGGGCGAGCGGGCACGACTGGTCGAGCAACCCGGTCTGACCCGGCTGTGCATCGATCTGGGTCGGCGGGTGGCCGACGCCCGCGTGCGGGAGGGCGCCGAGTGGAGCGCGACTTTCGGCTGCCTCATCCCCGTGCTTTCGGAGTTCCTGCCGGAGGTCGCCTGCTGCCTGATCCACGCCGCTTCCGTCGCGGATGCCCCGGGCGGACGGGCTGTGCTGATATGCGGCGCCAGCGGCGCGGGCAAGACAACGGCCGCCCTGGCCCTGACCGGGGGCGGTCTTCGCCTGCTGACCGACGACGCAACTGTTCTGACCCGCTGCGAGGGACAGATCGCGGCGTGGGGTCTGCCGAGGCCCTGCAAGGTGCGCCGTCACACCCTGGAGCTGCTTCCGTGGCTCCGCGAGTTGGCGGGTGCGTCTCGGCCCCAGCAAGAGGAATTCGCTCTCGACCCCGCCCGATTCTCTCTGCCCCACCCGCAGAGGCCCGCCCGGGTTGCCCTGGTTTTGATGCTCCAGGAACGCAACGCTGAGCGACACCGGCTGGCGCCCATGGAACGGGTGGACGCGTTGACCCGCCTGGCGAACGAAAACGTGCGAGCCCTGGAGCCGCGTGCCGAAGCGGGTCCGGGCACCATGTTCGCCATGCTGGCCCAGCTCGTGCGCCAGTGTCCGGTTTTCGCCCTTAGCGTCGGGCCCTCACTGGAGACGCTGCCCGAGTTGATCCTGTCGTCCCTGGACGGATGGAACGCCGATGCCCCTCCGACGTAAGACCGCCTGGCTGCTGGCCCTGACCGATCCTCTGGGACCGCGAGGTCCTCTGCCGCAAAGCCGACTGCGCGCCCCGGAGATGGACTGGTTGGTCCGCGAGGCACTGCGCCACGGGGTGCTGCCCGCGTGTGTGACCAATCTCGGCAATGCGGCGGACCGGTTCGGGGCCGGCCGGGTGGTCAGGTCGATTCCGGGCGGACCAGCCGCCGGCAAGGTGCTGGCGGACGCGCTGAGCGAGGGCCGCCGAATGCTTCGTTCCCAGAGGGCATTATCGCTGGTCTTACGGCGCCAGCTCCGGCAGATCGGCCGCGCCGTGGCCAGCCGGTCGCTTCCGGTCACGGTGATCAAGGGGGCAGAGTTTGCCGATCGACTCTACCCCCGGCCCGCGCTGCGGCCTTTCACCGACGTGGACCTTCTGGCTCTGCACGAGGCCGTGCCCGCCGTCGAGCACCTCCTGGAAGGACTCGGCTACAGACCCGTGCCCGCACCGGACCGAAAATACGCCCGCGGCTACGGCGAACGCACGTGGCGGCTTGCCAGGGGTCCGGGCGGCGCCGTGGAGGTGCACTGGAACCTGGTCAACTCGCCGTCGCAAAGGCGCGCCGTCTCCGTGCGCTACGGCGACCTGGCGCTGGCCGAATCGAGGAACGAAATGGGTTTCACGGTTGCTTCCCCCGCGTCGCTGCTGCTTGTGGCCGCCGTGCATGGGGCCCTGGGGCATCGTTTCGACAGGCTCCAGGGCCTTTCGGACCTCTGCCAGGCCGCCCGCGGCGCCGCGGGCGAACCCGATGTCGCGTGGCTCCGGGAGGCGTGCCGGCGCACGGGCGCGTCGGCGGCGATGGCCGCGGCCCTGCATCTGGGCGCCCGCGCGCTACGGGAGCCGGCCTGCTCGCGGCTGGCCGAGCGGCTGGGCTCCGCGGGACCCGGCCGCTTCTGCGCCATGCTGGTCAGTCCCGGCGTGGTGGTAAACTCGGAGGGGCGTCTGCCCAAGCTCCGCCGGCAGATGCTCCGGGAGGCGCTGAAGAGGCTATGAGAGTACTGCTTGTCTGTCCGGTCCCGCCGCGGGCGGAATGGCCCATCGGTTCTTTCCGCTCCCGGTGGGTTCCAATGGGGCTGGCCTATGTGGGCGCGGCGCTCCAGCGGAGCGGTCACGAGGTGCGCGTTCACCTGCGGGAGAAGGAACTGGCCCGGCGTGAGTTCAACTGGGACGCGGCGGACGCCGCCCTGCGCGACGTGCTGCAGGACTTCCAGCCGGAGATGATGGGTCTGTCGGTCCTGACGCCGGCGGTGGCGGAGGCGGAGCAGATCGCCCGGTTGGCGAAGGAAGTCTGCGGAGAGCACGTGCTGGTCGCCGCCGGCGGGGTGCACCCCACGGCCGTGCCGGAACAGACCCTGGACGAGTGTCCGTCCGTCGACGTGGCGGTCGTCGGGGAGGGTGAGCATACTGTGGTGGAGCTGGCCGAGAGGGGGCCGGAGTCCTCTGTGCGCGGACTGGTACTGCGCGAAAACGGTTCCTGCACCCGAACGCCCCCCCGACCACCGGAGCCGGACCTGGACCGGCTGGGGCATCCCGCCTACAACCTGTTCGACATGGACTACCACCTCCACCCCACGCGGTGGCTCCTCCGGTGGCGGTTCTTCCGGGCGACCAACCTTCTGACCTCCCGGGGATGCCCGAACCGCTGTCGCTTCTGCGCCGGACACCTGGTGGCCGGACTGGGGGTCCGATACCACTCGGTCGAGCACGTGATCGAACAGATACAGCACGTGGTGGACCGGTTCGGCGTGGAGGCGATCCACTTCGACGACGACACGCTGGGGGCCGACCGCCAGCGCCTGTTGGAGCTCTGCGAAGCGTTGCGCCGCCGCGACCTGCACCGGCGGATCAAGTGGGACGGCTGCCTGCGCGTGGACCAGGCCGAACCCGAACTGTTGGACCGGATGAAGCAGGCCGGGTGCATCCAGGTCGAGTACGGCTTCGAGACCGGCTCAGACAGGCTGCTGCGTGCCCTGGGGAAGAACTCCACGGTGGAGCTGAACCGCCGGGCCGTCCGCCTGACCCGCGAGGCCGGACTCCGGATATTCGCCGACATCATGGTCGGTCTGCCCGGCGAGACGGAACGGGACTTCAGGGCCACCATGAACTTCCTGCGCTGGGCCAGGCCGGAGGTGATCAGCGTCAGCCGCCTCTGTCCGCTGCCCGGCACGCCCATCTACAACGACCTGCCCGACGAGGTGAAGCAGTCCCTCCCGTGGGGGGAGTACGCCTATGACCGCGTGGCCGGAAGGGTCAACCTGACGGCCATGTCCGACGAGCGCTATGGGCAGATCTACCGGGAGTTCGACAAGTACTTCGTCAAACCCAAAATGGCCCACGATCTCCTGCGCGATACCCCCCGGGAGCGGCGGGAAATCCGGCGGAACCTGCGCCGCCGGTTGCTGCGGTTCTGCGTGCTCCATCCCCTGCGGGCGTTGCGGGTGCCCTGGTAGTCACAGCCAGTCCTTCCGGCGGAAGTAAAACACCATCGCGACCGCGATGAGCGCCATGAGCAACAGCACCACCGGGTAGGCCCAGGGCCACTTCAGCTCCGGCATGTGCTCGAAGTTCATTCCGTACACCCCCGCGATGAACGTGAGGGGGATGAATATGGTGGCGATGATGGTCAGCACCTTCATCACCTCGTTCATGCGGTTGCTGATGCCGGTCAGGTAGATGTCCAGCAGCCCGGACAGCACGTCGCGGAAGGACTCGATGGTATCGATAACCTGGATGGTGTGGTCGTAGACGTCGCGCAGGTAAAGGTGCGTCGCCTCGCTGACCAGGGGCGGCTCCTCCCGCAGCAGTCCGTTGATGACCTCGCGGAGGGGCCACAGAGATTTGCGCAGCATGATGGCCTCCCGCTTGGCCGCGTGTATCTGCCGCGATGCGCCCGGTTCGGGGTCGGAGACGACCAGTTCCTCCAGCGCCTCCAGCTTCTCGCTGAAAGCCTCGCAGATAAGGAAGTAGCTGTCCACGACGGCGTCGATCAGCGAGTAAACCAGGTAATCGCTGCCCATGCTCCGCACGCGCCCCTTGCCGGTTCGCAGCCGTTCCCGAATGGGCTCGAAAACGTCACCTTCCCGCTCCTGGAAGGAGAGCACGAAACCCGGCCCCATCACCAGGCTCACCTGTTCCGCCTCGATCTCCTCCAGGTCCGCGTTGTGGGACAGCATCTTCAGCACCACGTAGAGGTAGCGCTGGTAATCGTCGATCTTGGGCCGCTGCCCGGTGTTGAGGATGTCCTCCAGGATGAGGGAGTGCAGGTCGAACTGCGCGCCTATCTGCTCGATGACGTCCGTCTGGTGCAGCCCGTCCACGTTGACCCAGATAACGCCGCCGCGCTCCCGAAAGGCAGCGCATTGCTCGAGGTCCTCGATCTGCTGTTCTTCTACGGATTCCGCATCGTAGCGGATAATGGTCACCTGCACGCGCTCGGCTTTCCGTGCGCCGACGTGCACGGGCGTTCCGGGCGGCAGCCCCGACTTCCCCGAGGATCTGAACAACCGGGCCATGGCATGTTCCCTCCTTTTGACGGACTCTCAGGCCGGCGCTCCCTACAAGGGCGTCGGCACCGTTCCGCAGCTCCGCGCCAGCAGCATGAGCCCCATCAGTGCAAACAGCAGCAGTATCCAAAGGGTCAGGGCTGACCTCGAGGCTTTTTTTGCCCGGTCTTCTTCCCACCAGGTGCGCGGGCGAATGCCCTGGATGAGAAAGGTGGCCATGCCGGCCAGGTTGACGCAGACGAGGTTGGCCGTGAAAAGCAGCAGGGCACCCAGCGCCACGTTCCATTGGCCTGAACCCAGGCCCAGACCCAGCGCCGTGAGGGGAGGTAACAGTGCAACCGCCACCATCACCCCGACCAGCGCCGTCGGTATGCCGGTGGTGAAGGCCAGCGCCCCCGCACTGCCGGCGGCCAACGCCAGAACGACGTCCGCGGGCGCCACCTGGGCGCGCACGAAAAACTCCTCCGATGTGGACTCGAACGGCAGGATGACCCCGAGGCCGACGGCCAGCCCGAGCGCCAGCCCGATCCCGGCCAGGTTGCTCGTGAATGCGCGCCGGGCCAGTTTCCCATCGCCCAGGGTGGCGGCCAGGGCCAGCGCGATGTTGGGACCCAGCAGGGGTGCGATGACCATGGCCCCCACGATGACGGCCACGTTCCCGCGCCACAGCCCCAGGGCCGCCACCACGGTGGCCAGGCCGATGAGGGCCAGAAAAACCTGGGTCAGCTCACAGGCGCTCGACACCTCGGCATAGAGTTCCTGCCGGCTGATACGCGTGAGCAGCGGCTCGGAAGCCGTCTTGCGGAGCGTCTCGTCGTCCGACTCTTCCGGTGGTTCCGGTCGGGGGACCACGGCTTCCAGGCGGGTCAGGAGGATGCGAAAGTCGTCCATGCCCCCGAATCGGTTCTCCAGCTCGTCCAGCACGCCCTCCGCCTGCTGAGCCTGCAGCACAATCTTCACCAGCACCCTCTCGTCCGCCATCTGATCGCGCCACAGCTCCAGGGGTTCGTACTGGCGGGCGGCGTCCTCCACTTCGTCCGCCAGCTCCGCGGGGCACGCCATCTCGATCAGTCGGAGTTGCATGGCCGCCTCCTCCGTTCAGTCCCTCTCACGCGCCCAGTTTACGCAGCCTCGCCGGTTCGCTGCAAGTGCACCGGGGCCATCCGGAGCCTGCTCCGGGGCGGGCGCGAATCCTCTGGTTTCCCTGTCTCCACGCTCTGCTGCAGGTGGGTACCATGTCCTCGCCAAGTAAGTCCTGAGAGCTTTGACAGCAAGGGCGGCGCGCGCTATAGTGAAGTTTTGGCCGGCCGGATGCCCGGACCTTCCCGTGCTCGCACCAACTCCCATCCCGAAAGAGCAGAGCATACGTCATGAAAGAGATCGAGATAACCCGCGCCATCGTGGAGACCTTCACGGAGCGGTTTCTGGATGCACTGGAGAGCGACGTGATCGTGGTGGGCGCCGGGCCGGCCGGGCTGGCCGCCGCCTACTATCTGGCCTGCGAGGGGTTGAAGACGGTGGTGCTGGAGAAGAGGCTTTCGACGGGCGGAGGCATCTGGGGAGGCGGGATCGGCAAGAATGTCGTGGTGGTCGAAGAGACGGAGATTCTGGACGAACTCGGGGTCCGCCACCACGAGCGCGGGGGGCTGTACGTGGCGGGGGCGATCGACCTGGCGTCCAGTCTGGCGCGCGAGGCCGAGAAGGCGGGGGCGACGGTCTTCAACCTGACCGAAGCCGAGGACGTGGTGGTGAAGCACGACAGGGTGCGGGGGGTGGTGATCAACGCCACGCCGATCATGATGGCCCAGCTCCACGTGGACCCGGTCTGCATGGCCGCCCGCAAGGTGGTGGACGCCACGGGCCACGCCGCGGAGCTGGTGCAGATGCTGCGCAGCAAGCTGGCCGACTTCCACCCCGAGGGGATCGGCGAGGGGTTCATGGACGTGGAGCCGGCGGAGCAGGGAGTGGTGGAGCAGACGGGGGAGGTGTATCCGGGGCTGTACGTGGCGGGCATGTCGGTCTGCTCGACGTATGGTTTGCCGCGGATGGGTCCCATCTTCGGCGGGATGCTCAAGAGCGGGCGGAAAGCGGCCCGACTGATAAGCGACGAGCTTCACGAGGGTTGAGACATGCGCTGGGTTCTGCGATCCAAGATCCATAAGGCGACGGTCACCGGTGCCGTTGTGGACTACGTGGGCAGCATCACCATCGACGAGGAGTTGATGGAAAGGGCGGGGCTGTGGCCGGGTGAGAAGGTGCTGGTGGCGGACATGACGAACGGGGCCCGGGTGGAGACCTACGTCATCGCCGGCGGGAGCGGGGACGGGGATATCTGCATGAACGGCGCGGCCGCGCACCGCATCCAGGCGGGCGACCAGGTGATCGTCATGGGCTTCGAACTGACCGACGAGCCGGTCAAGGCGAAGAAGGTGCTGGTGGACGAGAAGAATCGCTTTGTGCGCTATCTGTAGCCCTGGAGGAGGCGCCCGTGAGTGAACTGAGCGCCGCGGAGAATTACCGGCGGATACGGGAATCGCTGCCGCCGGAGGTGCAGCTCGTGGTGGCGGCCAAGGGGCGGCAGGGCCGCGAACTGGCGGAGGTGGTGGAGGCGGGGGCGACTACGATCGGCGAGAATTACGTGCAGGAGACGCAGCGGCATCGCGCGGAGCTGGGGGAGCTGTCGGAGAAGGTGCAGTGGCACCTGATCGGACACCTGCAGAGCAACAAGATCAACCGGGCGCTGCCGCTTTTCGGGCTGATACAAAGCCTGGATTCGCTCCGCCTGGCGCGCGGGCTGGACAAACGCGCGGACGGACCCGTGGCGACTCTGGTGGAGGTCAACATCGCCGGCGAGCAGAGCAAGTACGGCGTCCCGCCGGGCGAGGTGCGGTCGTTGCTGGAGGCTGTGGCGAAGCTGGAGCGGGTGGGCGTTGAGGGGCTGATGACCATGGAACCATACGCGGAGGACCCGGAGGAGGCGCGCCCCTACTTCCGGCGTATGCGAGAGCTGCTCGAGGAACTGAAGGAATGCAGCGCGCCGAACGTGCGCATGGAAGTCCTTTCGATGGGAATGACGAACTCGTACGAGGTGGCGGTGGAAGAGGGGGCGAACATGGTGCGGCTCGGGACGGCGCTGTTCGGACCCCGGCGGTAGCTCTGCGGAACGTTCAGTCGGACAGCATCAGCATGCGGCCGCAGCTATGGCAGTAGACGATCTTGTTCTCCCGCATCAGCAGCACCTGGGTCTGCTTGGTGATCTGGGTATGGCAGCCGCCGCAGACGCGCCCGCGCACCTCAGCCAGTGCGTCCCTGGGGTGCCTGCTGGCGATGCGATCGTAGGCGGTCAGCAGCGTGGGGTCGAGCTGCGAGCGCAGTTGGTCGCGTTCCTGCTGAAGCTGCTCGATCTGGCGGTCGTACTCTTCCCGCTGGCGCGCGACTTCCTTCTCGGCACGGTCCAATTCGGCGCGGGCCTGCTCCACTTCCTGGGCCAGACGTTCTTCCTCGCCGCGCAGTCGGTCCGCCTCATCGAGCGCGGCCAGTGCTTCGTCCTCCCACTTGCGGATGTCGGCCTGATGACTGGCCAATGATTGCTGAATGGTATCGTATTCCCGCTGGTTGCGCACGGTGTTGAGCCGGGTCTCGAGGCGTTCGCATTCCTGTTCGGCCTCTTCGATTTCCAGTTGCGTGCGGTCGGCCCGCTTTGTCTTCTCGATACGGGCCTCGTGGGTTTGGTTGTGCTGAAGCTGTTTGTTTTCCAGGACCTCGGCCTGATTCTCGATGTCGATGGAAAGTCGCTCGCGGTCGCCGCGCAATTGTTCGATGCGGCAGTTGATCTCCTGCAGTTTGCGCAGCTTCTCTCTCATGGTGCCGTTGTGCGGTGAGGAGACGAAAGAAAAAAGCCCGAACCCTCCCGGGCCCGGGCTGTGGAGGCATACCGCTGCATTTGCGTCCACGAGCGCGGCACGCAACGGGTCGAATCCGAAGGTGTCACCAGTTCTTTTGTCCCTCCGGGCAGAGAAACAGACGGGTAGTTTACGTGTTGTTCGGCAGGCTGTCAATGAAACCTTCGAGCTGGCGGCTCCGCACGGGGTGCTGCAGTTTGCGGACGGCCTTGGCCTCTATCTGGCGCACCCGCTCGCGGGTGACGTTGAACAGCTTTCCCACTTCCTCCAGGGTGTAGGTGTAGCCGTCCCCGAGGCCGTAGCGCAGCTTGATGATCTCCCTTTCCCGGTAGGTCAGGGTATCGAGAACCGCCTCGATCTTGTCCTTGAGCATCTCCTTGGCCGCGACGCGGATGGGGCTGGGGGCGGTCTCGTCCTCGATAAAGTCCCCGAAGAAGCTATCGTCGCTGTCCCCGATGGGTCGGTCGAGACTGATGGGACGTTTGGATATCTTCAGCACGCGGCGCACCTCGCCGATGCTGAGGTCGGCTTCTTCGGCGATCTCCTCGAGGGTGGGCTCCCGCCCTTTCTTCTGAGAGAGCCGCTTGAGCACGTTGCGGATGCTGCTCATGGTCTCGATCATGTGGACCGGTATGCGGATGGTGCGGGCCTGGTCCGCGATGGCCCGGGTGATGGCCTGCCGGATCCACCACGTGGCATAGGTGGAGAACTTGTAGCCGCGCCGATACTCGTACTTGTCCACCGCGCGCATGAGCCCGGTGTTGCCCTCCTGGATGAGGTCCAGGAAGCTGAGGCCACGATTCCGGTACTTTTTGGCAATGCTCACCACCAGCCGCAGGTTGCCCCCTGCCAGGTCGGACTTGGCCCGCTCGTACTCCTCGTGCACCAGCCGCGTGGCGAGGACCCGCCTCTCGAAAAGGGGGAAGGGACAGCAGATGCGGTCTTCCAGGTGGTGCAGCTCCGAGTCCAGCGCCCGGCGCTTGGCTTTGTTGCCGTCCCTGTGCCGTAGCTTCTCCAACTCCCCGTGGATGCTCGACATACGGTCGTAGACTTCGTTCACCAGGTCGAGCAGGGGCTGGATTCGCTTTATGCGCAGCCGCAGCTCTTCGATCAGGATCATGCATTTGCGCTGCCGGCGGCGGATGGCGCGCAGGAGTTCCACCTTCTCCGCCTTGCTTTTCTTGCCGGTGCGGTACTCTTTCCAGTCCTCCCGGTTCTTCTGAAGGAGCCTCTGAACGGTTTCCACGTTCTCGGGCACGCGGGCGGCCATGGCTTCCTTTTCGTCTTTCTCCAGTGCGCTCACGTTCAGCGTGCGGTCGAAGGGCAGGTCGCCCTGGTCGACATCCTGGAGCACCTCCACGCAGCGTTCGATGGTGCAGGTGAACTGCAGCACTTTCTTGCGGAAGCTCTTCCGGCCGATTTCGATACGCTTGGCCAGGGCGATCTCCTCGTCGCGGCTCAGAAGCGGGATCTGCCCCATCTGGGTCAGGTACATCCGCACGGGGTCGTCGATCTTCTCCGTGGTGGAGATGGAGGTGGTCTCTTCTTCCTCTTCCTCCTCCACTTCCTCATCTTCCAGGAAGAAATCCCCGCCTTCCTCCCGGAGTTTCTGCTCGTCGATCAGCTCGATGCCGGACTCATCGAGCGCCAACAGTATTTCGTCGATGTATTCCGGGCTGACCACGTCCTCGGGGAGGAAGTCGTTCAGTTCCTCGTACGTGAGGTATCCCCGGTCTTTGCCCTGTTTGACGAGATCCTGGATGTCCTCCAGGATGGAAGGTCTCTCTATTGCAGTTTCTTCTGCCATCGGCGAACAACTCCTGAATTCATCTTCCTTGCGCCGACTTTTTGTCCTTCTCCTTCAGTCGCTGCTCCAGATTGCGCAACTGCTGGTCGTCCATCTGTTCGGGCCGCGGTGCTGAACCCACCAGTGCCGCTTCCCGCTTGCGGGCCAGGTAGTTCAGGTAGCCCTCCAGCCGCACGCGGGATTTCTCGGCGGCGTTGGAGAGCCGCGCCGCGCGCTCCCTTTCCTCCGCCAGCGCGCGGGAGGCTGCGGAGGCCAGGTCCGGGTCCGCCAACGACCCGATGAAATCGGCTGCGTTCACCTGCTCGTCTTTCTCCAGCAGCAGCGTCAGGGCGCGCCTCTCCGACCCATCGGGCAGCACTTCCAGCTCGGCCCGCGCCACCCCGACCCTCAGCCCGGGGTGCACGAGCAGCAATCCCAACAATTCGCCCGGCAGTCTTTCGCCCAAAGATCGCGGTGCGGGCCTGTCCTCGACCTCCCGGCCCGCATCTCTCGGCGTTCGCAGGCCCGCCCATATGGCCCGTGGCGGAACCCTGAGTTCCTCGGCGATCCAGCGCACGATCATGTCCCGCTGTGCCGGGTCACGGACACCGGCCGCGAATTCGGCCACTTCGCGGAACGCCGCCGTCCGCCCTTCGATCGTCTGCGTATTATGACTGTCCCTTGCCAGCCGCAGCCGGAATTCAAAGAAACCGATGCTTTCATCCAGCCGTCTGCGGAATTCCTCCCCGCCGTGCTCTACGATGTAATCGCAGGGATCGAGCCCCGGCGGCAGTTGGGCCACCCGGATCTCCAGGTCCTGATTGAGCAACACTTCGATGCTGCGCGCGGCAGATTTCTGGCCCGCTTCGTCCGCGTCGAAAACGAGTATCACCCGACTGCACAGCCTGCCCAGCACGCGGGCATGGTCTTCGGTCAGGGCCGTTCCGAGGACCGCCAGGGTCTCGGTCACGCCGGCCTGGTGCGCCATGATCACGTCGGTGTAGCCTTCGAGTACGACGGCGGTGTCGGTGGACCGGACGGCCGCCTTGGCTCGGTCCAGACCGAAAAAGCAACGGCCCTTGCTGAACAGAGCAGTCTCCGGGCTGTTCAGGTACTTCGGTTCATCGTCCGGGTCCAGTGCCCGGGCCCCGAATGCAATCGGCCGCCCGGCCACACTCGCAATCGGAAACATAATCCGGTTGCGGAACCTGTCGTAATGCCCCGTGCCGTCCTGCCGGGGTTTAATCAATCCCGCGGCGACCAGGGCGTCCGGTTCGAAGTCTCGGTTGAGCGCGCACTTGAGAAAATGGTCCCACCCGTCGGGCGCATAACCGAGACGCCACCGCGCCACGGATTCGGCAGTTATCTGCCGCTCCTCCAGGTATTGGCGGGCCCGCGCGCTTCCGTCGGCCTTTTCCAGGCATTTCTGGTAGAAGGTGGCCGCCAGTTCGTTGGCCTGCCGCAGCCTGGCCAGGTTTCCTTCCCCCTCTGGGAGGGACTGCCGGTAGCGGCTCAGGTCGACCCCCGCCTCATCGGCCAACTGGTGCAAGGCCTCCCCGAACGAAAGGCCCTCCATCTTCTGCAGGAAGGTGAAGACGTTGCCGCCTTCCTTGCAGCCGAAGCAGTAATAAAGCCCTTCGTCCGGGTCGATGGAAAAAGAGGGGGTCTTCTCATCGTGGAACGGGCAGAGGGCGACGTACCTGCTGCCGCGTTTTTGCACCCGGAGATAGCGCTCCGCCAGGCGCACGAAGTCCACTCTCCGGGCGACCTGCTGGATTACGTGTTGCGGCACGCGACCCGCCACGAACTACCCCCGGGAGCAACGGGAGGCGGACAGTTATCCCCGTCCGATGGCACACCATCCCTATTTTAGTCAACCGCACCATCATCATTGTACACGCTCAGCGCAACTCTGACAACCGCCAAAGCGGGTTATTCAAATGTCCGATAAGGCGTATGGCGCGCAACGTGCTCTGCTTCTCCGGGGCCGTGATTCCACCGGCGGGGGGCCTGTCTGCGTGCCTGTGGGGCACACAGGCGGCCACGCACAGGCAGGCGCTTGTGTTACACGCCAGGCGGCGACTCGTCAGCATCCCGGCCATCCGAGGACGAAAACAGGGATGGGCCCGCGCGATGCCAAAACCGCGGCGCGAATCCGATAATTGAATGTACCGGGTTTCCAAAGAACGGGGCCGGACCCGAGCCGGTTGACCGGCAGTTACCCGCCGATGTCGCGGGCGCACTCGATCCGCCTCCCGCGGGGTCCTTCTCGTCTTTTAGTCGCGTAGACCCGGCGGATTGTTCGACGAATTTCGCCCCGCCTGTCTTCACGCAGTAGGTGACCGATCTGGACGCCGGCTCTGGCGAACAGGCAGGGGAGCAGTTCGCCGGCTGCCGTAAAGCGCAGCTTCGAACAGGCCCCGCAGGGCGGCCCGGTGAGACTCCGGACCAGTCCCACGGTGCCATCCCCGAGACGGTAGAGCTCCTCCACCGAGAGCGGATCGCCGCGCAACCGCTCCATCGGGCCGAACTCCCCCTCGATGGCGGCCTTCACTTTCTCGGCGGGCACGGTCGCCGCGCCCCCAGCGGCGTCGCACTTTCCATAGAACTCGATGAATCGGACCCGGATTCCCGTCCGCGCGGCGTAGCGCACAAAGTCGCAGACCTCGTCCTCGTTCTGGCCGGCCAGCAATACGGTGTTTACCTTCACCTGGGGAAATGCCTCAGCCGCCGCAGATATGCCCGCCAGCACATCGGGCAGGGCGTGACGACCGGTGATGCGCGCGAACCGATCCTCTCGCAGGCTGTCCAGGCTCACGTTCACCCGGTCCAGCCCGGCCTGCCGCAGCTCGGGAACCCGGGATTCCAGTCCCACCCCGTTGGTCGTCATCGTGGTTTCCCGGATGCCCGGCACGGAGCTGAGGGCGGCCACAATCTCGGCCAGGTCCGAGCGCTGCAGCGGTTCTCCGCCGGTTATCCGCACCTTGCGCACGCCTTCCCGGGCGGCGCACTCGGCCAGGAGCCGCAGTTGCTCCGGGGAAAACTCGCCTTCCGGGGGAGAGCAGCCCCGCTCCGGGCGACAGTAAATGCACTGCAGGTCACAGCGGCGGGTGACCGACAGGCGAAGATATCGGGGTTTGGCAGCACTCATAGGGAGAAGAACCTCAGGCTCTGCCCCTTCTCGACACGTTCGGCGCCCCGGGGAACCAGGAAATAACCGTCCGCCCGGCTGGGGCCCACGATGTCCGCGCTGCCGTGGCAGGCGCATCTGTGCAGCAGCGGGGGCACCCGGCTGCGGTCCACCATGCAGGGCCTGACGTTGAGGCGCGCCGGTTTGTTGGGGAAGCTCTCCGCACTGACGCCTTCTTCCAGCCGGGGCGGCGGGTTGGCCGCACCGCTCAGGACGGCCAGCGCCCCTTCCACCAGCATCTTGAAGATGACGAAACAGGACTGCGGGTTGCCCGGCATGCCGAACACCAGCGTCCCGTCTGCCGTGCCGAAGAACGTCGGCTTCCCCGGCTTAATCGCCAGCTTATGGAACTCCTGGCGCACGCCTGCGTCCTGGAGAACCCGCGGCACCAGGTCCCGGGGACCGACGGAGACGCCCCCGGTCACGACCAGCACGTCCGCTTCCAGCCCTCGCCGCACCAATCTGCTCAGCTCTTTCTGGTCGTCACCGGCTATGCCCAGGTAGTCGAAATCGCCGGCCAGCGGCCGCAGCAGAGACGAGAGCATCGGCCCGTTGGAATTGAATATCTGGCCCTTTCCGGGCGCCTCTCCCGGCTCCACCACCTCGTTGCCGGTGCACAGCAGAGCGCAGTCCGGCCGACCGCAAACCCGGACGCGGTCGCATCCCGCCGAGGCGGCCATGCCGATGCGGAACGGCGTCAACACCTGTCCCGCGGTCAGCACGGTGTCTCCTTCCCGCACGTCCTCTCCCTCCGGGCAGATGTTGTCGCCGGAGAGCTTCAGGACCCGGACCGTGTCGTCCGACGGCGTTCGGGTATGCTCCTCCATCACGACCGTGTCGGCGCCCTCGGGGACCGGCGCTCCCGTGGCGATAATTGCGGCTTCCCCGGCATCGAGGGAGAAGTCCGGGAATTTGCCGGCGAAGGCCTCGCCCACGACCTTCAGGTCGACGGGGAGGTGTTCCACGTCCCGGCTCCGAACGGCGTAGCCGTCCATGGCGGCTTTCGGGAAGGGCGGGCTGGATATGCGCGCCACAACGTCCTCTGCCAGCACGTATCCTCGCGCGTCCCCGGGCGGGAGAAGCTCCGTCCGGCAGGGCGCGCATTCGGCGAGAACGAGGTCCCGGGCCTCGGCGTATTCCATCATCTCCCGGTTGAAATGCTCGCTGTCGGCGAATTCGGTCATTGGCCCTCTCGATTGAGTCCCTGCTTTTGTTCGGTGCTCATCAGGTGAAGGCTGCTGGCCTTGAAGGAAAAGTACACCTCGCGCCCGGGCCGGAGCTCCAGCTCCTCCAATGACTGGGCTGTAACCAGCGAGGTCAACTCCTGTCCGTTGAACTCGCCGATCACCGCATGAATCCTACCCCTTTTCTGCACGGCTTTCACCCGACCGGCCAGTTGATTGCGGGCGCTGGTCCTCACGGGGGCCGTGCTTATGATGACGTTCTCGGGGCGGATAACCGCACGGGCCGGTCCCTCGACCGGTTCGGTGCAGACCAGTTCGATCGGACCGCTGCGGAACACGGTCGTCCGCCCCCGAACGCGCGCTTCGCCCCGCAGGATGTTGGAGCAACCGGTGAATTCGGCCACGAAGCGGCTGTTGGGCTTCTGGAAGACGTCCTCCGGCGTTCCCACCTGCAGGAGCCGCCCGTCCCGTATGATGCCCACCCGGTGGCCCAGTTGCTGTGCCTCGGCCTGGTCGTGTGTGACGTGCAGCACGGTCACCCCCGTCCGGGCGTGCATGGTCTCCAGCTCCCCCCGCAGCGCTTCCTGCGTGGGGGGGTCGAGCGCCGCCAGGGGCTCATCCATCAGCAGCAGCAACGGCTCCACCGCCAGGGCCCGCGCGATGGACACACGCTGGCGTTCGCCCCCGCTCAACTCCCGGGGTCCACGATCCAGCACGTGCGTTATGCGCAGCATGGCGGCCAGCCGTTCCACGGTCTGGCGCTCCTGCTTGGGCGGGGCCTTCCGCAGGCGCAGTCCGTAGGCGATGTTCTGACGGGCCGACTTGTGGGGGAACAGCATGCTGTCCTGGTAGACGAAACCGACGTGTCGGCGCTCGGGGGGGAGGCCGGTCACGTCCCGGCCGTTCAGCCTCACGCGTCCCCGGTCGGGGGAGTGGAAGCCGGCCACCACCTCCAGCAGCAGGCTCTTGCCTGCCCCGCTGGGGCCGAGCAGCACGAAGTACTCCCCCCGCCTGACCCGCAGGCAGATGTCCTCCAGAGAGAAGCCCTGCCACCGCCTGGCAACATTTTCCAGCTCAAGCATCGCGCACCGTCCCCGTGGGACCCGCCCGCCGATGCGCCGCGATGCGCACCAGGATGAAGATGAACAGGCACAGCAGAACCAGCAGCACCGCCACCGGGCGGGATGCAGAAAGCCCGAAGGCGGTGAATTTGTCGTAGATCAAGGTACACGCGACGCGGGGATGATAGGCCACGATGATGACGGCGCCGAACTCCGAGATGGCGCGGGCCCAGCACATGACCGCGCCCGAGATCACCGCTCCCGACGCCAGCGGCAGCGAGACCCGGAAGAAGGTGCTCCACGGGCCGGCACCCAGGCTGCGGGAGACGTTCTCCAGCCGGGGGCTGACCGCTTCAAAGCCCGTCCGGGCGCCGTTGACCACGAACGGGGCCGAGAGGAAGAGCATGGCGGCCACGGTGCCGGGGAATGCGTCCACGAACTGAAACCCTGTCGCATCTCCCAGGGGACCCAGCACCCCCAGCAGGGCGATGCCGGCCACGGTGTGCGGCACCACCACCGGCATGTCCACCATGCCCTGCAGGAAACTCTTGCCGAGGAAATCCCGGCGCGCCAGCACGTACCCCAGCGGCACTCCCACCAGCACGGCCACCCCCGTGGCGGTCGCGGCGGCGCTGATCGAGAGCCACAGCGCGGAACGGACGTCCGGCTCCGCCAGCGCCTGCCACAGCGTGTGCACGGATTCCTTCGAAATCATCCCAACCAGCGGCACGGCAAAGAACAGCAGCAGCAAAGCTCCGACGGCGGCAAACAGCGGCGTGATGATTGCTTTACGCATGGTAACCCTACGGGCTGAGTTTCGACGCTTTCACCGGCGCTGCCTCGGCGCGGCTTATCGGCGACAGCGCCGCCGGGACGAGGGGGGGCTGGCCGTTCTGTTCGAAAACACGGCGGCCCCGCTCCGAGGCGACGAGTTCCACGAAGCGCGCGGCCTCCTCCGGGTGCGGGGCGGAGCTCGGCACGGTGAGCCCGTACACGATCGGACCGGCCTTCACCGGCGTCTCCCGCTCGGGCTGGCCCGCGTACTGCAGCACGCTCACCCTCCCGTAGGTATCGACCAGGTCCGCGCGGCTGAGGTTCACCTCCTCCGGCAGATCGAAAAAGCCCAGCCCGTGCTGGGTGGCCACGCTTTGATACAGCAGCAGGTAATCGATGGCGCCCGTCTCCAGCAGCGCGATGAGGTCCGTCTCCTTGGGCCGCATGACCAGGCGTCCCCTGTAGCGGACATCCCCGGGAACCCGGATAACGGCGCCCCGCTCCCCTTCGGTCAGTTCCACGTTTGAGTTGGACAGGACCAGGTCCTGCAACAGGCCCTCCTTGTCCAGCACGGTGTTCGCCAGGTACGTGCAGAACAGGCCCCGGTAGCCGCAGGGGTCCTGGTTGGGGTTGGACATGCCGACGCGCACGTCGGGGTCTCTGAGGATTTCGGCCCAGTTGTCCTCGCGCAGAGCGCCCTTTTCCACGTAGGTGAGTCCGACCGAGTTGCGTGCGAACAGCAGGTTCCACTCCGCCTGGGACGGGCTGGCTTCGATCATGAGTCGGTCAATAAGCCGATAGTCGGCGGAGCCCACGATGTCCGCCGGACGGCCGAGTTCCGTCACCTGCCGCACGGCGGTCGCGCTCCCGTAGGCCTCTCTCTGCACGTCGATCTGCGGGTTGGATTCCTCGAAAATCCTCTCCAGTTCCTGAAAAGGCACCGAGAGACTGCCGGCGTGGAACACCCGAAACCGCATCTTGCCGCCCTCGCCGCAGCCGACCGACAGGACGAGCACTAAGCTAAGAGTCCACGCGGTCCACCTCATGCTGCATCTCCCCCAAAACCTCTTCGAACCGCGATTCCGCCCTCCGGAATCCCTCCAGCAGCGCACGGCCGTAAGGGGTCACTTCGGCGCCGCCTCCGGCCTTCCCGCCGCGCCACGTCTCCACCAGCTTCCGCCCCGTCCTCTGTTCGCTGGCCTTCAGCATGGACCAGGCGTGGCGGTAGGAGACGCCCATCTTGCGGGCGGCGGCCTGTATGGAACCCTCCGCCATGACGGCCGCCAGGAGTTCCGCCCTGCCCCGGCCGAAGACGTGACCGCCTTCCTGCTCGATCCAGAGCTTGCCCTTCACTTCCATCCGAAGCACCCCAACTGGCAGCGCGTGATCTTGATCTTCGCGGCGTTGCAGGCATCGCCCACGCGCCGGGGATCGACCTTCAAGCGGCAGGCGACCGCCAGGGCCGCGGCACAGGTGATCTCGCCGTCCTCGGAAGCGGCACGGACCGCCTCCCGCAGCTTTGTCTCCTCATCGGTCATCGGCACAATCCTCCCTGTCTGTTCCCGTCAGAAGGTGCACTATCAGGTCCGCCCTGCGTCGGCAGGCCGCGGCACCGGGTTTGGGTGCCCCGCGTCCCTCCACGAACAGCACCAGGTCGGGCTCAAGCTCGGCCGCCAGGGAGTTCGTCTCGAACACGACCACCGCCGTGCCGGCCTCCTCGCACAGGCGCCGGGCGAC
This sequence comes from uncultured candidatus Brocadiaceae bacterium, assembly GCA_964572825.1. GTDB lineage: Bacteria > Planctomycetota > Brocadiia > SM23-32 > SM23-32 > CAYVBE01. The sequence continues at coordinate 46,459 of CAZNGS010000026.1, forward strand.
GGCCGGCAGCTCACCGCGCGCGCCGCTGAGCAGGAAGGCCCGGCTCGCGCCGGCCGCCAGGTACCGGCCCGTGTCCTTCGACGGATTCTCGCCGGCGGAGGTCTCTTCCCAGATCGTTGCGTCGCCCGAGTCTTCGGGCACCACCTTGACGGCGGCGGCATCCGGCAGTGCCCTCAGCAGCCTCTCCACCAGGCGCGTTTTGCCCACCCCGGCGCAGGCGCCCGAAACCGTGATGATCCTCGGCCGGTCCGTGGCTTGCGGTGTACCATCTTCAGAGCGGACCAAGGTGGGGCCTCCCCCCTATCGCACCGGCGTCCGTTACGCGTCCGGCGCACAACGCTGCGCAAAAAAGGGGACCATGTTGCCTTCCTTCATCCCGAACTCGTCTCTACCGTTCTCTGGGATTCTGCCTTTTCCAGCCTGACGGCGCATACCTTCAGCTCCGGGATCTTGGCGACCGGGTCGAGTGCTGGATTGGTCAGCATGTTGGCCGGCGCCTCCCGGAAGTGGAACGGCATGAAAACGGTGCCGCGAGGCGAACGGTCCGTGACGATCGCCCGGGCGCGGACCGTCCCCCGCCGGCTGGTGACGTCCACCAGGTCGCCATCCCGTATGTTCTCGCGTTCCGCGTCCTCGGGGCTGATCTCGAACGGTGCAGGGGGCGATATTGCCTCCAGCCCGGCCGTCTGCCTCGTGAGGGTGCCGGTGTGGAAGTGGTACAGTAACCGCCCGGTCGTCAGCAGGTAGGGGTAATCCTCGTCGGGCAGTTCATCGGCTTCCCTGAACGGTGTGGCGTGGAACCTGCCGAGGCCGCGCCGGAACTGTCCCTGGTGCAGGAAGGGGGTTCCGGGGTGGTCCGTGTCCGGGCAGGGCCACTGCAGCCCTGCCTTGCCCAGTCGCTCATAGCGCATGCCGCCGTAGATCGGCGTGAGCGAGGCAAGCTCTTCCATGATCTCGCACGGATGGTCGTAGTGCATGGGATACCCCATCCGATCAGCGAGGTCGCAGATTATCTCCCAGTCGGGGCGTGCCTCGCCGGACGCGGGCACGGCTTTTCTGATGCGCAGGACGCGCCGCTCGGTGTTCGTGAAGGTGCCGTCTTTCTCCGCGAAGGAGGCCGCCGGCAGCACCACGTCCGCCAGCTGCGCCGTCTCGGAGAGGAAGATGTCCTGCACGCAGAGGAAGTCCAGGTTCTCCAGCCCTTCTTTGACGTGTGCGACATCCGGGTCGCTCAGCATGGGGTTCTCGCCCATGACGTAGAGCGCCCTGACGTCGCCGTCGTAGGCGGCGTTCATGATCTCGACCACGGTCAGGCCCGGCTCGGCCGGCAGGTCCGCCCCCCAGCCCTTTACAAACTTCGCGCGGGCCTCCGGATCGTCCACCTTCTGGTAGCCGGGATACACGTTAGGTAGCGCGCCCAGGTCGCACGCCCCCTGCACGTTGTTCTGGCCGCGCAGGGGATTGACGCCCGTCGAGCGCCGTCCCACGTTGCCGCACACCATCGCCAGGTTCGCCAGCGCCAGCACGTTGTCGGTCCCCGTGGTGTGCTGGGTGATGCCCATGGAATAGATGATGCTGGCCCTGTCGGCGCTGGCGTAAGTCCGGGCCGCCTCCCGGATGTCGCCGGCCGGAACGCCCGTCACGGCTTCGGCATTCTCGGGGCTCCAGTCCTCCACGCATTCCCGCACTTCGGCGAAGTTCTCGGTCCGCTGCTCGACGTATTCCCCGTCCCAGAGTCCCTCGGAGATGATGACGTTCATCATGGCGTTGAACAGCGCCACGTCCGTGCCGCACCGCTGCTGCAGGTGGAGGCCGGCGAACCGGACCAGATCGATCCGTCGCGGGTCGGCAACGATGAGGTCGGCGCCGTTGCGCGTGACGGCCGCCTTGATGCGCAGGGCGATGATGGGGTGCGCCTCCGTGGTGTTGGAGCCGGTGACCAGTATGCAGTCGGCGTCCTCCAGCTCGTTGATGCTGTTGGTCATGGCGCCGCTTCCGAAGGCCCGCGCCAGCCCCGCCACGGTGGACGCATGGCAGAGCCGGGCGCAGTGGTCCACGTTGTTGGTGCCGACCGCGGCGCGCATGAACTTCTGGAAGAGGTAGTTCTCCTCGTTGGTGCACTTGGCGGAGGAGAGGCCGGCGACGGCGTCGGGGCCGTGCTCTTTCCGCACTTCATTCAGTCGCCGGCTCACCAGGTCCAGCGCCTCATCCCAGTGCGCCTCGCGGAGTTCGCCGTCCTCCCGGACAAGGGGCCGGGTGAGCCGGTCTTCCGACCCCACGAAGTCCAGCCCGAAGCGGCCCTTCACGCAGAGGCTGCCCCGGTTGATGGGATGCGCGGCGTCGCCGCGCACCTGCACGATGCGTCCCCCCCGCACGCCGAGCACCATGCCGCATCCGCAGCCGCAATAGGGGCAGGTGGTCTCCACCTCGGCCGTGGGCGGCATCGTCTCGGCCTTCACGGTCAACGCCCCCGTGGGGCAGCGGTCAATGCACTCGCCGCAGGACTCGCAGACAGTGACGTCGATGGGCAGGTCGCGGAACGTGCCCACGTGGCTGTCGTAGCCGCGCCCTACGAAGCCGATGGCGCCAACCCCGCGGATTTCCTGGCAGGCCCTCACGCAGCGGCCGCAGAGTATGCAGCGGGAGAGGTCGCGCACGAAGAACGGGTTGCTCTCGTCCTTCTCCGCCTCCCGCTGGGTGTGCTCGAGGAACTGCTCGCGGACGCCGAGGTGATGCGCGATTTTCTGGAGCTCGCAGTTCTGGTTGGACGGGCAGGTCAGGCAGTCCTCGGGATGGTCGGCGATGAGCATCTGGCAGAGCGTGCGGCGAATCTCGTTTACCTCTTCGATGTCGGTGCGCACGACCATGCCGTCCGCCGCCTTCGTGGTGCAGGCGGTGGGCAGGCCGGGAATGCCCTCGATCTCCACCATGCACATGCGGCAGGCGCCGTAGGGCTCCAGGTCGTCGTCGTGGCAGAGCGTGGGCACGTAAATGCCCGCCGCACGGGCGGCCTCCAGCACCGTGGCGCCCTCCGGCACGGTCACGTCCCGCCCGTCTATGTTCAGTGTGATCTCAGTCACGATTACTCCTTCTGCACGGCGCCCACGGGGCAGACCTCGTGGCAGGCGCCGCACTTGACGCAGATATCCTGGTCAATCACGAACGGCTCGCCGGCTTTCGGATCGTCCGGGTCGCACTTCGCGGGCGGTTTCCCCTTCTTGCCGCTGATGCAGTCCACGGGGCAGGTGGACGCGCACCGGCCGCAGCAGATACAGACTTCCGGGTCTATCGTGAACTCTATGAGCGGAAGGCAGACCCCCGCGGGGCATTTGTGGTCCCGTATGTGGGCCTCATACTCGTCCGGGAAGTAGCGCAGCGTGGACAAGACGGGATTCGGGGCGGTCTGGCCCAGTCCGCAGAGCGAACCGAGTGCCACGGCCCGGCCGATCTGCTGAAGCCGCTCCATGTCCTCCCGTTTGCCTGCCCTGTTGGTGATGGCGTTCAAAGTGTTCAGCATCTGCCTGGTGCCCAGCCGGCAGGGCACGCACTTGCCGCAGGATTCGTCGCACAGGAAGTCGAGGAAATACCGGGCGACGTCCACCATGCAGGTGTCTTCGTCCATGACGACCATGCCGCCGGACCCCATGATGGAGCCGAGTTCCTTGAGCCGCTCGTAGTCCACGGGGGTGTCCATCAGGTGCGCGGGGATGCACCCGCCGGACGGGCCGCCGGTCTGAACGGCCTTCACGCGCTTGCCGTCGGGGATGCCGCCGCCGATGTCGAAGACGATCTCGTGGAGCGGCAGGCCCAGGGGCACCTCCACCAGGCCGGTGCGGTTGATCTTGCCCGCCAGGGCGAAGGTCTTTGTGCCCGGGCTGCTCGCCGTGCCAAACTGCCTGAACCACTCGCCGCCGTGCCTCAGGATGGCGGAGATGTTGGCCAGCGTTTCCACGTTGTTGATGTTGGTGGGTTCTCCATGCAGGCCTTGCTGGGCGGGGAAGGGCGGTCTCGGCCGCGGCATCCCGCGGCGCCCCTCGATGGAGGCCAGCAGGGCCGTCTCCTCGCCGCAGACGAAGGCCCCGGCCCCCTCTTTCAGCTTCAGGTGGAACGAGACGTCGGTCCCCATGACCCCCTCGCCCAGCAGGCCGTATTCCTCCGCCCGGTGGATGGCCTCCTCCAGGCGCCGGATCGCCAGGGGGTACTCGGCCCGCACGTAGATGTAACCTTCCCCTGCCCCGATCGCGTAGGCGGCGATGGTCATGCCCTCGACCACGGCGTAGGGGTCGCTCTCGATGACCGAGCGGTCCATGAAGGCGCCGGGGTCACCCTCATCGGCGTTGCAGATCATGTACTTGTGGTCGCCGGCGGCGCGGCGGCAGAACTCCCACTTCACTCCCGTTGGGAAGCCCGCCCCCCCCCTGCCGCGCAGCCCGCTGTCCTTGACCCGGGCGATAACCTCCTCCGGGCTCATCCCCAGCGCCCTGCTCAACCCTTCGTAACCGCCTCGCGCGATGTAATGGTCTATGCTGTGAGGGTCGATGCGGCCGGCGTTGCGGAGCACGATCCGCACCTGCCCCCGCAGCATGGGCAGATCTTCGAAGGCGGGTATCCCGTCGGTGGCGGGGCCGTCCATAACGGCCAGGGCCGCCTCGGGGCGGGTCTTCCCGCGCTGGAAGTAGTCCCGCAGAAGCCGGGGCATATCCTCCGCCCTTACGTCGCCGAACAGCATTCCTGGCTGCCCCGGTGCCCGGAGCTCGATGAGCGCTTCGGCGTAGCACAGGCCCAGGCATCCCACCTCGTGGACGGTAGCCTCCGGCACAAGCTCGGGCAGTTCGCCATCGAGGACTTCCAGTATCTCCTCCGTCCCCGCCGCGCGGCCGCAGGTTCCGGCGCCGACCAGCACCTGGGGGCGCCGGCCCCCGTCGAACTCCTGCCAGGCATCTCGCGCCCTCTGGTGGATCGTCTCGAACGTCACTCCAGCTTCTCCAGCAGCTTGAGGGCTTTTTGGGGCGTCATCCGTCCATGTACCTTGTCGTCCACCACCATGACGGGTGCCAGGGCGCATGCGCCGAAACAGGCGACCCTTTCCAGGCTGAACATGTAGTCCTCGGTGGTCTGGCCCGGTCCGATGCCCAGTTTTCTCTGGAGCGCCGCCAGCACCCGCTTGCCGCCGCGCACGTGGCAGGCCGTGCCCTGGCAGACCTTGATGCGGTGCTTCCCCTGGCGGGTGAAGTGGAACTGCGAATAGAAAGAAGCGACTTCGTAGACAGAGACCCGGGGGATGTTGAGGAACTCGGCGACGGCGCTCATCGAGTCCGGCGGCAGATAGCCAACCGCATCCTGCACTTCCTGGAGCAGGGGGATCAACTCCCCGCGCTCGCCTCGATAGGACCGGAAAATCCTCTCGAATTGCTCACTGGTGTCTTTTTCGGCTATTGCATGCCGTTCCATCGGCAGCTCCGTTGCACGCCGTGCGCAAAGAGAAACGGTACCGTACAGACAGCGCTCCGGCGTGTCAAGAGTAGGGAGGCGGCGCCTGAAATGGCGGAGGGGGAGGGATTCGAACCCCCGGAGGCCGGTCGGGCCTCAGCGGTTTTCAAAACCGCCGCTTTCGTCCACTCAGCCACCCCTCCGACGGTTTCGGCGATTCCGGGCCGGCTACTCCCGGGGAGTGTATTGTCCCTGCCGGCGTTTTCCTCAGTCGGCTTTTATCCTAACACGAATGTCGAAGAGCAGGGAAACGTAAGCTTCAGTCCGCAACCCGGCGCCATGTGATGGTTCGTACGTCCTGTTCCTGGCGGCCGGTCATCTCGCGGACTTCTATGATGAGGGCGGCGCAGCTCCCGATTCTCTCGGGGCCCAGGGCCGGGGCCTCCGACCTCTCCCCGGGCTTCTCGACGATGGGGGCGGTGCCGCAGCAGATTACGCTGTCGCTGTCCACATGGCATGGCTTGCCCCCGGGATGCTCGCGCACCTGCCCCCGTTGGCGGGCGACAGTGAAGCAGACCCTGGGATTGGCCCGGATGCAGTCGAATTATCTGCCCTCCGGCGCACGGTGCAGGACGATGCTCCCGTCGGCGTAGACACAGTTCAGCGGAAGGGGGTGTGGCTGCCCTCCGTCGCAGGCCGCCAGGCATCCCCATGCCTCCCGGCGGAGGATGTTTTCCATCTGTGTGAGGCCGTCGGTTGCGGTTTCGTCGTTCATCGGCTGTGCCTGGCCCTTCCTGCCTGTCACGCGGAACCGAGCTTCTCGGCGGCCCACTGGAGCTTCTCGGTGATGGGCAGGCCGTAGGGGCAGAGCGGCTCCACGTCGGAACAGTCGGTCTCGGGGGTCACTTTTTGCTCCAGCGCAGCGTACTGCTTGCGGGCGTAGTCCTTGTTACGGAACCAGTCGTTGAGCTTCCGGCGGATGTCCATGTCGGGCAGGTCCATGACGGGGCCCGGCATCATCTGCCGGTCGTAGTACCCTTCCAGACGGAAAATCTCCGGTATGTCCAGGCCGGCACGATTAGGCATGCAGTTTTCGCAGCGGCGGCAGACGTATTTCGCCAGTTCCGGCGCGTCCGCGTAGAGCTGCTCCTTTTCGGCGCCGCTCATCGGATCGTAACCCTTCGCCAGGGCCAGATTTGACGCCAGCAGGTGCATGTTGTTGTTCCCCGTGGCGGCCGAGGTGACCTCGGGCATGCTCCAGACCCACCGGAAGGCCCGCCGAGCGGACTCCGGACGGTAGAGCAGCCCGTCCGCCACCGGTTTCATACAGATGACACCGATACCTCGCTCCACGCACTCGGGGATGATCTGATCGTAGATGAGGGGAAAGTTGAAGTAGTCGTAGTAGTTAATCCACTCCATGACGGTGTCGAAGGGATAGGACCGCACCGCGCGCAACAGCACCCGGGGGGAGTGGCTGGTGATGGAGACGAAGCGCACTTCGCCGGCGCGGCGAGCATCCTCGGCGGCTCGGAGCGCGCCGTCGTCGGACATTATCCGGTCCAGCGTCTCCTGCGAACTGACGTTGTGCATGAACAGGTTATCCACGTGATCGGTGCGCAGATTGCGCAGGCTCTGCTCGATGCTGCGGGCTGCGGCCTGGCGGCCTCGATGGTGAGTCTTGGTGGAAAGGAAGCACTCGCCGCGCCGGTTCTCCATGACCCGACCTATCTTGCGTTCCGAGTCGCCCCGCCCGTAGGCGATGGCGGTCTCGATGAAGTCGCCGCCGGCATCGAGGTAGAAGTTCAGCAGCTTCGCCGCCTCGTCTTCGGAGACCTCCAGCAGGTGGAAGCCGCCGAACCCGAGGATGCTCAGCTCCACCCCGGTTTTGCCCAGTCGGCGCCGCGGCAGGTCGCCCTCCAGGGCCGCGGTCCTCAATTCGTCCGTCAGTTCGGGTTCCTGGTAATCTTGCGGCAACACGCCGAATCCCTCCCGTGTCAGCCCGCCGAGGCCCGCGGCCGCGGAAAAAAGCAGAATAGGGCTATGCACTTTACTCTTGTGCATACTGCATGTAGTATGGCCCCTCCA
>CAZNGS010000027.1:0-53948 GCA_964572825.1 uncultured candidatus Brocadiaceae bacterium
CAGTTCTTTTTCAGCCCGCCTCTGGCGGGCGCGCCCGCCAGAGGCAGTGAAGCTTCGCCGCCTTTTACACACCTTACTGGACGTTATCGAACTGACAACTGACAGCGACGTATGGCCACTGATCTCCACTGATAACGGCCGATGAACGGGACGACAACGGTACCGGGGCTCAGCAAAGGGCAAGGACCGATACCAGACGAGGCCGCAAAGAGTCAAAGAACGAACGACGCGATTGGCCCGCACGAAAACGAATAACCAGTAACCAGTAACTGGCAACTGGCAACTGGCAACTGGCAACTGGCAACTGGCAACCCGTACCGAGTAACCGATCAGGGGTCACAACGAGGACACGAATCTGCAGCACTGCGCACCACCCACCGCCCAAAAGACTCGAGCGAGAAATCCATGCACGCAACAATCAATGTACAGGGACATCCTGGCGCCACGGGGTATAGATATAGACCGCATAGCGGCGGGCATCGCGGCCAAAACCCCACGGGCGGGGGCGCCTGTGCCACAGTACGGGCGCGGCATGTCCGCCGTACGGCCGGATTGGGCCGGCCCGTGTCATCCCGTCGGCGTGCGATGTCGCGGGGATGGCGGCGCCTGCCGGGGCCGGTGTCGCTTGCACACGGGAGAAGCAAAGAGGCCACGACGGAGCGTGGCCCTCCACGCCCCTTTCTTGCCATACACAGCACCTTTGGAGTACGTTGGAGGGACGCGCTCTGTCGCGTCCGGTGTCGCTTCAAACGCCGGTCAGATGCCCCGGAATAGGCCCGATTACGAAACGAACCGAATTTGGCAGAAGACCTTGTGCTTCAAGTAGATAAAACTGAAAAACCCGGCGCCGTACGGGTGGCTTGGCCGAGGCTATCGCCCCGGTGCGTTCACGGCTCGCCGGCGGCCCTCCATGCGCCGGTCCACCACGATTCCCACGCGCCGCCAGCCTGCTTTAAAACTCTCGCGGTCCACGACCCGTCTGCCTGCAAGCGGGTCGCCCACGACGACATGAGAATCGGTCACCCGCAACACCGTGACGTAGTGGTCCACCAGGAAGGTATGCTCTATCAACGCGATTACCGGCTCCTGGCCGCGCAGGTCGGAGACCCGTCCGAACATCCTGTACTCTGCGCGCACGCCCCTGCCGCGGAACCGTCTCCCGATGGCCGCGGCGAGGGTGTCCGGGGCGGTGCCCGCTATGGGGCTGGTGTGCGAAAGGGCCGCGAGCGCGCCTTCCTTCGCCTCGACTCCCAGGTGATGCAGGGCCGTAACGGCCGCGGCCGGGCCGCAGTTGTAGCCGGTGCTCTGCCGGCAGACGCCGTGGCGGTCCACGGTGGTCTCGATAGAGGCCATGCGCCCGCGCAGCAAAGCCGGAACCAGGAACGGCAGCACGACGAAATACCCGACTGCCAGCGATCCGAAGACCCAGACCAGGACGCGCTGTCGCCGCAGGCGCAGCCTGGGTGTGAGGGCGCCTATCAGCATGGGCACGGACCACCCGAGGAGGCCGAACTCCGTCCGCCCCGCCATCAGCCACTGGAACGGGGGGACGAACTCGAGCGCCGGAACGTGTCGGGCCGCCGCCACCAGCAGGACGAGGGCCAAAGGCAGGCCATATCCGACGCCCCACCAGGGCGACCGCAGCCTGCCGGTCAGCATACCGATCCAGAACCCCGCCCCGGCGGCGAGGACGACGGCTGTCTGGGCGTATGGCCAGAACATGGTGCGCCATCATTATACCGGGCGCCGACCGGATGACCCAGCAGGGACAGGCTCTCCCGCCGGTGCCGCTCTGCTCGCACTTTACCGCCCGCGGCATGTTGGATATCATGCGGTGTTGGCAGTCCGGGGGTGGTGACGGACCAGGGTCTGCGCACATTCCCGTTTCATCGCGTCGCGATTCCGACAGAAAGCTTCTACCCCAGAAGGAGCGCACAGATGGATGACATTCGCATTCGCGTAATCGGCGTCGGCGGCATGGGCAGCAATCACGTTCGGTGGATCAAAAACGACACCGACGGGGCCGTGGTTTCGGCCATCTGCGACGCCGATCCAGTGCGCCTGGAGAAGGTCGGAGGGCAGTTGGACGAAAGCGTCCCCCGGTTCCAGGACGCGGACGAGCTGTTCGACGCGGACGTCTGCGATGCGGTGATGATCGCCACGCCGCACTACGACCACCCGCCGCTGGCCGTGAAGGCCTTCGAGAACGGCCTGCACGTGCTGACCGAGAAGCCGGCGGGCGTCTGCACCAAACAGGTCAAGCAGATGAACGAGGCCGCCCGCGCGTGCGGCAAGGTGTTCGCCATCATGTTCCAGCAGCGCACCAGCCCGGTGTATCGCAAGGTGAAGGACCTGATCGACTCGGGCGAGCTGGGCGAGCTGGGGCGGGTGGACTGGGTCATCACCGACTGGTTCCGCACGAAGGCATACTACCGCTCCGGCGGCTGGCGGGCCACCTGGGACGGGGAGGGCGGCGGCGTGCTGCTGAACCAGTGTCCCCATAACATCGATCTGTGGCAATGGATGTTCGGCGTGCCCTCGCGCGTGCGCGCCACGTGCTACTACGGGAAGTACCACGACATCGAGGTCGAGGACGAGGTCTTCGCCATGATGGAATACGACAACGGCTGCGTGGGCACGTTCAAGACCGGCACCGGCGAAAGCCCGGGTACGAATCGGCTCGAGGTCTGGGGCGACCGGGGCAAGATCATCCTGGAGCACGGCGACCTGCAGTTCCTGCGCACGCGGGTGAGTGTCAGGGAGTTCTGCGAGACCGATCCGGGGCGCTTCTCCACGCCCGAGGCGTGGAGGTGCCAGGTGCCCGTCTCCGGGAGCGGCGGCGGCCACCGCGAGGTGATCCGCAGGTTCATCGACAAGATCAACGGCGAAGGCGAACTGGTCGCCCCCGGCGTCGAGGGCCTCAACAGCGTCCAGATGGCCAACGCCATGCTTCTGTCCTCCTGGACCGGGGATCAGTGGGTGGATGTGCCCATCGACGACGATCTTTACTGCGAAAAACTGGAGGAGAAGCGGGCCGAGAGCAAGCCCGGGGAGGTCACGGCCGACGCCGACGTAGATGACCTGGACTCCTCCTGGTAGCCCGCGCTCCCTCGCGATGTGAAGGACATGAAAGCGTAACGGCCGCGCCCGGTCCTACTCCATTCGGACCCGCGCCAGGTGCGCGGCCGACGCGCGTCAAAAGGAGGAAAGAGCGATGGACTGCGACCTGATGACGTTCGGCGAGGCCATGATTCGGCTTACATCTCCGGACCACATGCGGTTGGAGCAGGCGCGGACGCTTGAGATGTCCGTGGGAGGGGCGGAGTGGAACGTGGCGGTGAACATCGCCCGGCTGGGAATGCGCACGGCGTGGGTCAGCCGGCTGGTGGACAACTGGTCAGGCCGCGTGATCGCGGACCGCGCCCGCAGGCACGGCGTGAACGTTGACCATGTCGTCTGGGTGCCCTTCGACGGCGTGGGCCGGGTGCGCAACGGCTTCTACCACATGGAGCAGGGCGCGGGGCCGCGGGCCAGCTCGGTCACCTACGACCGGGGACACAGCGCCGTCAGCCTGATGACGCCGGACATGGTGGACTGGCAGGAGCTGCTGAGCGGCTGCCGCTGGCTGCACAGCACGGGCATAACCCCCGGTCTTTCGGAGGCGCTGGCCGATACCGTGGTGGAGGTCTTTCGCATCGCCTCAGAGCTTGATGTGTGCACCAGTTACGACCTGAATTACCGCGGGAAGCTCTGGTCGCCGGGCGAGGCGCAGGAAGTGAACGCCCGCGTGGTGCCCTACGTGGAGGCGCTGCTGGGCAACGAGGAGGATTTCGAAAAATGCCTGGGCATCAAGGCCGCCGGCACTACGGAGGATTACTCCACCCTGGACCCGGGCAGCTACGAGGAGGTGGCGCGCGAGGCGATGGACCGCTTCCCGCGGGTGCGGATGGTCGGCACCACGCTGCGCAACGCGAAGAGCGGGCTGCTCAATGACTGGCGCACGCTGCTCTACGACGGCGACGAAGTCCACCTCAGTCGCCTCTATGAGGACCTGGAGCTGGTGGACCGCGTCGGCGGCGGGGACAGCTTCGCCTCCGCGATCATCTACGGCATGCTGCGGGGCTGGGAGCCGGGGGAGATCTGCGAATTCGGCGCCGCCTACAGCGCCCTGGCACACACCTTCCCCGGAGACATCAACTGGGCCACGGAGGCCGAGGCGCGCGCCATAATGGGCGGCGGCACGGCGCGCATCTCACGCTGACTCGGGATTCCAAACGACCGCAGCCGGGGGCGGCTGCGCCACACTGACAACGGCGGCGCGCACGGTGCACCGCGCGTGTGTGGGGCAGGCGCCCCCGCCTGCCGCCGTTACTGGTAGCCGGAAAGCCCGTGTTGTGCAACGCCTCCTCAGTGCTGCGAATCCTCTCTTCCCTCAATCCATTCACGCCACAGCCACCGGTAGTCGTCCACCCTTTCGCCCAGTCCCCTCCGCACGGGGTTGCGGCAGATGTAGTTCACTGCCTGCCGTACCGACTCGTCGCTGCGCAACACGTGATCGAAGGATTCATCCTGCCACACGGTCCCTTTGCGACCCGGCGCAGCGTTGACGTTGCGGGATGACGTGCCTTTGATGCCGTGTGTGATTTCGTGCAGGCCGTAAGTCCTTCCCTCGCCGTCCTCGAGCGGGGTGAACACCATGTGAACGTGATCGGGCATCACGACAGCACCGTGCACTTCGATCCTGGTTCCATGATCGTGCAAGCAATGATCGAGGATGGCGTCGCGGACGCACTCCGGCAATTGCCACCGGTCTACCGTGTTGAAAGTCAGGGAAATGGGTTTCCTGTAGGACTGCAGGTGGGGCAGTCGGCGGCGGTATTCGGCCTTCAGGGGCTTTGCTGGTGGTTTCTCGTCGCCATTTGGGTCCACAGGTCAACTCCAGTTTCAAGGAACGACCGCAGCCGGGGGCGGCTGCGCCACACCGACAACGGCGGCGCGCACGGTGCATCGCGCCTGTGTGGGGCAGGCGCCCCCGCCTGCCGCCGTTCGCCGTTCGCCGTCCGCCGTCCATCGTCCGACCTCGTCACCAATCCGCCACGGAGCCGTCCGCGTGCCGGAGCCGGGGATTGTCCCACGTGCCGTCGTAGGTCTTCTCCCGGACGGCCTCCTCGTCCACCTCGATGCCCAGGCCGGGACCTTCGGGCAGAGGAATGCACCCGTCCCGGATGACGAAAGGTTGCCCCAGGTATCCCTCCCCGAGGTTGACGTGCTCCTGCGCGACGAAGTTGGGCGTGCAGGCGTCCACCTGGAGCGCGGCGGCCAGGGAAATGGGGCCGAGGGGGCAATGAGGGGCGATGGCCACGAAGTAGGGCTCCGCCATGGCGGCGATTTTGCGCACCTCCCAGATGCCCCCCGCGTGGCTCAGGTCGGGCTGGAGTATGGCGGCGGCTTCTTTCTCCAGCACCTCCCGGAAGGCCCAGCGGGTGAACAACCGCTCTCCGGTCGCCACGGGGATGTTCGTGCTGCGGGCGACGCGGGCCAGGGCGTCCGCGTTGCCCGGTGGCACCGGCTCCTCGATGAACATGGGTTTGTGGGGCGCGATGGCGGCCGCCAGCTCGATGGCCATCGTGGAGCCGACCCGCCCGTGGAAGTCCACCCCGATGTCGACCTCCTCCCCGAAAGTCTCCCGCAGGTCGGCCATGCGGCGGGCGACCTCCTCGACGAAGGCCGGCGGCTCCACAAACCGCACCGCCTGGAACAGCGCCGTCTTGACCACCGTGAAGCCGGCGGCGGCGGCCGGCGTCTTCGGCTCCAGGTAGGACTCCCGGTCGGACCACCCCACGTGGCCGTAAACGCGAATCCTGTCGCGCACCGGCCCTCCCAGAAGTTCATAGACGGGCACGCCGAGGGCCTTGGCCTTGATGTCCCACATGGCCTGCTCGATGCCGCTGAGGGCGCTGGTCAGCACTGGCCCCCCGCGGTAGAAACCGCCCCGGTAGATGGTCTGCCAGTGGTCCTCGATGCGGCGGGGGTCCTTGCCGATCAGGTATCGGCCCATCTCCTTCACGGCGGCGGCGACGGTCTGGGACCATCCCTCGACTACGGGCTCGCCCCAGCCGACAATGCCCTCGTCGGTGTGCATCTTCAGGAAAAGCCAGCGCGGTCTGACGAACAACGTCTCCAGCTCAGTTATCTTCATGCAGACCGTCTCCCAGTGTGCAGGGCAGACCTCCGTCGGCGACCAGCGTGGGCCCGTTGACGAACGAGGCGTCCTCGGAGGCCAGGAAACAGATGGCGGCGGCAATTTCGTCGGGGGAGCCCATCCGCCCGAGCACCTGATGGGAGCTGGCGCGCGGCTCCCAGTTCTCGCGGTCCGCGGCGCTGCCCTTACGCCCGTAGAGCGAGATGTCGATGGTGCCGGGCAGGATGCAGTTCACCCGCACGCCCTGCGGGTCGAATTCCAGCGCCATGGCGCGCGCCATGTGGAGAGCCGTAGCCTTCCCGATCCCCGAAGAGGATCCGGCAACAATGGGCGTCCTGCCCTCCAGTGATCCGCCCGGCATATTATACCCTTTCAGAACCAGCCCGTTTCGTCGAGGCTACCTTATAATGCCACTGCGCCGGCGATACAAGAGAAGCAGAACGGCGTGCATTCAACAGTTCGGTGTAGAAACGTAAGCATCGCTTCAGGCGCTTTTCTGGGTATGCTCAGCTCGACTTTGGACATCAGGCTGCCTGGCTTTTACCGCGGCCATGCGGCACTGCTGAGATCGGTTGCACCGGCCACAGTTTATGTTCGCAGGGGCCAGAATGCGTGCGTTGAAAAAGAAACTCGTCCGGACTACCTGGCCGCGCCGCGGTCCTGGGACGGAGATGCTAAAGGAAGTTCACGTTTCTGCAACATGGCGCTGAGCGCCTCTGAAGTGCGGGGCTTCGGCGCCACTTTCACTTCCCGGGGCTCTGGCCCCGGCGCGACGCGCGGCGTCGCAACGAAAACTCCGGGCGGCAAGGCCAACTGGGCCGTCCTGATGGAAGAAGCGGCGGGGCGCATCGGCGAGACCGGCGGAGAAGAGGGTCGCCGAGGCCGCGAGGCCATCGAAGACGCCGTCGGCGGCGCTGCCGATAAAGCCAGGGACGCCCTCGGCGGGCTGCTGGGCGGTGAAGACGACGAGAAGTAGCCGCCTGAGCTGCTCGAACCCTCAGGGGCATGCCAGCGGCCGATAACCGGACACCGTCGCGGCCTGGCTGTCCGCGGTCAAGGCTTTCCGGTGTCCGAAGAGAGAACTTCTGGTTCGTCGGCGCTCATGGAGTAGGGTCGGCTGTCCGCACTCGTGCCCCATCCTTTGTTCGGCTCCGGCCCCATTTCGAAGATGATTTCGCCGCCGGCGACCACGTCCCCGTGGTTGAGATAAGTCTTGTTCCACGGCTCGCCGTTCAGCGTGGCGGACTGGATATAGACATTCTCGGGCGAGTTACTGCGGGTTATGATCCTGAATACTTTGCCGTTGGGAAGGTGAAGGTCGGCCCGGTCGAAGGTCGGCGAGCCGATGATGTACTGGGCCACCCCCGGCGTGACAGGATAAAGTCCCAGGTAGCTCCAGAACCCCAGGGCGGAGGTGGCGCCGGCGTCGTCGGCAGTGGGGAGGGCTTCTCTGGCCCCGTAGCGTTTCAGCATCCGGCGCACCAGTCTCTGCGTTTTCCACGGTTGCCCGCAGTAGCTGTAGCAGTAGCGGAGGTGATGGTTCATCTCGTTCAGGTTCGTGCCCATCTCCGGGTCCGCAAACACCTGGTCCAGCTTGGCGGCGAACCTCTCATCGCCGCCCATCAGGTTGATGAGGCCCTGCAGGTCGTGAGGCACCATAAACGTCCAGTTCATGGCCGTGGACTCGGTGAAACCGGCCGTGTTGTGCGCCGAAGGGGCGTAGCCGCCCGTCTGATCGACCCAGAAGCGGCCGTCGGCGTGTCGGGGACGCATCCAGCCGATCGAGGGATCGAACAGGCTGGCGTAGTTGAGGGCCTTGCGGCGGAAGACGGCGTATTCCTTCTCGTTGCCGAAGAACCTGGCCAGGCGCATTACGCCCCAGTCGGACAGCACGTTGTCGAGAGTGGATGAGGAATAGATGCTGCACCTTTCCTTGCCGCGCTGCTCGAGCGGTGTCGGCAGGTAGCCCAGTTCGTGCCATTGCGGGTGTGTGTCCGAAGCCCACCCGCCGATCATGCGTTTGTTGTAGCCGTCGTGGAGACCGGCCCTCATGGCCGTCTCAATGTCGAAGTCCCGAATGCCCTTCGCCCAGGCGTCCGCGATAACGACCTCGCCCCACGTTCCCATCATGTTGTAGGCCGGCATGTATCCGGCGCTGCCCGTGGGCAGGAAGCCGTGATCGCGGTAATCTTGCAGAAGGGAGCGGACGATGTCGCGGCCCCGCCGGGGGAAGAAAAGGTGCACCATTGGGCGGACGGCCCGGAAGGTGTCCCACATGGAGAATGAGGTGTAGTGCTCGCGGTCTTCTGCCCTTTTCAACGGATGGCCGCTGCCGGCGGAGCGATAGGTCCCGTCAGCGTCGGACATTAGCGTGGGGTTCCAGATGGTGTGGTACATGGCGGTGTAGAATCCGACGCGGTCCTCTCGGCTACCCCCGGACACTTTCACCTTGCCGAGGGCGCTTTCCCAGGTTTTCCGGGCCTTCCGGTGAACCCGGTCGAAGTCCCAATGGTCGAGCTCCTCGTTGAGATTGGCCCTGGCGTGATCGGTGTCGCTCCAGGAGACGCCCACGCGCACGAGCAGTTGCTCCCCCTCCTCCATCTCGTATTCAAGCACGGCACCACCGGACTCGTCACTCACGAACTCGAAGGGCTTGCTCAAGGCCATGTAATACCAGACGTGGTGCCGCTTTTTTGCCCCTTCGGGAGCGATGTCGCGCCCGGCGACCTCGGTGTCGCTGAGGCGCTCCGCCTGCTCGTTGGGCAGCAGGATGCGCACGCGATCCGACCGCGGGAACGTGTAGCGGTGGATCGCACCGCGCCGGGTGCAGGTCATCTCGGCCGTGATGCCGTTCTGGCGGAAGCGCGCACGGTAGTAGCCCGGGCGTGCGAACTCGTCTTCGCGACGCACGACGTCCTTCGTGAGGCCCAGCTTGCCGCCGATCGTGGGGAGTATCTTCACCACGTCGTAGAAGGGCGTCATATTGGTGCCGCTGATGTGGAGGTGCTTGAAGTACTGTATGGGCAGCGGCCGGTCGCTCTTATTCCTGCGGGAATATCCCGTCGGATTGCTCGGGCTGCTGACGGGGCCGGGGCTGACCATGCCCATCGGCAGCGTGGCGGCGGGAGTCGTGTTGCCACCGGCGGTGCCGATGAACGGATTCACCAGATCGACGAGCCCGGCGTCCTCCCCGGCATAACACAACATGGGATTCAGCAGCAGGATCAGGAGGGCAGCCGTCACTTTGCCCAGGCACCAACCGATGAGCCGACTCGTGCCCTTCAATTCCAAGGTCTCCATGGTGTGCTCCCCGGAGGCCATCTCATCTGACCCTCTATGTCGCGGTCGGCACGGGCGCGCCGGTGTCGTCCCGGTACATATCCCGGAGACGGCGCAGTTGGTCCTTGAGTCGCCGGATTTCGGAGGCGTAGCGCTCGGTGCCGTAGAGGTTATAGAGCTCGTCGGGGTCCTCCTCCAGATCGTAGAACTCCCACTCGTCCGCGGCGTAGAAGCGGATCAGCTTGTGGCGCTCCGTGCGCACCCCGTAGTGGCGCGGCACGCCGTGCCCGCCGTGCTCGTGGTAGTGGTAGTAGATCGAGTCCCGCCAGTCCGCGGGCGATTCCCCCCGCAGCAGTGGCAGCAAGCTCCTGCCCTGCATTCCCCCCGGCGGTTCCAGGCCGGCGATCTGCAGGAACGTCGGCGCATAGTCGAGATTCTGGATCATCTGCCGCATGCGACTCCCCGGTTTCACCACTCCGGGCCAGCGGACAATGAAGGGCATCTTGAGGGATTCTTCATACATCCACCGCTTGTCGAACCACCCGTGCTCGCCCAGGTAGAAGCCCTGGTCGGCGCAGTAGATGACGACGGTGTTCCGTGCCAGTCCGGAGCGGTCCAGGAAGTCCAGCAGCCGGCCGACGCCGTCGTCAATGCCCGCCGCGCAGCGCAGGTAATCCTTGATGTAGCGCTGGTATTTCCACCGCACCAGGTCTTTGCCCTGCGGATCGGCCCGGCGGAATGCCTCGTTGCGGGGGGCATAGGCGGCGTCCCAGGCCCGTAGCTGCTCCGGCGTCAGGCGCCGCGCAAAGCGGGGCAACTCCTCCCGGTCCATCGTCACGAGCGGCGGGGAGACCTTCAGGTCCCAGGAGAGGCGCATGTGGTGGGCGATGGTCATCTTCTGGTTGCGCGCCGGCGAGGCGTTGTCCTCCCACTCATCGAACAGCGTGGGCGGTTCGGCGATGTGCTCGTCCTCGTAGAGGTGGACGTAGTCAAGCCCCGGCATCCAGTTGCGGTGGGTTGCCTTGTACTGGCACATGAGCATGAACGGTCGGTCGCCGTCGCGCCCCTCGCGCAGCCAGCGCAGCGCGCGGTCGGTGATGATCTCCGTCGAGTGGCCGGTGTAGCGCTTCCGTCCTTCGGCGGTGCGGAAGTGCGGGTTGTAATAGGAGCCCTGGCCGGGCAGCACCTCCCAGTAGTCGAAGCCGGGCGGCTCGATCCCCAGGTGCCACTTGCCGACGATGGCCGTCTGGTAGCCGGCCCGCTGCAGGAGGCGGGGAAAGATGGTCTGCGCCGGGTGGAAGCGCTTCTGCCGATTCGTAGGCACGCCGTTCAGATGGCTGTGCCGGCCGGTCAGGACGACCGCGCGGCTGGGCGCGCAGATGGAGTTGGTGCAGAAGCTGTTCTCGAACACCACGCCTTCGCGTGCGATGCGATCGATATTGGGGGTCCGGTTTATGCGCGAGCCGCAGGCGCCGATGGCCTGGCAGGTATGGTCGTCGCTGAAGAAGAACAGTATATTCGGCCGCCCTTCTGAGCCGGAGTCGGCCTGCGCGAAGGAAGCGGGCGACAGGCCAAGCCCCGCCAGCCCCGCCGCCGCGGCCTTGACGAAATCCCTCCGTCCGATGGCCATCTGGTGTTCCCCACGTGAAGTCTTTTCGCAACGGAAGGCCATTGTAATGGCGGCGGACGGTCCTTCAAACCGTCTGGCGGCGGAAGGACCCCGTTTTACCAGGGGCTGCCGAAGCGTTCTCGCGTCTCTGCCAGCCGGCGTTCGGCTTCCGGCACGGTGTTCACCGTCAGGGTGATGTGCGTGCGGCTCGGGTCGGTGTGGTCGAGGATCATCCGCACCTCGTCGTCGGCCAGCGGGTGCATCCAGTTGCTGAACATGACGGATTTGCCCGCCCGCTGGAGCTCCACGCCGACGTTCACGATCTGCTCCAGGGCCGGACCGTTCGGGTCGTTGGAGAGCTCCACCCCGTCGAGCCGGTCGATCTCGGCCAGCTTCCGGCAGCAGTCCAGCCCGCCGCTGTGGGTGTGGATGAAGGCGATGTCCAGGTAGCCCGACAGGTGCTCGATCGGCTCGCGGAAGAATTCGTCGAACTGCCGCGGACCCACGATCGACAGGCCGTCTTCGGTGAACAAGCTGCTTCTGCCGGGCAGAAACACACTGAACCCGGCGTTA
The DNA here is from genome assembly GCA_964572825.1 of uncultured candidatus Brocadiaceae bacterium. Taxonomy (GTDB): domain Bacteria; phylum Planctomycetota; class Brocadiia; order SM23-32; family SM23-32; genus CAYVBE01. Next base: position 11,664 of record CAZNGS010000027.1, read on the forward strand.
CCGGGCGGCCGTCCCAGTATCTCCCACTGCGCGTCGAACACGTCCTTGCGCAACTGCAGCAGTTCCGCGGCGCGTTGCCGCACCGCGTCCGGCCGGTCGAACATGTCCAGGGAGAGCTGCTCGGGCCCCACCATGCCCAGCAGGGCCTCCATGGGGCCTGTGTGCGCCATGGTTCCGACGATGGCGTCCTCGATGTCGGCATGCGCGAGTGCCCGCAGCTTCTCCGCGTAGCCGCGCCACAGCGGGAGGTCCCGATCGAACAGGCGTACCTCCAGCTCCGCGCAGTTGTCGCCGGTGGGGAGGCACCAGGCCGTGTGGCCGTCGTCTTGAAATTCGGCCCCCGCGAGGGCGGGCAGGAAGGCCGTGCCGTAGTTGACGTGGACCTCCGGGACCCTATCGCCGGGCTGGGCGTTCTGTCGGCGTGCGGAAGCGCGGTATTTCTCCACGACGGTCTGCGCGGGCGTGCCGATGTCGATGCCTGGCACTTTGGGACCGGGCGGCAGGTCCAGCGCAGGGTCCTCGCCGGTGATGAAGAAGCCCAGCAGCGGGCGCTCCAACTCTCCCCGCCAGAACTTCCGGTGCAGCTTCAGTCTCTCGGCAAATCTCATGGGCACTCCAGTCCGCACCGCTCAGTCGTTTCTGAGGTCGAGCCACGCCGTATCTTCGAGCGTCAGTTCCACGTCCAGAGCCAGCAGGGAGGTGCGGGTCTCTTCCAGGGTCTCCGGTCCGATGATGGGGAAAGTCGGGAACGGCTGGCAGAGCACGTAGGCCAGGGCCACGGCGATGGGCGGGACCCCCTTCTGCTCCGCCAGCTCCTCCGCACGCTCCCGGCGCCGGAAGTTATCCTCGCTGTGCCAGCAGCGCTCGACCTCCGGGCCCGTCGCGCCGCTGAAGAAACCGCGCGCCTGGCTGGACCATGCGATCAGCGGCATTTCCGTTTCTTCGTGCCACCGGCGGAACTCCGGTTGGGAGGAGGCGATGCATCCGTCCCAGACCGGGCGGATCATCCGCGCCAGGCTGAAGTTGTTGCTCAGGGCACAGAACCCCACGAGGCCGTTCTCGGCGGCGTATGCGTTCGCCTCCTTGACGCGCGGGAGCGTCCAGTTGGAGCCGCCGAAGGCGCGGATGCGGCCGGCTTCCAGCTCACGGTTCAGGACGTCCATGAACTCGCCGACGGGCACCTGCGGGTTGTCACGGTGGAGCATGTAGATGTCCACGCAGCCCGTCTGCAGGCGCTCCAGGCTCTCCTGGAGCTGGCGGCCGACCGCTTCCGGGTAGCAATCGGGGTGGTGCGCCCCTTTGCCCAGGATGATGACCTCGTCGCGGATGCCGCGGTTCTTGATCCAGTGGCCGAGCAGCCGCTCGCTCTCTCCGCCGCGGTAGATGTAGGCGGTGTCGAAGGCGTTGCCCCCGCGCCGGAAGAAGTCGTCGTAGAGCACCGCGGCCTCCGGGTGTGTGCGGGCAGCCATGGCTCCCATGAACACCCGGGAGATACGTTTCTCCACGCCGGGCAGTTCGCCGTAGCGCATGTCGCTGTCCGCCCGGACCTGGAGCGGCCGGCCGGCGACGGTCAGCCTGAGCGCCTCGGGCTGCTCCATGGGATAAGTCAGGCCGATCTCGCGGCGCCACCGGTCGAGCGCTTTCATGTTCCCCAGGGTGTCTTCCCAGCTCATGGCCGGGGGCGCCGCGCTGCGCCTCTCCAGGTTTTCTGCGACGGTGTCCGCCTCGATGCCGTAGAGCCAGTCGTCCGTCTGCACCGCGATCTCTTCGGTCTCGTCGCCCCGGTGCAGCAGGATGGCCACCTCTCCGCCCTCGCGCGCCGGTATCCAGGGCCAGGGCACCTCGATGCGGCCCTCCGAGCCACAGACCACCACGGGATTGTATCTCTGCAGGCGCACTCCGCAGGCAAGCTCCGCCAGGATGCCGCTCGGGAAGCGGAGCGAGGCCACGGCCCATTCGTCCACACCGGTTTCGCCGATGTGTCCGCAGCCTTTGAATTCGACGGGCTCCTCGAAGTCCTTCCCCACGGCGACCCCCGCGATGAGCCGGGCCATGGAGATTGGGTACCCGCCCACGTCCAGTATGCCGCCGCCGCCGAGTTCGGGGTTGAAAAGTCGGCCTTCCGGTCCGGAACCGGCGTGGAAGCTGAAGACGGCGCGCACCAGGCGGACCTCTCCCACCGCGCCCTCGCGGACCAGCTCGATGAGCCGATGCGTCTGCGGATGGCACCGGTACATGAAGGCCTCCATCAGGAATACGTCGTGCTCCCGGGCCGCCCGGATGGCGGCCATGGCCTGGGCGTGGTTCAGGGCGAGCGGTTTTTCGCACAGGACGTGCTTGCCCGCCTCGGCGGCCTTAATCGCCCACTCCGCATGCATGGGGTGAGGGGTTGCGATGTAAACCGCCTCCACCTCGGGATCGCCCAGCAGGTCTTCGTAGCTGCCGTGGCGGTTGGGCGCGCCGACTTCATCCCCGAACCGCCGGGCGGATTCCATGCTCCTGCTGCCCACCGCCACCAGGTCTCCCGTGCGTGAATGGGCCAACCCGGCGGCGAACTTGTGGGCGATGTTGCCCGTCGCAATTATGCCCCAGCGCAGTCTATCAGCCATCTTTGTGGTTCCTTGGGAGAAGCGGATTCAAGGGAAGGCTTCAGTGGACGCATCGGCCGGTTCAGTCCCCGCCGCCGCGCGCGTAGTAATCCGGGTCCTCGGCCAGCTTCCGGCGGGCTTCCTCGAACATCGGCTCCAGCACGGCGGTTTCCCACACCCGCTCCGTGTAGGGGGAGGTCTTCATCTTCTGGATCTCGGCCTCCAGCTCCTCGTTCCGGTAGCTGCCGTAAATGTGGAGGGAGTCCGATACGTCCACGTATCGCCCGCAGGAGACGGGCTCACCCAGGCGCTCCTGCAGCTTCTCAGCGATCAGCCGCTGCAGGTCGGTGAGGGCGTACACGTTCATGAACCAGGCCTTGTAGAGGTCGCGCGAGCGCCAGTGGGTGTTCAGGTTCAGCCGGAAGCCTTCGTCCTCCGGCAGCAGGCGCACCCACACCCGCTGCAGGCAGGGCGGGTCGTCCGTGCCGGGATCGCAGTGTGGAATCCAGGTGACGGCCTGTGCGCGGCGGCTGTGCGGTGCATCCGCCAGCTTGCGCACGATGTAATCTATCTGGTTCATCTCGGGGAACTGCGGTCCCTCGTGGGGGTTCTCCAGATCCATGACCGGGCGATACGCGAACAGGCGCTGGTGGTAGGTATAGGTCCACTTGCCCGCGGCGGGGTCGATCCAGTGGTCGTGGATGCCTTCCACCACCTCCTGGCGGTATATCTCCAGGTCGGTTGGTCCGCCGGGGAAGTTCTTGTGAATGCGCGGCTCGGAGAGGGGCCGGCGGACTTCCACGGTCACCGTGGCGTCCAGGCTGGGCGGATCTCCCGGTTTGTCGTATTCCGTCCTGACTTCGACTCCGTCGTCGTAAACGGCCAGAACGGCCTTCTCCCAGGCCTCCGGCACGTTCTCCCCGGATACGAGAATTGCAGGGATATTCGCCTCACCGGACCGATTCATTTCCATGCTCCTCCCAGGGCTTTTCCGGGAGTTTATCACCACGCCGCCGGGGCTGCAAATATCCCGGCCACGCCGGGAAATGCGGGCGGGCGCAGTTGCGCACCTGAAGGGCCTGTGATATACAAGGACGCTTTGCCCCACTCGATATCAGAGACCTCTCCGGGGGAGCGAATCAACCATGCTGGACTGTTTCTTCGGGCCCGATTCCGTGGCGGTGGTCGGCGCCAGCCGCACGCCCGGCAAAGTGGGCCATGACATCGTGAACAACCTGCTGGACGGGGGCTTCCCGGGCGACATCTATCCGGTGAACCCCCGGGCGGACGAGATCCTGGGCCTGCCGTGCTACCCCGCTGTCACGGAGGTAGAAGGCGACATCGAGCTGGCGGTCATCGTGATCCCGGCCCCCCACGTCTCAGGCGTCATCGACCAGTGCGCCGAGAAGGGCATCGAGGGCGTGATCGTCATCAGCGCCGGCTTCAAGGAATCCGGCGAGGAGGGAGCGCAGCTCGAGAAAGAACTGGTCGAGAAGTGCTCCCGGCACGGCATTCAGTGCATCGGTCCGAACTGCCTGGGGATCATCTGCACGCACGAGCGGCTCAATGCATCCTTCGGCCGGGTCATGCCCGAACCGGGCAACATCGCCTTCTTCAGCCAGTCCGGCGCTCTGGGAACGGCCATCCTGGACGTCGCCGTGGGAGAGGGCTTCGGCCTCTCCCGTTTTGTCAGCTACGGCAACAAGGCGGACGTGGACGAGACCGACATCATCGAAGCCCTGGGTGACGACGAGCGGACCGACGTGATCCTGGGTTACGTGGAGAGCATCGACGACGGGCGGAAGTTCATGGACGTGGCCGCCGCCGTCACCCGCAAGAAACCGGTGATTATCTTCAAGTCCGGCCGCACCGGCGCCGGGGCCAGGGCCGCCTCCAGCCACACGGGAAGTCTGGCCGGGGCGGACAGCGCCTACGAAGCGGCGTTCGGCCAGTGCGGCGTGATCCGGGCGGAGACTGTCACCGAGTTCTTTGACTACGCCCGGACGCTGGCCGCCCGCCGGCCCTCCGCCGGCAACCGCATCGCCATCGTGACCAATGCCGGCGGCCCGGGTATCATCGCAACGGACGCCGTCGGAGTCAGCGACCTGGAGATGGCCGATCTGGCCGACGAGACGCGCCGGGCGCTGGCAGAGAAACTCCCCGATCAGGCCAGCGTGCAGAATCCCGTTGACGTGCTGGGCGACGCCAGAGCGGACCGATACCGCGAGGCCATCCGGGCGGTCTGCGCCGACCGGGCAGTGGACGCCGTCCTCGCCGTTCTGACCCCTCAGACCTCGACCGAGCCGCTGGAGACGGCCGACGCGGTCGGCGAGGCCGCCGGCCGGACCGACAAGCCCGTGCTGGCCTGCTTCATGGGCAGTGCCTCCGTCCGGGAAGGCTGGACCGCGCTGGACCGGCAGGGCGTGCCGAACCTGGACCATCCGGACCGCGCCGTCCGGGCACTGAACGCCATGTACGACTACGGCCGGTGGCTGCAGACCGAGCCCGAAGAGCCGCCGCCGTACGAGTTCGACGAAGAGGTGATCGACAGGACGATCGGGGAAGCCCTGGACCGCGGGCGCAAGACACTGGGCGAACGGCAGGCTCGCGCCGTTGCCGGGGCCTGCGGGATTCCGCTGCCCCGCAGCATCTTCGCCGCCGACGAGGACGAAGCCGTCCGCGCGGCCGAGCGGATCGGCTATCCGGTGGTGCTGAAGATCTCCTCGGAGGACATCCTGCACAAGTCGGATGCCGGCGGCGTCAAAGTCGACCTGCCGGACGAACGCGCCCTCCGCCGGGCATTCCAGGAGGTGATGGAATCCGCCGCGGCCTACGATCCCGAGGCCGACCTGGAAGGGGTGCTCGTGCAGGAGATGGCGCCCAAAGGGCGCGAGGTAATAGTGGGCGTCAACCGCGACCCCCAGTTCGGCCCCGTCATCATGTTCGGTCTCGGCGGCATCTACGTCGAGGTGCTCAAAGACGTGGTCTTCCGCGTGGCGCCGCTCACCATGCGGGATGCCCGGCAGATGATCGAAGGCATCCGGGCGGCGCGCATCCTGCACGCCTTCCGGGGCGAGCCGGAGGCGGACCTGGACGCGCTGGCGGACACGCTTGTCCGGGTGTCTCAGCTCGCGGTCGAGCACCCCCGGATCGCGGAATGCGACCTTAACCCGCTGTTCGTTTACCCCCGGGGAGAAGGGGTCATGGCGCTGGACGTGCGATTCGGGCTGGAGTGATCCTGCCCGCCGCTCGCCGGGCGCACTTGAATCTGCCCGCGCTTCCTGGCTTTACTGATCCTGCGGCGACGGTCGGTGCAGGGGTAAAACGCAATGATCGTGAGAAGTTCGCATGGATGGAGATAGCAGCGACGACCGGAAGGACCGATACGAGATACGCACGCGCTCCCGCGGCGGTGAACAGCCGCCGGCAGAGGAGTCCGGGAAGCTGCGCCTTGTGCTGATCCTGGCCGGCGTGGTGGCCGTAGTCGGGGCGGTGGCAGGCTTTTTCTGGTGGCGCGCCCACACGCGTGTGAGCGCCGTTTCGGCCCGGGTGAACGCCGCCGTCGTGCCGGTGGCCCCCGAGCTGGCCGGGCGGCTCGCCCAGCTGCACGTGCGGACACTGGAGCACGTGGAGAAGGGTCAGTTGCTGGCGTGCCTCGAGGACTCCCGCTACCGGGCCCTTTTGGAGGCCGCCGCGGCGGAGAAATCGATCAAGGAAAGCGCCCTGGCGGGAGCGCGGGCCGCGCTGAAGAAGACCGCCGGTGCCATCGAGGCCGAGATCGAGCAGGCCAGAGCGACGGTCGAGGTCCCCCGGGCCCATGCCGAGGAAGCCCGCGCCACCCTTGAGTTGCGACGTGTCCGGCAGGAGCAGGACGTCCGGGAGGCGCACGCCCATTGCGCCGAAGCCCGGGCCGGGCTGGAGAAGCTCAAGAAAGGGCCTCGGAAGGAAGAAATCCAGGCCGCCGAGGCCCGCCTGGAAGCCGCCCGCGCCCAGATGCGACTGGCCGAACTGGAGGTGGAACAGTCCCGGCAGCTCGTGGCCGAAGGCATCGACTCCGACTACATCCTCCAGGTCCGCAAGACCACTCTTGCCACCCGGAAACAGGCCGTGCGGGAGGCCGAACTGGAGCTGCAGAAGCTGAAGGCGGGGCCCACCGCCGAGGAGATACAGGCCGCCGAGGAGGCGTTGCGGGCGCGGGAGGCGGCTCTGGCGCGCGCCGAGGCGGGCGAGCAGGAACTGGCGGTCTTGCAGGCGCGCCTGGCCATGCGCGAGGCCGAGCTGCAGGAGGCCCGTGCCTCGCTCGCCCGGGCCGAGGCACGCCGCGCTGAGCTGGCCCTGGCGGAGGCTGACGTCGAGACCGCCCGGGCCGAGCTCCGAAAAGCGGAGGCGCAGCTTCAAGCCCGCCGCACCGAGCTGCAGGCCACCTCCATCAGGAGCCCCGTGACGGGCATTGTCACCCGCACCTATCACGATCCGGGGGAGTACCTGTCCCCGGGAAAGCCCACCATCCTTGTGCGTGACCAGAGCAGGGAACTCTGGATCGACGCCTACGTGCGCCAGCAGGACCGACACCTGGTCGGGCCCGGTCAACGCGCAAGGGTCAAGGTGCTGGCGGGCTCGCAGGATTACGTGGAGGCGGTTGTTTCGAAAGTCAGTGAGCATTCCCGCTCCGAGGAGGCCATCGGCGCACCTGCCGGCCCGGGAGCCGATCTGTGGGGCACGCGATTCTGGGTCAAGCTCAAACCCCTGGAGCCCCTGGAGCCGGGTCTCAAAGACGGCATGACCGCGAAAGCCTACATCTACATCCGTGGAGCCGGCCAGGCCACTGCGAAAAGGTAGACGCTTGCCGCCTTTTGACGCCTGCGTTCCGCGCGGGTCAAGCATATTGTGCTCCGCACCGAGCGCCCCTGCCCGTGCCTGAGTGGGGAGGACGCGCACTCCCCGGGCGCGATGTACGCAAGGCTTTACTCAACAATAACTTGCGGCTAAAAAGCCGAGCTATTACCGGTTGCGTCGCGGTTGCGATTGAGGGGGATACTGTGCTACTTTACAGGTTGGAAGCCGCAGTCGTCCTGTATCGATGAGAGGTCCCAATGAGCGCCGACGATCAACATAGCCGGTCCGCCGCCGTGCTGCTTTATTCCGGGGGGCTTGACAGCATTCTGGCGGCGGAGCTGCTCCGCCGTGCGGGGGTGGAGGTGACTCTGCTTCAGCACGAGAGCATCTTCTACCCCGCTGACAGCGCCGGCTTCACTCCTGCGTGCCCCAGAGTGGTGCGCGACATCTCCGAGCAGATGGTCGATCTGCTGCACGACCCCGACTATGGAATGGGCAGCAACGCCAACCCCTGCCTGGACTGCAAAGAGATGATGTACCGTCTGGCGCACGAGGAGGCGCAACGACGCGGAGCCGACTTCATCGCTACCGGCGAGGTGCTGGGTCAGCGGCCCATGTCGCAGCGCCGGGACGCGTTCCGACGCATGGAGAGGGGCGCGGATGTCGTGGGCCTGGTTGTCCGACCGCTCTCGGGCAAGCTGCTGCGGCCCACCGTGCCCGAACAGCGGGGGCTGATCCGGCGGGAAGACATGCTCGACATCCAGGGACGCTCACGGAAGCGGCAGATGGCGCTGGCGGACGAATGGGGCATCACCGACTACCCCACCCCCGCGGGTGGATGCCGCCTGACGGACCCGAACTATGCCGAACGGGTCTTCGCACTCAAACGAATGGGGTACCTCACCGTGGAGCACCTGCGGGCCGCGCAGAGCGGGCGCCTTTTCGAGCTGGGCGAGCGCACCTTCGTGCTGGTGGGGCGGGATCACGAGGACAACGAATCGCTCCGCCGGGCGGCGCCGGCGGATTCCCTGTTTTTGGAGCTGGAGGACCATCCCGGACCGCTTGCATGCCTGGTGGGAGACCCCGCGGAGGAGGCCCTGGAAAGGGCCAAAGGACTGGTGCTGCGGTACAGCCGGTTTGAGCATCTGCCTGCCTCGGCCGTCTGCGTGCGGCGTGCGGACCAGGCACCCACCCGCCTGGAGGAACTGCAATGAGCGGGTTCGCGCTGGTTGCGATCAAGGAGCTCTACCATGAGCTGCGCCTCAGCCCGCCCGAGGTGCGCCAGAAACACGCCGACCGCCTGGAGGAACTGCTCCTCTCGCTCGACCCTGAGCGGCCCTATCCCTACGAGTTCATCTACTTCCGCATGACCGGTTTTCGCACAGACACCGAGGGCGGGCAGGTGCTGCGCGGGGAAACGCTGCTGGCGGACCTGCACCTGCTGCTGGAACGCCTTTCGGAAGCCGCTCCCACCCCGGTGGAGTCCGTGCCGGAGCGCGTTTACACCGTGGGAGAAGTGGCCGGGCGGTTCAACGTGACCGTGCGCACGGTTTACCGGTGGCGCCGGGAGGGGTTGGTTGCGCGCAAGTACGTCTTCCCGGACGGGCGGACCCGGGTGGGCATCCACCAGTCGGCCGTTGAGCGGTTCAAGGAACTGCACGGGGAACGCGTCGAGAGGTCGAGACAGTTCTCCCGCATCGACGAGGAGGAGCAGCAGCTCATATTGAAGAAGGTGGCGCGTTACCGTCGAGAGAAGGACCTGAGCCTGACCGAGGCGGCCGAACGCACCGCGCAGCAGGTGGGCAGGTCCCGGGAGAGCATCCGCCAGCTCCTGCAGCGCCACGGGGAGGACCACCCCGAATCGGGGTTGCTCGCGCCCGGCCCCGGACGGATCGACGAGGATACCCGCGTGCGCATCTTCAAAGAATACCGTCAGGGCGCGGATGCCGGGGAGCTGGCAAACCGCTACGACCGCGCCCGCTCAAGCATCTATCGCATCATCAACCAGCAAAGGGGCCGGGAGCTGCTGGAGATACCGACCGAGCACATCTGCGAGGAGGCGTTCTCAGAACCCGAATTCGAACAGGAGGAACTCGGTTCCCACTGGCGGGTCCTGGCGGAGCGGCTGGAGGCGGGCCAGCCCTGGCAGGCGGGCGGACCGCCGCTCAACCGCCAGGAGGAGCAGTTGCTCTTCCGCGTCTACAACTACACCCGGCACCTCCTGGCCCGGGGCCAGGGCGAGCTCAACCCCCGGCGCTACGTCTCGGGCAGGCTGGTCGATCGGCTGGAGAAGCTGGCCGAAAGGGCCTCGCGCGTCCGCCAGGCCCTCTTCAACGCCTACCTGCCGCTGGTCGAACGCGTGGCCCGCCAGCACGAGGGCTCGGCTATGGACCGTGAGCAGTTGCAGGACGTGGGTCGCCGCACCCTCGGTGCGGCTATTGACTCCTACGATTACCGCGGGGCGGGGCGCTTCGGGCCATACCTGAAACTGGACCTCCAGAAGCGTTTTGCGCGCGTCTCCGCCGGATCGAACGGGTCCGTTTGAAACAACCCGGTCGGCGCTCGGACGGCCACAGGCGGGGGCGCCTGTGCCACACTGGCTTCCTGCCGTCTCGCCCCAGGGGCGTGCGCAAACTCGGCCCGGAACCCGCCGACAGGACGGTGCCCCAAAGCCCGGCGCTTCCCCGCAGCGGACGCGCGCGCCGGCCCTCTGTCCATCCCCTGCCGGCGGAAACGGCGTCAATCCCTGAAGGCCGGTCGGGTCACCCCGTCGCCAGGCGGACTGTGCGCCTTGACAGGCCGGGCATGCCATGCCACAATTGCTTTCAGGAGCTTTTCCGCTCGCGCGGCCGGGCCGGGGGTGCCGGCGCAGGGACGCGTCGGGTCGGCCGGCCGGGCGGGGACGGAAGGGGGCGTTTACCGTATGCGCACTTGCGCATGGAGGGATGAAGGCATGTTCCGCAAAAGTGCAGTTATCTTGATCGTCATGGCGAGCGGCCTGCTGCTGGTCTCGACCGGGTGCCGCAGTCTGTTCCACGGCGAAGAGTCCGCCGAAACCTGCAGAGAGCAGTACCACGAGGAGTACGTGGGGCCGGATGCGGGCCAGCCGGAGTGACCCGAACGGCTCTTTTGCCCTGAATATTCCCGCGGCCGATGGGCGGGCAGGATCACCGCTCGTGGCCGGTACGGCACCGGGGGCCGCGGTTGCGCTGGAAACAGGAGGAATCCGCCGTGGCAGTCGGCACCGACCGTGAACCGCAGCGGTCTGTCCTGGTCATCTTCGGGGCCAGCGGAGACCTGACCGGGCGGAAACTGGCCCCCGCCCTCTACAACCTGACCCGCCAGGACCTGCTGCCCGGCAACACCGTCGTGGTCGGCTACGGCCGCACCGAGATGACGGACCGGGAATTCCGCCGGCGTCTCAGGGAGTGGCTCTCCCGGTTCTCTCGGACCCAGCCTGTGGAAGAAGGGGCATGGAGCGACCTGTCGAAACGCATCTTCTATCAGCGGGGCGCTTACGCCGGGCGGCAGGACCTGCGAAGACTCCACCACAGGCTGCGGGAACTGGACAACCGGTTCGACACGCAGGGAAACCGTATCTTCTACCTCGCCGTGCCGCCGGAGGTCGTTCCGCCCATACTGGAGAACCTGTCTGCGGTGGGAGCTCTGGAGCGACGCGTGCCCTGCGGGGACGAGAGCGCCTGCCACCTGCGGGCCGTGTTCGAAAAGCCGTTCGGCCGTGACCGCGAGTCCGCCCGCCATCTGAACAACCTCATCGACGGGCTTCTGGACGAATCTCAGGTGTTCCGCATGGATCACTACCTGGGCAAAGAAACCGTCCAGAACATAAGCGTCCTGCGGTTTGCCAACAGCATCTTCGAGAATGTCTGGAACTCGGACTCCGTGCGCTGGGTCCGCTGCACGGTCGCCGAGACCATCGGCGTGGAGGGCCGCGGCGGGTACTTCGACTCCACGGGCATACTGCGCGACATCCTGCAGAATCACGTGCTCCAGTTGCTGACGCTGGTGACCATGGAGCCGCCCTCGTCGCTGGCCGCCGACCCAGTCCGCGGCGAAAAAGTGAAGGTCTTGCGATGCCTCCGGCAGTTGCAGGGCGAGGAGGTGGCGTGCTCGGTCATCCGCGGCCAGTACGGGGCGGGGACGATCAACGGCGAGGCCGTGGTCGGCTACCGCGAAGAGGAGGGAGTGGCAGACGATTCCGACACCGAAACCTTCGTGGGCCTGCGCACCTACATCGACAACTGGCGGTGGGCCGGTGTGCCCATCTACCTCTGCGCCGGCAAGCGCCTGCCCGCCCACCTGACCGAGGTGGCCGTCGAGTTCAAGCAGCCCCCCCGCGTTTTGTTCGGGGCGCTGGAACAGGTGGACCTGAACCCCAATCGTCTCACCATCCGCATCCAGCCGGACGAAGGGGTCTCACTGCGCTTCGCCACCAAGGCACCCGGCCTCCAGCTCGGGCTGAAGAACGTGGAGATGGACTTTCCCTACCGCAGCGCCTTTCCGGCCGCCAGCCCGGAGGCCTACGAGCGGCTTCTGCTCGACGTCATGGCGGGCAACACGGCCCTGTTCGCCCGGCGGGACGAGGTGGAACTGGCCTGGGACTTCGCCACCGGCATACTGGAGCAATGGGAAAAAGATGGCCCCCCTGACTTTCCCAATTACCGCGCCGGCACCTGGGGGCCGATCTCCACCGAAGACTTCTTTTCGCCCGACGTGGACTACTCGGGGGCGCCCAATCCGGCATGGCCCTGAATCCGGCGACGCCCTCTCCTGCCCGACCACCGGAGGGCCACGCCGCCGTTGCATGTCGCGGACGGGGGTTGTAGCATCCTTCCTCTGGTGCCTGGATTTCATCGCGCAGGGCCGAAGGAGCGCTCCATGAACGAAGACCGCGAGATGAGCCGTCCCCGTTTCCGCGATCCGTCACTGCCGATCGACGAACGGGTTCGAGACCTGGTCAGCCGGCTGACCCTGGAGGAGAAGATAGCCCAGATGCGAGAGGATTCTGAGCCCATCGAACGGCTCGGAATCCCCGGCTATGAGTGGGGCAACGAATGCCTGCACGGGCTCTGTCACACGGGCCGTGCGACGGTCTTCCCCCAGGCGATCGGACTGGCCGCCACGTTCGACACCGACCTGGTGCATCGGGTGGCGGACGCCATCGCCACGGAGGCCCGGGCCAAGTTCCACGACCCGGTCTGGCACGGGCCGGGCGGCCCGCGCGTAGGCATTAACTTCTGGACGCCCGTCATCAATATCTTCCGCGATCCCCGGTGGGGCCGCGGCCAGGAGACTTACGGCGAGGACCCTTACCTGACCGGCACCATCGGGGCGGCCTTCGTGCGGGGCCTGCAGGGCGACGATCCCCGGTACCTGAAGACGGCTGCCTGCGCCAAGCACTTCGCCGTCCACAGCGGCCCGGAGAAACTGCGCCAGCAGTTCGATGCCCGGGTAAGCCCGAAAGACCTGCACGAGACCTACCTGCCGGCCTTTCGAGCGCTCCTGGACGCCGGGGTCGAAGTCGTGATGGCCACCTACAACCGGGTGAACGGAGAAGCCCTCTGCGGCAGCGAGACGCTACTGGCCGGCCTTCTGCGGAACACCTGGGGCTTCGACGGGCTCGCCGTGTCCGACGCGGGAGCCGTGGCCGCCATGCATCTTCACCACGGCGTTACCTCGGACGCCGTCCAGTCCGCCGGCCTCGCCGTACGGATGGGCTGCGACATGGAACTGGGCAGCCGCAACTGCTACCAGACGCTGCCGGAAGCCATGGAGCGGGGCCTGGTTGCCGAGGAGGACATCAACCGCTCCGTGACCCGTATCCTGACCACCCGGTTCCGACTCGGCATGTTCGACGATCCGACACGCGTCCCCTGCTCGGGGCTCCGCTGGGAGGATGTGCCCCTGGACGACCACGTGGCGCTGGCCCGGGAGGCAGCCCTCAAGTCAGCCGTGTTGCTCAAAAACGACGGTGTTCTTCCCCTGAAACGCGAGCTCAAGACGATCTTCGTCACGGGCCCGAACGCGGGCGACCTGGACGTGCTGCTGGGCAATTTCTACCGCGGTGTCTCACCGCGTCTGGTCTCGGTGCTGGAGGGCATCGTGGACGCCGCGCCCGTGGGGACGACCGTGACGACCATGAAGGGCTGCCAGCTTGCCCATCCCAACGAGTTCGACTCGACCTGGGCCTTCGGGCTGGCGGAGTGGGCGGACGCGGTCGTGGCGGTCGTGGGTATCTCTCCGCTCATGGAAGGCGAAGAAGGGGAGTGCATCGCATCGCCCACCGGGGGCGACCGGGAGGAGATCGGCCTGCCCCCGAATCAGGTGGAGTTCATCCGCAAAATGGCCGCGCTGGGCAAGCCGCTGGTGCTGGTGGTCACGGGCGGATCGCCCGTCGCAATGCCGGAGGTGCACGAAGTGGCCGACGCGGTGCTGTTCATCTGGTATCCGGGCGAGCAGGGCGGGGCGGCGGTGGGCGACATCCTGTTCGGGCGCGAATCTCCCTCCGGGCGGCTGCCCGTCACCTTTCCCAGGTCCCTCGACCAGGTGCCGCCGTTCGAGGACTACTCCCTGGCGGGCCGCACCTACCGCTACATGGAGGAACAGCCCCTTTACCCCTTTGGGTTCGGCCTCAGTTACGCCGGTTTCGAATACGGGCCGCTGGCGCTCTCCGCCGAATGCGTCGAACGGGGGAAGGGCCTGACCGGGCGCGTCGCACTGGCCAACCGGGGCCCCTGCGAGGCGGAGGAGGTGGTCCAGCTCTACCTGACCGACGAGGAAGCGTCGGTCCCGGTTCCGAGCTGTGCGCTGAAGGACTTCCGGCGCGTCCGCCTGGCCCCCGGCGCGTCGGCCGAGGTCGAGTTCGCGATCACGCCGCAGATGATGGCCGTAGTGAACGAGGACGGCGAGTCCGTCCTGGAGCCGGGAACGTTCACCGTCACCGTGGGCGGTGCCTCACCGGGAGCGCGCAGCGAGCAGCTCGGAGCGCCGGCGGCCGCCGTGGGGAGGTTCGAACTGATTTGATGCCCGCCTGATCCCGTGCCCGTGAGGGGCGGGCGGTGGGTGCGTGGCGCAGCCATGGCCCGAGAAGGACAACGAAAAACCGACAACTGATTGAATGGCACCGGGTTCTCCAGCTTCGTCTTGACATGATCGGCCTTGCCGCATAACTTACGCGTGTCAACTTCGCCGGCGGCCAATTCTGGGAATTTCGGGAAGAGCGAACGCACGATGAGAAGACGTTACATGCCCCTTTTTCTGGCGCTTGTGGCTGCCGTCTGCGCCTTAGCCGCCGCAGATGAGACGCAGGAATCGGCTCAATGTCCTGCTCCCGCACCTGACCTGAGGGTCTATACCGTGGCCCCGGACATATTGGCGCTGGCGATACGGACCCGCCGGCTGATCCGGGGGCGGCTTGAGCCGTACATTCGGCGTCCCGGCGATCAGGTGCGCGAAGGGAGCCTGTACCGGGATGGGCGGTTTGCCGGGACGGTCGGGGGCGACGAGGGCGGGGTCCTCATCGTTCCCGCACGCCTGCAAGGACAAGAACTCGACACCGCCTGGACGGACTCGGCGGGCTCATACCGGCTTGGCTCGAGAGATGATCCGGCATACGCCCGCCCCGTCGAACCCGAGGCCGTGTACCGCAAGAGCCGGCCGCTGGAGTTCGTCCGTGTGGCTCGGGGCGAACGCCTGGAACGGGACGCGCCGGTCGAACACCGCATCTACCTCAGACTCCCCCACGCGCTCCGGAACGGCTGCACCTACCGCCTCTCTTTTCCGGGAGGGCCGTGGAGAGAGACATCGTTCCGCTTTGAGCCCGACGCAATCCGCAGCGAGGCCGTTCACGTTTCCCACCTCGGTTTCCGCCCGGACGATCCCGTCAAGGTCGCTTTCCTCTCCTGCTGGCTCGGCACGGGAGCTTCCCTGAGCTATCCGGAGGGGACGCGGTTCCGAGTGGTGGAACACGGGGGTGGAAAGGTGGCACTGGAAGGCAGCATCCGCCTGGCCCGGGCGGCCGAAGATGTCTCACTCGACAAGTCCGGCCGCAACTACAACGGCACGGACGTCTACGAATTGGACTTCTCCGGTTTGAAAGAGCCCGGGACCTACAGGGTCTGCGTGGACGGCGTCGGCTGCTCGTTTTCGTTCGAGATCGCCGGCGACGTCTGGGCGCGGGCATACCGTGCTGCGGCCCGTGGCATCTTTCACATGCGCGTGGGCATCCAGTTCGGTCCTCCGCACACGATGTGGCGCGTGCCGCGCTACTTCCACCCCGACGAAGGCGACCTGGTGCGGGAGGGCCCCGTCCCGTTTGACGTGCACATCATGCGGAAGCTGCCGCGGCACGAGGAGGATAAGCTCGGCCCCGTCCTGGCCGGCGTGTGGGCCGGTCATCGCGATGCGGGCGGCTACCAGCACCAGCCGCGAAACATGCGGGCCGCCTGGTACCTGCTCGATCTGGTGGAACTTTTCCCGGAACACTTCGCCGCGATCGGCCATGGCATCCCCGAGTCGGACAATGATCTGCCGGATGCGCTGGACGAGGCCCTTTTTGGCCTGGAGCTTTATCGCCGGCTCCAGACGCCGGAGGGGGGCGTCCGCGGCGGTGTCTTTCCGGTGGGCAACTTCGTAGGTGGCTGGAGCTACGAGGGGCCGCGCGTTGCGTATAAGCCGGGCTGCATCGCCAGCTACGTCTACGTGGTCGGTGCGACGCGGGCGGCCCGTTGTCTGACCCGCCGGGACGCCGAGCTGGCCCGGATATATCGGGACAGCGCTCTGCGCGCGATGCAGTGGGCGGAGGCGCACCGGGAGGAGTGGCCCCATCCGGGCAATGCCTGGACCACACCCCGGCGCGCGGCGGCTGCGGCGGAGCTGTTCCGGCTGACCGGCGACGAGCGCTGGCACGACGCCTTTCGAGACAGCTTTGAGGCCGCCCGGTTGGACGAGGAACCCCGCTGGGAGGAGCGCGAGGCCGCCTGGATATATGCGCGGATCCAGCGGCCCGAGGTGGATGCGGAGCTTCAGTCCCGCTGTCGTGACCTGATCCTTGACAACGCCGACTTCGTTCTCGACCACGTCAACCGAACCGCTTTCGGCTGGGCAAAAAGGGCTGCCGACTTCCCGGTGATCGGGTGCCTCGGCGCCCCCCGGTTCGGCCCGGCGCTGGTGCGAGCCCACGTCCTGACCGGTGATCCGAAGTATCTGGCGGGGGCCGTGCGGACCTGCCAGACCGGGCTGGGTGCCAACCCGCTGAATACCTGCTACACCACGTGGCTGGGGCACCGCAGCCCTCGCAACCGATTCAACCTGGACTGCCTCGGGCTGGTCATTCCCCCTCCTGACGGCTGGTCCGTGCCCGGGCCGATGGACATGAAGTACCTCAACTCCGGGGACTACTTTCGCAAGGAGGACCAGTGGGTCTATCATGCGGTGAACTCCTTCGCCTGCCCCGACCTGTCCGAATGGCCGGCGATGGAGTCCTACTTCGACGTCTTCTGGCTGTATCCCATGCACGAGGGCACGGTCCAGGGGGGGGTGTCCTGGAACGCATACACGTGGGGCTATCTTTCCGCCAGGCAGACGCAGCCGGAGCTGGACCGGGATCAGGGAGGTGGACCATGACGACGCATCTGAAGCGGATCGGCCAGCTTTTCGGCCTCGTTTGTCTGGCTATGGCGTGCTCTGCCAACGCGACGGAGGGCCCGGCGGGGAGAATTCTGCAGGCATCGGGTGTGAAGGGCGGCCTGGTGGCCCACGTCGGCTGCGCGGATGGCCGCCTGACGGCGGCGTTGTGCGCTGGCGGCGGCTACCTGGTGCAGGGGCTGGACACCGAGGAGGAACGCGTGCGGGAGGCCCGCCGGTATATTCACTCGCGTGACCTCAGCCCCAGGGTCTCGGTGGCGTTCTGGGACGGGAAACGCCTGCCGTACGTTGACGGCACGGTGAACCTGCTGCTGTTGGAACATCCCCGCGCCGTGCCGCCGGGAGAGGCCATGCGTGCTCTCGCGCCGGGGGGAGTGCTCATGGTACGGAAGAACGGCGGTTGGGAAAGGACCGTGAAACCGTGGCCGCCGGAGATCGACGAATGGACGCACTACCTGCACGGGCCCGACAACAACGCGGTGGCCGATGACACCGCCGTTGACTTCCCTACGGGGCTGCAGTGGATCGGCGGGCCACGCTACGACCGCCATCACGACCACATGTCCGGCGTGAGCGCGGCCGTCTCGGCGCGGGGCCGCCTGTTCTCCATCATTGACCAGGCCACGCCGGCCTCCGTCGAGTTCCCGCCCGACTGGCGCCTCGTGGCCCGGGATGCCTTCAACGGGACGGTGCTGTGGAAAAGGGCCGTCGAGCGCTGGTATCCCCACCTGTGGCCGCTCAAAAGCGGGCCGGCCCTGCTGCCGCGCCGGTTGGTGGCCGCCGGCGACCGCGTGTACGTGACCCTGGGCATCGAGGCGCCCATTTCGGAGCTGGACGCGGCGACGGGCCGGACTCTGCGGGTCTTCGAGGAAACCAAAGGGGCGCAGGAGCTGGTGTGCGAAGGGGGCGTCCTGCTGGCGGTCGTCGGGCCGGGTCACCCCGACACTCCGGAGGGCTACGAGGGTGTGCCGGCGCTGCAGCGCCTGGCGGGCCGGCACTCCTGGGAGCCGCAGCAGGCCCGGCTTCAGGTCGTTGATCTGGGGTCCGGCCGCCTCAAGTGGGGCCGTTCCACCAGCGTCGCCCCCATGACGCTGGCAGCCTGCGACGGGCGAGTGTTCTACCACGATGGGGAAACCATCCAGTGCCTGGAGGCCGGCAGGGGCGAGGTCCTGTGGCGCTCGAAGCCGCTGCCGGTCTCGCCGCGCATGCCCTCGTGGTACTGCCCCACACTGGTCGTCAGGGACGGGCTTGTCTTTTTCTCCGGCGGGGATGTTGAGGAGACGCTCACCGAGCACGAACGCTACCCGTACTTCAGCCAGACCGGCGGCTTCGACACCATGCACGTGCTGGATGCCGCCACGGGAGAGGAGCGGTGGACGGCCGAGCACCTGCCGTCCGGCTATCGTTCGCCGGAGGACCTTTTCGTGATCGACGGGCGGGTCTGGTTCGGAAACTACACGGCGCCCAGGGGCGAAGGCACGGGCCGTACCGTGTGTCGCGATGCCCGCACCGGCGAGCTTGTGGCGGACTTTATGCCGGACGTGGACGTTCCCTGGTTCCACCACCGCTGCCACCGCGCCAAAGCGACCAGCCGGTACCTGCTGCTCTCCCGCATGGGAATCGAGTTCGTGGACGTGGCGACGAATCACTGGACTCCCCACCACTGGACCCGCGGCGCATGCCTCTACGGCATTCTCCCCTGCAACGGCATGCTCTACATTCCCCCCAATCCCTGCACGTGCTACACGGAATGCCAGCTCACCGGCTACTACGTACTCAACTCGAATGAAATCGTCACCCAAAGCTCCGAAGCCCGGCGCCTGGTCCGAGGGCCTGCCTGCAATGCGTACCAAACGTCCCGCCGGAGGTCGAACCTGGACTACTCCGGCGAATGGCCCACTTACCGTCACGACATGGAGCGGAGCGGAACCACGCCCGTGCCGGTGTCCGCCGACCTGAAACCTGCCTGGCAGACCTCACTGGAAGGCGATCTGTCGCCGCCGGTCGTCGCGGGGGGACGCGTCTTCGTCTCCGTCAAGGACAAAAACATGGTGGTTGCCCTGGACGCAGCCACCGGTCGCCGGGACTGGTCTTTCTTCACCCCCGCCCCGGTGGACTCGCCCCCCACCATCCACCGCGGCCTGGCCGTGTTCGGATGCACCGACGGCCGGGTGTACGCCCTCCGGACGCGTGACGGGGCGGTGGTCTGGAAGTACAGGGCCGCCCCGCGGGAAGTCTACCAGCAGGCATGGGGTACGATGCAGTCGGCCTGGCCCGTGCACGGCAGCCTGCTGGTCATGGGAGACGTGGTCTATGCCGTGGCGGGGCGTTCCATGTTCCTGGACGGGGGGCTGCACCTGGTCAGGCTCGACGCCGCCACCGGACGGACGATCTCCGAGACGATCATGAACGACACGATCCCCGGTACGGGTGAGAGCCTTCACACCCTCGCGCGGGGAAAGCAGATCGCGGTGACCCGGCCGGATATCCTTTCCAGCGACGGGGAACGGGTGTACATGCGGTCCCTCCAGATGACGCCCGAGCTGGAGCGAATCTCGATAGCGCCATACTGGGCCGGCGACCAGGAGGGTGAGGGAAAGCACCTCTTCAGCGGGACGGGCTTCCTGGACGATGCCTGGTGGCACCGCAGCTACTGGATCTACGGCCGGGCCACGGGCGCCGGGGCCAGCGTCTACTACGGGCCCGGGAAAATGGTGCCCGCGGGCAAAATCCTGTGTTTCGACGATGAGAACGTCTTCGGCTTCGGCCGGCAGTGGCGCTACTGGCGATGGAGCACGGCCTACGAATACCGGCTCTTCAGCGCCCCCAGGGACGCGAAGGCGGCCACACCGGGTGAGACGCCGGCGGAGGACGTCGTCGTCGAGGACAAGGCGAAACACGTCAACTTCGGCTACGCCCCTTACCGCACGCCCGAGCTGAAGGTGGTGTGCAACTGGGAGAGGACCGACCTGCCCCTGCTGGGCCGGGCGCTGGTGGTGGCGGGCGAGTTGATCCTGGTCGCCGGCCCTCCCGACATCCTGGATGAAGAGCAGGCGGCGCGGACGTTCGGAACGCCTGAGATCAACCGCCGCCTCCGGGAGCAGTTGGATGCCTGGAACGGCGCACGCGGCGGGATGCTGATGGCCTTCTCCAAGAACGACGGGGAGAAGCGCTCAGAGGTGCAACTGGAATCCTCGCCCGTCTTCGACGGCATGGCTGCCGCCGAGGGCCGGGTCTTCCTGTCCATGGAGGACGGCACGATCGCCTGCTACGGGCCGTGAGGAGAATGGAAGGAAACGGCATGAACGGCAAAGAAGACGGTGAGCTGGGACGGCGGGGTTTTCTGAAGACGTGCGGCGCTGCTGCGCTGCTGCCCGTGACGGCCTCGTGCCTGACGGGCAGCACGGCGCGGGGAAGCGCAAAGCGACGGCCCAACATCGTCCTCATCATGGCGGACGACGCCGGGTTTGCGGACTTCGGCTGCTACGGCGGCGTGGTGGACACGCCCGTGATAGACGGCCTGGCCGGGGAGGGGATGCGTTTCACCCGCGCCATGTCGAACGCCCGCTGCATGCCCACGCGACAGTCGCTGCTGACCGGCCTTAATCCGCAGTTGGTGGACAGCAACCAGTCGCGGATCGGGCCGAACTGCGTCACGATTGCGGAGGTGCTCAAGACCGTGGGCTACGCCACCTACATGGTGGGCAAGTGGCACCTGGGCGTCGGCTACGCCCGGCCGGAGCTGCACCAGACGCCCACCGGGCGCGGGTTCGACCGGTTTTACGGCATCTGGCACGGCGCGGCGTTTCCCACCAAACCCAAGCTCCTGGAGGCCGCCGAACGCTCCCGCCAGCGGGACAGGCACGGGGTGCGGATCGTCGAGAACGGCCGCGAGCTCGAATGGGACCAGGTGCCCGAGGACTACTGCGAAACCTTCACGTGGACCGACAAGGCGATCGAGATGATCGAGGGCACGGGTCGGGACACGCCCGTGTTCATGTACGTGGCCTACACCGCTCCGCACTGGCCCATCGCGCCGAAGCAGGAATACGTGGACCGCTACAAAGGCCGGTACGCGGAAGGCCCCGATGTCCTCCGGGAGAGAATCCTGGAGAACCAGAAGAGGCAGGGCATCTTCCCGAAGGGACATCCCCTCTACCCGCGCCCCGCCTGGGTGCCCGGCAAGGGGGAGATGGCCCCCGAAGAGTTCGAAAAGTATCAGACCGGCACCGAGCAGTACTGTGCCACCATCACGGAGATGGACGCCGCCGTCGGGCGGCTGATGGATTGCCTGAAGAGGACCGGCCGTTACGATGACACGCTGGTCGTTTTCTTGAGCGATAACGGGGCGGATAACCTGATCGGCGGCCCGGCCAGGGGCCTGACCAGCGACACGCCGTTCCGGGGTTTCAAGCTCACCTACTACGAAGGCGGCCCGGCCACGCCGTTCGTGGTCCGGTGGCCCGGCGTGGTGCCCGCAAGTACCGTCAACACACGCCAGGAGATTCACCTCGAGGACGTGATGGCAACCGTGCTGCAGGTCACCGGGGCCAGCTACCCCGACCGGTATCAGGGCAACCCCATCTTCCCGCATCAGGGGCGTTCCTTCCTGCGTGCCATGCAGGACCCGAATCACAACGACGGCCCGCGCATCTGGGTGTGGTACCACGATGGTCAGCGCGGCGTCTGGGCCGATCCGTGGAAGGCCGTCTTCAACGAAATGCGCCATCCGGCCCTCCAGAGCTACGGCTTTCCCGAGTCGCTGGATGGGTGGAACCTCTACCTGCTGGACGAGAACCGCATCGAGATGGGCGAGATGTCCGACACCCATCCGGAGAAGATGCAGGAGATGATCGGGCTGTGGCGGAAGTGGGCCCGGCACGTCGGGTGGCAGCCCTCGCCGCGGTTCGGTCCCCACCCGTCGGATGAGTTCACGGGCGTGGAACAGACTTTGAAACCCAGCGATTTCACTCCGCCGTTTGGAACGCACTGACGGTGGGCAAAGAGGAAGACGAGAGATGAACAAGGAAAAGGGAGCGCGCACCTATGGCCGTGCCGTGACTGTGGGGTTGATGCTCCTGGTGATCGGTTTTGCGGCCGGTGAGGCGGCCGATACAGAAGACATCCTCGCGGGGTCCGGCGTCCGCGGAGGGCTGGCGGTCGTCGTGGGCGGAGACGCCGGCGTTCTGGCCGAGCTGCACGCCGGGGGTTCCTTTCTCGTGCAGGGATTGAGCGCGGATCCAAAAGCAGTCGCCCATCTCCGTGAGGAACTCCAGCGGCGCGGCCTGTACGGGCCGGTCTCCGTCGTTGCGTGGGATGGCGGGGGGTTGCCGTACGCCGAGAATCTGGTGCGGCTGCTCGTGGTGACCGAGCGCGGCGGGGTGCCGAGGGATGAAATGCTCCGGGTGCTCTGCCCGGGCGGTGTGGCCCTGGTGCAGAAGGCCGGCCGGTGGCAGAAGACGGTCAAGCCGTGGCCAGAGCAGATCGGCGAGTGGACACATTACCTGCACGACGCGTCGGGAAACGCCGTGTCGGAGGACCGCCGCGTGGGTTCGCCCCGGCGGCTGCAATGGCGGTGCGAACCGCCCACGCTACGCTCCCACGAGATCAACAACAGCATCATGAACGTCGTGACGGCCGACGGGCGCCTCTTCTACTTCCAGGACGAGGGGCCCATCGGCGTCGGGGACGAGCGTTTCCCGCAGAAGTGGTCCCTGGTGGCCCGCGATGCGTTCAGCGGCGTCCAGCTCTGGCGCCAGCCGATGGGCGAATGGGGCTGGCCGGAGTGGGTGGACACGGGTCCGGTGCCCCGGGGTATCTCGAACCTGTGGGGTTCGCCCCTGCCCACCAACCGCCGCATGGTCGTGGACGGGGGCCGGCTTTACGTGACGTTGGACTACCGGGGGCTGATTAACGTCCTGGATGCGAAGACGGGCGAGAGGCTGGCCGTGCACGACGATATGCCGGCCGTGGACGAAATCGTTTTGACCCCCGATGGCATCCTGGTGCTGCGCGTTCGGGATATCCCCGTGCGCGAGGAAAGGTACGGGACAAGCAAAGCACCCGAGTTTATGCACAGGCTGAAGGAAGAGCCGCCCGAGCGTGTGGTGGCCATGGACGCGCGGACCGGCGAGGTGCTCTGGGAGACGGAGGCCAGGCACGTGGCCCCGGAGACGTTGGCCGCGCATGCCGGGCGCGTCTGCTACCACAACTACGAGGAACTCGTGTGCCTGGACCTGGAGGATGGTCGGGAGCTCTGGCGACATGAGACCGGCACATTCAAACGCGGCGGCGTCTGGGTGCGGCGCTATGCTGGCACAACCGTTCTCCACAAGAATGTCGCGCTGTTCGGTTACCGCGAGGTGGATGCCTTCGACCTGGACACCGGAGAGAAGCTCTGGCACACGGGCGGAGGCTACGGGGCCATGGGGTTCTACGCGCCCGGGATGATGTGCGCCATCGGGAATCACGTCTTTGGCGGCTGGGGAATCGGAGGCATCCACTATCGCAACGGCACCGCCCGGGAGCGGACGGTCGACATCGGCAGGCTGATCAGCCCCGGTCACCATCAGCGCTGCTACCGCAGCAAAGCCACCGTGCGCTACCTGCTCAACGCCAAGCGCGGGGTGGAGTTCATCGACCTGGAAGGCGACAACCACATGCGCAACGACTGGGTGCGCTCCACCTGCGGGCACGGCATGGTGCCGGCCAACGGACTGCTCTACGCACCGCCCCACCCGTGCAAGTGCTACACCGGGGTGCAGCTCAACTGGTTCAACGCCCTGGCGGCCAACCCGGACCAGAGCGTGGGGCCGGCGCCGGTGACGGTTCAGCGCGAGGCCAGCCTGCGGAAAGGCCCGGCCTATGACCGAATCCAGCGGTACCGGGACCGCGAGCAAGACGCCGATGCCTCCGGCTGGCCCATGTACCGGCGCGACCCGCACCGCAGCGGCCGGTCAGGGACCGACTGCGCTGCCGAACTGGAGCAGACGTGGCGGTCCTCGCTCGGCGGCCGGCCCACGCAGCCCGTGGTGGTCGGCGACGGGGTATTCGTCGCCGTGCCGGATGAGCATCGGGTGCTCCGGCTGGACGCCGAGTCGGGACGGACCGAGTGGACCTTCGCTGCCGGCGGCGCGGTGGACTCCTCGCCGACCATCATCAACGGACTGGCGATCTTCGGCTGCCGGGACGGGTGGGTCTACTGCCTGGACGCGGCCGACGGCGAGCTGGCCTGGCGGTTCCGCGCCGCACCGGAGGAGCGACGGATCATCAATGATGACCGGGTTGAATCCCCGTGGCCCGTGCATGGGAGCGTGCTGGCCTACGACGGCCTCGTCTACTGCGCCGCCGGCATATCCAGCTACCTGGACGGAGGCATCTTCGTCTACGCCCTGGACCCCTACACCGGGAGGGTCGTGTACCAGACCCGGGTAAACGGTCCCTGGCCCGACGTCGTGCAGGAGGAGGGCCACTGCACCGAGATCGGCGGCACTCGCGCCGACCTGCTGGTCGCCGGCGAGGGCAGCGTGCACATGATGCGCATGAGTTGGACAAAGGGGCTGGAGGAGGTCGAGCAGCCTTACGTTGAGATCGAGGACCGCCAGATGCTGGATCGGCAGACGCCGCAGCACCTGATCGCCAGCGGCGGCCTGCTGGACGGCTCGGGCTTCAACCGCACCTGGTGGACCTACTCGAAGCTATGGCAGCGCACGGACAACCGGCTGGCGCCCAAGCAGGGAGCGCTGCTTGCCTTTAACGAGGAGAGGACGTACGCCGCCAAGATATACTACGGACAGGGCTTCACGCCCCCGTACACGCCGGGGGAGAATCAGGTGCGGGTAGTTGCGGACCTCAACCACAACGAGCCCGCCTTTGTGCGCCACCACGAGCATCCCAAGGGAGTCTGGCACTATCACCTGAAGCGCGAGGAGCCGGCCGTCTGGGACACGAGCGTTCCCGTCCGGGTCAACTCGATGATGGTCACCGGCGACGTGCTCTTTGTCGCCGGCCCGCCGGACGTGGTGCCGGAGGATGATCCGCTGGCGTCCTTCGAGGGCCGGGCGGGCGGGCGGCTGCTGGCCGTCTCGGCGTCCGACGGCCGCACTCTGTCCCGACTCGAACTGGACGCCCCGCCCGTCTGGGACGGCATGTCGGCCGCCGGGGGCAGACTCTTCCTGGCCCTCGAAGATGGCACAGTCATCGCTCTCCAGTAGACTCAGCAATGGGTGCGGAGGTATGGACGCAGGGAACATGCAGAACCGCCGCGCGTTCCTCAAGACCTGCGGCGCCGCCGGGCTGGGTGCCATCGGCATGCCGTTTCTGGCGGAAGGCGGCAGCTTTTCGCAAAACGCTCGTCCCAACATCATCCTGATCATGGCGGATGACTTCGGGGACGAGTGCGTCGGCGCTTACGGCAGCCTGGACTATGAAACGCCGAACCTGGACGGACTGGCCGAGACCGGCCTGCGCTTCACTCACTGCTACTCTCAGCGGCTCTGCACGCCCTCGCGCGTCCAGATCATGACAGGCCGCTACAACCATCCGAACTACATCGGTTTCGGCGTGCTCGACCGGGGTGAGAAGACCTTCGCCCACATGCTCAAAAACGCAGGGTACCGGACCTGCGTCATGGGGAAATGGCAGCTTGGCAAGGAGCCGGACAGCCCTCGGCATTTCGGGTTCGACGAGGCCCGTCTGTGGCATTGGATGGAAAGAAAACAGCGCTACTGGGAACCGGTTATCTATCAAGACGGCGAGAGGATGGAGGGTGTCGAGGACAGGTACGGCCCGGACATGCTCTGCGAATACGGGCTGGAGTTCATGGAAAGGAGCAAGGGTAATCCCTTCTTCCTCTACTACCCCATGGCGCTGACGCACTCGCCCTTTTGCCCCACCCCGGACAGCGATGCGCCGAAGTCCGAGAAAGAGACGGCACGCAAATACTTCAAGGACATGGTGGAATACGCCGACAAGATCGTGGGTAGGATCGTCTCGAAGCTCGAAGAACTGGACATCCGCGACAACACCATCCTGCTCTTCACCGGCGACAACGGGACCGGCGGCGGGCGGCATCGAACGGCGCACGGAGTCGAGCCGGGCGGGAAAGGAAAGATGACCGATGCCGGAACGCGCGTGCCGCTCATCGTGAACTGGCCCGCCGCCGGCGTCCGCGGCGTGATCTGCGACGACCTGGTGGACTTCTCCGACTTTCTTCCGACCTTGGCAGCGGCCGCGGGCACCGTGCCTCCCCGGGACCGCATCATTGATGGGCGGTCGTTTCTCCCACAGGTCAAAGGTGAGCGTGGAGACCCGCGGGAATGGGTGTTCTGCCACTACTGGGGCTACGGACGCAGGAAGGAAGACGCCCGGCAATGGATCCGGAACAGGCGCTACAAGCTATACGACAACGGCGACTTCTACGATGTGCAGAAAGATAGCGGGGAGAACTCGCCGATCAAGGAGCCACAAGGCGAAGCGCTGCGTGCCATGCAGCGCCTGCGCGAGGCGATGGAGAAGCTCAGCGAATCTGCCTGAAAGATGAGGCGCGGCTGGAGAGGTGAACGGGAGTGGACTGCCCTGTTGCGGCGCCGCGTCGGCTACATCAACGGATACATGCTGCTTCCGACTAAAGAAGGAAGGAAGAAAGCTGAGGTGAAATGCGCAAGGCTGTTGGTCTGCCTGTTGACCGTCCTGTCTGCCACGCAAGCGCGCGTGATCGCGCGGGGTGCTCCGGAGATCATCGCCCGCATCGAGGTGGACATGCCGCTCAGGGCCCCGAGCATCTGCCTCGGGCCGGAGGGGACCTATTACCTGACCGGCACGGTATCCACGCGGCCGAAGGAGGACGGATCACCGGACTTTCGGGAGAACGACGGAGTGTACCTCTGGAAGTCCACAGACCTTGAGACGTGGGAGCCCCTGGGCAATGTCTTCAACCTCAAGGAGCAGCCGAACTCGCTCTACGGTCCCCAGCAATGGCTGCACCGGATGCAGATACACCCGGACCGGCCTTATCGCGATCCCGGGTTCGGCGTCTCGTCCCCGGAAATCCACTACTTCCGGGACACCTTTTGGATTCCATTTTCCATGGCACAGGGAACGGCGCTGCTGAAGAGCGAGAGCGGCAAGCCGCAAGGACCCTACGGGATGGTAGCGTGGTACACCGTGCGCGAATGCGACCCGTCCATCTTCGTGGACGGCGAGACCGTCTGGTGGGTCTTTGAGGACGGGCGTATCGCCAGGATGAAGGAGGACATGACCGGCCTGACGGAGGAGCGACCGAAGCTGATGCAACCCGGACCCGGAGGGGGGCGATACCTTCGCCAGCGGCCCCCTCACCATCAAGGGCACCTGGGACGGGCCCTGGGAATATGTCTCGCGCTACGGCCACCAGCAGTTCTACTTCCACGGCCCCGACGGACGGGTTTACGGCGGCATGGGAAGCAATCCGTACGTGGTGGCCGATGACCTGAGCGGCCGGGCGGACGGCAAGCCGCCCTGGTGGGGCCGCGACACGGGTGAATTGATGGAAGACGGAACCCACCCTTCCGACGATGGCACGTATGTCAACGGCTACCTCGATGGCCGGTATTTCCGGGTGGGTGTGTCCTGGAACGGCGCCGCCAGCCTGAAGATGGAGAAACGGCATTACTCGACCTACGATATGCAATACAGTTTCGCCGACACACAGGCCGGCCCCTGGCCGCGCGCCCGCGCCGGCAGCGTGCACGGCAACGGCATGGTGTTCAAGGACGCCAGGGGCCGTTACTGGAGCACGTTCTTCAGCAACGATTGCTCCGGGCCCTATGAGGGGAACTGGGGTGGCATCTACCCCGTCACCGTAGACAAGTCATCTGACAACTGGCGCGTAGACATCGCCGACGAAATGCCGGAAGATTGCCGATAGCGAAGGAGAGACTTGCATGGAGCTGACCACGCTGGGACGCACGGGCCTGACGGTCAGTCGCCTCGGTCTGGGCGGGCTCTTTGTCTCGTCCGTCGGGGCGGAGTATGACCAGGCAAGGGGAGCCGTGCGACGTGCCTTCGAGCTGGGCGTGAACATGGTGGACACCGCGCCCGGCTACGCGAACAGTGAAGAAGTGCTCGGGCAGGTTTTCGAAGAACTGGGGCAGCAGCCCGCGGTGCTTTCCACCAAGCTGGGGGGGCGCCCGGAGCCCTTCCACTCCCGCGACCGCGACTGCCTCATGGCATCGGTCGAGGAGAGTCTGCGGCTGCTGAACCGGGACACCATAGACCTCCTCCTGGTCCACGAGCCGGACCGGCCCGGCCAGTACGACTGGTGGACCGATTATCGGCGCGCCGAGGGACCGGTTGTGGACCTGCTGGAAGACCTGAAGAGGCAGGGGGTGATCCGTTACACGGGCCTGGGCGGGACGACTGCCTACGAGATCGTGCCTCTGATCCGCACGGGCAAGTTCGACGTGCTGCTCACGGCCTTCAACTACAGCCTGCTCTGGCGCGAGGCCGAGCGCGTGGTGCTCCCCGCGGCCGTTGAGCAGGGAATGGGCATCATCATCGGCTCTCCGCTGCAACAGGGGGCGCTGGCGCGTCGCTACGACGCGGTAGAGGACCCCGAGGTCCACTGGCTGAGTCCTCCTCGGCGCGGGCAGTTCAAGGCGTTGTATGCGCTGGCAGCGGACCTGGACATGCCGCTGGCGGAACTCGCGCTTCGCTTCGTGATCTCCAACCCCGAGGTCCACACCGTGCTGATGGGCGCGCGTTCGGAGACCGAGGTAGAGCAAAATGTGGCCGCCGTCGGCCGGGGGCCGTTGTCCGAAGACGTGCTGGAACGGCTGAACGAGATCGCAGCGATGGTCCCGTTCCGGCCTTTTGAAGAGCCGTTCGGCCTTGGCTGGCGACTGGCTAATCCCGAATCCTACAAAGGCCCGGGGGTGGCAGGATGAAAGCGGCGGTGGTTGAAGGGCCGGGACGCCTGGTGGTTCGGGACGTGCCGGAACCAGAGGAGGGCGATTACGGCGCATTCTGCGAGTTGCTCTACGGCGCCACCTGCACCGGGACAGACACGCATCTGATCCACCGGGACGAACCGTTCGCGTCCTGGGTTGATTGCCCGTTCATCCTGGGCCACGAGAGCATAGGTCGCGTGCTGCGAGTCGGCAGCCGGGTCCGGAATCTCCAACCGGGCGACCTGGTGACCCGGGTCGGCACGCCAGCGGTGGGCGAGTGCGACGTGGCGTGGGGCGGTTTCGCGGAATACGGGGTGGCCCTGGACTGGCGCGCCATGCAGCAGGACGGCCTGCCCCCCGAGCGGTGGCGGGGCTCACGCTGGAATCAGGTGCTCCCCCAGGACACAGACCCAAAGGCTGCCACCATGATCATCACGTGGCGGGAAACCCTCAGCTACCTGCAGCGTATGGGATTGGGCCGGGGAGACACGCTGGCGGTGGTCGGGTCGGGCGGAAACGGGCTCAGCTTCGTGGCCCAAGCTCGAAATCTGGGCGCGCACACCATCGCCATGATCGGAGCACCGGAGCGCAGAGAGCGCGCGCAGCGGGCCGGGGTGAAGGTCTTCGCGGACTATCATGCGTCCGATGCCGGCGATCAAATCCTTGAAGTGTGTCCAGCCGGCTACGATTACGTGGTGGATGCCCTGGGCCGGACGGAACAGGCCAATCTGGGGTTGTCCTTGCTGAAACCCGGCGGCACGATAGGCGTGTACGGCATGGACGAGGCCAACGGACTGCGGCTGGATCCGGCATGCGCGCAGGGCACATTCACGGTGAACAAGAACTTCTACGACGAGGCGGAGACGCACCGACAGGTCGTCGCCCTGATGCAGGCGGGCAAGTTGGACGCCGGCATCTGGCTGGACTTGAACAACCCGTTTCCACTGGAGGACATCGGCGAGGCATTCGAAGCTGTATGGAATCGGGAAATGGTCAAGGCCCTCGTTAAACTCAGGAAATCGCCCGGGAAATGAAGAACATCAAGCCGTTCCACCGGCAGATACACCTGGATTTTCACACCTCCGAGCATTGTGAGGACGTGGGGGAGCTGTTCAGGGAAGAGGACTTTGTGGCGGCGTTGCGCGCTGGGCACGTGAATGCCGTCAACGTCTTCGCACTGTGTCACCACGGGTGGTGTTACTACCCGACGGAGGCCGGCAGGGCGCACCCCCACCTGGGGACCGACCTGCTGGGCCGAATGTTGTCGGCCTGCCATGAGGCGGGGATACAGGCCGTGGTCTACGTTTCGGTGGGCTGGAATGAAAGGCTGTTCCGCGAACACCCGGAATGGGCCTGCCGCGACGTGGAGGGCGATTTCCTCGGTCCCCGGGTGGTCCATCCCAGCGCGCCGCGTCCCTTCTACGGATGGCACCGGATGTGTGTCAACACCCCGTACCTGGACGGGGCGGTCTTGCCGATCGTCCGGGAGATTGCCGAGGAATACGGGCCCGCTGGATTCTGGTTTGACATAACCGGGCCGGTCCCCTGCGCCTGTCCGCACTGCAGGGCGGGGGCGGCCGACACCGGCCTCGACCCGGAGCGGCCAGAAGACCTGGAGCACTACGGCCTGAGGGTCTTCAAGCAGTACTTGCACAAAACGAGCCAGGCGGTCTGGGAGAATCTCCCGGAGGCGTCCATCTACCACAATTCCAGCAACGATCCACTCAAGGAAGACGAGGAGCTGCTGTCCTGCTACTCTCACCTGGAGATCGAGTCCCTGCCGACGGGGTTCTGGGGCTACGAGTTCTTTCCTGTGGCCGCCAGGTATTGGAAGCCCAGACTTTCGGAGCACCAGGTGGTGGGAATGACGGGCAAGTTCCACACGAGTTGGGGCGAGTTCGGCGGGTTCAAGAGTCCCGTTGCCCTGCGCTACGAGGCGGCGCGGATTGTCGCACATGCCTGCCTGCCCTGCGTGGGGGACCAGTTGCACCCCTCGGGTGCGATGGACCCGGAGACCTACCGACTCATCGGCGAAGCTTACGCCGAGGTGGAGCGCCGGGAGCCCTGGCTTGTGGGGGCCCATTCCGTGGCCGACGTGGCGGTCCTCTCGCCCACCCTGGTGGGGTCGCACGAGAGTTCCGAGAAGGCGCGCGACAGCGAATTCGGCGCCTGCCAGGCCCTGATGGAGATGCACGTTCCGCACGTTGTCGTAGACGGCGCGGCGCCCCTGGAGGACTACCGCCTGCTCGTTCTGCCGGACAGTGTCCGTGTCGAAGACGAACTGGCACACCGACTGTCGGCGTTCCAGGAGCAAGGCGGATCGCTGCTGTTATCGGGCACCAGTGGCGTGGACCCCGGAGGCAACCGGTTTGCCGTTGACGCCGGTGCCGAGTATCTGGGCCCGTCCGCGTGTGACGTCGAATACGTCAGACCGTGCGCGGAGATCCTCCAGGGTCTGGTTGACTCGCCCGTTCTCGTCTACCAGCCCGGCGCGAGGGTTCGCACCACGGACGGCAGCGTCCTGGCGGAGACCCACGAGCCGCTGTTCAACCGGACCTACGGGCGCTTCTGCTCGCACCGCAACAGCCCGCCCCGGATGGAACCATCGGGCCCCGCCGTCGTCCGCAAAGGTGAAGTCATTCACGTAAGCCAGCGCATCTTCCGGGCTTATCGGGAATCCGGGGCGTTGCTCACCCGCCGTCTGGTGGAAAACTGCCTGAACTCTGTTCATCCTGACCGACTGGTGGAAGTTGATCTGCCCTCTGCCGGCGAGGTGTGCGTGACGGAGCAGTCTGAACCGAACCGCCTGATGGTGCACCTGCTGTACGCGACGCCGCTGAAACGGGGCAGCGTGCGTGTGGTCGAGGACGTGGTGGACCTTTTCGACATGGAGATCGGCCTGCGGTCGGAGCGGATTCCCACAAAGGTCTACGTCGCCCCGGATGAGCAACCGCTCGAGTTCCTTCGAGAGGGTGACCGAACGATGTGCCGACTGCCCCGGCTGAGCTTGAGCGCCATAGTGGCGTTTGAGTTCGGGAAGCAATGAGTGCGAGGCGGACGCTGCAAGATTTAAAAGGAGACTGACAGTGGCCAGAGCGGAAACGGTGTTTGAGGGGGAGAACGAGCATCTGCGGTTCGAACTCTACTCGGA
Source organism: uncultured candidatus Brocadiaceae bacterium (assembly GCA_964572825.1). GTDB lineage: Bacteria > Planctomycetota > Brocadiia > SM23-32 > SM23-32 > CAYVBE01. Next base: position 43,832 of record CAZNGS010000027.1, read on the forward strand.
TGCTTCGGCGAAGATTCTGGTCAAGGCATCCGGGGTGGAGTGGCATCACGGCCCCGTCGCCATACAAAACGAAGGCCCGCTGGAGGATGGTCTGGCGTGGTTTCGGGGTGAACTCGGAATTCAGGAGACCTTTCCGGGCCGGTTCCGCCTCGTCCCGGAGCCCGGCGGCATGCGCGGCACATTGCTGGACCGGTTCGGCCAACCGGTGGGGACCTTCCGATGCAACTATGCCCTGGAAGGCCCCTGGATCGCCGTGGACGTCACCCACATAAGCGACGACATCCCGAGCCTCGTCTATCCGACGCCCATCGAGTCCGAGGCACTCGTGCTGCCCTTAAAGGCAGGCGCCATCGTCCGCGAGCCGTGCCACAAGTTCAACCGCTATTTCTACCGTTACGCCGGCCAGCGGCTGAACATGGGGTGGTTCGGCGGCCTGCAGGAGGGCGACAGGCACGGATGGCTGGCCCTGGTGGCCGACGGAGACGCCGACGCGGGGATGATGCACGCGGGCCGCTTCGCCGCGCCGGGCTGGTTCCGATCATTGGGCCGGTGGCGAAGCCCCCGGCGGCTTCGTTACGGCTTCACCGATGACGGTTACGTGGGCCTGGCCAAGCTCTTCCGGGGCTGGGCAAGGGAGAATGGCATCTGGCACGGGCTGGAGGCGAAGATCGAGGCGAATCCGAAGACAGAGTATTTCATCGGCGGACGCAGCATCGGCCTTACGCTGGCGAAGACCGAGAAGCCGGACCGCTACCAGGACCTGTGGCTGCCGGTCCCACCGGACCTGCCGCCCGAAGGCCGTTTCAACGCGATGATCACCTTCAAGCAGGCCCGCACCATCGTAGATGAGGCGATAGAGGCCGGGATGCAGAGGGGGATGTTCAAGTTCGGAGGCTGGGGGCAAGGCGGCTACGACGAAAGGCACCCGGACATCTGGCCGCCTGATCCGCGGCTCGGCACAATGGAGGAGTTCCGGGGCCTGTGTCGGCAGGACTTCCCCTACTTCACCTGTTTGCACGACAACTACCAGGACATCTACTTCCAGACGCCCGAGTTTTTCGACTCCTGCTGCAAGCGCAAGGACGGCCAGCCGCTCCCGGGCGGCTTCTGGGCGGGCGGGCAGGCCTTCATCGCCGACGCCCGCGCCATGTTTCCCTACGCCGAGGAAAATGCGGAGAAGGCCCTAAGGGCGGGCGCCGGCGGAATCTACATTGATAACTGGGCCGGCGAATTGCTGCGGCAGTCGTGGGAAGAGGGCAACCTGCTCACTCGATCGGAGGACCGCGACGCGAAGTGCGCTATCCTCGACATGATGCACGAGAAAGGTCTTATCAGGGCGAGCGAGGACGGATGTGACTGGGCCGTTGCACACGCGGAGTGGGCGCCAAAGGGCAAGTATCTGCGCGGAAAACCCGGGGAAACCGTGCCGCTCTGGTCGCTGGTCTTTCATGACGCCCAGATCGGCTTGAGGGGCGTGAACGCCTCGCGTGAGGGGGTGCTTTCTCCCAAGGAAGTGCGCGCCCGCTGCATGACCAACATGCTGTGGGGATTTGCCGCCGGGTTCGGCTTCCCGGACGTCGAGGCCTGGCGGCGCCAGCGTGACGTGTTCGTTAAGACCATGTACGTCGATCGATGGCATGCTCGCATCGCGCTGGACGAACTGGTGCGGCATCAGTTCCTTGCGGAAGACTACCTTGTGGAGCAGAGCAAGTTCTCCTCGGGCGTCGCAATCGCCGCCAACTACGCCGAGGAAGAACGCGCGGTGGACGGAATCACGATCCCGCCCATGTCCTACGTCATCCGCGAATAGCCTCCAATGTCATGAGAAAGGAGGAACACGGAGCAGCCAATGCCCCCGAATCGTCCGACGATCATCCTGATTACGGCCGATGAGCTGAACCGCGAGGCCCTGAGCTGCTACGGCGCGACCTCGCACGTCACCGGCAACATTGACCGGCTGGCCGAGGAGGGGCTGTTGTTCACGACGGCCTACACCACCAGCCCGGTCTGCCTTGCTGCACGCTGCTCGCTGGCCACGGGGCTGTACCCCCACAACAACCTGTCAACCAGCAACAACACGGGGCGTTCGCTCGACCGCGACCTGCCCAACATCTTCACGCTGCTGGGCGAGGCCGGCTATCGCACCAGCATGCACGGCAAGTGCCACTTCATCCCCGTTCCGTACGCGCACATCGAGCGGGAGTTCGCCCGGGAGTACGAGCACTTCATCCACTATTACCGCTCGCTCGGCATGGGCCACCTCGACCTGATGGACGACCCGCAGGTGTCGGCCTGGTTCTACGACGACTACGCCAAGGACATGGAGCGCCGTGGGTTGCTCGCCGCTTTTCGGCGGTGCGTATGGGAATGCCACCAGGAGACCGAGGAGTTCCCGTGTCCCGGCACCTTCCGCTTCCCCGGGCCGGACCACGTGCAGCCGGATAGCTGGGTCGGGGAACGCACGCTGGACTACATCGAAGCCTACGACCGGGACGAGCCGGCGTTCATCTGGATGTCCTTCGGTGGGCCGCATTACCCCACGTGCGCCCCGTCTAAGTACTACGACCTGATAGACATGGACCGGGACCGCCCGCGCCGACTGCGGGAAGGAGAGTGGGACGACAGCTCGAAAAGCAACTGGAAGAACGGCGGCGGGGGGCACGCGGACGGAGATTTCTACGTGCCCGGTGGACTCCAGAAAAACTACGACGAGCAATACTGGCGCTCATGGCGACACGCCTACTACGCCAGTTGCGTGCAGATAGACGATTACGTGGGGGGTGTCCTCTCAGCGGCCCGGCAGCGCTGGGGGGATAACCTGATGGTCCTGTTCGCGGCCGACCACGGGGACATGATGGGCGACCACGGTTTCTGGGGCAAAGGACTCTACGACCAGGGGACCCGCATACCGCTCATCGTCCGCTTCCCGGACGGTTCGCACGCCGACGAGCGCTCGGACGCTCTTGTCCAGACGGTGGACATTCTGCCCACTCTGCTGGCTCAGGCGGGCGCCGCGCCGTTCCCCTGCGACGGCCGGCCCCTGCATGAGTGGATGGCTGAGGGCGGGCGGGAATTCGCCATCGCGGAGTGTGGTGAGAACTCCGTCATGATCACTGACGCCCGCCTCAAATATGCCTTCAGGGCCAGGGGGCAGAAGGAGTTTCGTGAACTCTACGACCTGGAAAACGATCCGCAGGAGTTTGAGAACGTGTTCTCCCAGGCGATGAGTTACGACGCCTTTGCGGACCTCAAAGGCGAGCTGGAGCGGTTGCAGCGGGAGGAGGGCTTGAACGACGTGCTTTTCTATGACGGCCGAGGCGTTCCTCCCTGGGCGAAGCTCTCGCCCTGTGACATCGCGGCGCCGTCGGGCCGGTCCAATCCATCCGGACGCTGCACGGAACCCAAAGAACGTGCGTGAGATCGGGACTGCTGGCCCATAAACATCGCTCACGAATGGCCGGAGGTCTGAGATGAGAGACGTTGGAGCCGTAACGATTCTTGCGTGTTTGCTTGCCGTCGGGTTTTTCGGTGCCCGGTACGCCGGCGGCCAACGTGCGACCGACGGTCCGCAGGTCGTCGCGCGCATCGAGGTGGACATGCCGCTCAGGGACCCCGGCGTCTGCCGGGGACCGGAGGGTAGCTATTACCTGACCGGCACGGTATCCACGCGCAAGAACGATGACGGGTCGCCGAACTGGTACGAGAACGACGGCGTATACCTGTGGAAATCCACCGACCTTAAGTCGTGGGAAGCCATGGGCTGCGTCATGCCGCTCAGGGAGCAGCCCTACGAGCTCTACGGACCCTACCGATGGCTGCACAAGGTGCAGGTGGTCCCAGATCAGTACGGCGAGAAACGGCTCTACGGCGTGGTGGCGCCGGAGGTCCACTATGCGCGGGACACCTTCTGGCTGACCATCTCGATGACCCGCCAGGGCACGGCGCTGATGAAAAGCACCACCGGCAAGGCCGAGGGCCCCTATGAGCTGGTGGACCTGGTGACCACCCGCGGCGGCGATCCCTCGCTGCTTGTTGACGGCGAGGACCTCTGGTGGGTCTTCGACGCCGGGTACGTGGCGAAGCTGGTGGAGTCGAAGCCGGGCAAGCACACACCCAAAGGGCGGGAGAAGACGTTTGTCCTCGATCCGCGTCCCGAGCTGATGCGACCGGAGCCGGATGAATCCGGCTTCCCCCTGCGGGTCGGCGAGCGGGGCGCCTTCATCGCGAGGGGCGACGGGACCTACCACCTGGTCGCCACGCAACGCGTCCTGCATGAGGGCGGAACCGCCCGGTGGGATACGTTCGTCGCCTCCGCCGATCGGCCCGCCGGTCCCTACGGCCGGCGCCGCCTGTTGATCCCCGGCGGCGGACAGGCCACGCTGTTCCGCAACGAAGAGGGTGAGTGGCTGGCCGCCTGCGCGCTGGACAAGAAGGTCGGGGATTCCAGAGACAGGCTGGCGATCGTCAAAGTCGATTTTGAATGACTGACTCATTTTCGGGCAGGGATACGATGAGAATCCAACACCTCGCGGTTTCTGTGGCGTTCATTCTGGCGGCTTCAGTGACAGTGGTGCAGGCTGCACCGGCCGGCCCGGTGCCCGACCCGTTCGCGGTCAGGCCCTTGCTCGATGTCCCCATGCGCAGCCCGTCCATCTGCCGGACGCCGGACGGGTCTTACCTGTTGACCGGCACGGTTGCTTCCGAAGTGCCGGACTTTCAGAGCAACGACGGCATCTGGCTGTGGAAATCTGAGGACCTGGAAGACTGGAAATCCCTCGGGCAGGTCTGGTCCATCGAGAGGGACGCCCCGGACTCGAGCTGGCAGGTCCAGCGAAAGCCGGACAGGCACGGCGGCCGCCTCGTGCGCGGGATGGTGTCGCCCGAGGTCCACTACATCAAGGACACTTACTACATCACCTACTCCATGAACGGATGGGGTTGCGGGCTGCTCGAAAGCACCTCCGGCAGGCCCGAAGGCCCGTATCGGGACGTCGGCCGGATCACGCCCGAGGGCGAGGGCCTGTCGCTTTTCGAGGATGACGACGGAACCGTCTATGCGGCCCTCGACGAGGGCTGGGTCGGGCGGATGAAGGACGACATGAGCGGCCTTGCCGAATCGCCGCGCCTGGTGATGCCACGCTCCGGCAGCGACCTGGGCAATGCGCCGTTCCGCGTCGGGCGCAAAGGGGCCTTCCTGTCCAAGCGCAAGGGCATCTATTACATGGTCTGCTCGGAATGGACCGGCCGCACCGGTCGGCCGGTTTACGACGCCTTTGTGGCTTCCGCCGAAAGCGTCTACGGCCCTTATGACTGCCGGCACGTGATGTGCGGCAACGGCGGCGAGACGACTCTCTTCTCGGACGGGAACGGCCGGTGGTACTGCACCATGTCCGGCAGCGACGTCCAGGCCAGGTTCCGCGACCGACCGGCCGTCGTGCCGCTGGAGTGGGTTGACTACGAACTCTACTGGACCCGCGGCGTCAGAAACGAGTTCCCCGCCAAGGCGCACCACGTCATCACCGAGCGCGGCCCCTGGCATCAGTGCCGCCCCCTGACGGACGACGTCATCCGGGATGTCCACGCCATACTGCACGACGGATACGTCTACTACACCGGCTCCTGCCTCTCGGACCGGTATCACGACCAGGTGGTGCTCTGGCGGTTCAGGGCGGACGACGCAGCGAAGGTGGGTCGCGGCGAGATGAAGGCGGAGACCATGGTGGCGATGCACTTCAAAGACCTGGGCTGGCTCGACTACGAGAACCGTCTCAAGTACGGCAAGGGCAAATGGGGCTACGGCCTGGTGAAATGTTGCATGGACGCGGACGTTTTCTTCCTGAAGGGCACGTTTTACATGACCTTCAACCTCTACCGTGGGGGGGAACTGTACGAAAAACACACGCTGGACGGCGGCAAGACCTTCACGCACGGCTCGGGGGTGATCCGCAGCACGTCCGGGACCTGGGAGGGGCCGTGGGAATCCGTCGGCAGGGCGCCCTACAGCCACTGCAAGCTGCACGTGGACGAGGAGGGCAGAATCGTGACCAACCGGGGCTGGAAGGGCGTGCTGGCGCTCCAGCCGGACGGCTCGTTCAAGGTGCTGAAGAAGCCGGAGGAACTGGTCCATATCCAGTATCCCCGACAGGGCATGACCTACTGCGACGATGGCAGCGCCTTTGCCAGGGTCACGTTCGACGAACTGCTGAACGCATGGAAATGGACCTCCACCGAATGGAACGGTCCCAGCAGCCTGCACATCGAGGGCCGGCCCGGAGGGACCTACGACACCAGCCTGTCGTGGTCCGAATCGGGCAAAGAGGAGGGCCCCTACCCCCGCTGCCGGAGCACCATCCCGCACTGCGGCGGCGCGGGATACTTCCGCGACAGCAAGGGCCGCTACTGGAACACCTTCTTCGGCAACGACTCCACCGCGCCCTGGTTCACGCGCATGGGCATCGTCCCGCTCGATGTTCGCAAGGAGGGCAACCAGTACCTCATAGACGTCGCCGACGAATGGCCGGAGGACTGAAATGAGAATTACGACGAGACTGGGACTGACTGTGCTGCTGGCCATGATGTTTCTTCCCTGCGTGTCCACGCGGACGGGCATGGGGGAGGAAATACCGGTCCGGTCCGACGTGACGGGTGGTCTGGTCGTGGTGTTGGGCTGCGAGGAGGCGGAATCTCTTGCCGCGTTCCGGGCCGGTGACAGCTACGTCGTCCAGGGGCTCGACACCCGCCCCGCCACAATTGCGGCGGCGAAAAAACTGATGGCTGAAGAAGGGCTGTGCGGCCCCGTCACCGCCCGGGTCTTCGAAGGCGAAAACCTCCCATACGCTGAGGAGATGGTGAACCTGCTGGTCGTCAATGAATCCTTCGAGATCCCGCGCCAGGAGATGGAACGCGTCCTGGTGCCGGGCGGTGTTCTGATGGAGGCCGGCGGCAAATGGACCAAGCCCTGGCCGGAGGAGATTGACGAGTGGAGTCACTTCAATCACGATTCGGCGAACACGTCGGTTTCTTGTGACACCCGCGTCGGGCCACCCCGGCGCATCAAATGGTTGGCCCCGCCGCTGATGACCCGACACCACTTCGCCACCAGTTTCACCACCGCCGTCAGCGCCGGGGGCAGGGTGTTCACCTCAGTGGATAAGAAGGCAAAGCAGGTCGACCGCCATCTGCCGCAGGAATGGTGCCTGATCGCGCGGGATGCGTTTAACGGTCTGCCCCTGTGGGAGTTCCCGCTGCCGAATTTCGGGTGGCCGCAGAGGACTGCCACCGGTTACGGGCACCTGGGCGGGTCCGGCTTCGCACTGACCCGGCCGCAGACCATCGGGACCGACGGCGATTACGTTTATCTGTTCGAAAAGGCGCCCTGGACTTTCACCGTTCTGGACGCCGCAACCGGTCGTGTGGTCCGGGAATTCCAGGACGTTCAAGGCGTCGGAGAGATGGTGCACGATGACGGGGTGGTTTTCGTGGCAGTCCGTCCACCGGAAGGCGAGAAGCCGGTGGGCCCGAGAAACCGAATGCTCACGGTTCTGGGTGAGGCCGAGCTGGCGGCGATTCGCGTCGGCGCCTGGGAGATGCTTTGGCGCAGACCGATCCCCGGGTTCCAGTTCGAGACGCTGACAGTGCACAACGGGCGGGTCTTCTACGAATCCGCCGGGGAAATCGTGGCTCTTGATGCCGAAGACGGACATGAACTCTGGAGGACCAACTACGGCGCGCGGATCGGCAAGGGTTACTGGCGCATGTGGAACCCGGTTGCGGTCGGCAACCTTTTGATCGCTTCGAGAAGCTACATGGACGGTGGGAATGGCGCTATAACCGCATTGGACGCCGCCACAGGCAGGCAGATTTGGACGAACGGGCAGGTATCTCAGAGCCGCAATGGCTTGTTCCCAATCGACGGCAAGCTGTATTGCGGTACGCGGATGCTTAATCTGACCGACGGCACTCTGGCTGGCGATGTGTCGGCCGAAGGACTGTGGAGCAAGGGACACCACTTCCGTTGCTACCCCTGGCGGGCGACGGTGAACTATCTGATTTCCGCCAATCGCGGCTGTGAGTTCCTCGCCATAAACCCGGAGAAAGAAGGAGCGAAGAACGATTACGTGCGCGGCAATTGCTACGTCGGCGTGTTCCCGGCCAACGGGCTCCTCTACAAGCCACCCCACGGCTGCTTCTGCTACAACGGCGTCATGCTCAACGGCTTCCTCGCGCTTGCGCCGGAGGCGGATACGTCCGGCGCGGACCCGCCTCCGAAGGATCCCGCCCGTCTCGACAAGGGGCCCGCTTACAGACGGGAGCTGTCCTCTCTCGCCGGGAAAGCAGACTGGCCCATGTATCGGCGGAACGCACAACGTCTCGGGTCCAGTCCCCGGCACATTGGAGCGGAGGTATCGGTCAAGTGGAAGGCCTCTCCCGGCGGTCCGCTCACCCCGCCTGTTTGTGCGGACAACCTTCTGGTTACGGTAAAGAAGGATGCTCATCAGGTTCTGGCTTTTGATGCATCCGACGGCACTTCGTTTTGGAAATTCACCGCCGACGCGCGCATTGACTCCTCTCCGACAATCCATCGGGGCCGCGTATTGTTCGGGTGCAGCGACGGTTACGTCTATTGCCTCTATGCAGAGGACGGCGCCCTGGCATGGCGCTTCCGCGCGGCGCCGAGGGAGCGGTGGATCGGTTCCCATGGACAGCTTGAGTCTGCCTGGCCGGTCCACGGCACGGTGCTGATTGAGGATGGTCTGGCCTACGTCACAGCGGGACGGCACACCTGGTTCGACGGCGGCATTCACGCCTACGCCCTGGACCCCGCCACCGGTGAGACCCTGCACCATTGCCGATTGAAGGATGAGGCATTGCCCGAAGGGTACGAGATTGAGGACCCGCCGTACACGCGATCCTCGCACGTCGAGGGGGCGGACTCCGACATACTCGTCAGCGACGGCGAGAATCTCTACCTTGGTCCGCTCATGTTCAACAAAAAGCTTGAGAGAACGCCGGCCCCCTACATCTCCGATGATCCCAAGGGGGTTGATCCAGTCCAACTGACGGGCGCCCCCTACGTGGACCAGGACAATTTCGATAATATCCCGGAGGAGAAAGCGGTGAGGTGGGCCAGGAAACTGGGCAAGGCGATGGGATCGAAGAAGACCGGTTTGCACCTGTCCAGCACGGCCGGATTCCTCGACCCCGTGCCCTACGAACGGCATTACTGGATGTACGCCGAACTCTGGCCCGGAAACAACCACGCCAACCCCTATGGAGCGAAGAGCGGTCAGATCCTCTGCATAGACGAGCAGAACACCTACGGCGTGAAGATGTTCAACTGGCGTCAGAAGTACGGATCCGAAGACGCACACGTCAGCGACAAAGGCCAGCTTCTGTTCGCCGATGACAACGATAACGAACCGATTATCCCCGACCCGGCCCGCGGATGCCGCGCCGGCATAGGCTACACGCGCGCCGCGCCGCCGAAATGGTTCCACTGGAAGAAGATGTACATGTGCGCCATGACGGTGGCTGGAGACCACCTGTTCGTCGCCGGCGCGCCCCTCGATAAGGTGGGGGCAGACCCGTTTGCTCCGTACGAAGGCCGCGCCGGCTCGACTATCATGGCTTTCCAGAAGGAGACCGGCGAACCGCTGGCCCAACTCGAGCTTGACGATCAGCCGGTGTTCGACGGCCTGATCGCCGCCGGCGGCAGACTTTACGCCACCACGATGAACGGGAACGTCTTGTGCCTGGGCAACTAACCATGAACGCAACTCACTTCTGCGGAAAGGACGAAGCATGGACTACGTCGCCATCTTTCACGCCAACCTGAACTACGCCTTCCTGATCCCCGAGAACTACGAGCGGGTGATCCGGGCCAGTTACGAGGTGATCATAGACACCTTCCGCGAAAAGTTCCCCGGGGCGAAGTACGTCTTCGAGGCGTCCGGCTACACCATAGACCAGATTGCCGAGAGGACGCCGGACGTGCTGGAAAAGCTGAAGGAAGCCATCGAAAGCGGACAGTGCGAGTTCATGGGCGCCCCCTACGCCCACCCTATCATGGCCAACATCCCGGAGGAGGACGGCTACTGGTCCTGCGAGTTCGCCATGC
>CAZNGS010000028.1:0-52539 GCA_964572825.1 uncultured candidatus Brocadiaceae bacterium
TCACAATGACACAGCCTGGCGCCAAGAGCCGAGCAGCGTAATGTCGAAAGTCGAGGTTAACCCGTTCGCCCGTCACCCATGGCACCTGATCCCATCCAGGAAGCGCAGGACTCGTCGGAGTGCGAGGCCAAGCGCTACGAGTTCGAGATCGCCGGCCGCAACGAGGGCGGGCGCCTGGACGCCTACCTCGCGGCCCGATTCCCCGAATACTCCCGCACCTTCATACAGGAGCTCATCAAGCAGGACGCCATCACGGTCAACGGTCGGCCGGTCAAGCCCTCCTACACGCCTTCCCGCGGCGACCGCGTCCTCGCCCTTGTCCCCGTGCGCAGACGCGACGAGGTGCAGCCCCAGGACATCCCTCTGGACATCATCCATGAGGACCGCTGGCTGGTTGTCGTCAATAAGCCTGCTGACCTCGTCGTTCACCCGTCCAAGGGGCACCAGACCGGCACGCTGGTCAACGCCCTGGTGCACCACTTTAGTCGGCTCAGCGGGGCGTCCGGTGAGCTGCGTCCCGGCATCGTTCACCGGCTCGACCGGGACACCACGGGTGTCATCCTCGTGGTTAAGGATGAGGGCATCCACCAGGCGATCGCCCGGCAGTTCCAGGACCGCACCACGGTCAAGGAGTACATCGCCGTCTGCGAGGGCAGTCCCGGGCTGGACAGCGACCTGATCGATGCGCCCATCGGCAAGCACCCGACCCATCGTGAGGGGATGATGATCGAGGGTAAGAACGCCAGGACCGCGCGCACCGTTTACGAGGTCGTCGAGCGTCTTGGTCCCTTCAGCATCGTGCGCTGTTTCCCCAGGAGCGGGCGCACGCACCAGATCCGCGTGCACCTGCGGCACCTGGGCCATCCCATCGTCGCCGACCGGCTCTACGGCCGCCGCAGGGCCATCTACCCCTCCGACCTGACCGGCGCCGACCATCCGCCCGAGGAAGAACCGCTTATCGACCGGCAGGCCCTCCACGCGCGGCGTCTCACCATCTACCACCCCGGCCTCGAGAAGCAGGTCACCTTCGAAGCCCCCATTCCCGAGGACATGGGGCGCCTGATCGAGGCGCTTCGGCGGTACTACGGCGGTTAAGGCGCTGTTGCAGAGCCCGCTCCGTCGGCCCGAGGCCGCGCGAGGGGGCCGAGGGCAAGGAGGGGAAAGCAGGCGACACGGAGCCCAAATATCGTCGATGCAGGCCGACGCACCCACAGGCGCTCGCAGCCGGCCGAAGCCAGGATAGGGTTCTGCAGTAGGGCCTAAAAGTCCGCCGCCGCCTGTTCCAGCACCTCCTCGTCCACGAAGATGGGCGCACCCTTCTGCACCGCCAGGGCCGTGGCGTCGCTGGGGCGGCTGTCGATGTCGAAGGTCTCCCCGTCCCTGTTCAGGACCAGGCGCCCGTAGAAGGTGCCGTCCTTCAGGGCGTTCACCACCACGCGCTCTATGCGCACCCCCAGCGCGTCCAGAACGTTCCCGAACAGCTCGTGGGTGAAAGGTCGCGGAGGTGGTTCGTCGTTTATGGTGCGATGGATGGCCCACACCTCGAAGAAACCGATTACGATGGGCATCTTGCGCTGCCCCTCCTTCTCTTTCAGCACCACCAGGTGCCGGCCGTGGGTCTCGCTCATCACCACCTGGTTGAGCTCGCATTCGATCAACGTCATATTGGCCTTCTCCCCGTTTTGCGTCTCTCGTAGGGCATTCTACATGTTCACCTTCCCTTCCGTCAACGCCTGCGGGCGGTTTCTTGACGGCTGCCGTCATTTGGATTACAAAGGTGGCGCCGGGCCACCCGGTCGGCCCCATCGTCCACGTGCCTGGCAGCGAGAGGTGGCAATGCTTAGGTCGGACAAGATGGCTGTGGCGCTGGGAGTTGTGAGCGCCCTGTGCTGGAGCCCGCATTTCCATCTGTTCAATCGCCTGCGCACGGAGGCCGACCCGCCCCCCGTGCTCGTGCTCAGTTTCTACTTCGTCCTCGGGGCCGCCGGTGCGCTGCTGTTGTTCATGTTCCTGACCGGTCGGCTGCCCGAACTGCGCGCGTTCAAACGGCGCGAGACACGCTTCCTGCTTCTGGCCGGGCTGGGCGGGTATGCATTCTGGATGCTCCGGGGCGTGGCCCTTCGCTCCCTCGACCCATCCCGGGCCCGGCTTCTGTTCTACACGGCTCCTCTCCTCATGGGTGTGTTCAGCCTGTTCTCGCGGGAGAAGATGGACGGGCGGCTCCTGGTCGGCCTGGTGCTGGGGCTGATCGGCTGCATCATGCTGACCTCACCGGCCCACCTGTTTTCCGGCCCGCTGCGACCCGTGCTCGTGGCCGTCGGCGCCGCCGCGTGCTGGGCTCTGTTCTCCCTGGCGGCGGTGCCGCTGGCGCGGGAGGAGAATGTCCTGCCCGTGGCCGCGCTGGTGCTGGGCATCGGTGCGCTCTGCCTGTTCATCAACTGCCTCAGCACCGTGGAAAACATCTTCGCCATCCGGCCGGGGGCGCTCCTGTACGCCCTGGGCGCGGGGGCCCTGACCATCGGCCTGATGATGGTCTTCTGGCTGAAGTGCCTCGGCGCCATGTCCGCTCCCCTCGCCGGTGGACTCTGGTACCTGGGGCTGGTCTTCGGCGTGTTCCTTTCGCATCTGGTCCTGGGCGGCCCCGCGCCCAACCTGTGGTGGACGCTGGGCGGCACGACCCTGGTGCTGCTGGGTCTGCACAGCGCGCTGTCCGGCCGCAGGCGCCAGGCGCTGACTCTCAGCGACATCATTCGCGGCTCCTGACCCAGTTCGTGGCGGCCCGGGCCACCCTCCGCCCCAGGTCGCGGTAGTCATCCGGCCCCAGCCATTCCTTCTCCCCGATCCGCTGGTAGGTGGTCTCCACGGCAATCCCGAGGGTCTCTTTCAGGTGGTCCCAGGCCCAGCAGGTCAGCGTCTCGTCGGCGTTCCACCGCGACGCGTAACGCGGCACGCGCGACAGCTGCTCGGCCGGCAAGCAGGGGAACTGCTCGGCCAGGAACGGCGTGAACGTTTCGGCCGCCTCGCGTTGCTCCCGGGGACGCTCCTGGCGGGGCAGGAAGTGGTAGAAGGCCACCTCGCCCCCGCCCGGCGCGTGCAGGTCCAGCACCAGCCGGGGTGCCGCCCGGGCGCCGAACCGCCGCATGTCCTGCTGGAGCGCCTGCACCTCCGGGCGCATGGGCATCGCGGCCCAGGCGCGGTTGAAATCGTGGGGCAGGGCGTCCTTGCCGTAATTGCCTTCCACCACCCCGTCCAGGTCCACGAAGGGCACCGCCCACCACTCCAGCGCCCCGCCGTCGCCCGGTGCGCCCCCGGCCTCGGCCACCTCGCGCAGCAGGCCGTCCAGCACCCATGATGCGGGTGTCTCGCCGGCGTGCTGCCGGGCCGCCACGTAAACGCCCGGCACCGGCCCCTCCGCCTCCGGGCGGGGCCATCGCACCCGTGTCAACTCACGTCCCTTGCCCGTCAACCCGATGGTTTCGCGGCCCCACGCTTCGGGCAGCTCGCACAGCGTTCGCTGCAGCTGCACCGGCCCGTAGGGGTAGCAGAAGGCCACCGAGACCATCTCCCGGGCGGCCGGGGCGTCGAACTCCAGGATGAAGCCGCCCTCCGGACGCTCCATGATCTCCACGACCTCCACCCGGTGCCACTCGCCACCATCCGCGCGGGCCACCGGGCGGGCGTTTCCCAGGTGCTCCCGGCTGCCCAGACCCAGGCAGCCATCGGCGTTCTGCCACACAAACCGCACCCGGCGCCGGGCCACGCCCTCCGCCCGCAGGTGGAACCAGAGCGGCTCCGGACTGGTGCGCGGCTCGCTCATGAAGCGCACCGTCACGGCATCGGGTTCTTCGGCGAGCTCCAGTACCTTCCCGTTCCCCGAGTTGGGAGCCGGTCCGATTGTCAGGCTATCGTGAACCATCATTCCCCCCTTCGGGATGACGATTGTTTATGGGAAACCCGATGCAAGATATTCGTGAATAAGCTGTTGTGGCAAATTCGGTTCGTTTCGTAATCGGGTCGATATCCGGGTTGTGACCTGTGGACCGCCCTCGGACCGACGCCGACGGTGGACCGAGTGGACCGGGTGGATACCGGTGGACGGGCACGGGCGAACACGGACATTCGCCGGTGCTCCGCGGCAGATGGCCCATCGGAAATCGGTCCCGCCGCGGACAGGCGCCGCCAGGCACTGGAGACCGGAGGCCATTCGCATGACACAGGGCGGACAAGGTCGGCCGTCCGGTGACATCTTCCCTGCGCCGCTCGGCCATTGGCGGGCGGCGGCGCGCGGTTTGCTGTTTTCGTCGTGGCTGTTCTCTGTGCTGTTGCGCCATCCTGTGGGCCCGGATATTGCCGGTCGCCGTTACTTCGGTGCCCCGCTATTATAGTCGTTTTCCGGCGGCCGTGTGTCCGGGTTGACCGAATTGACCAGAAAAATTTGTGGAATTCTTGATCCCTGTGCTTGGCGCTGTCTCTGGCGCGTCCGCCAGAACGCGGTAACGGGCGCCGCGACCCGTTCATCCAGATCACGTTGCACGTCCGGTCTCCGGTGTAATGACCTCGACTTTCGCCTTGCTGAACAAGCCTTTGGTCCGGCGACGGATGCGGCTCCGGGCCAGCCGAAAATACTCCGGGTCCAGCTCCACTCCTATGCTGTTTCGGCCCCAGCCCGCCGCGGCGATCGACGTGCTGCCGCTGCCCATGAAGGGGTCCAGGGCGACATCGCCCACGAAGCCGAACATGCGGATCAGCCGCTTCGCCAGCTCGACGGGGAAAGGCGCCGGGTGGTGCCGTGTCGAGGCCCCCGGCAGCCCGGTCCATATCTGCCGAAACCAGGCCCGCTGGTGTTCGCCCGAGATGATGCTCAGCAGCCGCGCCGCCTCGGAGGGGCTGCGGTAGCCGCCGGGCTTGCGCTCCATGAGGATGTACTCGATGTCGTTCTTGATAACGGCGTTCGGCTCGTAAGGTTTCCCGAGGAAGCCCGAACCGTTCTCGACCTCATATGACGCGTTGGCGATCTTGTACCAAATGATCGGCGCCAGGTTGTCGTAGCCGATGGCCCGGCAACGTTCCTGGATGGACGCGTGGAGTGGCATGACCATATGGCGTCCCTTGTTCTGCCGGCGCGAGACGCACACGTCGCCCACCACGCAGACGAGCCGGCCGCCGGGGACGAGGGCGCGGTAGCAATGCCTCCAAACCCTGTCCAGTTCCCCCAGAAACCGCTCATAGTCCTCGATCAGGCCGAGCTGGCCGTCGCGTTCCGGGTATTCCTTCAACGTCCAGTAGGGCGGGGAGGTGAGCACGAGATGGACGCTATCGGGCTCCAGGAAGTCCATCTCCCGCGCGTCTGCCAGGCGCAGGCAATGTCGGGTCGGCACCTTCTGGGTGGCGGCCTCGATGGCGGCGATGGCTTTCGGGTCTTTCGCCAGGCGGGGGATGCCCTTCTGGAGGTCGCGGGGCACTTCCAGCTCGTGCGGGAGATAGGAGCGCAGGTCGGGAGACTCGTCGGCCGGCACTCGCTGCGTACGAACCGGTTTCTGTTCATCCTGCGACATAGCGCTCCCCGCGGGCAGGCGGCTCATTCGACAGCGCGCAAAGCCGGCTTCCGTTCCCAAGGATACTGACACCGTTCCCTGCGCGCAAGCCAAACTCGGCCTGCGTATGAGCTGCCGCGGGGTGTTGCGCAACCATCACGGGGAGGCTTGCGGAGGTGGGGACCGCGGTCCCGGTCTTTTTCGGAATGCGGTGGCTTGCCACCGCCCTTCGACTTTGCTCAGGGCCCCGGGAAGTGAAAGCGGCGCCGAGGCGCCGCACTCCTGTGCCTGGGAGCGCGTGTGGTCAGAGAGGTGCGACGGAGGGTCAAGGTAGGTCCGGCGTCCCGCCGGACCGGAGTTCGTACGATCTGGGGAGCCGGGCCTTGCCTTCTGTGCAGGTAGTTGAGCCAGCGTGCCCTCAGCGCGTCGGGTTTCGCAAACCGGAAAAGATTTATCTCGTATCGCTTAACTGTAACTGCGTCGCCGTGAGGCGGCGTGGGAAAGGGCAGGAGGTGAGTGACCGGTCCGTAGGATAACGAACTCGATTCGGCCGGGCGCAACGGCCATGCGCGTGAAACTGGGAGAACTGCCCGGCTTCAAGGACGTTTCCGTGCCTCCGGCGGGGACCCTCCTCCGGCGGGCAGGCCGGGGCGCTCCTGCGCTTGCGCAAGCCGTGAAATCGAAGCTCTGCGGCACCGGGCCCGGCCGGCTGCAGGCCTCATTCGGGCTCTGCGGTCCCGCCGGGGGTCTCTTCTGGCGGCTCGTCGACCAGGTCCAGCAGGTTCGCCACCACGGTGTCTGCGGGGGCGATCCTGGCGGCGGCGCGCAACTGCTCCTCAGCCCCTTCGGCGTCGCCGGCCGCGTGGAGGCAAAAAGCCAGCAAGAGGCGCAGGTCGACCTGCTGGGGCGCCTGCTCCACGGCCCGGCGCAGCTGCTCCTGCGTGGCCTTCGCCGCCTCGGCAGCCCCCCAGACCTCGGGCAGGTTCACGCTCAGAACGGTCCAATCCGGGTGGGCACGCAGGCCTCTCCTCAGCACGTGGGCGGCGGAAGCGTACCGCCCTTCGCCGGTCAGAGCCAGCGCCAGTGCCAGTTTCGCCACCGGACTGTCCGGCTCCGCGGCCACCGCCCGCCGGAAGGCCTGAACCGCCCCCGGGAAGTCACCGATGCGCATTCGGTCCTCCCCGATGGAGAAATCCAGGTCCACGCGATCGGGACCGCCCAGCATCTTCGACAGGGGAGAGTCGAACACACCGCCCCCGTCGGCCGGCGAGACGGCGATCTCGCGGCGCGGGCTTCGCGCGGTGGGCGTCTCCAGCACCACGTCGTCCCGGTGGGAGCGATTGTCCGGATAGTATCGCGTCGGCGAATGGAGGGGAACGTCGTAGACGTAGAGGCTGCGGGCGGGATCGGTGGCACCGACGATCACGCTCACCGTGCCCCGAGTGTGGTATCGGCCCCGTCTGTTCCACCAGAACGGATATCCTCGGTAGCGGGGCACGTAGCGATAGCTCTCGTGCCGGTAGAACCCCCCGCCGGGCACGGAGATGCTGATGCGGGTCTGCGGGACGCGGCACAGCGCCGGGGGTATCCGGTCGCCCGCACGGGCCAGCCGGAGTCGGTGCCGGTGACCACGCGGCTCCCGTCGATTCTCCGCCCGCGCACGATATTTCCCTCCGGCCCCCAGAGCCAGAAGAGCCGAAAGGGCCAGACAAACCGCAATGCCGCCTTTTCCAGGCCGGTTATTCATTGTCATCTCCTTCATCCTCATTATATCACTGCTGCAGCGCGTATCCACCAGCGCCACTCTTGACCCCCGGCACGTGAATTGATAGATTAGAAGTACACAGAGTCGATTGACCGGGGGGACGCATGGGCACCGGCCAGGAAGGCGGAAAACGCGACATGAACGGCGTTCTCAGAAGATGCAGCGTGCCCGCAGGCCGCCCGGCGACGATAGACCGGAGCCGATTTTTTTGTCACAGGTTCGAGAGAACATCAGAATAAGGTTCAGTAAAGAGGGCGACGTTCGGTTCATCTCGCATCACGATTTGATGCGTGTTTTTGAGCGTGCGTTGAGGCGCGCCGAACTCCCCGTTGCCATGAGCGAGGGGTATAACCCTCGTGCCCGGCTGAGTTTTCCCGCCGCATTGAGCGTCGGCCAGACGGGTCGGAACGAAGTGGTCGACGTGGGTCTGTCCGCCTGGAAGCGCCCCTCTGAGTTCCGTGCCCGGCTGCAGGGCCAGTTGCCCGGCGGCCTGGCCATCCGCTCTGTAGAGATCGTCGCACCTCACCCCAACCGCCAGCCCACCGAGCTTGCCTACCGTGTGCCTCTGCTGGACGGATGCGATCCGGTGAACCGCCACATACGCGAGTTGCTTTCCTGCGACGAAGTGACGGTTCTGCGCAGGCGGAAGCGCGAATCGAGGCAGGTGGAGATACGGCAGTTCATCAAGGCGCTGCGGTTCGACGGGGAGTCTGTCAGGATGCTGCTGCGGTTTACAAACCGTGGCACGGCCAGGCCGCAAGAGGTGCTGGAAGCGATCGGCCTGCGCGAGGGGACGCACTACCGGGCCGGGGATATCGAGCGCACGCACGTCCGTTTGCCCTCTTAGAGACAACTTACCCGAGGTGACGTGACTATGGCTGTTGAGAAAGAGATGCTGATCAACGTGGTGGAGGAAGAAGAGGTCCGCATCGCGTTGCTGGAAGACAGGGTGCTCCAGGACCTTTACCTGGAGCGCACCGGACGCGAGCACATCGTGGGCAACATCCACAAGGGAGTCGTCGTCAACCTGGTGGCCAACCTTGAAGCGGCCTTCGTGGAGTTCGGTTACAGGAAGCACGGTTTCCTTCACGCCAGTGATGTGCTGGGCTCCAACAGGGGCCGAAACGACATCCGGGGCCTGCTGAAAGAGGGCCAGGAGATACTGATCCAGGTGACCAAGGAGGGCATCGGTGACAAGGGGCCGAGCCTGACCACCTACCTGAGCCTGCCCGGTCGCTACCTGGTGCTGATGCCGAGTCTTTCCCGCCGGGGCGTGTCGCGACGAATCAAGGACGACCAGGAACGCAGCAGGCTGCGCGACCTGGTGAAGAAGCTGGACATCCCCAAAGACATGGGCGTGATCGTGCGGACGGCCGGGGAGCAGCGCACCAAGACCGACCTGCAACGAGACCTGGACTACCTGCTGAGGCTCTGGAAAGCCATCAGCCGCCGTGCCGAAAGCTCCGAAGCCCCCGCCATGGTCTACCAGGAGAGCGATGTCGTCACGCGGGTCATCCGGGACACCTTCAGCGAGGACATCCGACGGATCATCGTGGACAGCGAGAGCGTCTACGAGAAGGTGCGGGATTTCCTCCGCTCCGTCCTGCCCCGGCACGTGCGCAAGGTCAAGCTCCACGATTCCAGCGAGCCGCTCTTCCATCACTACGGGGTCGAGGAAGAGATCGAGAAGATGCACAGCCGCACCGTTCAGCTCGACTGCGGCGGCAGCATCGTGCTGGAGCAGACGGAGGCCCTGGTGGCCATCGACGTCAACAGCGGCCATTACAAGGGCCGGGGCGACGCCGAGCAGACGGCCTTCAACATCAACAAGGAGGCGGCGCCCGAGATCGCCCGGCAGATACGGCTCAGGGACCTGGGCGGGGTGGTGGTGATCGATTTCATCGACATGGAGAAGGAATCGCATCGACGCGAGGTCGAGCGCATCCTCTCGGGGTCCCTCAAGCGAGACCGCGCCCGGCTGCGCGTGCTGAACATGTCGCCGTTCTGCATCGTGGAGATGACGCGCCAGCGCCAAAAACAGAGCCTGCGGCAGAGCACCTACATCGAGTGCCCCCAGTGCCATGGCAACGGATACGTCAAGGCGCCGGAGACCCTGGCCCTCCAGGCACTGCGCGAGGCGAAGGCCGGCCTGGAGGCCGACAACCTGCAAAGTATCCGGGTGATCGCCGCCCCGGAGGCCGCCAATTACCTGAGCAACGAGATGCGCAGACGGTTGCAGGAACTGGAGGAGTTGTCCGGCAAGCACATCGAAGTGGTGGCCGACCCCAGGCTGGGACCCGACGAGCACAAGGTGGAGTTTTTCAACCCCGAGGGGCGCCAGATCGTGCCGGCCTGAACACGTCGGCTCGTCGTTGTTTGCACACCCGAGCCGATTTCGCTAAAATAGAGACTCAACGATTTGATTCCCTTTCTGCATCTGCGAGCAGAGCATGTACGCCGTAATCGACAACAAGGGCAAGCAATACAAGATCAGGACCGGGGAGGAAGTCCGGGTCGACCTGATGAAGGCCGAGCAGGGCGAGCTGGTGGAGTTCGACCGGGTGCTGCTGGTGGGCGACGAGAATGGCGACGTGCGGATCGGGCGGCCCGAGGTTGCGGGCGCACGCGTTCTGGCCGAGGTCCTGCGCCACGAGAAAGGACCCAAGCTGACCATGCTGCGGCACCAGGCCACCAAGAATCGCCAGGCTAAAATGGGCCACCGGCAGAAGTACACCCGCGTCATGATCAGAGAAATCCACCCGGAATAGAGACCTCAGGAGCAGAACAATGGCACACAAACAAGGACAGGGGTCCACGCGAAACGGCCGGGACAGCAATCCCAGCTACCTGGGAGTGAAGCGTTTCGGCGGACAGACCGTCAGGGCCGGCTCGATAATCGTGCGGCAGCGGGGCACCCATTTTAAGCCCGGTCGCAACGTCGGATGCGGGCGGGACTACACCCTGTTCGCCACCGCAGACGGTCTGGTGGAATTCCAGAACGGCACCGTGCACGTGGTGCAGCAAGATTAGGCGGTCGACCGCCAGAGTTGGATGATTCTCCAGACGGCTGCCGGTCCCGGCGGGATCGGCAGCCGTTCCTGCCAGGGGCGCCGGTGACTGCGAGGAAGCAGCCACATGCGGTTCGTCGACGAAGCCGATATCTGGATCAAGGGCGGTGATGGGGGGGACGGCTGCGTCAGCTTCCGGCGGGAGAAGTATGTCCCCCGCGGCGGACCGGACGGCGGGGACGGCGGGGACGGCGGCGACGTTATCATCGAGACAGACGCCAACCTGTTCACCCTCCTCGACCTGGTCGCCCACGGCCATTACGTGGCCGGAGACGGCGGGAATGGACAGCCAAAAAACCGCCACGGCGCCAACGGAGACGACGTGGTCATCCGCGTGCCTCCCGGCACGGTGGTGACCGACCGCGACACCGGGCTGACCCTGGCGGACCTGGACGAGCCCGGCCGGCGCGTAACCGTGGCCCGCGGCGGCACGGGAGGGCGGGGCAACACGCACTTTGCCAGCGCCACCCATCAGGTCCCTCGGGAGGCCGAGGAAGGGGAGCCGGGCCAGCAGCGGAACCTCCGGCTGGAGCTGAAGATCGTTGCGGATATCGGCCTGATCGGCCTTCCGAACGCCGGCAAGTCCACGGTGCTGAGCAAGATCAGCTCCGCCCACCCCAGGGTCGCCGCCTACCCTTTCACCACCCTCAAACCGGTTGTCGGGATCGTTGAGACCGAGACCTATGAAACCTTTGTGGTGGCCGATCTGCCGGGCCTCGTCCGGGGAGCGCACGATGGGAAGGGCCTGGGCGACGAATTCCTGCGGCACGTGGAGCGCACGCACCTGCTGGTCCATGTCGTGGACGTTGCTCCGCCCGACGGCAGCGACCCCGTGGAGAACTACCGATCCATCCGGCAAGAGCTCCTTCGCCACGACACTGCCCTGGGCGAGGAGCCGGAGATCGTTGCGGCCAACAAGATGGACCTGGACGGAGCCGAGGATGGGCTGGCCCGCCTCCGCGACGCGGTCCGGGGCCGGCTCGTGCCCATCTCCGCGTTGCACGGCCGGGGGCTCGCAGAACTGGTGCGCCTGATGCACCGCACCCTCCGGGAGCTGCCCGCCGTGCCGGCGGAGGAGCCGCCTCCCCAACTGTGATGGGTTTTCCCCCGTGCCCGGGGGGGGCAGCATCAACCCGGGACGTCCCTCGAACTAACCTGCGGCAACTTGCACAGGAGGCGGTACGCCGCTATACTGAGATGTGCAGTTTTTGGTCTCTTGTGTTTACCGTGTTCATTTTTCCGCACCGGAAGGGGTGACCTGTCAGGGCATGGCGAAGGTTATAATCCGTGAGAACGAATCGATTAAGGATGCGTTGCGCCGTTTCAAGAAGATCTGCGAGAGGGAAGGGATCGTCAACAGGTCCAAGCGGATTACACGCTACGAGAAGCCCTCGGAGAGGCGGCGCCGTGAGCGTAACGAGCGCCTGAAGAACATCCGCAAGGCACAGAAGAACCAGAGCTGACCAATCCGCTGGTTTCAGCCGCGGCCTCCTGAGCATCAGGAGGCCGTTTTTTCATGGCGCCGGTCGGGGGAATGCAACTGACAGGAGGGATGGCGCTTCGGCCACCCCGCCGGACCGTTACACGGCGCCAGGACGGCGAGCAAATGGCCAGCCTTGCGCCGTTGTATTTGCGAACGAACTGGCGTACTTAGCCTTGACAGAGACGGGGCCGATGTCTATAAAAGCATGCAGGCCCCGCGATTCCGGGGAAAAGGAAGGAGAGCGATGTCATGGCCAGAGGGATCATCCGTTGTGGGGAATGCGCGGCTGCGCTGGGAGTATCCGAGAAGGAGATCGGCAAGTCCGGCACATGTCCGCGGTGCGGCGCTGCCATCCAGATCACCCGGAAGGCTTTTGAACCCATGGAAAGGGCGGGGGCGCCCGGCGCGGCGGGTTCCGGGACCGCCTTCGGTCATCGCACCGCGATCATGCGGCTTGTTGACGGTTTCCTGGAGCAGCTTCGGTTCCTGAGCGGTCGCGGCCGGGCCTTCGTCGCCTATCAGGCGCTGCTGGTCAGGCTGGGTTTGATCGGCACACTGGTGGCCGGCCTGGTAGCACTGGTTCACATGACGGTTGTGGCCATCAGGCTGGACAGCATGCATACCTTCCTGCTTGGTCTGGCCGTGGCCGTGGCCGCCGTGGTGCTGCATTACGTGTCTGCCCGTTTCGTGCAAGCGGGTCAACTGCTGCTGACGGAGAATCCCTGTGCCTCTGCGCCGGAGCCGTTCATGGATTCGCTGGGATTCCTGTCCCTTCTGGCGGCGGTGGGACTGATCGTCTACGCCGTGGTGGAGGCCGTGCGGGGGAGCGCACTGTTCGGCATGTTGCCTCCCTTCGTGGCCGCGGTGGGTCTGGGCCACCTGGCGCTGTTTTTCCTGAATCCGAGTGAGTGCATAAACAGCCGGGGCCGGCTGAGGGGGGCGACGGCCGGCGAGACGGCCCTGGCCATCGTGGAGATGATCTGCCGCTGCGTTCTGGTGCTGGTGCCGATCCTGTTCGCCCTGGGCGTGCTGGGCGGAGCCAGCGCCATGGTGGTGGTCATGGTCATGCTCTGGTCGGGCGTAGGAGCGCCCGAAGAGGGCCTGCGGGTGGCGCAGAAGGGCTTTCAGGTCGCCCTGAGCGTGACCTGCGGGGTGGCGACCGTGCCTGTGGTCGCCTACGTGGTGTACCTGACACTCATGCTGCTGAGGGACCTGATGTTCGCCGTGTTGCAGACGGCGCGTAACACCGGCCGGCGACCGGGGTAGCCGGCCTCATGGGGGGAATGCACTTCGCACTTCGCGCACACGGGGAGAACAAGAGCGTGCAATACCGTCTGCTGGGGAGCACGAACATCGAGGTCTCGCGGGTCTGCTGCGGGACCATGGCCATGTGGCCCGACAAGACCTACGGTGAACCGGACGACGAGGCGTCGATTGGGGCCATCCACGCCGCGCTCGACGCGGGCATAAACTTCTTCGACACGGCCGAATCCTACGGCGACGGTTACGCGGAGGAGTTGCTGGGGCGGGCCCTGGACGGCCGCCGCAACGAGGCCGTGGTGGCCACCAAGGTCTCGGCCGCCCATCTGCAGGAAGCGGACCTGAAGCGCGCCTGCGAAGAGAGTCTCCGGCGGCTGGACACGGATTACATCGACCTCTACCAGGTGCACTGGCCGAATCACGACATCCCGTTCAGCGAAACCGCCCGGGCCCTGGAGGAGCTCCGCCAGGAGGGGAAGATACGGCAGTGGGGCGTCTCCAATTTCGGCATGCGGGACCTGCAGGGCGCGCTGGAGGTGGGCAACCCCGAGACCGACCAGCTCCCCTACAGTCTGCTCTGGCGCGCCATCGAGCACCGGGTGCTGCCGGTCTGCGTCGAGGAGGACGTGGGGGTTATCTGCTACAGCCCTCTGGCGCAGGGCATCCTGACCGGTAAGTTTGCGACGCCCTCAGAAGTGCCTCCCGCCCGGCGCAGACCGCGTTACTGCGGCGAGGAGGTAATGGATCTCAGTTTCCGGGTGGTAAGCGAACTGCGCGCCATCGGGGATGAGATATGCGAGCCCGTTGCCTGCGTGGCGCTGGCGTGGCTGCTGGCTCAGCCCGGTGTTGCGTCCGTCATCGCCGGGGCGCGCAACGCCGAACAGGTGACCGAGAACGCCCGCGCCGGCAATCTGGAACTGCCCGCCGGCATCGTGGACAGGCTGACGGAAGTGTCCGAGTCCCTCAAACAGAGCCTGGACGAAGACCCGGACATGTGGCAGCAGGGGGACGATAGCCGCTACCGCTGAGCCGGTTCGAGCGCCAGATCGTCCAGGAATGCTTCCACCCCTGCGCTGCTGAAGCTGTTTATCCAGACCCGCAGGTGCGTCGCGCCCCGGGGCACCTCGAAGGTCTGAGAGAAGCGACGCCACCGGCCTTCGGCGCCCCCGAGGGTCAGGATGGGGGCAATCCAGCCCTTCTCGTTGGTTTCGTTAAGCAGCCGCCCTTGTTGATCAAGATAGCGCATGTGAACGCCGAGCCCGTCTCCGGAGACGCCGAAGGCCTTGCCCCGCAGCTCGTAGGTGCGCGGTGCGCGCGCCGGCATGAGCGCCGACCTGACATTCGAGCCTTCGCTCGGGCGGGGGTCCTCCACTTTCAAGGACCGCTCGCCGGTGGCCGCACGTTCGGTCGAGATGGACGCCATCTGGTTGCCCGGATTCCAGGCCCACTGTCAGTCTTCGAAGCTTCGGTTCCGCAGCGGAGGGCCTTCTCGGCCGGAAGGGGCGATGCGCAGGCGTATGGCCGCCTCGCGGACGGGGCGGGCCAGTTCGATCCCCAGCCGCAGGGGCGGGTGGTCCGCCCTGACGTCTTCCTCGATGCGTTCGGGACGCACGCTGAACGGGAGCCCGTCGGTGTCCACCGTCACACGGACCGCTTCCTCCGTGTCATACACCAGGATGGTGGTCTCGTCCACCTTCTCCCATCGGCCGAAGGTGACCAGGGCCGTTGCGAAAACAGCGGGTCGGTCGAACGTCACTTCGTCCGTCACGGTCAGGGAGCCCCTGCCTTCGCGGCAGTAAGTCAAGGTGCGTTCGAGCTTGCGGAGCCCCTCCACCTGGTAGGCCGGTGCGAGGTCGAGGGCAACCACGTCGCGTTCCGCGCTGAAGCGGATGTCGGCCTCGGCCCGTGCATCTCTGCCGGTGCGCTGAAGCGCCCCGTCCACCACGGGCACGGGGTGGCCGTAGGAGTTCAGCACCTTGCTTTCGTAGCGGCGGCTGCCGAAGGTGCGCGCGGTGTAGACTTCCGCGCCGGGGTCCACCAGCACGGCCTGCTCGCCCACCACGACCACGTAGGAGCCCACGTCGTTGTGGTTGTGGTGCTCGGCGTTGTGGCCGCCTTTCAGCGCCACAGCCAGGCGGCACGCGGACCCGCTCTGCGGGCGACCGATGAACACGCCGGCGTCGGGGAACCACGTGCGCAACTGCGTGCGGAGCGGGGGCTCGCCGCCGGCCCTACCGACTGAGGCTGAATTCGGAAAGGCGTACATCAGCGCCTCGGGCAGCGCCCCCCCTGCGGATAAGCCCTGTGGTCTGCCACCCCCCACGTCCAGGCCGAGCTTCCCGCCGACATACCAGAGAATCCGGGGGCTGGGCCCGGTGCCCACGGCGCAGTCGGCGAATGCCGGGCAAATGCCGTCCGCGATCTCTATGCGGGCGCCGTAGAGGGCCGGTTCGCGGACGCCCCGGCGGGCCATCAGGTCCACCTCGCCGCCGGTTGCCTGGTAGATGGCTTCCGCCAGTAAGACGTAATGACCGAAGCCATAATTCCAGTAACCCACGCCCTCGGAGCAGTAACCGTCGGGCGTGAAGCCGTTCAAGTAGTTTCTGGAATACTGCTCGGCGGCCACCACGAACCGGGCCCGCTCCTGCCGCGACGGGACCAGTGCCAGGGCGGCGCCTGTGAGGCCGGCCAGGCAGACGGCGTTCCAGTTGTTGGTGCAGCCCAGCCACCAGTTCTCCTTGCGTTTGCCCGAGACCATCTCCACGAAGGGGCCCAGCACCCGCCGGTGCACGTTCTGCTCGATGAGCTTGCGGACCTCCGGCGAGAGCCGGTCGCCGAGCAGGGCACGAGCGGTGGCAAGTTCCCACGCCAGTGCCGAGGACGCCAGATCGATGTCCGTTGTTTCGCCCCGAAAGTTATGCAGTCCCCTATCGTGCGCTGGCATGACCCACGTGCGTTCCGAGCACAGCGCCCGGACGGTCTCCTGGAGGGCGGGGAGGAAGCGACCCTGATTCTCCAGGCACTCGGCCTTGACCAACGCCGCGACGCGCCCGCGACGTCGGGAGGCCACGCGTTGCCAGCGGGTGCGGTTGCCCGTCCGGGAGAAGTCCAGGTAGAGCTCGTCCGGCTGCTCCGGCAATGGGCGGGCGGCCAGACGCTCGGCCTGTTGCACGACCCGATGGGCGTCCGGCCGGGCGGCCAGCTCCTGCCACGCCGCGCGGTCCGATATGGGCCGGCCGAAAGCCGTCGGACCCTCCGAGAGCAGACGGGTCACTTCGCGCATTCTCTCCTCGCTCAGATCGACCGCCGTCGCCAGGCCCGGCAACAGGGCGGTGAATGCCAGAACAAGCAGCACCAGCCGCGTTTCGACCAGAGTTTCCACTGTCGGGTCCTCCCTTGTCGATTGCGTCCCCGTGCACTTTAGCAACCGCAACGCTGGCCGGCAAGGTATTCGTTTGCTAACATGTTGGGCGCTGGAGGACCTTTGAGAGGGTGAAGGCAATGCGTGTGAGTGTGACGGATGATCAGTACGAGGACCGGGCCGACGAGAGCGGGCCGCTTTGGCAAGAGGTGTTCACCTGGCCCTGCCGATGGATCAGCATACCGGATGGAGACGATCGGCCGCTGGTGGTCGCCTACCGGTGCGGGTTCGCTCTGGAGGACGAAGAAAGAGTGCGCATTCACGTGACGGCGGACGAGCGGTACGAGCTTTTTCTCGACGGACGCCGCGTCGGTCGCGGACCGGAGCGGGGTGACCCGGCCAACTGGTTCTACGAGACCTACGATCTGGAGTTCGCCGCCGAGGAGCACGTGCTCGTGGCCCGCGTGTGGAGTCTGGGGCCCCGGCTGGCTCCCGCGGCCCAGGCCAGCCTCCGGCACGGTTTCCTGCTCTCGCCGCAGTCCGAACGCCACCTGGCGCTGCTGGGAACCGGGGTGGCCGGATGGCGGGCCAGACGGCTGGGGGGCTACCGTTTCGTGCGTCCGGAGCGCGCGGCCATGACCGGGCCGAGGGTAGAAGTGGAGGGCTCACGGTTCGACTGGGGCTTCGAGGCCGGTGAAGGCGAGGGGTGGGAAGATGTCGAAACCCTCCAGCCGGGGGTGAACGGCTTTCGCGCCTGGACCGCCGCCGGCCGACACCTGCTGAAGCCGGCCACGCTGCCGCCCATGGTGGACGAGCGACGCCTGACCGGCCGGGCCGTCTTCGTTTCGCGGCCGGATTCGGCAGCGACCGAACCGGTAAAGGTCAGTTTGAGGGATGATCTGCAGGAGGAGCACCGGCAATGGACGCAGGTCCTCCAGGGGCGCGGAAGCGTGACGGTGCCGGCCGGGGCCCGTCGACGGGTGATTGTGGACCTGGGTGACTACTGCTGCGCTTACCCCGAGTTGATCCTTACTGGAGGAGCGGGCGGCGCCGTCAGAATCCACTGGGCGGAGGCCCTCTGCGGCAACCCGTCCGCGCCGGCCCGCACGAAGGGCAACCGGGACGAGTTCATGGGCAAGCATTTCGTGGGCGTCGGGGATACCTTCCACCCGGATGGCGGGGAGGGACGGGTCTTCGAGACGCTGTGGTGGCGCGCCGGCCGATACCTGGAGGTGTACTGCGAAGCGGGCGACGAAGCACTCGAAGTCGAGCAGATAGCGGTGCGCGAGACGCGCTACCCGATGGAGAATCAAGGGACGATCGAGTGCAGCGACCAGCGCTGGGACGCCATCGTGCCGATCATGGCGCGGGGATTGCAGATGTGCAGCCACGAGACCTACATGGACTGTCCCTACTACGAGCAGCTCATGTACGTGGGCGACACACGGCTGGAGGTTCTGTCCACCTACGCCGTCACGCGCGACGATCGGCTTCCGCGCAAAGCCATCCGCATGTTCGACGCCAGCCGGATTCCGGAGGGGCTCACCGCGTGCAGCTACGACGGCCGTGGCAAGTCGCTGATAGCACCGTTCAGCCTCTGGTGGGTGGCGATGATATGGGACTACGCCCAATGGCGGGACGACGCCGAGTTCGTGCGGGCGGCCATGCCCGGGGCGCGGGGCGTCATTGATTACTTCCTGAAGTGCCGGAACTCGGACGCGCTGGTTGAAGCGCCGCGCGGGTGGAACTTCATGGATTGGGTGAACGACGAGGGCTGGACCTGCGGCGCGCCGCCGGACGGGCAGCGGGGTGTCAGCGCCCTGGTCAACTGGCAGTTCGTCCTGGCGCTGGACCGGATGATCGACCTGGAGGAGCTGGCGGATGAGCCGGAACTGGCCGCCCGATGCCGGCGGCTGGCCTCGCAGCAGGCGGCGGCCTGCCAGGAGGCCTTCTGGGACGAGGGGCGGGGCCTGTTCGCCGACACCCTCGACCACAGGTGTTTCTCCGAGCACGCCCAGTGCCTGGCCCTCCTGTCAGAATGCCTGCCGGAGGAGCAGGCCGAGCGCGTCGCCGACGGTCTCGTCTCCGCCACCGACCTGTCGCGCGCGACCATCTATTTCAGCTTCTACCTGCTGGAGGCGCTGGCACGGACGGCACGGATGGACGCTTTCTACGATCGTCTGGAGGAATGGTTCCGGTTGCCGGACCGGGGGTTCAAGACGACCTACGAGGTGGCGCCGAACGGCACGCGGAGCGACTGCCATGGCTGGGGCGCGCACCCGCTGTGGCACTACCACGCGACGATTCTCGGCGTGAGGCCGGCGGCGGCGGGCTTCAGGCGGGTCCGCGTCGAGCCGAGGCTCGGCCCTTTGCGGAGGGCCTCGGGCAGGCTGCCCCATCCCCGAGGATTTGTGCAGGCGGACCTCTCGGTCGGCCACGGCAGCCTGACCGGGACGGTCGTCCTCCCCGAGGGTGTGACCGGGGAATTCGTTGACGGGGAACGCGTCGTCGCGCTTCACACCGGCCGCCAGCAGGTGTAGCGCCGCGAGAGCCGAGACCGATGGCGCGTTGATTTAGTGCAGGTGTTCTGCTACGCCAAGAGGGCGGTCCGGATTGTGAGCGAACTTTCCTGCGCGCCGGCCGTCTAATCCCATCAGCGGGTTTCCGCTGATGTTTGGGGAGGTAACGACCATGAACCGACATTGTGCAGTCGCCATCCTGTTGCTGTGTTGCCTGCTGCCAAGGTCAGTGAGTGGAGCACAGGCTTCCGACGGATCGAGTTTCTCGATCGAGCCATCCTTCAGGTACGCCGACATCTACGATCTCTATGAAGACCTGGACGGAAGCCCGCTTTTCGTCACGACGGACCTTGTGCTGCACACGGCGCACCTGCTGTTCGACTACTCGCTGCGGGCGGTTGAGATAGAAAAGCTGTACCCGCTGGCCCGTGAATTGTCCGAGGCCATGGCGGGCGTGGCCGAGAGATCACTCGCGGGGCGCCCTCCCACGGGGGTGCCGTCGGAGGTGGAGGAGGCACAGCGCGAGGTGCTGGGCTACTTCTGCGTGGCCGCTAAACTGTTGAATCCTGACTTCAAGGTCCCGCGCGTGGTCCGCGCCGAGGTGGAAAAGGACCTTGAGCTGATCGCAGAGGCCGAAGGTTTTGAGTTCTCCGCGACGCTGCCGCACGGGGAGGATTTCTCGCAGTACGTTCCTCGCGGGCACTATACCCACAACGAGAAGTTAGAGCGTTACTTCAAGGCGATGATGTGGTACGGGCGGCGGATATTCCGGGTTGAAAGCACGCGCTGGGACGATGGCCTGCCGCCGCCCTGTATGCCGGACAGGTGGTCGGACGAGATCATGCTCCGGGAGGCGCGGGGGATGATCCTCATCGCGCGCCTGCTGGCTGGGAGTCGCCTCCAAGGCCGACCGGCGAGTGAAGTGTGGGAGTCGCTCTATCGGCCCACGGTGCTATTTGCCGGACGCACCGAGGACCTGAACGTCTCGCAGGTTGCCTCGCTGGCCAGGGAGGTGTGGGGCGGACTGCCCGGCGGGGGCGAGCCAGGCGATGAGGGGAAGGTGCGGGAGTTCATCCGTCTCGCCCGCGAGGCTACCCGGCCGCGCGTGGACTCCACCGGTGCGGGGCGCAAGGGCTTTTGCTTCATGGGCCAGCGGTTCACGCCCGACGCTTACATCTTCCAGTGCCTTGTAACGGATACCGACGACCCGTTCGGACGCGTCCCGCCGCACCCGCTGCCCTACACCGGCGACCGGCGACCGCGTCCCTTCACCTGGGTGCGCACGCCCCTGGGGCGGGAGTGCCGCGGCTTCCCGCGCGGTTTGGACGTGCTGGCCGTGTTCGGCTCGGAGCAAGCCCTGTCCATCCTGGAAGGGCAGGGCGACACCGATTACGAGGGCTACGCCCGGATGCTCGCCTACCTGCGCGACGATATCGGAACCATGATGGCGGAGCGCAGATCGGAGAACCTCTACTACGGCTGGCTATGGTCCCTGATGCCACTGCTGGAAGTTCCCTCGGGCCGGACGGTTCCGGGTTTCATCCAGGGCAAGGCATGGACCCGCAAGCAACTGGCCACGGCCCTCGCCTCCTGGGCCGAGCTTCGGCACGACACCATCCTGTACGTCAAGCAGAGCTACACCCCCACCGAGAGGGCGATGCCCCCCGTGGCGCGGGCAGGCTACGTGGAACCGTACCCCGAGACGTACCGCCGCATCGCGAACATGGTG
The DNA here is from genome assembly GCA_964572825.1 of uncultured candidatus Brocadiaceae bacterium. Lineage (GTDB taxonomy): Bacteria > Planctomycetota > Brocadiia > SM23-32 > SM23-32 > CAYVBE01. The sequence continues at coordinate 20,720 of CAZNGS010000028.1, forward strand.
CAAAAGATGCGCACGGAGCTCGGAGCGCTGGGCGTCATGCCGGAGGGCCTGGAGCGAAACTACCGCATGTTCGAGGAGACGGTGCGGGAGCTCGAACGGACCAGCCGCAGACAACTTGCCGGTGAGAGCCTGCCGGAGACGGAACACCAGAGGATCCGCCGGGCGCCGGCCCGGCTCCGGGCGGCGACGCAACTTCCCGCCCGGCTGCGGGAAGAGATACTGTCGGAGACGGACAGCCGCATGGCCCTGATCGCCGACGTCCACACCGACAACAACACCCGACAGGTTCTGGAGGAGGGGGTGGGGCATCCCTTCCTGCTGACCGTCCGCATGGACGTGAACGGCCGGCCGGTTACGCTGAAGGGCGGCGTGTTCAGCTACTACGAGTTCAAGCACCCCATGGAGGAGCGGCTGACGGACGAGGCGTGGCAGAAGATGCTGGGCGATGAGGGGTCGCGTCCCGCGATGCCCGGCTGGCTGGCCTCGGCCCTGGCGGATTGAGCGCGGGCGGGTGAATTTCTTGACAGCCTCCGGGGCGTGCTATAGAATTGCTGTTCCGGTGGGCGGTTAGCTCAATTGGGCAGAGCGCCAGCTCGACACGCTGGAGGCCACAGGTTCAAGTCCTGTACCGCCCACCATCGTTTTCGCGGGCGACGAAAACGATGGTAGAGAAGGCCCTGACCAACGCCAAAATGCCCGGCTCTCCGGCGGCGTGCTCTCCTTTCCCCTTCCGCTTCCCGTCCTGCGGCTTCACGCCGGTCGCCAGAAGATCAGCGCCAGCATGAGAGCGCACAGCAGCGCGAAAACCCCCCCGAGGGCCAGCTTGGTCTTGGCCACGTGCCGGCGGAAGAGGTCCGCGAGTTGCTCGGCGGTCAGCCCGTAGAGCACGGCGCCTACCACCGCTACCAGTGGCACGATGAAGCAGACGTTATAGAGGAGCAGCCATCCCACCGGCCCCCAGAAGTACTGCGGCAGCTCGTGCAGCGCCAGGATGATGGGGATGTACACCTGGCCGGTGCAGGGCAGCTCGAACAGGGCCACCACAACGCCCAGCGCCGCGGTGCCGCCCATCGTCAGACCAAGCCGCGTCTGGCGGGAGATCTTTCGCCGAATCTTGCTCTTGAGGGCCCCCGGCAGGGCCAGCGTCATCTGCTCGCTCCGGCCCCTGGCGCACAGCCAGGCATCCCGGAAGCTCAATACCGCCGCCGCAAGGAGCAAGGCCGCCGCCGACCCGTACAGGGCGACGCGGACGGCCTGAGAAATCCCCGTGAGGCGGGCGACGATCGCGGATAGGCCGAGACCAGCGCCGAAATAAGTCAGGAACACGGCCGCAGCGAACACCCCCGCCACCATCGCCATCTGCCTGCGGTCTTTGCCCACCAGGGCCAGGTAGGAGAGCAGGAAAATGATGACGGTGAAGGCGCAGGGGTTTACTCCGTCGGCCAGGCCTCCGCCGACGACACTGAGAAAGGCAAGCGCTTCGTATTCCTTTCTTACCGCCTCGGCCGGGTCGCCTCCGGTCTGCGCGTATACCTGCTCCGGCGACGGCTTGTAGCGGGCATCGGCTATGAGGGCCAGCAGATTGGCTTCAGTGATCTCTTCTTCGAACAGAGCCCGGCCGGAAGAGAACACCGCGGGTCTGGTCCCCCGTCGCTCTTTCTGCTGCAGATGCGCGCACAGGACTTCGTTGATGTGCGCGTTCGTGGTGGACGCCTCCAGGTCGTATTCCTTGATGGCGAGGTCCAGGTTCGTCAGGCGTTCTTCGATCTTCGAAAGCAGCTTCTTCGCCTCCGCGCACTCCGTGCAGTTACTGTCGGTGAAAAAAACCAGCCGCACGGGCACGGGGGGGGCCGCGTTCAGCTTCCGGATCAGCTCCTCGGCGGATTCCTCCGGCGCGGGCAGCCTGCGTGAGGGCTCCAGGGGGGTCTGGGCGACGATGCGCAGCGCCGGGGTCCGGGGCGCAAGGTCCCGTCTGTGATAGGCATCGACGACCCTGAGCAGCGCCCGTACCCGCTGTTCCTGGCGATCGCGGCCAAGCGCCCCCCGCAGGGCCAGCCGCAGGAGGCGCCGCTGATCCGAGCTCGGCCACCGGGGGAATGCTTCCAGCGTCGCCAAGGCCTGCTCCAGTTGCGTCTCGGCCCGATACGTGGCCTCCAGAGCGGCAAAGAGCAGCTTCCGGGCGGCGGCGCGGCGCAGCCCGTCGAAGATGCCCTGCAATGTGTCGATCCGGCAACTGGCGCAGCCGATCCGCTGCGCCCTTGGCATCGCCGTGGACACCAGCGCGAGGGCTTTTTCCTCTCTCCCCAGCTCGTTCTCCAGGATGGCCGCCCGCACCAGTTGCAGGGCCTCCTCACCCCCCAGGTCCCATTTCGGGAGCAGCCCCACCATCTCCCCGGCAACCTCACGGACCATCTTGCGATCCCCCACCTGCCGAGCCTTCCAGCCCACCTCGAACAGCACGTTCAGATGACGGAGCGGGTCCTTCAACATCTCCAGAACATCCCGTGCCAGGCCGATCGCTTCGCCCGCCTCACCTGATCCGGCGTGTCGGAGGGCGTAAAGCGCCACCTCCTCGACGACCGCCTGATGGGCGGGGGCCCGGTGCAATTGCCCCACCAGGGGAATGACCGCGTCATACTCGCTCCGGCGGACGGCGTTTTCCGCCAGGGCCCGGATGGCGACGTACTCCGTTCCTACGGGGCCCAGCCGTTTCAGTTCGCCTAACTGTGTGTCGGGTCGTTCGGAAAGGTGGAGCTCATAGACCTCGGCGAGCAGTTGTGGTCCAACGTGATCGGCGTAGGCGCCCTCAAGGTCCAGCAGTTGCTTGAAGGCCTCCCGCCTGTCTCCGCTCCGGGCGCGCTGGAGAATGGCCTTCAGTTCGTATCTGCAGGCCTGTCCGGAGTTGCCTTTCTCCCGCTCGATGCGCGCCGCGTCTTCCCACAGACCCAGCTCGCCGTAGAGGTAGGCCAGCCGCGTGAGCAGCCCGGGCCGCAGGCCCGAGTCGACCAGGATTCGGTCCGCCGCGCGAAGCAGACGCTCGGCGGCCCCCGGGTGCTTGCTCCCGACACACGCGCCAGCCGCGTCGAGGAGGGCCTCGATGCCATCGCGCGACTTCAACTCTTGCTCCATCTCGAGGGCCCGGGACAGGTAATCATGCGCCGCAGCGGGTCGATCCCGGTCCAGCAGGGCATTGGCGCACCGCAGCAGGACAGCCGCACGGGACGGAGGGTTCGTGATGTCGGCCAGCATGGCGTCGACCTGTCCCTCGCGAGAAGCCCGGCAGTATGCGGCTGCCAGTTCCGCCAGGAGGGCGGTCCGAGGCGCGCGGTCCTCCATGCGTTCCACTATCTGGCGGGCCTCATCCAGCAATGTCCCGGCGCGATCGCTCAACCCGGCCTGCGCGTACAGGACCGCCGCACGGGCGAGGTGCCGCGCCCGCCGGGCCGGCGAAGACTCCTGGCGCACCGCCGAAACCGCCGCGTCAAGCAGGGGAGTGAACCGCGCGGCTTTCTCGCCTGCGGTCGCGGCCCCCCCGGCGGCATTCAGCAGGGCCTCCGCGCGTTGCTCCGGCGGGCTGATCCCGGCGGCGAACTCCCGGGCCAGGTCACAGAGGCCCCCGCCGGCGCAGCCTGCCGCCAGGACGGCCAGCAACTTGTCGCGGTCATCCGCATCCTCGGCATCCCGGGCGGCATCCCGGAAGACTTTCTCTGCCAACTCGTGGTGGCCGGTTGCGGCACAGGCAGCGCCCACCTCGGCCAGCAGCCTGACCCGGATGTGCGCCTGCTGCTCGTGGGCCGCCAGTTCGTGCCCCTTCCGCAGAAGGGGTTCCACTTCGCCGGCGAAGGTGGGGTCAGGGAGGGCAAGCAACGCGAACGCGAGCAGGACGCAATGCAGGGATTTCAATCGTGGCATGCGGTTTTCCCGGATCCGGAGGCGCTCAATCCTTGAAGGCGGCCAGGGCGTCGAGGCCGGCTTTCACCTTCTGCGCAGGGCGCACAAGCACATCTATTTCGTCGGAGTAGGGGACGAAAAGTTCAAGCCGGCTGCCGAATTTGACCATGCCGAACCGCTGTCCGGCGTCGAGCTTCTGCCCGGGCTCCACCGGACAGGCGATTCGCCGGGCGATGCGGCCGGCAATCTGGTTGACCAGTATCCTGCGACCTTCCCGCAACTCCAGCCCCAGCAGGTTGTGCTCATTTTGCAGGGACGCGCGCGGGTCCCGCGCATCGTGGAACCGACCGGGAAAGTGCCGACAGAGCCGGACGGTCCCGGCGGCGGGAGAGCGGTTGACGTGGCAGTCGAGCAGGGACATGAAGATGCCGATACGGAGGGTGGGCCCGGAGAGGAAATCACCGGGGGGATCGGTCACATCTTCAATGTCCGTCACCACGCCGTCGGCGGGGCTGAGCAATGTCCCGGAAGCGGCCGCGATCCTGCGGTCGGGGTCACGGAAGAAGGCCAGCAGACAGACCCACAGCAGGCCGGCCAGGAGCGCCAGGGGCCACCGGAAGACCATGCCGGCTGCGCCCACTGCAAGGCAGAAGACGCTCCCCAGCAGGAGTTCTCGTCGTCCGTAACGGGCAAGTGGGACGTGCAAGCGTTTGTTCCTTATACTGTTGTGCGAATCCCGACTCGATTCATGCATCCGAGTATCGCCGAGAGCGCGGAGCGTGTCAAGCATCCGGCAGCGCTGCGGAGGGGCGCTTTACGACAATCGCGGGTGTGCTATAATCGCGTTGAGACCCAGAGCAACGTCCATGCGTGTTCTAGATGAAAGGACCGTGTCCATGTGTCAATCGGATGTTTACGTGGCCGAGGGCGAGCGCGAGTCGCTGCTGATGAAGGACGTGAGCTGGATCGAGGAGAGGGAGGGGGGCCTGCTCCTGAAGGATCTGGATGGGGAGCAGAAGGAGCTTCAGGCCCGGGTCAAGTATGCGGACCTGGTGGGGCACCGCATCGTGCTGGAGCTCGTTTCGGCCGCGTCCATGCCTGAAACGGGTACTTGAGGCGCCCTCGCTCCGGCGATCCAGTTTTCTCCGATACTGCTGCGCGCACGCGCACCGGAAGGAGCCCATCGGTGTTGGTGAGCCGCCCGCAGGACGCACGGCCCGTCGAGGCCGTTCTCTATTTCATACCCGTGCAGACACGGGTGCCGCTGAAGTTCGGGAACGAGACGCTGACTGACGTAACGTGTGCGCGCGTGCGGCTCACCGTGGAGTCCGAGGATGGCCGAAGGGCGTCCGGGTGGGGCGAGACGCCGCTGAACGTGCAGTGGGTCTGGCCCTCCGAGCGGAGCTACACCGAGCGTCGCGATGCGCTGACGGAGTTCGCCCGGCGCCTGGTCCCCGCATGGGGCGAGTTCGGCAGGTCGGGACATCCGATGGAAGTGGGGTGGGCTTTCCAGGAAGAGGTCCTGCCGGATTCGCTGGAGGAGTTCAACGCTTCCCGATCCGGCCGCGAGCCCATGCCGTGGCTGGCCGCGCTGGTCTGCTGTTCGGCATTCGACATCGCTCTGCACGACGCCTACGGAATGCTCCACCAGGTGCCCGTCTACGAGACCTATGGCCCCGACTGGATGAACCGCGACCTGGGGGCCTTCCTGGAGCCAGCGCAAGACACGGAGGTCTCCTTCACGGGGAAATACCCGGAAGACTTCCTGGTCAGGGATCGTCCCGACCGGCTGCCCGCATGGCACCTGGTGGGGGGAAAGGACCCGATCGACGCCTCCGATCTGAGGGGTGACGAACCGGACGACGGCTACCCCGTGCTTCTGCGGGGCTGGATCCGCCGGGACGGCCTGAAGTGCCTGAAGGTCAAGCTGCGCGGCGAGGACGCCGGATGGGACTACAATCGGCTCGTGAGGGTTGGGGAGCTTGGCCTGGAGGAGGGCGTGGACTGGCTCAGCAGCGACTTCAACTGCACCGTGCGCGAGCCCGCTTACGTGAACGCCGTGCTGGACCGGCTCATGCGGGAACACCCGCGCCTCTACGGGATGATCCTCTACGTGGAGCAGCCGTTCCCCTACGACCTGGAGGCGCACCGGATCGACGTGCACAGCGTCTCGGCCCGCAAGCCGCTGTTCATGGACGAGAGCTGTCACAACTGGCGGCTCATCCGGGTGGGGCGTCGACTGGGCTGGACGGGCGTGGCCCTGAAGACCTGCAAGACGCAGACCGGCGCGCTGTTGAGCCTCTGCTGGGCCAGGGCCCACGGGATGACGGTGATGGTGCAGGACCTGACCAACCCCATGCTGGCGCAGGTGCCGCACTGCCTGCTGGCGGCGCATGCGGGCACCATCATGGGCGTGGAGAGCAACGCCATGCAGTTCTATCCGGAGGCGTCGCTGCCGGAGGTCCGCGTACACCCGGGCCTTTACCGGCGACGCGACGGCGCGGTGGACCTGGGCAGTGTGGCCGGGCCGGGCTTCGGCTATGGCGCGGCGCCGGGGGAGCGCCCATTGCCCCAGCCGGCGGCGGTCAGTTCCGGATGATGATCACGCCGCGTGATCGGCCTTGCGCAGCAACTCGTAAGGGTCATCGGCGTCATCGGGGAAAGCCGCCAGATAGAAGTGGCCCTCCTTGACGTAACGGAGATTCCCGCGCAGCCTGTTGACAGCCGTCTGAGCGCCGTCCCGGTCCGTTTCGGGCAGGATGGCCGCCACCTCCCTGGGCTCATTCGATGCGTCAACCGGTCGTCCGTGTTTGTCCCTGGGTCGCGGGATGACGGCCACGATGTCGGTGCTGCGCAATTGAGGCCGCACGGACTGGTAGAGCTCCCGGGGGGATATTTCGGGTGCCCGGGCCACCAGCAGGCTGAACGGGTGCTTGTACCGCCTGGCGCGCATCGTTTCTTCCACCAGGCGCCTGAGGAACTCCACGGTGGGCTCGCGCTTGAGCCGGTCCTCCAGTTGGGTCACCCGCTCCCGGAGCCGACGCAGTTCGTGCCGCAGGGCTCCGCGGTCTTCCAGTTCTCTCTCGGGCATGTGTTCCCCCTCTGTGCCGAACGGGCGGAATGCTCCCGCCGTATTATGAGCTTCGGATACACCCCCCGATTGTCCGCATATCGGGAGGCCCAAATCAAGCAGAATGGTCCGTCCGGCGGCGAGGTCGCCTTCAGGTTGTCAGGGCGCGGGGTCGGCCGACCGTGAAAAAGACCAGGCAGCCGCCGGCTGCCAGCACGGCGCAGGCGATAAACATGCCCCGGAAGGTAAGCGCACCGACATCGAGCAAGGCACCCGCCGCCACGGGGGTGAGCGCGTTGCCCAGGCCCAGGAAGATGAACGACACCGCCGTGTAGCTGGGCCGCCGCTGGGGGCCGGCGAACAGGAACACCGCCGGCAGCCGGACGACCAGCAAGGCCCCGAAGGCGAATCCCAAAAGCGCGAAGGCCCCCGATACCGCGGCTGTCTGCCGCGTAATGCAGGCCAGCGCCGCTGAAGCTATGACGACCCCGGGCAGCACCCGCAGAACGCACACGGGCCCCGCTTTGTCGCTGAAAATCCCCCCGACCAATCCGCCCACCGCGGACGCACCGAAGAAAAACAAGGTGAACGTTCCGCTCACCGTGTCGTCCGCACCCTCCCAGGAAAGGCCGTATTTGGCCAGGAATGTCATCATGACCACGACGGGCACGCCGAGAAGCTGCGAGGCGATCATGAATCTGCGGAAATCCCGGCGGCGGAACAGAATCCACGCCAGGTCTCGGAAATAATCGGACCACGGGGTGGTTTTGTGGTCCGGCAATCCGCGCTGCTCCTCCTCTTTGACCAGCGCCACCATCAGGAGCGACAGCGCGTAGAATCCCAGCGCGATGGCGGTCAGGATCGTGTAACGCCGGGGACTGGAGAAGTGTGACATTACCGGCGGGATGACGAACAGCCCCGCCGCAATCCCGAGCGGCCCCGCCATGGCGCGCCGCGTTCCGAGTATCTTGCCCCACAGCGAGTCCGGCGTGGTCTTGGCGAACCAGTCCGTCCAGACGGGTATGATCAGCCCCGTGCCCAGGGCGCAGAGGGCCAGGGAGGTGAACAATACAACCAGGGTGTGCAGCGGCTTCCACACGATGAGCAGGGACACCAGCAGGAACACCCATCCGACGCGCTGCAGCATGGCGCACACGAGGACGCGCCGCTTCTTGTAGGGCAGCCCTTCCACGTGCTTTGCGTGGAAGGCCTGGGGCACCAGGATGCCCAGCGAAAAGATCAGCGGCACCAGTCCCAGCAACAGCTCCGAGTCGGTCAGCTCGGCGATCATCTGGGGAATCAGCACCTGACGGCTCAGGATGGTCAGCGCGGCGAAGAAGAAGATGCCGTCCAGTACGTGGAAGACGCAGTTCCTGTTGCGATGGGGCGAGTGCATGAGCCGGCGAAAGTGGAGAACGGGAAAAGGGCCAGATTCAAAAGAGCCGGAATACTAACACGGCCGGACAACAGAGTAAAGCCGCCGGCGGCGCCCGGACGGCAGCCCCTTGCGCCGGATGGGCTCCCCGCACACAATGGCGGGCGGATGAGAAGGCGCCGGATGCGGGGGAGAGCCATGGATCTACTTGTCCTCGCGGACATAGACCACGTGGGCTGGCGGGGCGGACCGGGCGGGGCGGGTGCTCTGCTCTCCTGCGGCGACGTCCCCGACGAGGTGATCCTGGAAGCGGCGGAGGACTTCGGGTGCGGGGCGATCTTCGCCGTGAAGGGCAACCACGACCGTTGCCAGCCCTTTCGCCCGCCCATCGTTGACGTCCACCTGAGCCGCGAGACGTTCCGTGGACTGCGGGTGGGCGGTTTCAACGGATGCTGGCGTTACAAGCCCCGCGGGCACTACCTTTACCAGGATGGCGAGGTGCTGGCGCTGTTGGACGAGATGCCGGCGGTGGACGTGTTCCTGGCGCACAACTCTCCGGCGGGGGTGCACGAGCGGGACCGGCATGTGCACCGGGGGTTCACCGCCTTCCGCCACTACATCCTTACTCGGCGGCCGGCTCTATTCTTCCACGGGCACCAGCACAGGGAGGCGGAGACGCGCCTTGGCGCGACCAGGATGATAGGCGTCCACGGGCATCGGCTCCTGCGATGGGATGCCATCTACGGGGGATGAACCAGGCGGTGGCGGTGCGCGCGGTGGCTCGGCGGCTAAGGCGCTATTGCAGAACCCCATCCTGGCTTCGGCCGGCGGAGGGGATCCTGCAACAGCGCCTAAGATTCAAATTTAAAGCTTGCACACATGGCCGGGGCCTGGTATACTTCCGGTCGCTGTACAGGATTGCCGTTTCATCTGGTGGTCTGTGACTTCTCGTTCCGGGTCTGTGGTCGGGCAACGACGAGATTGCGGCGGGGCCTGTGGCCTCTCGCAGGGACTTGCTGGCCTGCTGGCGGGTCGTTGCGAGCCCGGGGGAAAGCATCTCACCATTACCCCGGAACCCGCACGGACAGATATCAAAAAAACCACTGGCAGGCTTCGTTGAGGCTCGTACTGGCTCACGGCGGGCTGCCCCGTCCGGGCTCCCGACGTGGTCGCAGAGAGATTTGTGAGGCCATTGATGGGAGGAAGGACAGATGGGAAAGGTCGAAGATGCCCTGCGAGACCTGATCTACTATCACGGGCGGCGCGCGGCCCGGGAGGTGCTGGGCAACCTTCCGGACCAGGTTCGCGACATGAGACGGACGCTGCGCGACGTGGAGAAAGCGGTCGAAGAGCTCACCGGACAGGTCAGCGAACTGGTGGCCGCCAGGCGCGAGGAGATGGCCGTGCCCCCTGCCGAAGAGGAGGAGGTGCAGAAGTCGCGCGTTACCAGGCGGACTCTCAAGAGCATGCGACGGCGCTTTGACCTGACTCAGCAGGAGTTGGCTTACCTGCTGGAGGTCTCGCCCGTCACGGTTACCTCCTGGGAGACCGGCAAGTCCCGCCCACGCAAGGCCAACCAGGCCCGCATCATCACCCTTCGGGAGATGGAGCCGGCCGAAGTGGACGAGGCCCTGGGCCGCGAGCACGTGCCCGTCTCCGTGGAGCCGGAATGGATCAAGCGCCTGCGGCAGCGGCTTGATCTGACCCAGACAGAGCTGGCCGAGCTGGTGGACGTCTCCAGCGCGTCCGTTACCTCGTGGGAGACGGGGAAGACCGAACCCGACCGCGAGAACCGAAAAAACCTCGTGGCACTTAGCCATTTGACGCGCGCCGAAGTGGATCAGCGGCTTGGACGAACCGCCGCCGAAGTAGAAGGTGAGAAAGAGCGTGAACGGCCGGCCGAAGAGATGGCGCCCGAAGACGTCCGCGCCATCCGGGAGCGCCTGGAGCTGTCCCAGAGCGAACTCGCGGAGCGGCTGGACGTCTCGGTGAACACGATCTCCAACTGGGAGACAGGTCGCAGCTCTCCCCGCGCCTCCAACCTGGAGAAACTGAAAGGCCTGCTCTGAGAGCGGCGTTCGGCGCCTCAGGGGCGTGCCTGTGCCCTGCGCATCGTGATCGGCCGGGGGCTTTGACGGAGGGCTGCGCTTGCCCGGCATTCTGCGCGATCGATTGGCAGCGTTCCGCCACAGATGCCCTTGACACAGGATTGGCGCATGAACCTCGTAATCGTCGTTGTTGACACCCTCCGCTGCGACTACCTGGGGGCGTATGGTAACGAGTGGATTCGGACGCCGAACCTGGACCGGCTGGCCGCCGGGTCGCTGGTGTTCGACTTCAGCTTCGCCGCGAGTTTCCCCACCATTCCCCACCGCACGGACGCTTTGACCGGTCGCTACGGGGGCCCGTTCCATCCCTGGCGTCCCCTCCGTCACGATGTCCTCACCTTCCCGGAACTTCTGAAGGACGCCGGTTACTGCACCCAGCTCATCCACGACACGCCGCACCTGGTGAACGGCGGGCATAACTTCGACTGGCCCTTCCACGCGTGGACTTTCGTTCGGGGAGCGGAGGTGGACCGCCCCTGGATAGACGATCGGACCGAGTGGCCTCCCAACTGGGCAGCCGACCCCGTCTTCGACTTTGCCGAAGGCGAGCCCTCCGGCTGGGCCGGCTTCCAGAGCTACGCGCGGGCCAATCGCGACCGCGAGGCGCCCGAGGACTGGAACTGCGCGAAGCTGTTCCTGACCGCGCGCCGGTGGCTGATGGACAACAAGAGCCGGGACAGATTCCTCTCGTGGATCGATTGCTTCGACCCCCACGAGCCCTGGGACGCGCCCCCAGAATTCATGAGAATGTACGATGATTCGCCGGACTACGACGGGCGGATGGATCCCCGCTCGTTTGTGGCCAGGAACGATCCGGGCGTCACGCCTGCCGCCCGCAGGCGCGTTGCTGCCGCGTACGCCGCCAAGGTGAGCTGGGTGGACCGGTGGCTGGGCGAGTTCCTGGAGGCGCTGGAAGTGACCGACCTTGGGGACCGCACGGCCGTGTTGCTGACTTCTGATCACGGCACCAAAGTCGGCGATTACGGCCGGTTCGGAAAGGGGACCCCCGTCCGGGAACCGGAGGGGCATACGCCGTTCCTGGTGCGGATCCCGGACGGCCCCACCGGCCGTTGCGACGCCATCGTGCAGCCGCAGGACATCTTCGCCACGGTCCTGGGTCTGGCCGGGGTGGATACGCCCGCCGAGATCGATTCCCGGGACGTTGTGGGTCTTGCAACCACGGGGACCTCGCAAGGGCGGCAGATAGCCCTGTCCGGCGGCGCCGCGGACGGCTGGCCGCACCAGCCGGGCAGCATCCTCTTCTCCGCCTTCACCCGGCAGTGGTGCCTGGAGGTGGCCGCCCGACCGGAAGATTGCCGGCTGACGCCGCTGGGCTCGCGCGAGGAGGTGTCCGAGCGCAACCCGACGGTCGTGGAAAAGCTGCACCATGCCGCCCTGGCGGAGCTGGGACGCCGCGGCACGGACACCGCGCTGATGCAGTGGCTGCGCGGCGGCGGCGAGGGCGAGTGGCCGGCCGATTGCCGGTTCTGGGAAGGCTACCCCGGGCCGGCCGGGTTCATCCCCTACTTCGGGCGCATCTACACCGAGTAAGATATTCTCCAAGCAGCCGGCCCCTGAAGCAACTATAACGTTCATCTCATCTCCATCTAACATATGGAGGTACAATGGGACGTTCCACAATTGAGCACACGGGGAGGTGGGTATGCCTGAGGAAACCATCCTGGTCGTGGACGACGAGGAGGACATCCTGGAGCTGGTGCGGCATCATCTGAAGCGGGAGGGCTACGATACCAGGTGCGCGGAAACGGGCGAGGAAGCCCTGCAGGCCGTTCGCGCCGAGCGGCCCGACCTGATTGTGCTCGACCTGCTGCTGCCCGGCGTGGATGGTCTGGAGGTCTGCCGACGGCTGAAGGGCGATCCCGACACGGCGGGCATACCGGTGGTCATGCTCACCGCCAAGGGCGAGGAATCGGACATCGTGGCGGGGCTGGAGCTGGGTGCGGACGATTACGTCACCAAGCCGTTCAGCCCCAAAGTGCTGGTGGCCCGGGTCCGCGCGGTGCTCCGGCGAAAGAGTCGGCAGCCCGTGGATGAGACCCAGCCCCTGGAGGCGCACGACGTGCTGATACACCCCGGGCGTCACGAGGTGCTGGTGGACGGGCAGGAAGTCGACCTGACCTACACGGAGTTCAGCATACTGCATTTCCTGGCGCGCCGTCCGGGATGGGTCTTTACCAGGCACCAGATCATCGACGCCGTCCGCGGCAGGGGGTACCCGGTGACCGATCGGTCCGTGGACTTTCACATTGCCACAGTGCGCAAGAAACTGGGGGAGGCCGCGGACTACATCGAAACGGTCCGCGGCGTTGGCTATCGATTCAAGGAGTGAGGTTTGCCCAGGGGAAGACTGTTCTGGCAGCTCTACCTGTCCTACCTGCTGATAACGCTGGGTGTGATCGCGGGGGTCAGCCTCTACGTGCGGCACGCCGTGTACGAGTTTCACGAAAGGCGGATTCGGCAGCAGTTGGAGGCGCAGGCTCATCTGGCGGAAGACGGCGTTGAGCACCTGCTGGAAGCCGGGCGGACGGAGGCGCTCCAGCAATCGGCCCTGGCGCTGCAGCGCAAAGCGGGCGCCCGGTTCACCGTCATACTGCCGGACGGCACCGTCGTGGGAGATTCCCATGAAGATCCCGCCCGGATGGCCAATCACGCCAACCGGCCGGAGATCAGGCGCGCCCTGGGTGGAGAGGTGGGGGCCGTCACACGACCCAGCGACACGCTGAAGCGTCGAATGATGTACGTGGCCGTCCCCATCCGAACGGGGGACGAATTCCTGGGCGTCATCCGCACCGCACTGCCCGTCGGGGGCATTGAGGAAACGCTGGGGCCCGTGTATGCCAGGATCCTGTTCGTCGCCGTTCTGGTGGCCGTGCTGGCCGCCGCTGCCAGTCTGATACTCTCGCGCTACATCACGGGGCCGCTGGAAGAGCTGCAGAAGGGGGCCGAGCGGTTCGCCCGCGGCGAGCTCGGTCACAAACTGCCTCTGGCGGGCCCTGCTGAGACCGCGGCGCTGGCGGGCGCCATGAATCTGATGGCCTCCCGGCTGGACGAACGGGTTCGGACCGTCCTGGAGCAGCGCAACGAATTGGAGGCCGTCCTGGGCAGCATGAAGGAGGGGGTGATCGCCTTCGACCGGGACCAATGCGTGCTCAGCGTTAACCCGGCCGCCGCCCGCCTGCTCGACGTGGACGCGGGAAAGGCCGTGGGTCGGCCCGTACAGGAAGTGGTGCGCAACCCACAACTGCAGACCTTCGTCGCGCAGACCCTGGCGGCCGAGAATACGGTTGAAGGTGACATCACCATCCCCGTCGGGGACCAGGAGAGATTCGTTCAGGCCCGCGGCGTCCCCCTGCTGGACGCAGACGGGGCCGCGGTGGGCACGCTGCTGGTTCTGAACGACGTGACACGCCTGCGACGACTGGAGAAGGTGCGCCGGGAGTTTGTGGCCAACGTCTCGCACGAGCTCAGGACGCCCATCACCGCCATCAAGGGCTTCTCCGAGACACTGCTTGAACAGGAAGAAGAGCAGGACGCCGGCATGCGGCGTCGCTATCTGGAGATCGTTGCCCGGCAGGCGGACCGCCTGCAGAGCCTCTTCGACGACCTGTTGACCCTCTCCCGGACCGAACGCCAGGCCGAACGGGGTGAAATCTCCCTGGCGAAAGGTCCCATCTGGCCGGTCGTGGAGTCCGCCGTGGTGGCCTGCCGGCCAAAAGCGAAGGACAAGGGCATCGCCATCGAGGTAGATTGTCCCGAGGGAATCGCGGCCCGTATCAATGTCGCGCTGCTGGAGCAGGCCGTGTTCAATCTGCTGGACAACGCCGTCAGCTACAGCCCGGCCGAGTCGCGCGTGGAGGTTGCGGTCGCCCGGAAGGGCGGCGAGGTGAGCATCAGCGTGCGCGACAACGGAGTTGGGATCGCGCGCCAGCACCTGCCGCGCCTGTTCGAACGCTTCTACCGGGCGGACGCCGGCCGAGACCGCAAGAGTGGCGGCACGGGGCTGGGGCTGGCCATCGTGAAGCACATCGCCCACGCCCACGGAGGCCGCGTGACGGTGGACAGCGCCCTGGGGCGGGGCAGCACGTTCACCATCTATCTGCCGGCCGACTGACCTGCCGTTTATCCGCATCCTCGCCCGCCGCTCACACCTCCCAAACATGGCCGCCGTATCCTTCCAGCGGGTTGAGGGAACTCAATGCATGGAGGGGTCCGTGAGGGCTGTTCTACTCTGGTGCCTTCTGACATTGCTTCTGTGGTTGAGCTACCGTTTCGCGTCCTGGCGGGTGGACCGGGGCCGACTGCGCGGTCGCCGGGTGCGTCCGCTGAAGGACTTGGCCGTGCAACTGGCCTTTCGCGGCTCGGCGTTGCTTGTGCTCCTTCTGGCGCTTCTCTGCTTGTGAGTGCCCCGGCTGTTGCCATGGGCGGCAGAGAATGTCCTGAGCGCTGCGCCAATCTCTGTTCCTAACACAATCCTGACTCACCTCTCGGTACGCGCTGATTTGCGGGGGATAGAAACTGGTTGGCGAGGTTCCCTTTTTCATTGTTCGGAGGGATGGTGCGATGTGTCCCGAGAGCTGGTGGCGCAGACGGTTTGTGCCTGTCCGGGCGGCGCCCGCGGCTGCCGCCTCGAAGGGAGTGGCTTTTTCTGTGGTTCTTTCGAGAGATTCTGAGTTCTTCCTGAAAGGAAGCGAGGAATGAGTGAGCTGCTGAAGAGATGTGCCGTAATGGTGCTGGCAGTGTCGCTGGTGCTGGGCAGCGCCGTCCGGGGTCAGTACACCCAGGACGAGGTGCTGCGCAAGCGGCTGGACCGGCTGGAAAAGGAAAACAGCTGGCTGGAGGAGGATATCGTGGAGCTGCGACGCATGCTCCGCGGGGGCCGAGGCGGCATGAGCCGGGAAGAGGTCGCCGAGGTTGTCAAGAAGGAGTTGGAGGAGGCCCAGAGCCCCGAGACCTTCAAAGTGTACTGGGACAAGGGGCTGAAGATGAAGACCCTGGACGGCGCCTTCAAGCTCCAGATCGGCGGCCGCGTCATGCTCGACTACGCCAATATCGACGCGGACGACGAACTCGAAGGCTGGCTGGGTGAGGACGACTTTGAGGACCACGTTCAGGACGGCACCGAGTTCCGGCGTGCCCGTTTCTTCATGAAGGGGAGCATTTACGAGAACACGGGCTACAAGCTCCAGATTGACTTCGCCGACAACGAGGTGACGCTCAAGGACGCCTACCTGGAGATCGAAGAGCTGCTGCCCTGGCCGATCAAGATCGGTCAGTTCAAGGAGCCGTTCAGCCTGGAGGAGCTGACCAGCAGCAAGTACATCACGTTCATGGAGCGGGCTCTCCCCGTGGGGCTTGCCCCCAGCCGGGGCGTGGGTGTCCAGGTCTCCGACGCGCCACTGGACGAGCGCATGACTTGGGCCCTGGGTGCGTTCTGGGACGCGGATGACTCGGCCGAGACCAACACCGAGGAGGGAGCCGCCGTCACGGGCCGGATCACCGGCCTGCCGGTCTATGCCGATGACGGCGCCCAACTGGTGCACCTGGGTGCGGCAGTCAGCGCCCGCAGTCCGGACTCGGTGAAATACGGATTCCGTCCGGAGATCCACCAGACGGAGAAGCTCCTGACCAGCGGTGAGTTCATGACGGATTCCGTGCTGCTGACCGGTCTGGAAGCAGCGTGGGTCTGCGGGCCGTTCTCGCTCCAGGCGGAGTATATCCAGAGCCGGGCCGACGGCGGGGGCGGTGCCCCCGACGTGGACCTGGATGGATATTATCTCTACGCCAGTTACTTCCTCACCGGGGAGCACCGGCCCTATAAGACGTCCGCCGGTTCCTTCAGCCGGGTCAAGCCCAAGAGTAACTTCAAACCCGGCGAAGGGGGCTGGGGCGCGTGGGAAGTTGCCGCACGCTACAGTTCCCTCGAAGGAGAGGTGGACGATTACGACGAGGAAGGCGAGATGGACGGTATCACCGTGGGCCTGAACTGGTACCTCAACCCCAACGTGCGCCTCATGTGGAACTACGTGACCTCGACGTACGAGTGCGAGGAGGATGATCTGGATGCGGACACGGACGCGCTCATGATGCGCTTCCAGGTGGACTTCTGAACGCCACTCTCTGTGCGCTCACGTTTTCCTAACCTGAATCTAACACACGCGAGTTAAACAATGGACCTGGTCGGCAAAGCGGAAAGAGAGGCTCGGCAGCGGCCCACGCTCCACACACTGCCAGGGCGGCTCCCTCTGGGCCTCCTTTCCCTGGCCGGCGCAGCCATCCGGTGGAGTGTCCGTCCGGTCTGGCCGCGTCCTGAAGCATGGGACGTCTGCACCTGGTAGGCGGGCCGACGGCCCCACCGATTCGCAAAGGAGGAATGTCGATGAAGACGAAAGTGAAGGCATTGCTGAGTGTTCCTTTGATGGCGCTGATGATTGCCTCGGGTGCTCTGCTGACGGCGTCACCCCAGGCGGGAGCGCAGATGGCCGGGGCGACCATCGAGATCGACGGTTCCACCACCGTGGGACCGATCGCCAGGGCCTTCCGCCAGTATTTCAAAAGCATTCACCCCGAAGTGACCATCACCGTGAGTGAAACCGGCAGCGGCGACGGAGCCAGGAGCCTGATCGCGGGCCGCTGCGACATCGCCGACATGTCCCGTCCGATGAAGCCGGAGGAGTTCCAGCAGGCCGTGGAGAACGGTGTCATGCCCGTGGCGCACGTGGTGGCCATGGACGGCATCGCCATCGTGGTCCATCCCGCCAACCCCGTGGGGGAGCTGGCGGTGGACCAGATCCGCGACGTCTACACCGGCAAGATCAGCAACTGGCGCCAGCTCGGCGGCCCCAGCATGCCCATAGTCAAGATCAGCCGCGACACCAGCAGCGGCACTTACGAGACCTTCGCGAAGCTGGTGATGACGAAAGAGGCAATCAGGGGCGCCGAATACGTGCAGAGCAACGGCCAGGCTCACGACCGCGTGGCCAACACCCGCGCCGCCATCGGCTACGTGGGGCTCGGATTCTTAGACCGGCAGGTCAAGGCCGTGACCGTCAACGGCGTGGAGGCCAATCCGCGCACCGTGGCGTCCGGCACGTATCCGATCGCCCGGCCCCTGTTCATGTGGACGGACGGCTACCCGAAGCTCGGCTCGCCGGTGCATCAATTCGTGACCCTGCACCTGAGCCGGGACGGCCAGACGATTATCGAGGAGAAGGGCTTCGTGCCGCTGACCGATTATTGATGGCTGTTTTCCTGCGGGGGCCATCCGTTTGGGGCGGATGGCCCCGCGCGGGTTCTGGCGCCCACACCTGAGATGGAGTTGCTTGCGAGACCATGAGCACTGTGGACGCTGATCGGCTGCTGAAAGGCAGGGACACCGAGCTGCGGGAGAAGGTTGTTTCGTTCATCGGCCACGCTTTTCTTTTCGGCATTACGTTTGCCGCAGCCACCTCCATTTTGCTCATTCTCTTTTTTATCTTTCGGGAAGCGGTGCCCTTTTTCCGGGAGTTCTCGCTTTCCGCCCTGTTTGAGAGCGATTCCTGGCGTCCAACCGGCACACCCAGGTCATTCGGCGCGCTGGGCATCTTCGTTGGCAGCGGCATAGTCACCATCTGCTCGTGTCTGATTGCCGTGCCCATGGGCATTACGGCGGCGGTGTGCCTGAGCGACGTGGTCCCGTTCGGCGTGCGCCAGGTGGTCAAACCCGTCATCGAACTGCTGGCAGCCATACCGTCGGTGGCATACGGTTTTTTTGCCATGGTGATCTTTGCGCCGCTTCTGGAACAACACGGCGGCGCGCTTCTGGCCGTGGGATTCTGGCTTCTTACGGGACCGACGGCGCTTCTGGCGGTGGTCGCCCTCAGCGACGTCTCCACGGGCCCGCTGGCCGACGCTCCGCGCAGGATCGTTCGGCCGGTGTTGGGCCTTCTGCTGGCAGTCCTGGCCGCCTGGGGACTCTACGCCGTGGGGCGGAGCATCATGGGGCTGGTGATCCCCAGCGGAGTGAACGCCCTGAACGCCTCGATAATCCTGGCCATCATGGCACTGCCGACTGTGGTGAGCGTGTGTGAGGACGCGCTGACCGCCGTGCCGCGCGAATTGAGGGAGGGCAGCTATGCCCTGGGGGCGACGCGGGCGGAAACGATGGTCAAGGTGGTGATTCCCGCTGCGAAGGGAGGTATCCTGGCCGCGGTGCTGCTGGGCGTTATGCGGGCCGTGGGCGAGACGATGGTCGTGCTCATGGCGGCAGGAAACCGCTTCGAGGTGCCCACTCCCTGGTACAATGTGCTGAGCGGCGTGCGGACGCTGACGGCCACCATCGCCCTGGAGCAGGGCGAAGCGGCGCACGGGGGGGATCATTACCACGCTCTGTTCGCCCTGGGCTTCTGCCTGGTGCTTTTCTGTTTCATCCTCAACGTCATCAGTGAGTGGGCGGTTCGCCACACCAAGCAGAAACTGAAAGGCTGATCCGGATGCGGTTGGGCACTCGCAAACTGCTGGACCGGGCCTTCTCCGGGGCGGGCATGTTCGCCCTCGTGCTGATGTGTGCCGCGCTGATGGTGATACTGGCCCCGATGTTCAATCGCGGCGTGGCAGCTTTCATCTTTCGCGAGACGGTTGAACGACGCCAGTTCATGCTGGAGACGTTCGAGCGCGGAGACCGCCGGGAGGTCGAGCGGGAGGTGGCCGCGGCGGAAGCGGCGCGCAGGCCCGTCTACGAGATGCTGGAGGAATATGAGAACAGCCCGGGCGAGAAGCGAGAGTTGGAGGACGTCATCAAACAGCCCCTGCGTGAGCTGCTGGGGCCCTTGCCGGGGGAGAAGCCAATTACCCCCGGCAAACGGTACGGGGACACCCGGTGGGCGCGGGTTAAGGTCCATCTTGATCATCTGCTGTACCGCGTCGAATACGATTACTCCGACCCCTCGCGGATGGGCGTGGAGGTGAAGGTGCCCCGCGTCAAGGACTACGAAGGGACCCCGCTGGAGCCGCTCTTCGGCTACGTGAAGGAGCACATCGGGGAAATGCTGCGGCCCCGGTGGACTTTCTACTGGCGGTTCTGGTTCGACCAGAACGTGGACGCCTATCACTTCGGAGGCATATGGGCCGAGGTGCTGGGGACCCTCTACCTGACTGTAGGCGCCATGGTCGTGGCGGCGCCGGTGGGTTTGATCGCGGCAATATACCTGACGGAATACGCGCCGGACTCGCGGTTCATCAGTCTGTTGAGGGCCTGCATCAGCACGCTGGCCGGCGTGCCCAGCGTGGTTTTCGGCCTGTTCGGGCTGGTGTTTTTCATAGACGCCCTGAATCTGTCGGACGGCAAGAGCGTGATGGTGGGGGCGCTGACCCTGGCGCTGCTGGTGCTGCCCACGGTGATCCGGGCTTCGGAGGAGGCCCTCCGGGCGGTGCCGATGACCTATAAGGAAGCCTCCTTGAGCCTGGGGGCGACAAAATGGACGACCATCCGGAAAGTCATCCTGCCGGCGGCTCTTCCCGGTATCATTACCAGCGTCATTATCAGCATGGGTCGGGCGGCCGGCGAGACCGCCCCCATCCTGTTCACCGCCGCCGTGGCAGCGGCTGCGCCGTTGCCCCTCCACAAGATATTCACCACGGGTACGCCCGCTCTGCCCTCCAACATCTACTCCGCCGTGGCGGAACACGAGGCCAGGGCGGAGATTCTGCACGTTCCTTTCGGCATGGTGGTTACGCTGGTAACCCTGGTGCTTCTACTGAACTTTGTTGCCATCTGGCTGCGGGCCCGGATTTCCCGTAAGCTCAGGGGGTGAGGAGCGAACCAATATGGCCTTGATCAGCATCAGCGAAGACGTGGGGAGCCGTCACGCCGATGAGGCGGACATCTCCGCGGCCGACTCGATCATCACGGCCGAGCAGTTCTCGGTCTTCTACGGGGACAACGAGGCGGTCAAGGAGGTCTCGGTGGACATCCCCGCCGGTCTCGTGACAGCCGTCATCGGCCCCAGCGGATGCGGAAAGAGCACCTTCCTGAGGGCCATCAACCGGATGAATGACCTGATCCCCCACTGTCACAGCCAGGGCCGGCTCATGCTGGAAGGGCAGAACCTCTACGACCCCGGTGTTGACGTGGTGGCACTGCGCAAGATGGTGGGCATGGTCTTCCAGAAACCCAACCCGTTTCCCAAGTCTGTCTTCGATAACATCGCCTATGGGCCGCGCCTGCACGGCATCCGGGGCAAGGGCCGCCTTTACGAGATCGTGGAGCAGAGCCTCCGGCACGCCGGCCTGTGGGAAGAGGTGAAAGACCGGCTGCGCGATAACGCCCTGGGGCTCTCCGGCGGGCAGCAACAGAGGCTGTGCATCGCACGCGCCCTTGCCGTGCAGCCCCAGGTGCTGCTGATGGACGAGCCGTGCTCCGCCCTCGACCCCACCGCTACGGATCGAATCGAAGACCTCATTGCCGAACTGCGCGGCCCCTACACCATTGTGATCGTGACGCATAACATGCAGCAGGCGGCGCGCGTCTCGGACATGACCGTGTTCCTCTACGAGGGCGAGCTGATCGAGTGGGGTCCGACAGACCGCCTGTTCACTAAACCTCAGAAAAAGCGGACGGAGGACTACATCACCGGCCGCTTTGGATGACAGCCATGACAATCCATTTGCACAAGGCACTGGACCGATTGAAGCAGGACATCCTCTCCCTGGGAGCGGTGGTCGAGGAGGATGTGCGCAAGGCTGTGCAGGCACTGGACAAGCGGGACCCGGCCCTGGCGGAGGAAGTCATCGAGCGCGACATCGACGTGGACCAGGCCGAAGTCAACCTGGAAGAAGAATGCCTGAAGACCCTCGCCCTGCACCAGCCGGTGGCCATCGACCTGCGGTTCATCGTCTCGGTCCTGAAGATCAACAACGACCTGGAGCGTATCGGCGACCTGGCGGTCAACATCGCCGAGAGGGCCCTCTACATCGCGGAGCACGACGAGACCGAGGTGCCGCTGGACTTTGACGAGATGGCCCGGCTGGCCCAGCAAATGGTCAAAGACAGCCTGGATGCCCTCGTGAACATGGACGCGGACCTGGCCCGGCAGGTCTGCGCTGCCGACGACGACGTGGACGCCATAAACCGCGACATGTACATGGAGGTCCAGCAGAACATCCGGCGCAACCCCGAACACCTCGAGAGCCTCATCCATCTGCTGTCCGCCTCCCGGCACCTGGAACGGATCGCCGACCACGCCACCAACATCGCTGAAGACGTCGTGTACATGGTGGGGGGGGAGATCATCCGCCATCATGCCGAGGATTACCGGAGGGGTGCCGACGAGCCTTGACAGCGCCCGCGTTTGGGTTAGAATCCCTCCGTGGCGCAGGCGCGGACCGCCGGACCGTCCGGGAGGGCGTGGACATGGCAGATGAGCATGCCGACAGGGAGCCCGAGGAGGCGGCGGAAAAGGATACGGCTCCCCCTGAAGAGGAGCAGAAACCGCAGCAGGAGGAACCGGTCGAGCTGCAGCCCGAGACCCCCGGACCGCCCGGTCTGGACATCGGGACCTACCTGTCCGACGCCTGGAACGTCGTTATCGGGAACCCCGTCCTGTTGATCCTGGGGTTCCTTGTGGTCTGGGCGCTCGTGGCGCTGGCCACGATGACGTTCATCGGCGGTTTGATCGTGAACGGGCCGCTGATGTTCGGCTATCTGCGGGTGCTGGACCGGCGCATGCGCGGTGAGCCGGCGGAATTCGCAGACCTGTTCGGCGGGTTCCAGGATTTCACCAGGGCGCTGCTGACCAACCTCCTGGTGGTCGGCGTGTGGTTTGCCGTGCTTCTGGTTCTGGCCGTGCCCATCATCGTCCTGGCCTTTATTCCCTGTGTGGGCATCCTGGTGGACGTTTTGCTCATCTTTGCCGCCACCGTGTTCGTGAGCGCCGCGCTGTTGTTTATGTTTCCCATCGCGGCGCTCTCCGACGTCGGCCCGGCTGATGCGCTCAAGAAGAGCTTCGGCTTTTTCACGGCCAATCTGTGGCCCACGGTTTTGCTCGCCCTGGTGGTGGCGGTCATCTGGAGCGCGGGCGGTTTCGCGTGCAACATCGGGCTGGTAATGACCGGTCCCATCGCGCTGGCCGTGAGCGTTGCAGCCTACCGGGACTACTACCTGCCGAACGCGCCGGAAGATGTCTGAGCGCACCGGTCCCGCGCCCCTCACGGCGGCGGCGCGCGTCCTGTGCCTCCTCGGGCCGCTGTTGTGCCTCGTTCTCTTTGCGCTGGCCAGGGCGGCGCTTCCCTTTGTCTGGAGCCATCCGCTGCTGGCCAGGTTGGTCGGTTCCACGTGTGTGTTCAGGGGCGTCACCGGCCTTCCGTGTCCCTTCTGCGGGGGCACGCGGGCCGTGTTCCTGGCGGCGCACGGGCGCTGGTCCGCTGCGGTGATGATGAATCCCCTGGGCGCGGTCGTGGTCGCGCTGGCGCCGTTGGTCGGCGTCTGGCTGGGCGCATGCGCCGCCACGGGACGGGACCTCGGCCTCCGGACCATGGGGCGCCTGCTCAGCAGCAGGAGAACCGTCTGCGCGCTGCTCTTTCTGCTTGCAGGGCTGTGGGCTTTCCAGATATGGGTGGCACGGGGAGTCGTGGCGGAGCAGACCCCGGGCCAGAGCACTCCGCAGGCCGCCCGACCCCCGTGACACAGGCTGCTCAGAGGTATAGAAAACGGCCGGCGCACGCCTTGACAGCGGATGCCCCCGCCGATAAAATACGGCACCCGCCGGACGGATGGCTGCGGGCGTGCGGCTGCGCGGGCGGGGCGCCCGCCGGTTTATGCACGGCAGATGGGGAGAGGGATGAATGGGACGCTTGAGCAATGAACGAACCGTGCGCTTCGGCGTGGCTCTCCTGCTTCTCTTCTCGGCTTCGGTGGCCCTGGCCAGGGACGACGTGGTCGAGTACCGTGATGAAGACGGCAAGACGCGCCAGGCGCTCGGCAGCATCGTGGAGGAGACGTGGGAGCAGGTCCGGATCGAGACCGAGCACGAGGGCGAGGGCCGGATTCTCACGATCGACCGCCCCCGGGTGCAGTACCTGCGCTACGGAGACACGCCCCCTGCCTGGGCGACCGCCACGGTTGCCCTCAACAGCGGCAAGTTTGACCGCGCCTACGAGCTGTTCGTGCAGGCCGTCGGTGCCGCCGCAGAAAAGGAGGGGTACCGCTGGGCCAGGCCGTACGGCCTCTACCGTGCAGGGGATGCCGCCTTCAGTCACGCGCGGGACATGGCGGTTACGCAGCGGGAGCGACAGCGCTACTTCGAGCTGGCCCTCCAGCGGTGTGATGAACTGTTGAAGGAGTATCCGGAACACCGCTTCGCGCCGGACGCCAAACTGCTGAAGGCCAAGTGCCTGATGCGCCTGGGCAGGCTGGACGAGTCCGAGAAGCTGCTGCAGGGGCTGATCGACGCGGATTACTTCGAGTTGACCAGGCTGCGCGCCCGCCTGTGGATGGGCCGACTTCTGGGCGAGAAAAAGCAGCACGATAAGGCTGTGAAGAGACTGTCCGAGCTGCAAGAAGAACTCAAGGAAAACCACCCCGAACTCTACCACCGCGCCCGGCTGGAGGAAGCCTACGCGAGGCTGGCCAGCGACGATCAACGCGGGGCGGAGAATATCCTGTGGCAGATGGCCCTGGAGTGCGACGATCCGGAGCTGCAGGCAGAAGCCGCCGTCAGCCGGGGGCTGTCGTTGAAGAAACGTGGCGAGCTGAGAGAGGCCCTCTACTCGTTCCTGCGGGTTGTGGTGCTTCACTTCGACGTGCCCGACGAGTACCAGAAGGCCCTCTACCACGCCGCCCTGGTCGCCAGGGAATACTACGGGGACGACCAGAGGGCCAGGGAGCTGGCCGCCGAACTGTACGATGATTTCCCCGGCTCCCACCTGGCGGAACAGTTGAAAAAGGAGGGTCTCTGAGCAGATAAAGGTCCGTGAGACATTCATGCAAGGGGAGCTGAAGATGCGTTGCGTTCACCTCATATTGCTGGTCATGCTGGCACTGACCGTCGGTCTGGTCGGGCAACCCGCCGCTCTCGCACAGGAGGAGCCGGCCGAACCCGGGCCGGCCGCCCTTGCGGAAGAGCCAGTGGCCGGCGAGCCGGCGGAGGGCGAACAGGGAACCGCCCAGGAGGCGGACATCAGCTACTGGCAGGTGGTGAAGGAACATGCCGGCGTGCCGGGCTGGATCATTATCGGCATGTCGGTGATCGCCTTCTACCTGGTCATGCAGAGCCTGTGGCACCTGAGGCGGCCCAACTTCGTGCCGGATGGCCTGGTACAGGAACTCAACGAGGACCTGAGCAACGGCCGCCTGGGCGAGATGATGGAGAAGTGCCGGCGCAGCGGCAGCGTGCTGGGACACGTTGTGGCCGGCGGTCTGTCCGAGGTGCGCTCCGGTTATGAAGAGATGGCCGACGTTGCCGAAGAGGTGAGCGAAGTCGAGGCATCGCGGCTGCACCAGCGCGTGGGATGGCTGGCGCTGATCGGCGCCATAGCGCCCATGCTGGGCCTGACCGGGACCGTGCTGGGCATGATGGGGGCGTTCGGGACGATCAGTCAGATGGAGACCCAGCCGCCCCCCAAGCTGCTGGCGGGGAATATTCAGCACGCGCTGGTGACCACGTGCCTGGGCCTGATCGTGGCCGTGCCCGTGCTGGTGGCCTACGCCGTCTTTCGTAACAGGGTCAACACGCTCATGCACGAAGTGGGCGCGGCCGCCAGCGAGGTGATCGGCCGGTTCAAGAACGTGAAGGTCAGCAGCAAGCCGCAGGGCGCCGCGACCACCCCGGCCCCCCGGCCCTCCGGGCAGGTGACCATCGAGGACGAGGAGGAGACGCAGGACGAGGTCGATTGAAGGCGCGCTGGCTCTCCTTCCTCTGCCCATGGGAGTGATACCTTGAGCAAGCGACGAAACAAGACGGTGCCCTCCCGGGAGATCGAGGTGGACATGACCCCCTTGATCGACGTGGTCTTCCTGCTGCTGGCGTTCTTCATGATCGTCGCCGTGTTCAATCAGATGGAACGGACCGCCGAGCTGGAACTGCCCCTCGTCGTGCAGGCCATCATCGAAAAGGACGTGGCCCAGGAGCGCATGGTGGTCAACATCGAGGCCGACGGGGGCATTGTGATGTTCGGTCAGCGGGTGAACATGGACCAGTTCCGCAGGCGGCTCAGGGGTCTGGGGCCGGTGCTGCGGCGGCTGGGGCGCCAGAGCGAAGATTCGGCCCTGATCATCCGGGGCGACAGGGACTGCCCGTTCGAGCACGTGCGCCAGGTGCTGGCGGCGGTTTACGAGCAGGACATCCGCAAGGTGATGTTCGCCGCCTACGAGGCCGAGAAGGCGGGAGGGGCACCGTGATTTCCGGCAAAGAGAAGGGACAGGAAGAGAAGATCGAGCTGAAGATGACCGCGATGATCGACGTGGTTTTCCTGCTGCTCATCTTCTTCATCGTCACCCTCCAGATTCCCAAAGAAGAGGCCCTGATCGAGACCGCCCTGCCCGAGAAGGAAGAAAAGCAGGAGGGGCAGGAGGAGGAACAGGAGAGGCTCGCCGAGTTCCAGGACGTGATGCTCGCCCTCAGAAAGGAACGCGGCGGGGTCCAGACCTACGTCAACAACCAGCCCGTCCCTTCTCTGAAGCTGCTTATTGCCCGGCTGCAGACTTTCAGCGAGCTCAACCCCGAGGGGCGGGTGGTAATCGACTGCGCCGACGACGTCCCCTACGAGGCCCTGGTCAGGGCCATCAACGCCGCACAGATCGCCGAACTGGGCATCTCCTTCGCGAACCTGTAGCGGGTGGCGCGTGTCGGCGGGCCCGCTGTTCAGAAGGCCAGCTCCGGGGGTCGGGGGCCCCCTTTGGGACGGTTGCGCACCTCCCATGTCCAGGGGCACAGGCCCTGCTGGAGGACGTTCGCGGCCTCGGCCCAGGGGGTGTTGGCGTGCTTGTCGCGGATCTGTTGCAGCAGGCTGCGGGCGTGCTCGTAGGCCTGCCGGGCTTCGTTGCCCCCCCGGATGTCCCCGGGCGCTTTGCCTTTCTGGACTACGAGCCATTTGCTGTCCGGTATCTCCTCCTGCAGTTTGCTCAGCGCCTCGGAGAGTACCGCGGCGTACTGGTTCAGCATGAACTGCAGGCGGACCAGCTCGGCCAGGGTCAGTTCGGCGTGTGCCCGCCACCGCATGCGGTCGCCCCGGCCCAATCCCGCCGACCCGAGATCATCCTGAAGGTTCTCCGCCGCCGAGGAGCAGAACTGAATGGCTTCCCCGGCCTTCTGGATGGCGGCCTGGATCTCATCCCTGGAGGTCAGATGTTTGTCCAGGTAGAGGTGGGGCAGCTTTTCCCAGATGGCGAACAGCTCTCTCTTGGGCTCGCTCTTGCGGACGCTTTCCACGTAGCTGTGCACGGAGCAGAGGTCCGGCTTGTAGCGCGCGTAGAGTTTGTCCTGGTCGTAGTCCGACTCCCCCTTGAGGTCGAAATACACCCCGCCGGTGGCCATGGCCATTCTGTTGAGGGGATACATGCCGAAACCGGAGGGGATGTTGCGGAGGTCGCCTCCCCACTGCTGGGCCCGCCAGCGGTTGACCGGCTCCCAGAGCTCCGGCATGGGGCACTCGGGGCCGGCTTCGATGAGCTGATGCACCGTCTGGCCCTCGAACCCGCGGACCCTGGCGCGGTCGGCAGGGCTGAGGACTTCGGGGTCCAGTTTCATCCGCACCACCTTGCGGCGCAGGGCGAAGGTGCTCTCGTAGCCGAACACGCAGACGGTGGCGTCCGCATGCACCAGATCGCGGATGATGCTTTCCAGGGCTTCGGGGTCGCGGATGTCGTCGCCGGCCTCGTCGGTCATCACGGCAATGACCAGTTGACCGTACTGGTCGGCGTATCGGTTCAGCACTGCCTTGATGGCCGCCCCCACGTTCTCGCGGCCGGACGTGTCGATGGAGATGCTTTTGAGGGCGCCCTTGACCTCTTCCATGTTGCCGGTGGGGGGGCACACAAACTGGTAGCGCTGGCCGTAGCTGACTACCAGCCACCTCATGCGGTCCCTCAGGGCACCGGCCAGGTTCAGGTCCGTCTCCTTGAAGTAGTGGTCCATGCGCCGGACGAACTCCGGCAGATGCTGGTAGATGATGCTGCGGGAGCGGTCGATCAGGAAGCAGACCAGCGTGGACTGGCGGCGGGCGGCATTGAGGGTGATAACCGCGAATTGATCCACCGCGCTGGCCATGCCCTTGGCCTGCTTGCTGACGGCGAAGCTGAACGGACTGGCGTGGCCCACCGGCTCGAAGTCCTCGGCCTGTCCGGCGCGCATCGCCTCGTCCATGGCCAGAACGTCCACCCGCTCCACCTCGACCTGTTCCATGCTCTCCCGTGCGGCGTCGTAGGTTTCCGCCCGGGCCACTCCCAGCGCTCCGGGCTCGCTGTCGAACAGGTTCTCCTCCCGCCGCAGGGGACGCAGTTCGGCCGTGATCTCCACCTGTTCCACCTCAAGCACCACGCGCTTCTGGGGCGCCTCGACCCGGGTTGCAGTGAACGCCGCCAGAGCGCCCAGCACCAGGGCGTGGAAGGCAATGCTGAACGCCAGGAACGGGCTGTCGGAGATGAGCCTGCGCGTCAGCCTGACCAGCGGGCTGTGATGCAGGCCCCAGCGGAATCGGAACTCATGCGGCGGTCGATCAGGTTTGAGTGCCCCGTCATTCCCTCTTGTGTCTTCTGCCTGGGCCATCACCTTGACCTCCTCCGAACGCGCAACGACACCGCCTCATGGGCGGAACACACCCGACGCCATTATATGTACCGTTTTGCAGGATTGCAAACCGTGCGGCTTCCGTCCACAGGGTCATGCAAAACTCCGATGCCGCGTATGGCGGCCCGCGTGTTCTGTTTCCCTGGGACCGTGTAGCGCAGCCGCCTGCCTGTGCATGGCTACACGCAGACAGGCCCCGGCTGCGGCCGTTTCGTCTCAGGGGAGGGCGCCTGTGCTGCACACGATATGCTGGTGTGCCAGTCCCCGGGCTATCCTGGGCGAAACCAGGACTGCGCACCCATACCCGCGAGCGACAACGAAGAGCCCATAATTGAATGGCAGGCCCCCGCCCCAACGGTTTGAACTTGACAACCCGGAGGGCAACGCTTAACTTACACGCGTCACGGAACCCCCTATGAGGGCGCAGATGAAAGTTACCCAAAACGACGTCGCGGAGCGTGCCGGAGTTACCCGCGCCACCGTCAGCTATGTGCTGAGCGGCAAAGCACCGGAGCACAGTATCACCGACGCGGTTATGCGCCGCGTCCGGGAGGCCTCCGAGGAACTCGGCTACGTGGGGCACCACGCGGCCCGTGCCCTGGTTTCCGGCAGGTCCCGCACGATCGGGGTGCTGGTGGGAGGGCCGGACGGCGCCATCGCCCCGTTCTGGAGCCTGATCGCCGAGGGCGTCGAGCGGGCCGCCATGCAGGCCGGATACGACGTGCTCATTCTCAGCGGCCGACGGGACAGGGAGTCGGCGGGCCTCTCCTACCTGCGCCAGGGAAAGGCGGACGGACTCATTGCCCTGGGGGCGCAGAGCACCGACCTTGCCGCGTGGCGGGACGCAGAGACTCCGCCGGTTGTGCTTGCGCCCGGAGGCGTTTCTGGTTTCCCCACGGTTCGGCTGGACGTTTCCTCCGGGTACGGGGAGGCGTGCGCGCATTTGACGGGACTGGGTCACCGACGGGTGCTCTGGGTAGGGCCGCCCGAGGGTTCGGACGTCGGGCGAGGCGCCGCCGCAACGCGGGCCGCCGGCAAGTGTGGTCTGGAGCCCGTGGTCTTGCGGGTGGACGAGACGGAGCCGCCGTTCTGGGTGCCCAGGGACCGATGTATTGAGTTCTGGCAGGGCGCGTTGCGGGAGGCCCTTCCCGAATCCCTGGAAGCCACGGCCGTCCTGTGCTGGAATGATCGCGCGGCGCTGGGACTGCTGGCCCTTTTGGGGGAGCGAGGCCTGAACGTGCCGGAGGACGTCTCCGTCGTCGGCTTCGACGATGATGAAGCCGCGGTGGCTCTTCCGCCTCTGAGCACCATCGGGCAGGAGTATCACGAGGTCGGAGCGATGGCCACAAGGCTGGCACTGCGGGTGATAGAGGGCCGATTGTCCACCACCGAAGCGCGCGAAACCGTTGTTCAGGTTCCGTCTCACTTCGTGGCCCGACGAAGCACCGGACCGGCCCCGCCGGCCTGAGGGAGGGCAAAGCAGTGCGCAAAGAGGGGAGGGCGGAAATGTCGGCCCGCCGCGGCCTGGTTGCGGCCCTGGTCTGCGCTCTGGGGTGCGCGGCCACCGCGGACACTGGCGCCCTGGAACCGGCAGACCCCGACCTGATTCCCGAGGCGAGGCGGGTTCTACATTACCTGGAATCCGTTTACGGCCGCAGGACCCTGACGGGCATATCGGACTGGGGCGGCGGGCCGAAGCGTGCGCAGGCGGTCACGGCCAGGGAGCCGGCCATCTGGGCCATCGGCGCCTTTGCCCCCGTGCAGCCGAAATTCGGACCCGCCTACCACGAGGCCATGCAAGGCAAGGTGGACCGCTGCATCCGCTGGTGGCACGAGCGGGGGGGCATCGTGTCGATGGACTTCCACTGGGGCAAACCCGGGGACCCGCGCGGCACGGCCTGGGTGCGACGAACAGGGCCGTTCGACGTGGGGAAGGGCACCACGCCGGGCACGGCAGAGCACCGGGCCGTCATGGAAGACCTGCGTCGCACGGCCGACTACCTCCAACGGCTCGCGGAGGCCGGGGTGCCGGTGCTGTGGCGCCCCCTGCACGAAATCGAAGGCGGGTGGTTCTGGTGGACCGACGTGGAGGAGCCAGAGAATACGGCCGCGCTCTGGCGACTCATGTTCGACTACTTCGTGGAGGAGCGCGGTATCCACAACCTGATCTGGGTGTACAGCTCCGCCCAGGGGCATGGCGGAGTCCCGCGTGATGGGCCGGTGGGGCAGAAATATGCCTACCGCAGCCGTTTCTACCCGGGCAACAGCTACGTGGACATCGCCGGCGTGGACATATACGTCGGCCTGCGCATGTTCCGGGAGGACCCCATTCCGTGGGCCTACGAAACCGTGCAGAGCGTCGCCCCGGAGAAGATGGCTGCCATGTGCGAATGCGGGGCGCTTCCCAACCCGGAGCTCATGCGGGCCGAGCGCATTCCCTGGCTCTACTGCCTGGCCTGGTTCGCCCTCGACCAGCGCAATCCCGCCGCGTGGATGCGTCAGACCTATCAGCATGCGCACTACCTGACGCTCGACGAATTGCCGTCGCTCGCTCCGCACAACGTCGGTCCCAGGGTGGGCATCTCTGCGCCTTGCAGCGGAGCCACCGTGGAACAGTCAGAGGTGAAGCTGGAGGGATTCGCGGCCGACTGCGACGGTAACCTGGGCGAGGTGGGCATCTATCGGCTGGGCGGTTCATGGAAGAACTGGTTCTGCGGAAAGGGACAGGAGCTGGATGAAGCGGTGCACGGGGGGGAGTACCTGGGCCGGGCCAATGTCCGGCGCGACGGTCGGTGGAGCTTCCTCTGGAAGCACTGCCGGCCGGGTCTGTCCGATCTGGTGGCCGTCGCGCGCGATACGGAAGGCCTGACCGCCCGTTCCAACGTCGTGCGGCTGGCTGTGGGTATGCAGTGTCTGAGCCGCAACGCGGAGATTACGGCATCCTCCAGGGCGGACACCGCTGCGAACGCCGTGGACGGAGACCTGTTCACCATCTGGTTCGCCGGGAAGCGGGAACCCCAGACGCTCACGATGGACCTGGGTTCGGTCCGGCCGGTCGGCGGAGTCATCGCCGCGTGGTGGAACGCCTACGCCAAAGACTACCGGATACAGGTCTCTGCGGAGGGCGATCGGTGGCGGGAGGTGGGCCGGGTTGAGGACAACCCGAACCGGCGCGGTGATTCCGACGTGTTTCGCTTCGAACCGGTGGGCGCCCGCTACGTCAGGCTGCACGTCGCCGAGCGTGGCACGGACTGGGGCGGCCTCTGGCTGCAGGAACTGGCCGTCTTCGACTCGATTCCCCCCTGACGGGATGGGTGACGGGCTGGACCGAGGCGGTTTGTCACTGCGCTCCAGCAGCCCGCCGCAGTCCGGACATAGGGCCAGCGTTTAGTCGCGCGTTTAGTCAATTTCGTCGGGCAAAAAAGGGCGGCGCCGGTGCCGCGGGTGCCCCGGCTGTCCACCGATGCGGCGTTTCTTTCCCCGCCGCGGCGAGGGCCGAGGAGGTTTAACGATATCGCTGGAGGGCGGTTTGTGGGAGGTGGAGGAGGTAAGTGTTTACCGACACAGCACTCCTGCGGGGGGTAGTTGAGGTTCGGGGC
>CAZNGS010000029.1:0-51540 GCA_964572825.1 uncultured candidatus Brocadiaceae bacterium
CTCTTGCCGGCCCCGGGAGGCCCGATCATGAGGATGTTGTGGTTGCCCGCCGCGGAGACCTCGTACTTGACCTGCCAGGCGCCGAGGACCTTGCGGTGCAGGCCCGGGTCCGTGCGGCCGGTTGGCGAGAGGGACCGCGTTCGCACCTCCCGGTAGGCGTTGCGGAGCACCCGGCGGACCTGCGTCCAGGCCGGATCGGCCTTTCCGAGGAAGCGCCGTCGCCGCACGCAGGAGTGGCCGCCCAGGTGCAGCTCGAGCTGCCGGCGCCCCGTCCGCATCAGGATCAGGGCCTGCGTAGCATCTTCGTCACCCAGAAGACCGGCGACGGACCGGCCGGGCGGCTACACCGACGCACGCTGGCCAATATGGTCGCCTTCCAGGTCGAGCTCCAGAGCGAGCTGGTCAAGGAGGGCATGCCCCGTCGCGTGCAGAACGGCCTTTTCCCCGAACACGCCCCGTACGGCTACCGCAACGTCCGGGTGGACGGACGCGGCCTGGTCGAGGTGGACCCGGAGAAGGGGCCGCATATCCGCCGCCTCTTCGAACTCTACGCCTACCACAACCACACCCTCGACAGCCTGGTCGACGCGCTCGAGGAGGGGGACATCTTCTACTCGAGGAGCAGGCGGCGATTCCCCCGCAGCAAGCTGCACGACATGCTGCGCGACCGCTCCTACATCAGTGAGGTGCGCTGGCACGACGAGTGGCACCCCGGCACGCACAAGTCCCTGGTGGAGCGGAACCTGTTTGAGCGGGTGCAGGTCCTGCTCGGCGACGCCACCTACGCCAGCCACGAGAGCGTCTGCGGGAGCGGGCTGATCGAGTGCGCCCACTGCGGGCGGCCCATCTGCGTCGAGGTCAAGACCAGGCAGCTCAAGTCGGGGCCCAAGGAGTACCGCTATTACCGCTGCACACGCTACACCGCCGAGGGCCACCCGCGCGATCGCGTGACGGAGGCCGACCTCGACGAGCAGGTGATGGAGATGTTCCAGGGCCTGAAGATCGAAGACGCCAAGGTCCGCCGATGGATCGCCAAAGCGCTGCGGGCGAAGACGAAGAAGGCGCAGAAGGCAGGGGTCGAGCGCCACGAACGGACCGAGCGCCAGCTCGTGGAGGTCAGGCGCCAGAAGGACCGGCTGCTGGACGTGCGGCTTCTGGACGAGATCGACCGGGAGACGTTCGCCGCCAAACACAGGGAACTGCGCGACGGGGAGGCGAAGCTGATGCTCCAGATAGAGGTCCGGGGCCGCCAGCAGAGCGAGCAGGCCGACCTGGCCGTCAAGGTGTTTGAACTATCACAGCGCTTGGCTGATACGTGGGATACGGCGGATGCGGCCGAGAAGCGCCAGGTGCTCGAAATCCTCTGTTTGAACTGGCGGCTGGATGGCGTAAGTCTTTGCCCTGTATGGAGAAAGCCCTTCGACGTGATAGCCGAAGGGCTCGTTTTGCAGGATGGTCGGGGCGCCCGGATTCGAACCGGGGACCTCTACACCCCCAGTGTAGCGCCCTAAGCCAGACTGGGCCACGCCCCGACCGTCGGCAAGCTTCTATCGGCGAGCGTCAGCGGTCAAGCGCCGCGGCGATTCACTCGCCGTGTATCTGCACGATCAGTTCGCGCTCGCGGGCGCGAACGTCGAAATCGAAGAACACGATCTGCTGCCACGTCCCCAGCATCAGGCGTTTGTCGCGAAAAGGTATGCTGACCGATGGGCCGATGAGGCTGGCCCGCACGTGGCTGTGACCGTTCTTGTCGTGCCAGCGTTCTTCATGATGGTAGTAATGGTCGCGGGGGACAACTTTCTCGAACAGCTCCTGCATGTCCTTGACCAGGCCCGGTTCGTACTCCATGGTGGTGACCCCGCCGGTAGAGCCGGGCACGAAGACCACGACCATCCCGTCGGAAGCGCCGCTCTCATTGACGATGTCGGCGACGTCCTTGGTGACGTCGACCAGGTCCATCTCCGCTTCCGTGCTGAATACGAAAGTCCTCGTTTCCACCATGTCTCGCCGGTTCCGTAGAATAGCCTGTTTGAGGTTGTATGCTCGGCGCTCCCCAGTATCATACTATAGAGACGGGCCGGGCGAAACGGAAAATCCTTTTTTTGCCGGTGTCCGATCGTGGTTGCTTCCACAGATGCAGAGCAATTGCGTCAGCGCATGGTCGACGCTCAGTTGAGAGCACGGGGCGTTCGCGACCACCGCGTGCTGCGCGCGATGGGAAAGGTGCCGCGGGAGAAGTTTGTGCCCCCGCGGGACCGGGCGCGGGCCTACCGCGACGGGGCCATGGGCATCGGCCACGGGCAGACCATTTCTCAGCCCTACATGGTTGCGCTCATGACAGAGTGGCTGCATCTGACCGGAACGGAACGCGTGCTGGAGATCGGCACGGGTTCCGGCTACCAGGCCGCTATCCTGGCAGAGATCGCCGAGAACGTCTATACCGTCGAACGGGTGAAGGAGCTGAGCGAAAGGGCCGCGGAGTTGCTCTGCGAGGAACTGGGCTACGAGAATATCTCCTTCCGCGTGGGCGACGGCACATTGGGCTGGCCGGAGGAGGCGCCCTTCGATCGCATCATGGTGACGGCCGGCGCCCCTCGTCGCCCGGACACGCTGCTGGATCAACTGGCAGCACGCGGCGAGGCGGTGGTGCCCGTGGGGTCGCACCATCACCAGACGCTCACCCATTACCGGAGGGAGCCGGACGGCGAGGTCCGGGAGCAGGCGGTCTGCGACTGCGTTTTCGTGCAGCTCATCGGGCAGGACGGCTGGTGAGTGGGGGTGGTTGAAGGCCGTGTCGGGTCAGCAGTGTGCGGTACACCCGCTCGGTGCGGCGGAGAGCGGTCTCCAGGCGGAACTCGTCGGCGAATCGGCGCCTGCCTTCCCGCGCCATGGCCTGCGCTTCATCGGCGTGGTGCACCGCCCAGATGACGGCGTCCGCGAGCTCTTCCACCGATTCCGGCGGAACCAGCCGCCCGGTCACGCCGTCCAGGATGACCTCCGGTGCGCCGTCCATGTCGTAGGTGACGACGGGTCTTTCGCAGAGCAGCGCCTCCACGAGCACGCGCGCCAGGCCCTCGCGGAGGGATGCGTGCACCAGCACGTCCATGGCGGATATCAGAGCGGGCACATCCTGCGGAGGCACCAGGCCCGTGAACGTCACCCGTTCCCGCACTCCCTGCCGGGCGGCCCTCTGGACGAGCTCATGCCGCAGCACTCCCTCACCGACCAGAAGGAATCTGGCCGTGGGGCAGCGCTGGACGATTTGGGGGGCGGCGTCTATCAGGAAACGGTGGCCCTTCAGGGGGAACAGGCGGGCCACTTTGCCTATCACGACATCGTCGGGGGCGAATCCCAGCCGCCTGCGTGTCGCCTCGCGGCGGGCGGAGGCTGCGAGATAGGCGTCCACGTCGATGCCGCTGCGGACGACGGTAAACTGACCGGGATGCCCGATGCCCGCCTTGAGGAACCCGGTTGCCATGGCCCGGGAGACACAGCAGAAGTGGTCCGTAACAGCGCCGGCGATTCTCTCCGCCGCGATGAACGCCGCGTTGACCGACGGGGAGGCGCAGGGGTGGAAAGGCAGGCCCCAGATGCTGTGGACAACGACGGGCACGTGGGCCACCCGCGCGGCCAGGCGGCCCAGTATGCCGGCCTTTGAGCTGCTGGTGTGCGCGATGGTTGGGCGGACCCGCCGGACGGCCCGGACCAGGGCCGCGAGGGCGGCGACGTCCCGCCAGGGGTTTACCTGGCGGCGCAGTTGAGGCAGGACATAGTGTGCAAGGCCCCGTCGGCGAACTTCGCTGAGCAGCTCGCCCTCCGGCCCCAGCGGCGGGCCGGTAATGAGCACGGCGTCCCAGCCGGGGCGTCGCCGCAGCGCGTCGCAGAGGTGGAGCACATCCTGCTGCGCGCCGCCCACTATCATGCGGGTGATGATGTGCGCGACGCGTACGGGCGGGTCTGCCATGGCAGATTCCGTGGGGTCCGGCGGTCCGGGCGCGTCTCAGCCGTTAAACTTCCCGAAGGCGAGCGTGACGTTGTGGCCGCCGAAACCGAACGAATTGTTGAGGGTTACGTTGATGGGGCGTTCCTGGGCTTCATTGGGCACGAAGTTGAGGCCACAGCACTCCGGATCGGGTTCTTCCAGGTTGATGGTAGGCGGGCAGAGGTCGTCCTGCATCGCCCATATGCAAACGGCGCTTTCCAGCGCCCCGGAGGCGCCCAGCATGTGGCCGAACATGCTCTTGGAGGAGCTGACGGCCAGCTCTTTCGCATGATCGCCGAAGACGCTTACGATGGCCTTTGCCTCCACGTCATCGCCGGCGGGAGTGCCGGTGCCGTGTGCGTTGATGTAATCCACCTGTTCCGGCGCGACCCCGGCGTCCTCCAGGGCGTTGAGCATGGCCTGGGCGGCGCCTTTGCCGTCGGGTTCGGGCAGCGTGATGTGGTAGGCGTCGCTGCTGGCGCCGTAGCCCAGGACTTCGGCCAGGATACGGGCGCCTCTCTGGCGGGCGTGCTGCAGGCTTTCCAGTACGAGGATGCCCCCGCCTTCGGCCATCACGAATCCGTCGCGGTTGGCATCGAAGGGCCGGCTGGCCCTTTCGGGTTCGTCGTTGTGCGTGGAGAGCGCCCTCATTTGCTGGAAGCCGCTCAGCCCCATGGGCGTAATCGCCGCCTCCGATCCGCCGCATATCTGGACGTCGGCCATGTTATGGCGGATGCACTGGCAGGCCTCGCCGATGGCATGGCAGGCGCTGGCGCAGGCACTGGAGACCGACATGCTTGGTCCGTGCAGGGCGTAACGCATGGCCACCTGTCCGGCGGCCGCGTTGGTCATCAGCTTGGGGATCATAAGGGGGCTGGTGCGGTTGGGGCCGCTCTTGAGCAGGCGTGTGTGCTGCGCCTCGATCTCGTGCAGCCCGCCGATGCCGGTGCCGATGAAGATGCCAACGCGCCTCTTGTCCTCCTTCTCCAGGTCCAGCCCGGCGTTCTCAATGGCCTTTTCAGCGGCCATCAGGGCGAATTGCACGAACCGGTCGAGGCGGTTCAGCTCGCGTTTGCTGAAGTGGTCCAGCGGGTCGAAGTCGGTGATTTCGCCGGCGATGTGCACGGAAAACTCGGAGGTGTCAAAGGACGTGATTGTCCCGATTCCGCTGCGGCCTTCCTTCAGGGCAGACCACGCGGTCTCCCTGTCATGGCCCAGCGGCGAAATGACGCCGACCCCGGTTACGACGACCCGTCGTGCATTCATCATTCCATGGTTTCTTCGATGTACTCGATTGCCTGACCGACCGTCTCGATCTGCTGCGCTTCTTCGTCGCTGATACTCAGGTCGAATTCCTCCTCCAGGTCGATCACCAGTTCCGCCATGTCCAGCGAGTCCGACTGCAGATCGTTGACGAAATGGGTGTCGTCCGTGATCTGATCCGGATCGACATCCATCCTTTCAGCGATCAGATTGATGACCCTTTGCCGGATGTTGTCAGCCACTTACACACCTCCCGATGCAAAAAGAAAAAACGTCGGAATGGGCGTCCTGAGATTCAACGGACGCCCTCGCAAGGTATCCGGGACGCCATGCATTGTAATGAGCCGGGGCGCATCCTTGCAAGCGCCAACCCTACATGACCATCCCGCCGTCCACACGCAGGACCTGCCCGGTAATGTAGGCGGAGTCAGGTCCGGCCAGGAAGGCCACCATGGCGGCCACGTCCTCCGGTTCGCCGAAACGGCCGAGGGGGATGTTGCTCAGAGCCGCGTCCCGGGCATCGCTGTCCAGAGCGTCCGTCATGGCCGTCTTTATGAAACCGGGCGCCACGGCGTTGACGTTCACGCCCCGCCCGGCCAGCTCGCGCGCCGTGCTCTTGGTCAGGGCGATCACGCCGCCCTTGCTGGCGGAGTAATTGGCCTGGCCTGCGTTGCCGATCAGGCCCACCACGCTGGCCATGTTGATGATCCGTCCGCTGCGCTGGCGCATCATGGTTCTGGCGGCGGCCCGGGTTCCGTTGAATACCCCCGTCAGGTTCACCTGGATGACGGCGTCCCAGTCCGATGCGCCCATCCGGATCAGCAGGCCGTCCCGCGTGATGCCCGCGTTGTTGACCATGATGTCCAGCGTCTCGAACCTCTCTTTGACCGCCTCGACCGCAGCATTCAAATCTTCCAGCCTGGTGACGTCGGCCTTCAGGGGCAGGAAATCGCCATCCTGCTCGGTGACCAGGGACGCGGTCTCTTCCAGCAGGTCCTCCTGGATGTCCAGCCCGGCCACGCTGGCGCCGTCGCGGGCGAGCCGCACGCAGACGGCTCGTCCGATGCCCCGCGATGCCCCGGTCACCAGAGCGGTTTTCCCTTCGAGCACTTTCATGGGTTCTCTCCCTGTTGCCTGTTGCTGACAAAGCCTGCGACCGCCTGCGCGTTGCGCAGGTTAATGCGCGTGCGTGAGCGGTCGATGCGCCTCAGCAGCCCGCACAGCACGCGGCCCGGTCCCACTTCGCAGAACTCCTCCACGCCCTGTTCCACCAGCCATTCCATGGACGATGACCAGCGGACGGGGCCGGTTATCTGCTCGATCAGCCTCCGCCGGATCTCGTCGGGGTCGGTCACGGGACGGCCTGTCACGTTGGCGACCACGGTATGGCGTGGATTGCGGAACTCCGTCTCCCGAAGTACAGGACCAAGCTTTTCGGCGGCCGGCTGCATCAGCTCCGTGTGGAAGGCCCCGGCCACATCGAGCTGGATCGCCCGGCGCGCTCCCATTTCGCGGCAGATTGTGGCCGCCGTTTCGACCGCCTGTTCCTCGCCGCTGATCACGAGCTGGCCCGGACAGTTGTAGTTGGCCGGCCAGACCCCTCCGGCGGTCTGCTCGCGGGCCCGGGCGCAGGCGTCCTCGATCGCTGCGTCCTCGAGCCCCAGGATGGAATACATGGTGCCCGGATTGGCGTCGCAGGCTTCCTGCGTGTAGGTCCCCCGCCTGCGAACCACCTCCACGGCGTCGGGGAATGCGAGGGCTCCGGCTGCCACCAGAGCGGTGTATTCGCCCAGGCTGAGCCCGGCCGATGCGGCCACCGGGGGGAGCCCACTGGCTTCCTCCTCGAGGGCGCGGAGAGCCGCCACGCTGACCGTCAGGATGGCGGGCTGCGCTATGTCGCTGCGGGCCAGGACCTCGTCCGGACCCTCGAAGCAGAGGCGGTCGAGCTCCAGGTCCAGCCGTTCGTTCGCCGTCTGAAACACCCGGCGGGCGGACGCGTAACCGGCGGCCAGGTCCCGGCCCATGCCGGTCTCCTGAGCGCCCTGGCCGGGGAAAAGCAGGGCGAGTGGGGCCATTCTGGGTTCCTCCCTCGGTTCAGTAGCGAAGCAGGGAGGAGGCCCAGGTCAGGCCGCCTCCGAAGGCGAGCAGCAGCACGAGGTCGCCCCGGTCGAGCTGTCCCTTCTCCAGGGCTTCCGCCAGGGCCAGGGGGATGGAAGCGGCGGAGGTGTTGCCCACCGTGCCGATGTTCATGTATGCCTTTTCCACGTCCAGGTTGGCCCGCTCGAACGCACTCTGGATGATGCGGATGTTGCTCTGGTGGGGGATGACCATCTTGATTTCGTCCAGGGTGACGCTCGTCCGCTCCGGGATGCGCAGGAGCAGTTCCGTCAGCTTGTTGACGGCGAGCCTGAAGACTTCTCGTCCCTGCAGTTTCATATAGTGGTCGCGGGCGTCCACGGTCTGGTGGGAAGCGGGGTTCCTGACCCCTCCTGCGGGCACGATGAGGATGTTGGGTTTCGATCCGTCGGCCCCAAGTTCGCTGTAAAGCAGTTCGCCGCCGTTTTGAGAGCGACGCAGGACTGCCGCGCCGGCTCCGTCCCCGAAAAGGATGCAACTGCGCCGGTCCGTGTAGTCGGTGATGCGTGAGAGGGCTTCCGCCCCGATGACGAGGGCGTTGCGTGCCATACCGCTGGCGATCATCGCTCCGGTGTAGGCGATGCCGTAGACGAATCCGCTGCAGGCTGCCTCCAGGTCGCAGGCCATGGCGTTCTCGGCCCCGATGGCGGACTGGACCAGGCAGCCGGTCGCCGGGAACAGGTAATCGGGGGAGCAGGTGGTTATCAGGAGGATGTCCAGGTCGGCGGCATCGAGTTCGGCGGCGGCCAGGGCCTCGACGGCGGCGGCGGCGGCCAGATCGCTGGTGGCCTCGCCGTGGGCCGCGACGCGTCGCTCGTGGATGCCCGTGCGCGGCACGATCCACTCGTCCGAGGTGTCGACCATCTGTTCCAGGTCGTGGTTGGTCAGGACCCGCTCCGGCAGGTAGGAGCCGACGGCGGCTATCTCGACGGGCAGGCGTGTCGTGCTGTGCATGAGTGTTCTTTCCGTCCAAGAGGGCTTTGTTCGGGGCAGGGTTCGGCTCAGCCGGCCGTCGAGCGGGAAGCGGTGTCCCGGCGAATGGCCTGTTCGATATGTTCGTTGACGTGGTGCTGCACGAAGCTGCGTGCTTCGCGAACGGCGTTGCGTATGGCCCTGGCGTCCGAGGCGCCGTGGGCGATGATGATGACCCCGTTGACGCCCAGCAGGGGGGCGCCGCCGTACTCGCTGTAGTCCGCGCAGTGTCGCAGGTGCCCGAAAAGGCCCTTGCACAGGGCCAGCCCCAGTTTGTAGCGCAGGCTTGTGCCCACCTGCTCGCGCAGCCATCCGATCATCCGCAGCACCAGGCTCTCGGCGAATTTGAGGACTGCGTTTCCGGTGAACCCGTCGCAGACCAGCACGTCACAGCGGTGGTCGAAGAAGTGTTCGGGCTCCACGTTGCCTACGAACTCCAGGTCGGCCCTGCTGAGCAGTTCGAAGGCCTGTCTTGTCAGCTTGTTGCCCTTGGTAGCCTCCTCACCCACGTTGAGGAGTCCAACGCGGGGATTCTCGATCTCCAGCACGTCCCGCGCGAACACGGACGCCATGATGCCGTACTGGAGCAGGTGGACCGGTTTACAGTTGACATTGGCGCCCACGTCGATGGTGACAACGGGGAAATCCAGCACCTGCATGGGGGCGGCAATGCCGGGGCGATAGACGCCTTCCGGCCGCCCGAGCTTCAGCGATGCCGCAGCGGCCACGGCCCCCGTGTTCCCGGCGCTGACGAAGGCGTCCACGGTGCCGTCCGCCACCATTCCCACGCCCACGGCGACCGAGGATTTGGGCTTCTCCCGCAGCGCCTGCACCGGGGACTCGTGCATGTCGATCCTCTGCGGGGCGTCCAGGACCGAAACGTTGTCCGGCACCTCGGTCTGCTGCCG
Organism: uncultured candidatus Brocadiaceae bacterium; assembly: GCA_964572825.1. GTDB lineage: Bacteria > Planctomycetota > Brocadiia > SM23-32 > SM23-32 > CAYVBE01. The sequence continues at coordinate 9,262 of CAZNGS010000029.1, forward strand.
GAGGGCGGCTTCGACCTCGGCCTCGGGTCCGCACAGCAGTACGGATATGTCCTGGTAGAGCAGGGCGGCCTGCACTGCTCCGCGGACCCTCTCGGCCAGCGGCGCATCCCCCCCGGAGCAATCCACGGCGATAGACCCGGTGGCGGGGGCGCCATCGGGCGCCGTCGAGTTTGAATGGGATGGCTGCATCCGGGCAGGTTCCGCGTTTATCTTTCGACTTCGATTACGGGTCGTCCCCGGTAATAGCCGCAGTTGGGGCAGACCATGTGGGGAGGCTTGGGCTGATTGCAATTGTCGCAGAAGAAGCGCCTGGACCGCGTTGCCGGGGCCCGCACCTTCTGGCTGTGCGGAATGTTCGGTTCTTCCAGACCCTGGTGGGTCCGGCGTTTACCCTTGCGCGACTTGCTGGTTCTTCTTTTCGGCACGGCCATTTTAGCATTTCCCGTTTTCGGAATGCAGGCGGGCTCCGCCGATTTGCTGCGGGCAACTACCACACCCGCCGGGTTCTGTCGGTGAGAAGCGTCTCTGGGGACCAGGGCGACCGGACAGACGGGCGTCGCTCTATATGCCACAACCGGAGGCATGATTGTACCGCCGAGCGCCCCAAAATGTCAATGGTAAGACCGAGGCGGCTCACGGGCGGCCGCCATCCGCTTCCGCACCGGGGGGTATGCCCCACCGGCTCACCGTCCCGTCGTTGTGCCCGACCAGAAGATCCCTGCATCGCGGGTCGAAGGCGGCCGTGTACGGCAGGCTCCCGCACCGTGCGCGGACCAGCCGGCGGCCGTCGTCTACGGCCCAAAGCTTCAGCGAAGGCTCCGTGTCTCCGGTTACCACCAGCCGGCCGTCCGGCGATACGGCCATTGCCCAGACACGGCCGGAAAGGCTGGTCAGCCTGGTGGCCGTACCGGTATTGATGTTCCACGTGCTGATACTGGTCTGCCCGTCCATGAAATGCGCGCTGAGCAGTTGATCGGCGGTCGGGCTGAAGACCATCCGGGCGGGCGTGGAGGGCGCCGGCATTGCGAGTACCAGGCGTCCGGTGCGCGCCTCCCACAGGCCGATGCTCGCCTCGGAAAGTGCTGCTGCCACCAGCTCGCCATCCGGCGCAAAGCCGGCGGGGGCACTCGCCCCTTTGGGCTGCTCCTCGAGCCGTTTACCGGCGGGCACCTCCCACAGGGTCACCTGTCGGCTGTCAGCGCTCAGCAGCAGTGTTCCGTCGGAGGAAAAGGCCAGCGAGGGCACGCGCGACGCATGGCCGCGGAGGGCGCCGAGCTTCTTCCGGCTCGGCAGGGACCACAGGGGTATCTGTCCGTTCTCAAGGTACGCGGCCAGCAGGTCGCCGGCCGGGGAGACGGCCACGCGCCGGGCCCGGGCGGGTACGCTCAGTGTCGCGGTGGAAGCCCAGTCCCGCAGGGACCAGAGCTCCAGCGGCCGGTCGATCCTGGCCACCACGAAAGATAGCCCCTGTCCCGCTACGGCTATGTCCTTGACCGGAGTGGTGTCCGAGCGGGCGGACTGAAGCGGGGCCAGGGCCCGGGCCGTTGCGGGCCGAATGACCGATGCCAGCTCCCGGCGCCACGCGCGGACCGTTGCCCGCGCGAGTTGCGGACTGGAAAGGTCCTCGGCTTCGACAAACCGTTCGCCGGACACGCACACCGCCTCCGCTTCCTCCCACCGGCAGGCGTCCATGGCCCGGCGGAAGGCCGCCGCATGTTGCTCGAAGAAATACTGCGGCTGGCGGCTCCGCAGGCGCTCCAGAAGCTGCCGGGCCGATTCCACGTGGGGGTTGCCGGGTAGCTGCTCGATGAAGCTGCGCAGCGCCCGATCGGCAGGCTCCTGCCGGTATGCCTGCTCCACTGTCTCCCGCAGGTATTCCCAGCACCGGCGGTCGAACTCGGGTTCTACCCTCGCCAGCCGATCGGCCAGCTCGGGGTAGGCGGAGATGGTCTCGGCCAGCCGGGTCAACTCCCGTGCCTTTTCGCGGGCTTCGCGCCATCGATGCCGGCTCAGCAGGTGGGTGAATTCTGCCAGAGCCTGTTGCATGCGCTGTTCCGCTGCCCGGCGCACGCGCCACGCCAGGCCCTCCACGCCGGCCTCGTGGGGCATGATCTCCGCCGCGAAACGGCCGAGCCAGCGGGCTTCATCCCATTTGTCCTCGGCGATCAGTTGCCCCACTTTTTCCCTGGTGTTGGACGCGCCGGCCATGATTCGCTCGTAGTGCTTCATCAGGCGGTCCGCGCGCCGGCTCTCGGAGGCCACCTGATAGAGCAGAACCGTGGCCACGGCGGCCAGGACGAAGGCCGAGATGGCCACCGGTGTCAGCGCGGCCCGGTTGCGCCAGGCCCATTTGCGCAGGCGGTACCACCACGTGGCGGGGCGGGCCAGGATGGGCCGGTCCTCCAGGAACCGCTCCAGGTCCCGCGCCAGCGCCCGCACGGTGCGGTAGCGCCGGTCTTTCTCCTTGGCAATCGCCGTCAGGATGATGACTTCCAGGTCGCGCGGCATGTTGGGGTTGACGTCTCGGGGCGGGATCGGGTCGGCTTCGCAGATGAGCTGATAGACCTCCAGGCCCTGAACGTGGTCCACGGGGTAGGGGGTCATGCCCGTGAGCAGTTCGTAAAGGATGATGCCCAGTGCGTAAACGTCGCTGCGCCGATCCACCTTCGAGGGTTGGCCGAGGGCCTGCTCCGGGCTCATGTACCGGGGGGTGCCCAGGAAATCCCCGGTGGCCGTGAGCAGTGACTGTTCCCCCCGGACAGAGCTGCGGGACAGGCCGAAGTCCAGCACGCGTGGCCGCCCGGAGGGTTCCACGATGATGTTGCCGGGTTTCAGGTCCCGGTGGATCACCCCGCACTCGTGGGCGTAGTGGATGGCTTCACAGACCTCGACCATCAGGCGGCATATCTCCTTTGGATCGGGCTTGAGGCGGCGCACGTAGTCGCGGAGGTTGACGCCTTCCACGTATTCCATCGTGAAGTACGGATGCCCCGCTATCTCTCCGTATTCATAGATGGGCACAATGGCGGGGTGATGGAGTTGCGCGACGGCCTGGGCTTCCCTCTCGAACCTCTTGCGCTGGCGCGGCGAGGCCAAGCTGCCGCCGGCGAGCATCTTCAGGGCTACGTCGCGGCGGGGGCGTTTCTGGCGCGCCCTGTAAACGGCCCCCATGCCCCCACGGGCCAGGAACTCGACTATCTCGTAGCGGCCACCCAGATGCTCCCGCAGCCACTCCACATCGTGTTCGCAGGCGCGTTCTGGCTCTTCCTCGTCTCCCCGCGGGTGGGAAGGTCTGCCTTCGGCTGCTGCGGGGCCGCCGGCGGCACGTGGTGTCTGCACGGTGGGGCGGGCATCCGGCTCCGTCACGATTGTCGGCTGAGCATCCGGCGGTTTCTCGTCCAGCGAGGTCCCGCAGTTTGGGCAGTTGCCGTAGGGACCGCCGGCCGGCAGGCTCATTTCCCTATCGCATCGTGGACAGGTGAACTGAACCTGGGGACGGCTGAGCGTGGGGGCCTCGCTGAGGTCGGCGTCCCGCACGCTGTCACGGTCGGGAGTGCTGGGGTCGGCACAGGCGACGAACCTCCGGCCACAGCCGGGGCACACGATGGCGGTCCGGCCGGCGGGGGCCTCGACGGGATGCTCGCAGTAGGGACACTCTATCTGCACCGCGGGTCCCTCTCGAAGGCAGATCAGGGAACCGGTGCGCATTATAACGGCGGGGCGGGGCGAGGAGCCAGCATCATCATCATCCGCCGTGGGTGGCGGCCGCCATCTCCCGGATGAAGTCCCGCGCCGCCTTCACGGGGTCCTCTTCGTTTTCGGCGGCGGCCGCCATGCGCCGCACGATGGCGCTGCCCACGATGACGCCGTCCGCCTGCCGGGCCACGGCCCGCGCGTGGACGGGCCGGGAGATGCCGAATCCCACCGCCACCGGCACGGACGTCAACTCCTTGAGAGACCGGATATTCTCCACCAGGTCCTCCGGCAGGCCCGAGCGTTCGCCGGTGATGCCCCGGACGGCTATGTAATAGATAAACCCCCGGGCACTGCGGACGACCATCTGCCGGCGCTCTCGCGCAGTGGCCGGCGTCACGAAACATATCAGCCGGAAGTCCCGTTCGTCGGCCGCGTCAAGGAACTTGAGGGCTTCTTCCACGGGAAGGTCCGGGATGGTGGCGCCGTCCAATCCCGCCCGGCTCGCCCGGTCCAGGAAAGTCTCCATTCCCATGCGGAAGACGAGGCTGTACGAGATCATGGCCACGATGGGCAACGTGCAGGTGGACCGGGCCCCGGCCACCACGTCGAACACCTGGTCGACCCGCACGTCTCGTTCCAACGCCCTGTGGTAGGAGTCCTGGATCGTGGGACCGTCGGCGATGGGGTCGGAGTAAGGGAAGCCCAGCTCGATCAGGTCGGCCCCGGCCCCCTCCGCCTCGTGCAGCAGGCGCCCGGTCGTTTCCAGCGAGGGATCCCCCGCCGTAAAAAACGGGATAAAGGCCGTCTGATCGGCCTCGCCGAGGGCACGGAAACGGGCGTCTATCCTGTTCATGGCTTCCTCCGGGCGTCCCTTCACGCGTCCAGGTCCAGGATGCGGATCACTTCCGCCAGGTCTTTCTCTCCGCGACCCGACAGACAGACCACGGTCACCTGGTCGGTGTCCGGGCGGTTCTCCTCTTTCAGCAGATAGGCCAGCGCGTGCGCGCTCTCCAGGGCGGGGATGATACCCTCCGTGCGGGCCAGCACCTGGAACGCCTCGAGGGCCTCCCGGTCGGTCACCGAGGTGTAGTGCGCGCGGCCGCTCTCCAACAGGTAACTGTGCTCCGGTCCCACGCCGGGATAGTCCAGCCCGGCCGAGACGGAGTGGACCTCGCTGGTCTGGCCGTCGTCATCCTGCAGGACGTAGCTCTTGCTTCCGTGCAGGACGCCCTGCCAGCCCTGCAGGAGCGTGGCGGCGTGCTGCCCCGGGGCGAGGCCACGCCCGCCCGCCTCCACGCCAACCATGCGCACGTCGTCGTCCAGGAAGGGATGGAACATGCCAATGGCATTGCTTCCCCCGCCCACGCAGGCGACCAGGCAGTCGGGCAGCCGGCCCTCGTGGCGGAGTATCTGTTCCCGGGTCTCCCTTCCGATCACGCACTGGAAATCCCGGACCATCAAGGGGTAAGGGTGAGGTCCCGTGACGCTTCCCAGCACGTAGTGAGTATTCTCGAAGCTCGCCATCCAGTCGCGCAGGGCCTCGTTGCAGGCGTCCTTCAGCGTCCTGGCCCCGGCTTCAACGGGCACGACGCGCGTTCCCAGCAGCTTCATCTTCAGGACGTTGGGTCGTTGCCGACGCATGTCCTCGGTGCCCATGTAGACTTCGCATTCCAGGCCGAACCGGGCGGCGGCAGTTGCCGTGGCGAGTCCGTGCTGACCCGCCCCCGTTTCCGCAATGATGCGCTCCTTGCCCATGCGTACCGCCAGCAGGACCTGGCCGAGGGCGTTGTTGATCTTGTGGGCGCCCGTGTGGTTCAGGTCCTCGCGCTTCAGGTAGGTTTTGCCGCCGCCGATATGGTCGCTGAATCGCTCGGCGTAGTAGAGGGGATTGGGACGGCCGGCGTAATGGCGCAGGAAATAGTCGAGCTTTTCCTGGAATTCCCGGTCTTCCCTGGCTTCCAGATAGGCCGTTTCAAGCTGTTGCAGGGCCGGGATCAGGGTCTCCGGCACGAACCGTCCGCCGAAGTCACCGAAGTACCCTCTCCGGTCCGGCCACTGCTCCGTCATGGGTCTCGCTCGCTTGTTCTCAGGTGTGGTGCAGGATGGGGCGGCCTACTTCCCACGTCTCCGCTTCTGCTGCGGGCGGGAGGAAGAGACCTGTGGGCCCGCAGTCACGCGGGCAGGTGCTGGTATGGTACGGCGCCGGGGGGGGGAGTGTCAACGGCGGCGCCGCCGGACCACCAGCCCGGGCCCTCACGAAGGAGTCTCTCCGGCCCGCCACTTCTGGGCGACCGGGAGCCTGCGCCCCCAGCCGAACGCCTTGGTGGTAACGCGCAGAGTGATGGGGGCCTGCCGCCGCTTGAACTCCGCCGCGTCCACCATGCGCAGGACCTCCGCCGCCAGCGCGCGGTCGTATCCCCTGCTGACTATCTCCTCCAGCTCCACGTTCTGGTGGATGTAGAGGTCCAGTATCCCGTCCAGAATCTCGTAGGGCGGCAGGGCGTCCTCGTCTTTCTGGTCGGGTTTCAGCTCGGCGCTGGGAGGCTTGTTGAGGACGGAGTCGGGAATAACCTGCCCGGTCCGGTTGACGTAACGCGCCAGCTCGTACACCAGGGTCTTCGGCACGTCTCCGATCACGGCCAGCCCGCCGACCATGTCTCCGTAGAGCGTGCAATAGCCCACTGCGAGCTCGCTCTTGTTCCCCGTGGCCAGGGGCAGAGCGCCGAACTTGTTGGCGTAAGCCATCACCAGCATGCCCCGCAGTCGGGCCTGGATGTTCTCCTCCGCCACCCCCGGCTCCGTGTCCCGAAAGAGGGGTTCGAGTACTTCGCCCGCCCGCGCGCGCAGTGATTCAATGGACAGAACGTGGAGCTTGAGTCCCAGGTTGGCCGCCACGGCTTCGGCGTCGCGGCGGCTCTGCCGGCTGGAGAATCGGCTGGGCAGGAAGAGAGGAGTTACGTTCTCCGGGCCCAGTGCGTCCGCCGCGACGGCGGCCGTCACGGCGGAGTCGATGCCGCCGCTGAGGGCAAGCACGGCCGCGGAGAACCCGCACTTGTGGGCGTAGTCTCTGAGTCCCAGCACCAGGGCTCGCCAGGTCTGCTCGGGCTCGGCGGCCGGCGCGGAGCGCTGCGCCGTGCCCCGGTCCAGGCTGTCTACCAGAACCAGGTCTTCCTCGAATCGCGCCCCTTCGGCAATGGTGCGGCCGGCGGAGTCGATGGCCAAGCTACCTCCGTCGAAGATGAGCTGATCATTGCCGCCCACCAGGTTGACGTAGAAGAGCGGCAAGCCATGACGGCGGGCGGAGTTGCTGAGCATGGACTGGCGAAACTGCTGCTTGCCCGCCGAGAACGGAGAGGCCGAGATATTGACGATGAAATCCACACCCGCCGCCGCCAGGACGGCCATGGGATCGGTTTCGTAACGGCGCTGTTCCCAGAACTCCGGGTCGTTCCACGCGTCCTCGCAGATGGTCAGGCCAACCGTGGTCCCCCCCGCCTGCACGGGCAGGTTGCGGACAGCCGGCTGGAAGTGACGCGCTTCGTCGAATACGTCGTAGGTGGGCAGGAGCGTCTTCTCGCGGCGCGCCAGGACCTCGCCGTCCCGCACCAGCGACGCACAGTTGGCGGCCAGCTTGCCGGCTTCGATCCGGGAGGCGCCGGCGTGACCCACCACCGCGTAGACTCCGCGGGCCGCCCGTGCGGTTTCCCGCAGCGCCCGCTCGTTTGCCTCCAGGAAAGCCGGCCGCTCGACCAGGTCCTGCGGCGGGTAACCGGATATGGTCAATTCCGGCAGCAGGACAAGTTCGGCCCCCTGCTTCGCTGCCCGCTCGATGGCATCGGCGGCGCGCGTGGCGTTGCCTTGCATGTCGCCGACGGTCGTATTGATCTGGGCCAGCGCGATCTTCACCGTATGGTCACCGCGCAGTTGGGCATGGAGCTTCCTTTGTCCCACCGTACGGCCGGCGCCGATTCCCGTGAGCGCAGGGCATATCCCGCCTGTCCCTGGGGACAGCCGAATGGGATCGGCATGGGTTTTCAATATCCCCCAGCTGCCCCGGTTGTGGGCGATCGACCCCACCCATACAGTGCGCCGGAACAAGGCCGCCCGTCCCGCCGTTGGAAAGGACGGGCGGCGCGGTGGTCATCCTGCCCCTCAGTACGCCAGGATTTCGATCGCGTTAATCTCCGGGTTCTGCACGTTGGCGTCAAACGTGATATTCAGGGTTCCGTCCTCCACCTCAACGCAGGGCACGCTCTTCACCACGGGTTTGGCGAAGCCGCCCGCGGCCTCGTAAGGATCGAAGTCCTCCAGGACGGTTTGACCGTTTACTTTAACGGAGAACACCCGCTCCCCAGGCCCGGTTACTCCGTCCCAGGTCTCCGCGAAGTGGAGGCGCACGCAGTACTTGCCTTCCGGGACGTGGAAGCGGTATCCCGCCATGTTGTACCGCTCGTAGAGATACAGCTCCGGGGCCGGGGTGCCCTCGATGGTGATGCCCCAGCGCTTGACCGTCTGCCCCCCGATGGCGCCCCAATCGGCGCCGGGTTTGAACGTCTGGTCGGCCAGCCACACGTTGCCCTCCTGGTCGGTGTACGGCTGGCTCGCACCGCAGTTGACCCTCTTGATGACCTGCGGTTCTGCCTTGCCCGTGATGGACTGAACGGCCGAGCAGCCCGCCAGCACCGCTGCAACACCAATTAACGCCAGCAACTTACCTCTCATGGCCTTTCTCCCTCGTTCAGTTAGAGAAACGCACAAACGTTCAACCCCCGGGGCAGGGTGCGTTATCCCTTTTCCCGGCATAATCAGACTCAACGCTCGCCTTCGGGAAGTGTAAAGGGCACGAGGCAGCCTTTCAAGGGAAATCCGTGTGCGGGTGTGTGTCATGAGGCAGGACTTTTGCGGCGGCGCACACCCCCCCATCCGCTCGCCGGTAGACACAGGACACCTGTCCGCGCGTACGGCGACGCAAGGCTGGCGAGTTGCTCGCTGCCTCGGCGCCGCCGCCTGAGACGAACGATGGTCTCGTCTGTGGAAACACGGGCTCAGACAAGCAGAATACGCTGGCCGCCACAGGATGCACCGGACTTCTGAATAACCTTGAGAGGGCGCCGTTGTTGGTTGAGATGGCGGCCGGTTTCTGCTAAGTGAATTGAGGTAAATGCCTTCCGGCTGCCAAACAGCCGGCGCGGCGGGGACGCCGCGCCTACCTCTTGGGGTAGGTCCGGCGTCTCGCCGGACCGGAGTTCGTACGATCTGGGGAGCCGGGCCTTGCCTTCTGTGCAGGTAGTTGAGCCAGCGTGCCCTCAGCGCGTCGGGTTTCGCAAACCGGAAAAGATTTATCTCGTATCGCTTAGAATGAGAGAATGCGTGAATGAAGGGAGGAGCCGCCGGGGTGGCGATGCCCGGCGCGAAATCCGTGCCTCGCCCGCGGGGCTGGGGCTAATCCGCGGGAAAAACCGGCAGAATCGCTTGACTTGTCGACTGATTCTGCTAAACTACTTGAGATTGCGTCCTGGCATTGTGCGGGGGCAGTGTTGGTTCTTCATCAGGCTTGCAGGAGTTGTGCACGTGGCGGAAGAACGCATCCGAATTCGGATGGAGGCCTACGACCATCGGGTGCTGGATCGCTCGGCCCAGAAGATAGTGGATACGGCCATTCGAACCGGCGCCAAGGTCAGCGGGCCCGTGTTGCTCCCGACGCACATTGAACGCTACACTGTGCTGCGCGGTCCGCACGTGGACAAGCGGTCGCGCGAGCAGTTTGAGATTCGCACGCACAAGCGCTTGATTGACATCCTGGACCCGACGGTCCACACCGTGGACGCCCTGAACAACCTGAAAGTCCCCGCTGGAGTGGAGATCAAGATCAAGGTCTGAGCCGGGACTTCCGAGTTTTAAGGGGTCGCCGACCTGGGCCGGGATGTGGTTCGACGTGGTGGCCGATCGGGCTGAGCACGGTTGCATCCTGGCAGGATTCCTGCCCGGCGGTTTGCTGCGCAGGCGGGCGTTGAGTGCGAGTAGATAGCTGGCTCCGGTCACAACCCGCGGGGCGCATGGTCTAATGCGCCTTTTTTCCCTGACTCCTGGGATCAGGGGTCTCTCGTCTGGTGCGCGAGTGTTCATGTGTCATCCCGGGGATAGTGTTGGCAGCATTTGAGATACAGAGCAGCCCGTCTTGGGAATGAATGGACGATGGTAGAGGCGCTATTGGGCAAGAAGGTCGGAATGTCGCAGGTCTTCGACGAGTCCGGCGAGCGGGTTCCGGTCACGGTCCTGCGGGTGGGTCCCTGCGTGGTCACGCAGGTGAAGCGCCGCCCCACGGACAACGCCGATGCCGTACAGATCGGCTTCGGGCTTGCCAAGGACAAGAACGTGCCCGAGCCCCTGAAAGGGCATTTCGCCAGGGCGGGCGTGAGGGCCAGGCGCATCCTGCGCGACGTAGCCCCGTCGGGCGAAGAGATGCCCGAGCTCGGCCAGGAACTCTCCGTCGAGGTATTTGACGGCGCCGGCTATGTCGACGTCGAGGGCGTGAGCAAGGGGCGGGGTTTTGCCGGCGTGGTAAAACGACACGGGTTCAGCGGTGCCCCGGCCACCCACGGCGGCCGGTTCGGCCGGCGGGGAGGCTCCATCGGCACCAGCGCCACCCCCAGCCGGGTGCTGAAAGGCAAAAAAATGGCCGGGCGTATGGGCGGTGAACGTCTGACCATACGCAACCTGGAAGTGGTGAAACTGATACCCGAGCAGGACGTGATGCTGGTCAAGGGCTCCGTGCCCGGCGGCAACGGCAGCTACGTGCTGGTGCGCAAGGCGGTCAGGCCGCCCGGCGGGGAGTAGCGATTCGGTGGTGCGGCAAACTCGAGGGTAAAGCGACATGGAAATACCGGTCTACAATACCCGGGGAGAGCCGGTCGATCGGGCAGAGGTGGATGAAGCCGTTCTGGGCGGTGAACCCAACCTCGAGCTGATCCGGCAGGCTGTCCTGACGTACGAGGCCAACGCCCGGACGGGGACCGCGCGGGCCAAACGGCGCTCCGAGGTCATCCGGTCCGGCCGGAAACCGTGGCGCCAGAAACATACCGGCAGGGCGCGCCACGGCGACCGGGGCAGCCCCATCTGGAAGGGCGGCGGTGTCGCCCACGGGCCCCGGCCGAGGGACTACAGCCAGAAGATGAACCGGAAGGCCCGCCGAAGGGCCCTGTACTCGGCATTCCTGGCCAAGGCCGCGGACGGAGAGGTCACCGTGGTGGAGCGGATCGAGCTGCCGGATCCCAGGACCCGCGAGATGGCCGCCGTCCTGAAGAACCTGGGCGTGGACGGCACCTTCCTGATCGTATTGCCGGAGCACGACGCCACGCTGTGGCGCTGCACCCGCAACATCGAAGGGGCCGCCATGATGGCCTGCGCCGATCTGAACGCCTATGCGATGATCCGGCCCCGTCGGGTCATCTTCACGATGGAAGCTCTGACGCAGTTCATGGACGCGGCGGCGCGGGAATGTGCCGCCGCCGCCCCGGCGGAGGTGCGCGACGATGGATAGCCATCAGGTGATAGTCCGGCCACTGCATACTGAGAAGAGCGTGGAGGACGTCCGGGCGAATAACGCCTATCACTTTGAGGTGCATCCCCAAGCCACCAAGACGCAGGTGCGACACGCCGTGGAAGATCTCTTCCCGGGCCGCCGGGTGCAGGACGTGCGAACACTCTGGGTGAAGGGCAAGCGCCGACGGGTGGGCTGGACCACCGGCGAGACGAATCGCTGGAAGAAGGCCGTGGTCAAGCTTCGGCCGGGTGACACCATCGACATCGGTTACTGACGAGGTGAGCCGGGCAAGCCCGAAGTAGTCTGCGAGCGGGAGAAAACAAGGTGGGAATCAAGACACACAAACCGACCACGCCGGGCAGGCGCGGCACCACCGGTCCGGATTTTTCGGAGATCACGCGCAAACGTCCGGAAAAATCCCTGCTGAGGCCCCTGAAGCGGACCGGCGGGCGCAACAACCACGGGCGCACCACGGTGCGGTTTCGGGGCGGCGGTCACAAACGGCGCTACCGGGTGATCGACTTTCGGCGCGACAAAGACGGCGTCCCCGCCCGCGTGCTCAGCATCGAATACGATCCCAACCGGTCCGCCCGAATTGCCCTGTTGGAATACGAAGACGGGGAAAGGCGGTACATCCTTGCCCCGGAGGGCCTGGAGGTGGCCCAGCGGGTCATGAGCGGCCCGGAGGCCGAGCCCCGCGTGGGCAACGCCCTGCCGCTGGGGAGGGTTCCCCTGGGCCTTTTCGTGCACAACGTCGAGCTGAAGCCGGGCGCCGGAGCGCAGATAGTGCGCAGTGCCGGCTCGGGCGCACAGGTCAGCGCCCGGGAGGGCGGATACGTCCACCTTATCCTGCCCAGCGGCGAGATACGCCGCGTGCCCGGCAAGTGCAGGGGCACCATCGGGCGGGTGGGCAACGCCGACCATCAGAACGTGAATCTGGGCAAGGCGGGGCGCGCCCGCTGGCTGGGCCGCCGTCCCCACGTACGGGGCACCGCGCAGAACCCCGTGAGCCATCCCATGGGCGGCGGAGAAGGCAGGCGGGCGGGCGGACGCCACCCCTGCTCGCCCACCGGCGTGCTGGCCAAGGGGGGCAAAACACGCAAACGGAAGAAATACAGTGACCGTTTCATCGTGCGCAGAAGGAGGAAGTAGAGAACGTGAGCAGATCGCTGAAAAAAGGCCCATATGTCGATGAGAAGCTGCTGCGAAAGGTCATGCGGCAGAAGGAGTCCAGGGACCGGGACGCGATTCGCACGTGGGCCCGGGCCTGCACCATCATTCCCGACTTCGTGGGGCATACTTTTCTGGTGCACAACGGGCGGTCGTTCGAGAAAGTGTTCGTGACCGAGGACATGGTGGGCCACAAACTGGGAGAGTTCGCCCTGACCCGCGTCTTCCGCGGCCACGGAGGACGCCGGGAGGCGAGCAGAACGGTGCCCAGGGCGGGTGGCCGGCCCGGAGGTCGCTCGTAGAAAGGCGAGAGTCGAAAATGCGATTCCGTGCAAGCCATAGATTCGCGCCGATGCCCGCCCGGAAGGCGAGGCCGGTGGTTGACCTGATACGCGGGAAGCACGTCAACGACGCCCTGGAAGTGCTGCGGGCCACGCACAAACGGGCCTCCCACCTGGTGGACAAGGTGTTGCGCTCGGCAATGGCCAACGCCGACCAGAGCCTGGAGGCCGAGATGGAGGAGCTGCGGGTGGCCCGCGCCTGGGTGGACGAGGGACCCATCCGGCGGAAAGTCAGGCCCCGTGCCAGAACCAGGACGGACCTGATCGAGAAGCATACCTGTCACATCAATATCGAGTTGGACGACGGGCAATAACTGGAGGTTCCATGGGTCATAAGGTCCATCCGACAAGTCTGAGACTGGGTATCACCGAGGATTGGCGGTCCCATTGGGTCGCCGACAAGAAACACTTCGGCGACTATCTGGTCGAGGACCAGAAGATTCGCACCTACACGAAGCACAACTACTACTACGCGGGCATCTCGTCCATCGAGATCTCGCGTATGCGGGAGCACGTGCACGCGACGGTGCACTGTGCCCGTCCGGGCCTGATGATCGGCCGCCGGGGCGTGGAGGTGGAGCGGCTCAAAAGCGCCCTGGAAGACCTGACCGGCCACAGCGTCGAGGTGAGCATCGAGGAAGTAGAGCAGCCGCAACTGGACGCTCAGCTCGTGGCGGAGGAGGTCGCGCAGCAGATCGAGCGGCGCAGCTCCTTCCGTCGGGCCATGCGCAGGGCGGCCGAGATGACAATGAACAACGGTGCGGAAGGCGTGAAGATCCACCTGGCCGGGCGCCTGGGCGGTTCCGAGATGGCGCGTCGGGAGAAGGTCGTGATGGGACAGTTCCCCCTGCAGACCCTCCGGGCCAAGATCGACTACGGGTTCACCGAGGCCAGGACCAAATACGGGCATATCGGCGTGAAGGTCTGGGTCAACCGCGGCCTGCTGCCGCCGGGTGAGACGATTAAAAAAGAGGAGGACATCGAAGATGCCCCTGATGCCTAAAAGGGTCAAGCACCGCAAGTACCAGCGGGGCAAAATCAAGGGCAAGGCCTCCCGGGGCAACCGCGTGGTCTTCGGCGAGTACGGGTTGCGCGCCCTGGAGAGAGGCCGTCTGACCGCCGAGCAGCTCGAGGCCGGCCGGCTGGCCGTGATGCACTACCTGCGCCGTGAGGGCAAGTTGATCACGCGCGTCTTCCCCCACGAGAGCGTCACCGCCACCCCGACGGAGACCCGCATGGGCAAGGGAAAAGGCGAGGTCTCCCACTGGATCGCCAAGGTCAAGCCCGGCACCATCATCTACGAGTTGAGCGGCGTCTCCGAAGAGCTGGCCGTGGCCGCGCTGGGCCGGGTGGCCCACAAGCTGCCCATTCGCACGAAGTTAGCCTACCGGAGGAGCCGCGCGTGAAAGCCAGCGAGATACGAGGCAGGGAGCCGGAAGACCTGCGGCGTGAACTGGACGAGCTGCAGCGGGAGCTGTTCAAGCTGAACTTCCAGTGGCAGGCCGAGGAGGACCCGGACAGCAATCGGCGGCGCGAGCTGCGGCGCGACATCGCGCGGTATAGAACGGTGCTGCGCGAGGTCGAGCTGGAAGCGGGCCAACACCAGGAATGAGATAGTCTGTCTTTGGCACAGCGAGCTGCATATGAGCGAGCAGGATCAGTCGGGAAGAAAGAGGGTCCAGGGGGTCGTGAAAAGTGACAAAATGGAGAAAACCATCACGGTCACCGTGGAGCGCCTGGTCAAACACCCCCGATACGGCAAATACATCCGACGCAACTCCACGTTCATGGCCCATGACCCCCATAACGATGCGCGCGAGGGCGACGTGGTGGAGATCGAGGAGACCCGCCCCCTGTCCCGCCGGAAGCGCTGGCGTTTGATCCGCGTGATCAGGCGCGCGCAGCAGGTGGGTGCCGGGCTGCCGGATGTGGAATCGGCTTGAATGTGCTGCGCCTGCTTAGCCTGCGGAGATACCGGCGATGATACAGGAACAAACAGTGCTGGACGTCGCGGACAACACCGGGGCGCGGGCCGTGCGCTGCCTGAAAGTGCTGGGCGGGAGCCGGCACAAGTATGCCACCGTGGGCGACCTGATTGTGGGCAGCGTTATACGCTTCATTCCCGGCAGCGACGTGAAAAAGGGCGAAGTCGTCCGCGGCGTGGTGGTGCGCACCAAGGCGCCCGTGCGCCGCACGGACGGAAGCTACGTTCGTTTTGACCGTAACGCCGTCGTCCTTCTGCAACCGGACGGCAACCCCCGGGGCACGCGCATCTTCGGTGCCGTGGCCAGGGAGCTGAGACAGGAGCACTTCATGCGCATCATCAGTTTGGCGGCGGAGGTGGTCTGAGTCATGGGTGGCGGCAACAGGCGAAAACTGCACGTATGTCGCGGGGATACCGTCGAGGTGATCGCCGGCAACGCGCGCGGCGCAAGAGGCAGAATCCTCAGGGCGCTGCCCCAGGAAGGCAAAGTGGTCGTGGAAGGCATCAATATGGTGTGGAAGCACCTCCGGCGCAGCCAGCAGCACCCCCGGGGAGGACGCATCGAGGTGGAGGCCCCCATCGACGCCTCCAACGTCATGCTGCTGTGCCGCAACAGGGAGTGTAAACGCTATGACATGCCGGTGCGCACGCGCAAGGACTGGACCGAAGACGGCAAGAAAACTCGCGTCTGCGTCAAGTGTGGAAGCGAGATACCGAAGGTTGAATAGCGGCGCTGAATGGGCGAAGGACCGATGAGCGAGACCGCAGAAGAGAGAATCGCCGAAGACTACGAACCGCGGCTGAAGACCGTTTACCGGGAGGAAGTCCGCGGAGCGTTGATGGAGCGCTTTGGGCTGGAAAACGCGCTGGCCGCGCCGCGGCTGCAGAAGATCGTCCTGAACATGGGCGTGGGCCAGGCCGTGGAAGACGCGGCCGTCCTTGAGGACGCCGCGGCGACGATGCGGGCCATCAGCGGGCAGCAGCCCATCATTACCCACGCCCGCAGGAGCGTGGCCGGGTTCCACCTGCGTGAGGGCGCTCCCGTGGGCTGCAAGGTCACCCTCCGGCGGGAGCGGATGTATGAGTTCCTGGACCGCCTGATCAGCGTGGCCCTCCCGCGCGTGCGGGACTTCCGAGGGCTGTCGCCCAACGCGTTCGACGGCACCGGCAACTACAGCCTGGGTCTGGAAGAGGCAGCGGTTTTCCCGGAGGTGGACCTGGATTCCTTGAATAATATCCTGGGCCTCGACGTGACCATCGTTACGAGCGCCCGGACCGATCAGGAAGCGTACGAACTGCTCGACAGGCTGGGCATGCCCTTCCGAAGGTAAGGGCCCAGCAGCGGCAAGACCCCTGGAGGTGATTGGAGGAGCATGGCTCGAAAAGCTCTGATAGAGAAATCGCAGCGCGAGCCGAAATACAGCACCCGTGACTACAACCGCTGCCGTCTCTGCGGCCGCGCGCGAGCATACATGCGCAAGTTCCAGATATGTCGCATCTGCTTTCGTAAACTGGCGTCCGAGGGTAAGATACCCGGAGTTGTGAAGGCCAGTTGGTGATCCATACGTGCTGCCTGATACTTCAGTTGAGGTATCAGGCGGTGCAGAGCAGGCGAGCGAAAGAACAGGCGATCAGGTGAGAGCGACCAAACGATGCACGGCGGCACAACGACGATGCGCGTGCTGTGAGCGGCTCGCCCCCGGTTTCCTGTCCCCTGATCTGCCGCTCCAACGCACAAAGTCAATTGTCATGGAGAACCAGACCGCCGTCGCGGGCCCCCGATGGGCTGGAACCGTTTTCGCTGAGGCGCTCAAACAATGATGACTGATCCCATAGCCGATATGTTGACCCGCCTGCGCAACGCGCTGGCGGCCCGGCACGATACATTGGAGATGCCTTCGTCCAAAATGAAAGAGCAGATCGCGCGCGTGCTCAGGGACGAGGGGTTCATCGAGGACTACCGGGTGGCCGGGGAGCCACCGCACAGGTTGCTGAAGATATACCTGAAGTACGGCCCCCTGGACGAGGACGTGATCCGGAAACTGGAAAGGGCATCAAAGCCCGGCCGGCGTATCTACCGGGGCGTCGACGAACTGGACTACGTGGCCAACGGACTGGGCATCTGGGTCGTCTCCACCAATCGGGGCGTCCTGAGTGACCGGGAATGCCGCCGCCTCCGGGTGGGCGGTGAAGTGGTCTGTTCGGTGCGTTGAGAGCAGAACCTGACGGAGGAGAGAAGATGTCCCGCATCGGAACACAACCTATACCCGTCCCGGAGTCCGTCGAGGTCGCCGTCCAGGACAACCATGTCAGGCTCAAGGGCAGACTCGGCGAGCTCGAGCATGAATTGCCCGGACTGCTGGAAGTGGAGTACGACGGCGACGAGCGTCTGCTCCACGTGCGGCGCAAGGGCGAGAACCGCCGGGCACGCTGCCACCATGGCCTGCACCGCAGCCTGCTGGCCAACAAGGTGCAGGGCGTCCACGAAGGCTTCAGCAAGGGGCTGGAGATCTACGGCACCGGCTACAGCGTGGACCTGCGCGGCGAAACGGTGGTGCTGCAGGTGGGCTTCTGCCACCCCGTGGAAATCGATCTGCCGGAAGGGATCAGGGTGGACATCGAGCGCCCCAACGCGCAGCAGGACAACCCCGCGCAGTTCACTGTTCACGGGATCGACAAGGAGCTGGTCGGCGATGTGGCCGCGAAGATCAGGGCGGTCCGCCCGCCCGAGCCCTACAAGGGCAAAGGCATTCGATACGCAGGGGAGTACGTGCGCCGCAAGGAAGGCAAGGCGTTCACGGGGCTGGAGTAGTAGACACAAAGGCATGAAGCAATGAAAAAGACCAGGCAGAAAAGACTCCTGCGTGAGAAGCGGCACCGCCGGGTGCGCAGCAACGTCGAGGGCACGCCCGATAGGCCGCGCCTGTGCGTCTACCGCAGCAACAAGCACATCTACGCCCAGGTGATCGACGATTGGAACCAGCAGACCCTGGCGGCGTGCTCCAGCCTGAGCCCCGAGGTGCGGGACGAGCTGGAACGCGGCGACTCCACTGAAAGCGCCGCCAGAGTCGGCCAGGCGCTGGCGAACAAGTGCCTCCAGAATGGCATCCGCGCCGTGGTGTTCGACCGGGGCGGCTACCGTTACCACGGCCGGGTGAAAGCCCTGGCGGAGGCCGCCCGTGAGGAATTCACCGAGGCGGGCGCGGAAGGTTTTTGATTCTTGGTCCGAATGCGCAGTATCGGCCGGGAGGCTGTATGGCAGATCAAAGAGATCAATCCGGATTGCGCGAAGAAGTCATTGACCTGCGGTTCCCCAACAAGGTGACCAAGGGAGGCCGCACCCTGGGTGTGGCCGCGCTGGTGGCCGTGGGGAACGGCAACGGCAGAGTGGGCGTCGGGTACGGTAAGGCCAGGGGTGTGCCCATGGCCATCGAAAAGGCCGTCAAGGACGCCCGTGCCGACATGGTGGAGGTCTACATGGTGGGCGACACCATCGGCCACGCGGTGACCGTCCGGCAGGACGGCGCACGGGTCATGTTGAAGCCGGCCCGCCCCGGAACAGGCGTCAAGGCGGGTGCCACCGTCCGGGCAATCCTGGAAGTGCTGGGCGTTCGGAACGTGCTGACCAAGGTATACGGGAGCACCAACCCGGTGAACGTGGCCCGGGCCACGATGACTGCGTTGGAGAGCATTCGCTCGCCGGAGGAAGTGGCCGAACTGCGCGGCGTGGACGTGAGGCTCCACCATCCCCAGACGATGCGCGAGAGCGAAGGAACCCGCCCGGAGACGCAGGCGGAAGAACCGGAGACCCCGGCAGCGGCAGAGAGCGAACACGACGAAGGGGAAGGGACAGAAGAGGGGCCTCCGGAAGAGAAAGCCGAACCCGCGGCACAGGCGGAGGAGACCGCCCCTGTCGACCCGGAAGCGGAACCGACGCAGGCTGAGGACGAGGAATAACACCCGGGAGGGCACACCATGGACATCGGTGAAGCAAAGAGACGCCGACACCCACGCGGCCGGAAGAAACGCGTGGGGCGCGGCGTGGGAAGCGGGCGCGGCAAGACCAGCGGACGCGGCCACAAGGGCGCCAAGTCCCGCAGCGGGTGGAGCTCGCGCGGCATGACCGGCGGCGACGTCCCCTTCTGGCGCCGCCTGCCCCAGCGAGGGTTCAGCAACGCTCCCTTCCGGAATGACTATCAGGTGGTCAACGTGGGGCAGCTGAACCGCTTCGAGGACGGCACCGTCGTGACGCCCCAGTTGCTGCACGAGGAGGGAATGGTGAAACGGCAGGACGGGGCCCGCATCAAGATCCTGGGCGACGGCGAACTGACCAGGGCGCTCACCGTCCGTGCCGATGCGTTCAGCAAGAGCGCCGCCGCCAAGATCGAACAATCCGGCGGGACCGTCGAGGTCCTTCCGGGTCCCCGGCCTCCGGCACGCAACAAAGCCCGGACCAGTCAACCGGAACTGGAGCCGTAAATGCCCCTGCTGGACCAGATGGCAAATGCCTGGCGCATCCGCGACCTGCGCCGCAAGATTGTGATCACCCTGGGGCTGCTGGCCCTGTGCCGCGTCGGCGTTTTCGTGCCGCTGCCGGACATCAGCGTGCGGGCCATGGAGGCGCAGTTCGAGCGAATGGGTGGGCCTGGCGGACTGGGGGTGCTGGGGCTCCTGAACCTGTTCACGGGCGGCGCCCTGGGGCGTGGAGCACTGTTCGCGCTGGGCATTATGCCCTACATCACCGCCTCGATCATTTTCACCTTGCTCTCCAACGTCGTGCCCAGTCTGGAGGCGCTACGGCGCGAAGGCGCGGCCGGCCAGCGCAAGCTCAACCAGTACATGCGCCTCACCACGGTGGGCATCTGCCTGTTCCAGGGGACGTTTTTGCTCCGGACGATCATGCCCCTGGGTGTCGTGCACGAGGGGGTCCTGGGGCCGTGGTACGGAACCGCGGGGTTCTTGCTCAAGGGCGCTTTCCTGCTGACGGCGGGCACATTGTTCCTCATGTGGCTGGGCGAGCAGATAGACCAGCATGGGATTGGAAACGGAATATCCCTGATCATTACGGTGAACATCCTCGCGCGCCTGCCCAACGCCATCTACGTGCTGAGGATGCAGATTCAGGAGGCGGAGAGCCAGCAGAACGCGATACTGAAGGTGATAGCACTGGTGGGACTCTTTGTGGCGATGGTGGTGGCAATCGTCTTCATCACGCGCGGAGAACGGCGGATACCCGTGCAGCAGCAAAAGCACGTGCGCGGCCCCAAGGTGTACGGCGGCCAGAAGCATTACCTGCCCCTGCGCGTGAATACAGCGGGCGTGCTGCCCATCATCTTTGCCTCGGTGCTGCTTCAGTTCCCCCAATTGATCAGCAACTGGGCGGCCAAAGAGAGCAGTCCGAACGGGTTCTGGCGCGGGTTCTTTACCACTATCTCTGACGCTTTAGGGCCGGCGGGCGGCACTATTTCGCTGAGCTACATGGTCCTGTACGGCATGCTGATCTTCTTTTTCTGCTACTTCTGGACCGCCGTGGTGTTCAACCCCCGGGATGTGAGCGAGAATCTGCAGAATCATGGCAGTTTCATCCCCGGCATCCGACCGGGCCGGCGGACAGCCGATTACCTGGAGGGCATCATGAACCGGGTCACCATGGCGGGGGCGTTCTTCCTGCTGGCGGTCGCCCTGATGCCCGCTTTCGTGGCAACGGCTCTAAACGTACGACAGAGGGCCGCCAGCTTCCTTGGAGGCACCAGCATCCTGATCGTCGTGGGCGTGACGCTGGACCTTGTCCGGCGCATCAGCGATCACCTGGAGATGCGGCGATACAGCGGGTTCGCCGCCGGGTCCGGCGGCCGACGGCGCAGCCGAAGGCGCTGAAAACGCCCTGTGTCGATTGCGCTGAGAGGTGGAAAGGATAATAACGGTGCAAGTCGTCTTTCTCGGGCCCCCCGGAGCGGGAAAGGGCACCCAGGCCAGCCGCATGGCCGAGCGCTTCGGCGTGCGGCACGCCTCGACGGGCGAGATATTCCGCGGGGCCGCGCGGGAAGGCTCCGAGCTGGGCCAGACGGTGAAAGAATACCTGGAGAGCGGCAGACTGGTCCCGGACGAGCTGACCTCCAGGGTGGTAGAGGAGATGGTGATCGATTCCGAGGAGCAGTTTATCCTGGACGGCTACCCCAGGACCCTGCAGCAGGCCTATGCGCTCCAGGAGATGCTGGAGCAGCGCGGCAGATCGCTGGATGCGGTCGTTTACTTCGAGGTGCCCGACGATATGGTGGTGGAACGCCTGACCGGGCGGCTGGTCTGCAGTGAGTGCGGCGCCAATTACCACCGCAGGTTCATGCCACCCCGGGAGGACATGATCTGCGACGAGTGCGGTGGGGAATTGAAGGTCCGCAGCGACAGCTCGGGGGAAGTTGTCATGGAACGGCTCGACCAGTATCGCATCAAGACCTTGCCCCTGGTGGACTTCTACGAGAAAAAGGAGCTTCTGGAGCGCGTGGACGCGACCCCGGGCCCCGACGAAGTGGCCGAGAGCACTGCGCAAGTACTGGAGGACCTGAACTGAAGGCCCGGGACCTGAGAGAAAAAGATGCGCGGAATTGAGCTGAAGACTGGTGCGGAGCTGGCCAGAATGCGGCAGGCGGGACGCCTGGTCGGTCAGGTCCTGCAGTTGATGGAGCAGATGGCCGAACCGGGAATGCGGACGGACGAACTGGACCGCGCGGCGGAGGAGCATATCGTCTCGCGGGGCGGCAGGGCGGCCTTCAAGGGCTACCAGGGCTACCCGGCGGCGATCTGCGCCAGCATCGGCGAACAGATCGTCCACGGTATCCCCGGGGCGCGGCGGTTGCGCCAGGGCGAGCTGCTCAAGGTGGACGTGGGCGCGGTGTGGGAAGACTACTACGGCGACGGCGCCAGGACTATCGCCATCGGCGAGGTGGACGAGGAGGCGCGGCGCCTGATGGAAGCGACCGAACGCGCGCTGAAAGCCGCCATAGCTGCACTGAGACCCGGCGCACGGCTGCACGAGGTCTCGGCCGCCGTCCAGGGCACGGCGGAGCGGTACGGCTTCAGCGTGGTGCGGGACTACCACGGACACGGCATCGGAAAGGCGCTCCACGAGGCCCCCAGCGTGCCGAATTTCGTGAGCCCCGACATGATGCGCAACAGCCCCACGCTGGAGCAGGGCCTGGTGCTGGCGATTGAGCCGATGCTGAACGCCGGCACGCACCGCACGAAAGTCCTGTGCGACGGGTGGACCGTGGTGACCAAAGACGGGAAGCTGTCGGCACACTTCGAGCATACGGTGGCGGTCGAAGAGGGCGGACCGACCATACTTACGCTGCCGTAAATTGCTTGCGAAAAAGAGCTTAAGCTGATACAATCAATCTTTGCGGCTGGCATGGTAAAAGAAGAACCCATCAGAGTTGAGGCGACGGTCAAGGAGGCCCTCCCGAACGCTATGTTCCGGGTGGAGCTCGAGGACGGGCACGAGGTCCTTGCGCATGTCTCCGGCAAGATGCGGATGCGTTTCATCACCATCCTGCCGGGGGATAAGGTGACCATTGAAATGTCCCCTTACGATCTGACAAAGGGGCGGATCGTGTGGCGCGACTGAGTTGGGGGGGCTTTCCCCATGTGCGCACAGACTGGCTTTGCCCCCGTGATTCCCGGCACTGGCCTGTTTCAGCGGGAAGGAGGAAGGCGAGATTGCTCCTCCCCCGGGCGCGGGACCGCGATGGCTGCGCGCCGGGTCAGGATGTCGTTGCGCGATCACAAGCCGTAGAATCGAAAGCCAGACAGCACTAAAACACCGAAATAGGTTCGGGTGATAGGGAATGAAAGTGCGCTCATCTGTCAAACGAATGTGTGAGAACTGCAAGATTGTGCGCCGCAAGGGCGTGGTCAGGGTCATCTGTCGTAACCCCCGCCATAAGCAGCGGCAGGGCTGAGGGAAACTTTTGACCGGGAGGTCATGGATAAACAATGCCACGTGTGGTCGGAGTCGACATACCGGGTGAGAAGCGTACCGTAATAGCGCTGACCTATGTCTACGGCATCGGCGAGACCTCGGCTGAGGCCATCTGCGATGTGTTGAACATCGATCCGGACAAACGGGCCCACGAGCTGACCGAGGATGAGCTGAGCCAGATTGCCGGGTACATCGACAAGAATTTCATCATCGAGGGCGAGCTGAAGCGCCTGGAAGCGGCCAATATCTCGCGCCTGCGGAAGATCAACTGTTACCGGGGCGTGCGCCACCGGCGCGGATTGCCCGTGCGCGGGCAACGCACGCGCACCAATGCCCGCACCCGCAAGGGCAAACGGCGAACGGTGGCCGGCAAGAAGGGCGTGAAGGAGCTGGGGCACTGAGCCGCGCTCCGGGACGGTCCGTCCAGAGCAGGTGAGCGGGCAGGGCGGAAGGGTCCCCTGCTTTCTGCGGATGGTGCGTGGATGCATGGTGCCGGCGCCCCCCGGGCGAGCGAAAGTCACCGTTACGGGTGCAAACGTGGAACACGGAGAGTGCCTGGCTTACCTGACGGAGGAGCGCGAGTTGCTGCGGGCCATTGAGCTGCTTGGCCCCCACGGCCAGGTCGATGCCCGCAAGGACAAGAAACTTCGCGAAGTGGCGGGATTCTGCGACATCATCCTCCGCTACGTGCGGCAGCATCTGGCCGGCCGGGAGCATGTTCGGGTGGCGGAGTTCTCCTGTGGCAAGAGCTACCTGGGCATAGTGTTGGTTGTGCTGCTGGAAAACCTGGAAGGCCGGCGGGTGAGCCTGGTCGGCGTGGACGTCAACCAGCGTCTGGTGGAAAAGTGCGGCCGGCTGGCTGCCGCGGCCGGTGTGGAGAGCGCCCGGTACGTGGCCGGGCGCACGCTGGAGTTCCAGAGCGAAGAGGAGTTCGACCTGGCCGTCGCCCTCCACGCGTGCGACACAGCGACGGACGAGGCCATAGCCAAAAGCATCGAACTGGGCGTTCGGCTGGTACTGGCGGTTCCGTGCTGCCAGAACCAGATCAGGGGTCAGCTAAAGTCCGGCCACCCCCTGAAAGGGATGACGGACTTCGGGCCGGTGCGCTATCGGCTGGCGAACCTGCTTACGGATGCACTGCGGGCGCAGTTCCTGCGGAGTGCCGGCTACCAGGTGGAAATGCTGGAGATCGGCTCCCCCCGGCTGACGCCCAAGAACCTGTGCATCTGCGCGCGAAAGAAGCGACGCGGTGCTTCCGCGAACGATGCGCGCGGCTACAGGGAGCTGAAATCCTTGTTTGGAGTCAAACCGAAGATCGAGCGATACTGCCCCGGAGTCTTGTCCGGGAGCACCGAATAGCGCGGCCGAAACGGCCGCTGTGCCGAAAGACATTGGGAGGAACCGTCTGGAATGGCGAAAAAACGAGGCGTGACCCGACGTGTCGGCAGCAGGGCGATGGCCCACGTGCAGGCAACGTTCAACAACACGCGCATCACAATTACGGACCTGAAGGGGGACGTGCTGTGCTTTGAGACCTGCGGGTCGTGTGGTTTCAACAATACCCGCAAGGGAACCCCCTTTGCCGCCCAGCGGACTGCGGAGCGGGTGGCCGAGAAGGCCAAACGGCTGGGCATCGAGGAGCTGGAGGTGAAGGTGAAGGGGCCCGGTTCGGGGCGCGAGGCGGCCGTCACTGCCCTGGAAGGAGCCGGGCTGTCCATTCATTCAATCGAGGACGTTACACCGCTGCCGCATGACGGTTGTCGGCCGGGCAAGCGCAGGCGCGTGTGAGCGGGGCCCGACGGTCCGCCGGGGAGTCCGAGAGGCGCCGGCCGGTCGAGTTACAGGGATGACACTCACAGAACAGGTAACAGGGAATGGCGAGGCATACGGGATCCAAATGCAAGCTGTGTCGCAGGGAAGGCGTGAAGCTTTTTCTGAAGGGCACCCGCTGTCACACGGCCAAGTGTCCCATCGAAGGGCGGAGCAAACCGCCCGGGATGCACGGCTGGCGGCGGGGGCGGCCCAGTCCGTACGCGCTTCGGCTGCGCGAAAAGCAGAAGTGCAAACGTTTCTACGGAGTCCTGGAGAAACAGTTCCGGCGTTACTTTCAGCAGGCCCGAAAGACGCGGGGCAACACCGGAGAGACCCTGCTTTCGATCCTGGAGCGACGCCTGGACAACGTGCTGACCGTCTGTGGGTTCGCCGTCTCCAGGGCCCAGGCGCGGCAGCTCGTGACGCATCGTCACGTCCAGATTAACGGGCACACGTCCGACAAGCCGGGACTGCAGGTGGAGGAAGGGGACGTGATCCGACCCGAGCCGGAAGACGTGATCCTGGACCTCGTCAGGTCGAACCGCGAGACCATGGGTCATCCTGAACCGGGGTGGCTGGAGGTTAACGATGCGGACCTGACCATACGCGTAATGCGGGGGCCGACCCGGCAGGATGTCTCGGCCGAGGTCGAAGAGGGCCTGGTGGTGGAATTCTGCTCTCGCTGAGCTGATTTCGACATTTACTCTGAATACTGTCCGGAGGCAGACTTATGGTGGTCAGAGCCAGATGGCGTGGGTTGGAGCTGCCTTTCCAGGTGGAGGTCGACCGCACTACGCTCAGTGAGACCTACGGTCGCTTCTCCGCAGAACCTTTCGAACGCGGGTTCGGGCACACCGTGGGCAACAGTCTTCGCCGCGTGCTCCTGTCTTCCATTCAGGGCGCCGCCGTGGTGGCCGTGCGCATCAAGGGGGTCGAGCAGGAGCTGCGGGCCATTGAGGGCGTGCTGGAAGACGTGCCCGAGATCGTGCTGAACCTGAAAGAGCTGGTCCTGAAGGTCCATCCGGACGAGGAGAAGGAGTTGCACCTGGAAGCCCACGCAGCGGGAAAGGTCACCGCCGGTGACATCGAACCCGATCCGGACGTGGAGATCGTCCACCCCGATCAGCTAATCTGCACGATTACCGAGGACACGGATTTCGAGTGCACCGTCACAGTGCGCAAAGGCAGGGGCTACGTGCCGTCCGAAGAGCTTGAACTGCCCAGGAAAGTGGGCCTGATCCCCGTCGATGCGCTCTTCTCGCCCGTCCGGAAGGTCAGCTACAGGGTGGAAGACACCCGGGTGGGGCGCCGCACCAACTACGATCGGCTGATCCTGGAGGTCACCACCAACGGGGCCGTGTCCCCACAGATGGCCATGGTGGAAGGGGCCAAGCTGCTGCGAAAGCACCTGAACGCCTTCGTGGATTACTTCGAGCTCTCGCGCCAGCTCCCCCAGGAGGAGCCGGAGCCCATCTCGGAGGTCAAGCACCTGGAGGAACCCGATATTCCCGAGTCGAAGCTGTCCATGCCCATTTCCGTGCTTGACCTCAACACCAGGGCTGCACACTGTCTGGAGGACGAAGGGATCAAGACCATCCGTGACCTGCTGCAACGGACCGAAGATGACCTTTTGAACGTGCGGAATTTCGGTGAAGTTACCCTCCAGGAGGTCAGGGAAAAACTGGCCGAGCAGGGGTTGGAGACGGGCCAGCTTGTCTCCGAGGATCAGTAAACACCCCGGCATCTATCAGTTTGCGTTGTTTCGGAGTGCGCGAATGCGGCACAAGAAAAAAGGACGGAAACTCAACCGTAGTTCCAGTCATCGAATTGCCCTGCGCCGCAACATGGCCGGCGCCCTGCTGCGCCAGGAGAGGATCATCACCACCCCGGCCAAGGCCAAGGAGGTGCGCCCCTTCGTGGAGCGTCTCATCACGCTCGCCCGACGGGCCCTGCCCTACAGGGACACCGGCAGCGAGGAGGACCGCGCCAAATACCTCCACTACTACCGGCTCGCGCTGAAGCGCCTCCAGGACAAGGAAATGGTCCAGAAACTGTTCGGCGAAGGCGCCTGGCGGGGAGAGGGAACCGAATGTCTGGCCGAGCGTTACGCCGACCGCCCCGGGGGTTACACGCGGATCGTGCGGCTGAGCGGCAGCCGGCTCGGCGTCCTGGTCGGCACCAGCGTGGGGGAGATTCCCGAGTTCATCTACGAAATCGACGGTCGGGAGCGATCCCTGAAGCTTACGGGCAACCGCCTGGGGGATAACGCGCCGCAGGTACTGTTCGAGCTGGTGGAGAAGGAGCGGCCCGCCGAGGCGGAAGAAGAGATCGCCCCAACCGTGGACGTGTCCGAGGCAAGGGCGGACGGGCCCGAGGAAGGTTCTTAGCGAGCCGCTACACCGGCTCCGCCTCGCCCCTATCGTCGCCGCCTGCCCGAGCAGCACGTAACACTCACCCCCCCGCACGCGGCCAGTGTGCGCACGTCCGGCTTCGGGAGGTGGCTCAGTCGGCGACGAATTCCTCAAGTGCCTTCTGGTAGGCCGCTTTTGGCTGGGCCCCGATGAGGCGGTTTTGCTCTTCCCCTTCGCTGAACACTATAACGGTGGGTATGGCGTTTACACCGAGTCGGGCGGCGGTTTCCGGGTTTTCATCCACGTTCAGCTTGCAGACCTTTACCTTTCCCCGGTTGTCTTCTCCCAATTGCTCGATGATGGGGGACACCATTGTGCACGGACCGCACCAGGGCGCCCACAGGTCCACCGCCACGGGAACATCCGCCTGCAGCACTTCGGATTCGAAGGTGTCGTCGGTCACCTCGGTGACATTCTCACCCATTACGCGTCGTCCCCTTTCAGATTCACGGTCCTTCCGGCTTTCAGCTTGAGGCTTTTCAGCAGCCCCATGGCGGCCTTCTCATTGTAACCCGGCCCTTCGATGCCCTTCAACTGCTCTCGTTGCTGGATGGTCATTTCCATGTCCATCACCTTGCTGTCGATCCCATCAATGAGGCTGCGGGCTGCCGCGCGGGCCTGTTCCTTGTCTCCTCCGGCCATCTCGTCCTGCAGCCGCTGTATCCAGCGGATGCGCGGTACGAACATCTCCGGCGTGGCCCGCAGGATATCTTCCGCGCGTTTCTGCATCATGTAGCCCCCGAACAGGGCGATGCCGAGCACGACCATCAGCCCCACGAACAATCCGCCGGCCGGTTTCTCCGGGTGCTCCAGTTTGCCGGTGGCTTTCTTGACGCGTTCCTCGTAGGACTCACCGCTCTTCAGATTGACGCCACAGTTGGGGCATACCACGTCCCCCACATCCACTGCAGTCCCGCAGTTCGGGCACGTCAGTTGCGCTTGAGCCATTTGCGCCAACCCTCCATGGATTTCTGGCAATCCGCAGCCACTGCTCGGCCAGCCACAATACTTATTCTAACGCCGGCGTGCCCCCAGTCAACGGTGCGCAGGAGCTTGTCAGCGATGTCGCCTTTCTGATATCGTGACTCCGGGACGTAACAGCCAGCCGGCCAACGTCGCGGAACCGGTCCCGCGGCCGGCATTGCAGGTTCACCGTTGCCCGGACGGGAATGCGCACATGAGTGGGAAAACCTTCAAGACCCTTGTCCTCTACTGGAGCTCGGGCGGCAACACCCGTCGCGTCGCCTTCGCACTGCGCGATACGCTCTCGGAGCTTTCTGTGTGCCAGGAGACCCTGCCGAACGAGTCGGACCTGAAGGCCGTCTCCGGCCGGCTGAAGGGCCTGCTGAAGCGGCTCGAGGGGCAGTTATCGCGGACCGTATGATTTCCTCAGCCCCTTCGGCGTCCGGAAGCCTGGAGGACGAAAACTCACACCGCAGACTTCGTACAGGAGTCCGATGAGCCCCGACCATTCCTGCAAGGACGACCTCGCGCGGGCGGCCCGCCTGCGCGACGAGCTTGGCCGCTGGGCCGGGCTTCCTCCGCACAGGGCCGGCGTGGTGCGCAGTCCCTATCGTGTCTGCCCTCTGGGCGCGCACGTGGACCACCAGCTCGGCGAGGTAACCGGCTTTGCGGTGGACAGGTCTCTGATGCTGGCCTTTGCCCCCCGCGGGGACCGCCGGGTGATCCTGCGGAGCCGGCAGTTCGACGGCCAGGTGGAGTTCGACCTGGACGCGGTGCCGGACTGCCCGACCGGTGATTGGGCGGACTACGCGCGGGGGGCGGCAAAAGCCGTCGCGGACCTTGACGCTACCGCGCGCGGGATGATCGCCCTGGTGGACGGCCACGACGATGTGGCCGGGCTCAGCTCTTCGGCCGCCGTGGGCGTGGCCTACCTCCTGGCGCTGGAGGCCGTCAACGGGCTCTCGGTCTCCACCGCGCAGAACGTCGAGCTGGACCGTCGGATCGAGAACGATTACATCGGATTGAACAACGGCATCCTGGACCAGTCGAGCATCCTGCTCTCTCGCGAAGGGTATCTGATGCACCTGGACTGCCGGACGGAGCAGAGCCGGCTCGTTCCCTTCGGGGGCGAGTCTGGATGGTGCGTGGCCGTGCTGTTCAGCGGGCTGCGGCTGCCGCTGGCGGAGAGCGACTACAACCGGCGTGTTGCGGAATGCCGGGACGCTGCGCGGCGGCTGCTGGATGCGGCCGGCCTGCCCGCGCCCGACCCACCGGTGCTGGGCCTGGTGCCGGAGGATGCATACGAGCGCCATGCCGATGCCCTGCCCGCCGAACTGCGCAGAAGAGCGGCCCATTTCTTCGCAGAACGCCGGCGTGTGCGGCGCGGCGTGGAGCTCTGGAGCCGGGGTGACCTGGAAGGGTTCGGGCAGCTTATCAACGAGTCCGGGCGCAGCTCCATCGAGAATTACCAGTGCGGGAACGAGTACCTGCGGACCGCTTTCGATGTGCTTCGAGATGCTCCGGGTGTTTTCGGCGCCCGGTTCAGCGGTGCGGGATTCCGGGGCTGCTGTGTGGGGTTGGCCGAGCCGGGGCGCGAGGGGCAGATAAGGAGTTTTGCGCTGGAGCGGTACCTGAAGGTGCATCCAAATATGGAGGGGCAGGCGGGGCTTTACTTCTGTAAGGCGGCCGACGGGGCCGGCGTTTTGGTGCGGGGCGAACGATGAGGCAGCTTATCCGCTCTTACACGGGTCGGGTTGAGTGGCGCTCGATGCCCTGGCCTCTGCTACTGGGCGCTCTGGGTCTTACGGGGGTGGGGGCGGCTTTCATATGGAGTTCTGAATCGGCCCGGCTGGGGGCCATGCACGCGGCCTCCGGCGGCGCGGGAGCCGTCGTTTTCCTGTTGGTCGGCTTGTTCGATTACCGGCGCCTTTCGGGGCTGACCTTCCTGCTCTACCTGGCGGGACTCGTTGTTCTCCTGGGCGTGTGGTCTCCCCTGGGAGTCACAGTGAACAACGCCCGCCGCTGGTATGACCTCGGCTTATTCCGGCTGCAGCCTTCGGAGCCGGTCAAGGTACTGCTGGTTCTTACCCTGGCGGATTATTTTCGGTTTCACCGCCGATGGGGACGCCTGCGCGCCCTTGTGCCGCCGATTCTGATGACGGCGGCGCCGATGCTGCTGATCGCCATGCAGCCGGACGCGGGAACGGCCCTGGTGCTGGTGCCCGTTTTCGCGGGTCTGGCTTTTCTGGGTGGGGTGCGGATCAGGAACCTCGTTGTGCTGGCCGTTGCGGGGGCGGCGCTGCTGGGCCTGGCGTGGTTCACGCCGGGCGTTCTGAAGTCTTACCAGAAGATGAGGATCATCGGGTTTGTGCGCCCCGGGGCCGTCCCGGGCTCGGACGCCGCTTACAACGCGGAGCAGGCCACACTGGCCATTACGGACGGGGGGGTGAGCGGCACGGGATGGGGCAAGGGGCACCTCAACAGGCTGCGCAGGCTGCCGGAGCGGCACACGGACTTCATCTTCCCCGTTATCGCCGAGGAATGGGGCTTCGTCCGCACCGCGCCCCTTGTGCTGCTCTACCTGCTGATGGTCGGGTACATGGGCGTGCTGGCTGCCAGGACGGGCGAGCCGTTCGGCCGGTTGATCATCGGGGGAATCCTGATGTTGTTCGGTTTCCAGAGTTTCCTGAACGTGGCCATCGCGGTTCGCCTGGCTCCCATCACAGGCCTCACGCTGCCGCTGGTCAGTTGGGGCCGGTCCTCGCTGCTGACCACCTACGCCGCATTCGGGCTGGTGGCCAGCGTGCGCACCCATCCGACGGTTCTCCTCACTGCGGAGGAATCCGCGTTGCCGTAGCAGAGGGCAGCGTTTTTTAGGGCCGGGCCTGGTTGCGGGTGCGAGAAGGGGAGCTTAGAATATACGCTCTCCGGACCGGATAGTCCGGCGGACCCCTTAACTGCGGAGATAGCAAAATGTTACATCGTGTTGTGCTTCCTCAGCTCGGGCAGACGATGGAGGAGGGCACCATCGAGAAGTGGCACAAGACCGAAGGGGACACGGTGGAGAAGGGCGAAGTCCTCTACGAACTCACCACCGACAAGGCGACCCTGGAAGTGGAGGCGTTCGCCGCCGGCACTGTCCGGAAGATACTCGTGTCCGAGGGCGAGACCGTGCCCGTGAACCGCTTGATCGCCGTCATCGGAGATGAGGACGAGGAGTTGCCCGAGCACCTGCTGGAAGAGGCGACGCCTGCAACGGCTGCGTCGACCGGGCCCGGCGAGGCCCGGGAAGCGCCGCCGGAGCCCGCCCCGGGTGGCCCGACAGCCGTCGAAGCACCGCCCGGGCGCATATTCGCCTCGCCCCGGGCCCGTAAGATTGCCGGGGAGCTGGAAGTGCCCCTCCAGGTGCTGCACGGTTCCGGGCCGGGGGGGCGGATAATCGAGCGGGACGTGCGGGCCTACGTCGCCGAAGTGGAGGAGCGCCGGCCGACCCCTGCGGCGCGCCGGCTGGCCTACCAGCGGGGCGTGGACCTGCGGACGGTGGGCCGTCAGGCGGGCGGCGGTCGGGTGCGGCGGCAGGACGTGCAGGGGGCCGCTCCCGGCGCTGCCCCGGTGGGGCCGGGCCGCAGGGTTCCGCTTTCGCCCATGCGAACGACCATCGCCCAACGCATGACCGCGTCCAAGCAGCAGATCCCCCACTTCTATCTGGTAGGGGAGGTCGTGATGGACGCCGCCACGGAGATGGCCGCGCAGGTGGAGGCCGACACGGGCGAGAGGATCACGATCACCGCGCTGCTGGTGAAGGCCGCCGGGCTGGCACTGCGGGAGAATCCGCGCGTCAATGCGCGTTTCGACGGGGACGCGGTGCTCCTGAACGGCCGGTGTAACGTGGGCGTCGCCGTGGCCGTGGAGGACGGCCTGTTCGTGCCCGTGATCCGGGACGCCGATGCGAGGAGCCTCGCGGAGACAGCGCGGCAGCTTCAAAGGCTGGCCTCCAGGGCCCGGAACGAGCAGCTCATCCCCGAGGACTACGAGGGCGGAAGCATCACGCTGAGCAATCTGGGCATGTACGGCATCGACTACTTCCAGGCGATCATCAACCCGCCGGAGAGCTGCATCCTGGGCATCGGGACCGTGCGGGAGCAGCCGGTAGCCCGGGACGGCATGCTGGGGATTGCGCGGATGATGAAAGTGTCGCTGAGTGCCGACCACCGGGTGGTGGACGGCGTCCAGGCGGCGAGGTTCTTCCAGACATTCCGCGAGTTGCTGGAGAGCCCGGAGGGGCTCAGAGAATGACCTTGTTGAGGGGGTATTCGATGATGCCCTCGGCGCCGGCTCGTTTGAGCCTGGGGATCAGGTCGCGGGCGACCCTTTCGTCCAGCACGGTCTCGACGGCGTAGCCGGATTCGTCGGCCAGGTTGCTCACGGTGGGGTTGCGCAGGGCGGGCAGGAGGGAGAGAACCTTCTGTAGGGTGCCGTCCGGGACGTTCATTTTCAGCCCCACCTTGCTCTCGCCCAGCACCGCGCCGCTCAGGAGCATACCCAGGTTTTCTATCCTGGTTCTTTTCCAGTCGTCCTCCCAGGCCCGGTGCGAGGCGACCAGTTGGGTTGTGCTCTCCATTACCGTGTCCACGATGCGCAGTCGATTGGCGCGGAGGCTGGCGCCCGTCTCGGTCAGTTCGACGATGGCGTCCACCAGGTCGGGCACCTTGGTTTCCGTGGCCCCGTGGCTGAACTCCACGTGGGCTTCGACTCCCCGTTCCCGGAGATACCGGCGCGTGACGTGGACCAGTTCGGTGCTGATGGTTTTGCCCTGC
This sequence comes from uncultured candidatus Brocadiaceae bacterium, assembly GCA_964572825.1. Lineage (GTDB taxonomy): Bacteria > Planctomycetota > Brocadiia > SM23-32 > SM23-32 > CAYVBE01. The sequence goes on from CAZNGS010000029.1 coordinate 41,974, forward strand.
AGGTCCTCCACGGACCGGATATCGGAATCTTCGGCGACGGCGACCACCCAGCGGACGGGGACCAGTTGCTGCTTGGCGTAGACCAGGTCGCAGACGGCGACCACGTCGCTTTCGTTCTCGGCCACCCAGTCAGCGCCGGTGAGGCCGGCATCGATCACGCCCCTGGCCACGAACCGGGGCATATCCTGGGGACGGAGGAGCCGCGCCTCGATCTGCTCGTCGTCAATGGCGGGGTAGTAGGAGCGGTATCCGACCTCCACTCTGTAACCGGCTTTGAGCAGCAACTGGAGGGTCGATTCCTGCAGGCTTCCTTTGGGAATTCCGAAGATGAGTTTGTCCATGCTGTTTTCCTGGCTTCAGTTGCGGGTTCCGTCGGGTGCGTCGGTGGCGCTGGGACAGAGCCGGGCCAGAGCGCATTCGTGGCACCCCGGCTCCTGGACCGTGCACCACTGCTCCGCGCAGTCACAAAAGTAAAGGTGCGTGCAGACATAGTAGCGCTTTTCGAACAAACTCTGGAGAGTCATCTGGTTCCTGACAGTCGGCTGTGGGTTGTCCAGCAGCCCCAGCCGCCAGCACATGCGGGCCGCCGCGGGCGAGCAGGGCAGCACGGGGACGTGCAGGCTGAGAAGGAGCACTTCGTCCGCCACGTGCGCCGGTACCGAGGACAGACTGTTCAGGCAGCTTCTGGCCTGCGTGGGGCTGAGGTCGGCCAGGAAGTCCAGGTCCATGCGGTGGTACGTCTCGCGGAGTTCTCGCAGTAGCCACACGACCTGCTCCGCGCCTAACCGCGCCCACGGTGCGGAACAGAGGGCTCCGGCCACCTCGGCGGGGTGGCTTATGCGGACCTCGTTCCAGTCCACGAAGCCCCGCTTCAACTGGCGCAGCCCTCGCGTGGCCCGGCGCACGCTGGTCAGGTGGTAAAAGGTGCTCAGGACCAGTTGGTTGAGGGGCGGGCGGACCTTGCGTCCTTTCAACTCTCCCCATTGTTCGAGCGCACGGCGCGTAAGCTCGCCGGCCATCTTCTGCGCTGTCTTATGGGAGACCACTGAGGATAAAGTCTCGCGCGAATGGCTCAGCTCTTGAACTCCCGGTCCTCGCGGCGTGCCCGGTCGATAAGGGCCTCGATGTGCATCGCGTGGCGCATGGAGGTGTCCTCGCTGAAGCTGAGGACCGGGGTGTAGCGCAGGCGAAGGCGGCGTCCGATCAGCCCCTGAATGTAGCCATGTGCGTGGTTGAGCACTGCGAGCGTCTCGGCCACCTCTTCTTCTGATCCGCGCACCATGACGCCGACCTCGGCGGACCGCTGATCCTCACTCAACTCCACGGCCGTCAGCGTCAGAAAGCCCGTGCGGGGGTCATTCAGCTCGTAGAGCACGATGTTGCTCAGCTCGCGGCGGAGCAATTCCTCTATCTTCCTTTTTTTTCGAGGATGCATCGGTCCAAGCCCTGACAAAACCCCTCAGATGATCTCGATCCTGTAATCCACGAGTTCGGCGGCGGGAAACGTCCTGACGATTCCGACCAGCTTGTCCAGGGTGCCGTTGATGTAGCGGCTGTCGTTCGCCACGTGGGCAATGGCCAGGGTGGCACTCTGGACGAAGTCCAGATCGCCTATCTCGGCCACGCTGACGTTGAATTTGTTTCGGATCCTATCCTTCAGGCTGGCCAGCACCCGCCTTTTGTCCTTGAGGGTGCGGGCATCGCGGATAGAGAGGCGAATTTCAGCCGTTCCCAGGATCATTTGCTTCTGCGTGCTGGAGCCCGCGCGGAGGTTAACTGGATCGGTCGGCGGCCTGTGCGGTGGACAGTGACCGTTTGACTGCGACCACCTCATAGCACTCTATGATATCTCCTGCGCGGACATCGTTAAAGCCCCGGCAGTTGACGCCACATTCTCGGCCGGCTTCCACCTGGCGCACGTCGTTCTGCTCCTGGCGCAACGAGGCGATGTTGCCGTCGAATACCACTTCCCCGTCCCGCCGGATGCGGATACGGGCGTTGCGACGGATCACACCGTCCCGCACGTAGCATCCGGCGACGGTGCCTACTCTGCTGATGTCGAAGGTCTGGCGCACTTCGGCCAGTCCCAGCCGTCTTTCCTGTTTCTCCGGCTCCAGCATCCCCTCCAGAGCGCTGCGGATGTGATCCGTCAGCTTATAGATGACGTCATAGTGGAGTATCTCGATGCCTTTCGCCGTGGCCATGTCCTTCACCTTCTCATCCTCGTGGACGCGGAAGGCCACGATGATGGCATCGGAGGCCTCCGCCAGGAGCACGTCGCTGGTGGTGACGTGGCCGACGGCGCTGCGGATGACCTTGACCGACACCTCCTTGGTGTCGAGGGCATGCAGGCTTTTCAGGATGGGGTCGAGGGAGCCCTGGACATCGGCCTTGAGGATGAGGTTCAATTGCCGGGTCTCCCCGCTCTGGATGCTGTCATAGAGATTCTCCAGGGTCACCCGGGGCCGGGTGCTTCGCAGCCTTCGTTTGCGCAACTGGTTCTGGCGTTCCTCGGCCACTTCCCGTGCCGTGTCCAGCCCGTCGACCACCAGGAACAGGTCCCCGGCTGCCGGCACGGTATCCAGCCCGCTCAGGGCCACGGGCTGGCCGGGAACGGCTTCGTCGATCTCTTCGCCGCGATCGTTCTGGAGGGACCGCACGGTGCCGTACGCATTGCCGCAGACGAGGATATCGCCTTTGCGGAGGGTTCCGTTCCGGACGATCAGCTCCGTAACCGCACCGCGCCCGGGTTCCATGCGGGCTTCCAGCACGGCCCCGGAGGCGGGGCGGTCGGGGTTCGCCTTCACTTCCAGCAGTTCAGCTTCGAGCACGATTCGTTCCAGCAGATCCTCCATGCCCTCGCCGGTCAGGCCGCTGACGTCGACGCACCCCACTTCGCCGCCCCAGTCCTCGACCACCAGGTCATGGCTGGCAAGCTGCTGGCGGACCCGCATGGGGTTGGCGTCGGGTTTGTCTACCTTGTTGATGGCCACCACGATGGGCACTTCGGCGGCGCGGGCGTGGTCAATCGCCTCCACGGTCTGCGGCATCACGCCGTCGTCGGCCGCCACCACCAGGACGACCAGGTCGGTGACGCTGGCGCCCCGCGCGCGCATCGCCGTGAAGGCCTCATGGCCCGGGGTGTCGATGAAGGTCAGGGTGTGGTCATCCGCCTCGACCTGCCAGGCGGCGATGTCCTGGGTAATACCCCCGGCCTCGCCCTCGGCGACCCGTGTGTGACGGATGCGGTCCAGAATCGTGGTCTTGCCGTGGTCCACGTGGCCCAGCAGTGTGACCACCGGCGGCCGGGGCGCCAGGTCTTCCCCCCTGTCCTCCGGCAGGGATTCCAGCAGCCGCTCCTCGGCGGATTTGGGCTCCACCAGCGTTATGTCGACCTCGTGTTCGAGGCCGATCAACTGGACCAGTTCGTCGTCGATGGTCTCGTTGATGCTGGCCCGGATGCCGTGGTCGAACATGAGGTCCTTGATGATCTCGCTGGCCGGAATGCCCAGTCGCTCCGAGAGTTCCCGGATGGTGACCGGCGAGGTCATCTCGATTTCCGTCTCGCGCTCTTTGGTGGGCACGCGCCGCTTGGGGTGTTTGAAGATGATCGTGCGCTTTTTGATCTTCTCTTTATCCGGCTGCTCCTCTTCTTTTGGTTTGCCTTTTCTTTTGCGCCGGGGCGGCGGAGGCGGAGCCACCTCGTCCTCGGTGACCTCCCGTTGGGCGCCGGACCCGCGAGGGGCGGGCGGGGGCACGGGCTTGACCTCGCTGGTGGAGGGCATTTTCTTCTTCTTGCTGGGCGGGGCCTTTTTCTCGGCTTTGGGTTTCTTCTTAGGCCGTTTCTTCTTCTTGATGACGGGACGTTCCTTGGGCCGGTAAAGGCGAATGGCTGCCTTGCGGATATCCTCGGCTTTCTCCGGCGAAACGGCGTTGGAATGGTGTGTGATCTCGTCAAAGCCGGCGCGTTTGCAGATCTCGATCAGTTCCGAACTGCTGATGCCGACTTTCTTAGCGATCTCGTAGATTCTTACTGTGTCAGCCAATTGCACCACCTGCCTGATTCAGGCGACAGATCTCGTGCGGCAACGGGGCAGGGCGGGGTATGTCTCAGAGATCGGACGTCGGTTCTGCTCTGCTTTCAGCCGATCCCTGTTCTGTGGAGACGGCTTCTTCCGCTTCCTGCTTCGATTCGGTTTCCGGGTTCTCGGGGGCCTCCGCCAGTTCCGAGGCGGGCAACTCCTGTTCGGGTTCTTGTTGCTCTTCGTCTTCTTCCTGTTCTTCTTCGGGGGGCTCGGGAGGGACGATATCGATATCCCAGCCGGACATCTTGACGGCCAGCCGCACGTTCTGTCCCTTCCATCCGATAGCCAGGGAGAGCTGATCCTCGGGCACGGTGACGATGGCCCGCTTGGTATCGGGCCCCTCTTCAAGGGTGATCTGGAGTATCTCGGCCGGCCGGAGGCTGTCGGCGATGAGGGTCTCCGGGGCTTCGCTCCACGGGATGATGTCGATCTTTTCGCCCTTGATCTCGTCGATGATACTCTTGATCCTGGTTCCCCGCACCCCGACGCACGCGCCGATGCAGTCCACCCGGGCGTCCAGGCTTTCCACGGCCACTTTCGTGCGCAGGCCCGGTTCGCGGGCAATCTTCTTGATCTGGACCACGCCCTCGGCCACCTCCGGCACTTCCAGCTCGAAGAGCCTGCGGATGAAGTCGGGGTGGGCGCGGGACAGGAATATCTTGACCAGGCTGTTCTGCTTGCGCACGTCGATAATGACCGCTCGCACGCGCTCGCCCGCCTGGTAATGCTCCCCCGGTATCTGCTCGGACCGGGGCAGGAGCGCTTCCGTCCTTCCGAGGCCGACGATGATGGCTCCGCCCTCGAACCGCTGGACGGTGCCGGTGACGAGGGTGCCCACTTCCTCGACGTATTCCTCGTAGATCGTCTGGCTCTCTGCCTCGCGTATGCGCTGTATGATGACCTGCTTGGCCGTCTGAGCGGCGATCCGCCCCAGTGTTTCGGGTTCCAGATACTCTCCGTTGTACACTGCGGCTATGTCGCCGGTCTCGCGGTCAATGTGAACGTCGATTTCTTCGGCCGGGCCGTAGTGCTTCCGGGCCGCCGATTGCAGAGCGCTCTCGATGGCCTGGAAGATCACCTCTTCGTCGATATCCTTGTTGCGGTGGAGGCTATCGACCAGCCGTAGTACCTCTTTGCCTTGCATGGCGCGGTCCCGGTCCGGAAAAAAAGAGGCTCCATGCTGCCCGCACACGCTCGCCACGTGCGAGCTCCGCACAGGCGCATGGGCAGTACACTCTACCATCCTACGCACACCAACCCGACATTCCGCCGCCGGCGTGCGTCGTCTCGTTTCGTCCCCGTCCTGACGGCCTTTAGATGTATTGTAAGATTAACACGCAATTCTGTCAAGCTGGACTTGCCAAAAACCCTTCCTCTTTCCCCGACCGGTTTTTCCAGGGGGGCTCAATGCGGCACCAGTGGCGTCTGCCAGGACGATTTCAGCTCCGTCAGCGGTTCGGTCAGGATCATGTCTCCGTTGCGCCCGGCGACCTCCAGCACTTCGGAGTCGGCCGTTTCTCCGATGCACCGGACCGGCAGGTCAGCAAGAAGTGCTTCAAACTCTTCGGCATGGCGCGGTTCCACTTCGACGAGGAAACGGCTGTTCGATTCCGCGAAGAGCAGCACGCTATCCAAACGGTGTGCCTCCGGACCCCGATAGGGGGCTTCCGCCAGTTGCACGTTGACCCCCATCCCTCCGGCGAAGGCCATTTCGGCCACCGCCACGCCCAATCCGCCCTCGGACAGGTCGTGACAGGCCCGCACCAGGCCTTCCTTGATGGCCCGCGTGAGGCGAATCATGGTTCTGCGGGCGGTCTCGACCCGGACGCGGGGGGCGGTGGTGCCGATCAGGTCGAAAAGCTCCAGGTAATGTGATCCACCCAGTTCGGGGTAAGTGGCGCCCACCTGGTAGAGCCGGTTTCCGGGCGCCTTGAGGTCCATCGTCACGGCGCGTCGCACATCCGGCATGAGGCTCAAGGCGCTGATCAGGAGGGTGGGGGGGACGGCGATCGTTTCGTCGCCCGTGTTGAATTCGTTGTTCAGGCTGTCCTTGCCGCTGATAAAGGGCACTCCGAAGCCCACCGCGCAGTCGTAGCAGGCCAGCGCCGCCCGGACGAGCGTGCCCAGTTGCTCGGGCCGGCGGGTGTTGCCCCAGCAGAAGTTGTCCAGAATGGCCGTTCGTTCGATGCTGCCTCCGACGGCGGTGATATTCCGGAGGGCCTCGTCTATGGCGGAAGCGGCGCTGTGGTAGGTGTCGATGTCGCCGTATTTGGGGTTGAGTCCGCAGCCGACGGCGACTCCCCTGGTGGAGCCCAGCCGGGGAGCGATGACGCAGGCGTCGCCGGGACCATCGTTCTGGAGACCCACCAGGGGCTTGACGACCGTCTGGCCCTGGACCTCGTGGTCGTACTGGCGAATGATCCATTCCTTGGAGCGCACATTGGGGGCGGCCAGGATTCGGCGAAGCGCCCGGCCCCAGTCTTCCGGACCTGCCAGGACCTTTCGGCAGGTGGCGGCGCAGGCATCGTCCTTCCATGAGCTCTCGACCAGCGGGTCCACGTGCTGCGGTGGTTCCCACCGGGCGAACTCTTCGAAGCGGGGCAGACCGTGATGGACGAAATCCATGTCCATGTGAGCCACGATATTGCCGTTGTAACGGACGCGGAGCTGGCCGTCATCGGTGAAACGGCCGATCACGGTGGCCTCGACGTCCTCGGCGGCGAACAGACTGAGCAGTTCGTCCCGATTCTCGGGCGGCACGGCCAGGACCATGCGCTCCTGGGCTTCCGAAATCCATATCTCGGTGTAGGACAGGCCGGAGTACTTCAACGGGACGTCCCCGATTTCGGCCTCCACGCCCGTGGTCTCGCCCATTTCCCCCACGGCGCAGCTCAGCCCCCCCGCGCCGCAATCGGTGATGGCCGTGTAGAGACCTCTGTCGCGGGCCTGCATCAGGGTGTCCACCACTTTCTTCTCCGTGATGGGGTTGCCTATCTGCACGGCGCCGCTGGAGACCTCTTCGCTCTCGCTCGTGAGTTCAACCGAGGAGAAGGTGGCTCCGTGAATGCCGTCCCGCCCCGTTCGTCCGCCGATTATCACCACCAGGTCCCCGGGTCGGGGCGCCTTCTGCACCCGGTCGCGGGGGATAAGGCCGATGTTGCCGCAGTAGACCAGGGGGTTGCCGGTATAGCGCTCGTCGAAGTAGACGGCCCCGTTGGCGGTGGGGATGCCCATTCGATTGCCGTAGTCACGGACGCCGGCCACGACTCCCTTGAGCACCCGCAGGGGATGCAGGGCGCCGCGGGGGACCGCCTCCTCCGGCATGTCGGGCGGCCCGAAACAGAACACGTCCGTGTTCACGATGGGCCAGGCGCCGAGGCCCGTGCCCAAGGGGTCGCGGATGACGCCGCCGATGCCGGTGTTGGCGCCGCCGTAGGGCTCGATGGCGCTGGGGTGATTGTGCGTTTCGACCTTGAAGCAGATGCCGTACGCTTCGTCGAACTCGATGATGCCCGCGTTGTCCACGAACACGCTGATGCACCAGGGCTTCTGGAGTTCGGCGGTGGCGCGCGCCACGGTTTCGGCCAGCAGGTTGTCGATCACCAGCCGGCCGTCCTCGGCGACGTATTCCTCCCAGCCTGCGGGGACGGGACCCTCGTAGGTCACATGCCCCTTCAGAGTCTTGTGCACGCAGTGTTCGCTCCACATCTGGGCGAGGATTTCCATCTCGAGGTCCGTGGGCTCCCGTCCGAGCCCGACAAAGTGCTCCTGAATGGTCTTCATCTCATCCAGGGTCAGGGACAGCACGCCCTCGCGGCTGATGCGCATCAGCTCCTCGTCGTCGGCTTCCCGGATGGGCACGTGTACGAGTTCGAATTCGTACTCCAGCTCGCGCACCGGGTAGGCTACTTCGGGTTCATCGATGTGCACTTCTTCGATGGTGTCGTTGGCGAGGGTCCTGGAGGCGATCTGCTCGAGCTGCCGACGGGACAGATCGCCCCGCAGGAGGTATTTCGTTGCCGTCCGCACGGACTTGACCCGATCGGCGAGTCCCAGGTCGGCCGCGCCTTTCAACGCGCTCTGCTCCACCGGGTCCATTACGCCCGGCTTGCGTTTGACCTCTATGGTGTGCACGTGGCCCGATTCGGCCCAGGGCCAGGGCTCCTGCTGCGGGCCACAGATGCGGTATTGCTGCACGACAGGATCCAGAAACAGCCTCTCCGCCAGCTCCTGCGTTTCCTGACACGTCAGGGCGCCGTCGACCAGGAAGACCTGGATCGCGTGCACCTGCTCCACGCCCCTGATACCCAGATCGCGCACATCGGCCAGCGCGCTCAGTCCCTCAGGGTCCTTGCAGTCTTCTTTGTGAATGACTTCGACTCTGTATTGCATCTTCTCAGCATTGCTCCGGCGGGTGGTTTGCGCTCTCGGCGATGGTCCGGTCGCGTTTCTGCTTGGCTTCCCCCAGCAACCGGCTGAGGGACTGCATGTCGCCGGACTCCACCGCGTCGGCCGCCTCACGCAGAAGCTCGATGTAGTCGGTGAGGGCCCGATGTATCTGCCCCCTGTTGGTACGGCAGATGTCGACCCACAGGCGGGGGTCTCCGCTGGCAACACGGGTGGTGTCTCGCAGACCGCCTCCGGACAGCCTGGCCTCGTCATCCTCGATCACCGCCATCAGGGCCGCCGCTGCCAGATGGGGCAGATGGCTGATCCGCGCCACCAGCCGGTCGTGAGCCTCGGCTTCCATCCGGATGACCCGGGCTCCCAGGGCCTCCCACAGGGCAATGACCCGTTGCCCGGCCGCTTCCACCGGCTTCTCCAGAGGCGTGACTATGCAGACCGACCCCTCGAACAGGTCGGCCTGCGCCGCCAGGGGACCTCGCTTCTCGCTGCCCGCCATGGGGTGGGCGGGGACATAGCTCACGTCGGGCCGCTGCTGCAATGAACTCCGGATGGTGTTGATGACCTGGACCTTGGTGCTGGCCACGTCGGAGAGGACCGAGCCGGAGGCGAGGGACGGCGCAGCGGCGCTCATCACCGGGCCGAAGGCGCGAATGGGGGTGGCCAGAACCACCAGGTCCGCGCCCGCCACGCCTTCCGGTACGTCCAGGGCGGCCTGGTCGATAGCGCCCACGTCCAGGGCTGCCTGCAGGGATTCCTCTCGGCGTCCGATGCCGACCACTGCTGCGGCGAGTTGCCGGCGGCGCAGGGCCAGGCCAATGGACCCTCCGATCAGACCGGGACCGATGATAGCCACGCGGTCGAACATCGCAGCCTTTCCGGAAAACTGGCGGGAACCCGATGGCGCGCCCAAACGCTCAGGCCGTCCCCCGGCCGTGGTCAAGGCAGCGGATGAGGGAGCGTTCGCGCGGCGGGCTCATGGTAGTGGCATGCCCTGGTTTTGTCAACGGCGCAGCCGTTCCAGCAGGGTCATTCAAAAGTGCCACGCGCCGTAAAGCCGGCGGGGTAACGACCACAG
>CAZNGS010000030.1:0-51451 GCA_964572825.1 uncultured candidatus Brocadiaceae bacterium
GCGGGAGCGCAAGAACATCATCCGCGCGGCGCGTCACCCGCCGTGGACGCGGGAGGCACGCAATATGGCCAGGCGGTTTCGGGAGCACGGCGAGAGCTACTTTCGGTTCATCACGACGCCGGGTGTGGAACCGACCAACAACCTGGCGGAACAGGCGCTGCGGTTTGTGGTGATCGACCGCCGCATCACACAGGGCACGCGCGGGGAGCGTGGTCGGGTGTGGAGCGAGCGGATATGGACCGCGCACTCGACGTGCCCACAGCGGGGCTGGTCGCTGTATGATTATCTCTGCCAGACGCTCCAAGGCCACTTCAACGGTCATCCTCCCCCCTCCCTCGTGGCCGCTTGAGCCGAAATCCGTGAACGGTTACCCCGGCAGTTACGGGCAGAAAAACAGTGCGAGAAAAAACCACTCGTCAGAGCTGGGGCCGGCGAGCCAACCGGCTCGGCGCTGCTTTCGCTCCGCTCGCCCTCGGGCTCCCTCCGCGAAAGCAGCGCCAACCCACCGAAACCGAATTTACAGCGAAGACCTTACACCACCCCCCGAACCGGCTCCTTGACAGGGCGCAGGAGCAGTTATAGCCTGTACCGTAAGCAGACTGAAGGACCGATGCTTGGTGCTTCTGCGCAGTTCTGGTGGTTAGCAGGCTTGCCGGTCGTTGGCTGGGAGTCGTTCAATGACGGATCCACCGCGGGAGCCTCGTCGTTCCACCATCGCGCTCATTATCAGCAAGGCGGCGCTTTGTCTCTTGCTGGCCGGTGGTGGCCTGCTCGCCGTGGAGGCGATGGGCGCCCTTCTTGAGTTGAGAACGCCTCTGCTGGACTTCTCGGAGCGCGAGACCAGCCCGCCGAATGCCGATGGCAGCCAGGAGAGCGAGGGCAAGCTGCGGTTTGCCGTTGCCACCATGGTCAGCGCCGAGGCCACTTTCTCGACTTACCAGCGCCTTGTGCGCAAGGTCGCCGGGCTGGTCGGGCGGGAGCCCGCCTTTGTCCTGCGACCCTCCTACGCGGATGTTCGCCGTTCATTGGCGGAGGGTGAGATTGACGTAGCCTTTGTCTGTACTGGCACTTACGTGCATGCGCACGGCGCCGGCACGATTGAGTTGCTCGTTCAGCCGCAGTTTGAGCAGGGCCTCACGTATCGCTCGCTGCTGATTGTGCGCGCGCAGAGTGCCGCCGGGAATCTCGAGGATCTCCGTGGGGCTGTCATGGCTTTCACTGACCCCGAGTCGAACACCGGTCGTCTGGTGCCCACGGTGGAGATGGTCCGCCGAGGCCTGGACCCGCAGGAGCACTTCAGACGGATCGTCTACACGGGCAGTCACGACCTCTCGATTCGAGCCGTCGGTCTGCACCTGGTCGAGGCAGCGGCCGTGGACTCGCTCATATACGAATCCGCCAAGGGCAAGGATCCTGCGCTGGCAGCGAAGGTGAAGGTAATATGGGAGAGCGAGCCGTTTGGGCCGCCTCCGGTTGTGGTTCGCCGCGACCTCGACCCGCTGCTGGAGGCTTCCCTCCGGACGGCCTTCCTCGGGCTTGACGAGGACCCGGAGGGCCGCGATATCCTCTCCGCGATCGGCATCCAGAGGTTTGTGCCCGCCCGAGAGGAGGATTATCGCTCGGCGCTTCGACTGCGCCACTGGCTGCTTGCGCAGGAGAACCAGTGATGGCCCTTGAGCAATGGTCCCTGGACCAGTTGGTGGCTGTGATCGGCACGACGGTGCTGTTGGCGCTTTTTGTGCCGTCGGGGTCGTACTTCGCCTACACGACCTCGACCACAGCCGGGCGGGCTCTCTCAGAGCGCGCTGAGAGCTTGGCGTGCGCCGTGGCTGCTCAGGCGGTCAATCCTTTGCTGATGGGAGACCGGCTGGCGCTGCATGGGGTGCTGCGTAAGGGAGTGTCTGGGGAGCCCGAAGCGCGCTACATCTGCGTGACCGACCAGGAGGGGCAGGTTTTGGCTCATACATTCGAGAATGGCTTCCCGGTCGCCTTGCAGCGAGTGTGGGAGCGCGCCGGAGACGAACCCGTGCGGTTCCGCACGGCCGGAAGACCCTTGATGGATGTGGGGATGCCCATCAAGGAGGGGCAACTGGGCGTTGTGCACGTGGGAATGTCCCGCCTTAATGCGCGCCAGGCGGCGCACAGAATGGCGTGGGTTATGTCCGTGGCTTTGTTCATCGCGCTCGCACTCGTGTTCGCAGGGGCCCATATGGTGGCAGTGAAGGCCAGCCGCCCCCTCCAGGAGCTGGAGGCGGAGGTGTCTCGCTTCCCCGAGGTACGCAGGCGCGCTGCGCTCGAACACGTCTCGGGCACACGGGAAGTGCGGCGGCTGAGCAGGGGTTTCTCCCAGATGGTAGACCGGATGGAGGCATTGGAGCAGGAGCGTAGCGCCACCCAGGAACGCATGGTCAATGCGGAGCGCCTGGCGGCCCTTGGCGAGATGGCCGCCGGACTCGCCCATGAGATCCTCAATCCGCTCGACGGCATGCAGGAATGCCTGACCTACCTGGAGGCCGATCCCCAGAAAGGGGAGCGCGCCGCTAAGTACTACCCAATGCTCCAGGAAGGCCTGGAGAGGATCGCAACTGCCATGCGGGGGATGCTGACGTTTGCACGCTCGGGCCAGGAGGTGCGGCTCGAGAAGTACGCGCTGGCGGAGGCGATCGCATCGGTGAAGATGCTCGTAGAGTCGCACCTGGAGGGCCGGCGAGTGCGGCTCACCTGGCGTTCGACTGGGCCTTGCGTCTGCCTGTGCGACCGGCGCGGCCTCTCACAGGCGCTGTTGAATCTTGTGCTTAACGCCTCTGAAGCGGCTGAGCAGAGCGAGGAGCCGGAGGTCCTGATCGAGGGCACCTGCGACACCGAATGGGTCTATCTGGCCGTGGAAGACAACGGGCCGGGAGTGCCCGAGGAGTTCTGCGAACGCGTTTTCGAGCCTTTCTTCACCACCAAACCGGTGGACGAGGGAACGGGGCTGGGTCTATCGGTGAGTCGGCAACTGATGCGCGCCGCCGGCGGCGACCTCCAGCTGGCTTCCGAAGCCGAGCGTCTGGAGGGCGCTCGGTTCGTCATACGCCTGCGCAAAGCGACGGCAGAGAGCTACGATGTCTGATGAGTGCAAAGCCAGTGTGCTGATAGTAGATGACGAGCTCCTGAAGCGCTCGGTGCTGGAAGACGAACTCAGTGCGGCCGGCTTCGGGGTGGCCACGGCCGCCAACCCCCTGGAGGCGGCTTCTGTGCTGGAGGGCCGCTCCTTCGACGTGGTCGTGACGGACCTTCGTATGCCGGGACAGGACGGCCTGTCTTTCCTGCGGGGTCTGAAGAGCCATCGCCCCGAGCAGGCAGTGATCGTCATGACTGCTTACGGCAGCGTGGACACGGCAGTGGAGGCTATGAAGCTGGGCGCCTTCGATTACCTGCAGAAGCCGTTCACCACGGAGGAGCTGCTGCTGAAACTGGACAAACTGCTCAACTACGAGCAGCTGGCCCGCGAGAACGAATCCCTGCGACAGCAGTTGGCCACCACCGTCGATACGCACATAGTGGCCGAGTCCGAGGCCATGCGGCAGGTGCTGGCGCGCATCCACGCCGTGGCCGGCACGGACGCCACAGTGCTGATCCAGGGCGAAACCGGCACCGGCAAGGAGCTGCTGGCCCGGGCAATCCACGAGTGCTCGCCGCGATCTGGGGGCCCGTTCGTGGGGGTCTCGTGCGCTGCTTTGCCTGCCGACCTGGTGGAATCGGAGCTGTTCGGCCACGAGGCGGGGGCATTCACAGGCGCCGTCAAACGCCGGATGGGCCGAATCGAGTTGGCCAATGGAGGCACGTTGTTCCTGGACGACGTGGATGACATCCCCATGTCGGTGCAGGTCAAGCTACTGCGTGTGCTCCAGGAGCGAACTCTTGAGCGGCTGGGCGGGGAAACGTGCATCCCGGTCAACATCCGGGTCATCGCCGCCGCCAAAGAGGACCTGATGGGCTTGGTGGCTGCCGGACGATTCAGGGACGACCTCTACTACCGCCTGAGCGTTGTGCCCGTGGAGGTGCCCCCGTTGCGCGATCGGCCGGAAGACGTGCCTCCGCTGATAGCCCACTTCATGGAGAGGATCGCCGTCAAGCGGAACGTGGGCGAGGCGAGCATCACCCCCGCCGCAATTGCCCGGCTTCAGGCGTACAGTTGGCCGGGCAACGTGCGCGAACTCGAACACATCGTGGACAGGATGATCACCCTGAGCCGCAACGGCCAGCTCGACGTGGACGATGTGCCGGAGCTTGCGCCCCACGACCATTCGGGCCGCGCCGTTTCTCTCGCCCTGGATGAGGTTGACAGCCTGGATATGGCGGAGGTGATGGCGGATGTGGAGGCTCGCATCGTCCGTTGGGCACTCCAACGCTCCGGGGGGAATCTTGCCCGGGCGGCCGAGATGCTTAACCTCCCGCGCTCCACCCTTCAGTACAAGGCGGCCAAGCTCGACTCGAACCATTCCCGTTGATGCTCCGCTCCCCTCCCGACGGGATTCCGTGCGCCGCGACGAAAACCCGGCGTTCTGCTGTAACGCCTTGTTCCACGGCGGCTTCCCTCCTGCCCGAAGCGCCCTCACCGACGTTCCATCGCCGAAATCCCCTCTGCTGAGCGGGGCCTGACGACAAAGGGCACTTTCCTAACCCGTTGCCATGCAACGCCTTAGGCAAAGGACGTCGATTCCGGCACACCAGTTGCGAGGCTTTGGGTCCTGTGTTCCAGTCCCATGACAACAGGCAGGGGCCGACACATGGTTGGCAGGTTCAGGTGGGTGACGGTGCTGGCAGTTGCCGGGCTGGTCGTGTTCGGCAGCATCTTCAGCTGGCAGGCTGATGCGGCAACGACTCAGGCAGATCCGGAAAGACTGCGAGAGGAGCTTGAGCGACTGCAGCAGGAGCTCGAAGCGCAGCAGCGCATCATTGACGCCCTTCGGAACGACATGGAGGAGCTGCGGCGAACGTCCGGCAAACTCCAGGGGCTGCAGCAGAGAGTTGAGAAGGTCGAGAAGAGCGCCGGCGCGCTCGGCCCGTCTGACTTCCGCCTCTACTGGGACAAGGGCATCAGGCTGGCCACTGCCGACGAAGCGTTCAAGCTGAAGCTCGGCGGCAGAATCATGGCCGACTGGGCGTGGATGCAGCAAGACAGCGATGTGGAGGGACTGGTCGGCGACCTGACAGACTCCACGGAATTCCGCCGGGCGCGGTTCTACATGGCGGGCACGATCTATGAGAACGTTGACTTCAAGCTGCAGTTCGACTTCGCCGGCGGGGACGCGGACCTGAAAGATGCCTACATCGGCCTGAAGGGCCTGCCCGTCTACGTCAAGGCAGGGCACTTCAAGGAGCCGTTCAGCCTGGAGGAGGTAACCAGCAGCAAGTACATCACTTTCATGGAAAGAGCGCTGCCCAACGTTTTTTCCCCTGGGCGGAATACGGGCGTCCAGATCTCTGACCATGCTTGCGACAAACGTCTGACCTGGGCCGCTGGCGCCTTCACTGAGACGGACGGCGTGGGGGAAAGCTCGATGGAGGAGGGCTGGGCTGTCACGGGCCGCGTGACCGGCCTGCCGTACTACGAGGAGGACGGCCGCAAGCTTCTGCATCTCGGTGCGGCCGCCAGCTACCGCAGTCCGGATGCGGTTCGGTTCCGTCAACGGCCCGAGGCACACCTTGCGCCGAGGTTTGTCGACACGGGAACGATGGCAACCGACTCCGCCCTCCTGCTCGGCGTGGAAAGCGCGCTTGTCTACGGGGCTGCGTCGCTGCAAGCAGAACTCGTGAGCGCCGACGCGGACCGCCAGGGCGCCTCCGATGCTGACTTCTGGGGCGGCTACATACAGGCCAGCTACTTCCTGACCGGCGAGCACCGCAACTACAAACAGAGCGCCGGCGCGTTCAGCCGCGTGAAGCCCAACAAGAACTTCAATATCGAAGAATGCGGCTGGGGCGCGTGGGAGCTCGCGTGTCGCTACTCCCACCTGGATCTGGATGATGGGGCGATAGGCGGCGGGGAACTCGACGATGTCACCGTTGGCTTGAACTGGCACCTGAACCCAAATACGCGGGTCATGTGGAACTACGTCAGGTCTGACCTGGATCGCGGGGCGACGGACGGCGCTGCCAACATCCTGAAGATGCGGCTGCAGGTGGACTTCTGATGAGCTGACCTCGCCTGCTGCCTCTTCCCAGCACAAGGAGAAGGAAGATGCCAGACTATAGCAACCTGCCGGAGCTCGCTTACGACTGGGTGATCGCAGCGTACTTCTTCCTTGGCGGGCTCAGCGCGGGAGCATTCCTATTCGCCGTCGTCGCCGGCCATTGGAAGGAGGAACTACGACCACTGGTGAAGCGCCTCGCAGTCCTCGCGCCGATCGCGCTTGGGGCGGGCATGTTCCTGTTGCTTGTCCACCTGGGCAAGCCCTTCCGGGCCTGGCGGCTGTTCACCTACTTCAACCCCCGGTCGGCACTTTCGTGGGGGGTCTGGTTCCTGAACATCTTCTTTGTTCTGAGTCTGCTCCATGCCTGGTTTCTGCTGAAAGGACGCCACGAGAACGCCAGAACGTTCGGCTACCTCGGCGCGCCATTCGCCGTTCTGGTCGCTGCCTACACCGGCGCCCTCCTGATGCAGGCGCCCGGGCGCCCCTTGTGGCATACGGCTCTGCTGCCAGTGGTCTTCCTGAACGGCGCTCTGATCTCGGGCACCGCGCTGGCCCTCCTGCTCTCCGCAGGCCACTACGACAGGGCATTGGTTGCTAAGATCGGGAAGGTCCTGGCGGGACTTGTCCTCCTGGAGTTGGGGCTGATAGGCGCCGAATTGCTCCATCTCTTTAAGAGCGGCGGGGAGGCGATGGCGGCGGCCCAGGCGCTACTCAGCGGGCGCTACGCCTTTCCCTTCGTGGGGATAGTGGTCGTTTTGGGAGCGGTGATCCCCGCTGCTATTCTCCTGCGCATCAAGACATCCGCCCTTGCCCAAGCGGCTGCGTCGCTGATGGTTCTTCTCGGAGTCTTTGCCATGCGATACGTCCTGGTCATAGGCGGACAGGTTCTAAACTGAAGGAGAAACGTCTTCGATGGCCAACACGCAGGATGGTCCTAAGGAATCGTCCGGGGCATCCATGATGTCCCGCAGGAGTTTCGTGAAGGCCGTCGGTGGCTCCGGCGTGGTCGGTCTGTCGGGAGTGGCCGGCCGGGCGGCCAAGCAGGGCCGCAGCAAATCGCTGAAAGGCAAGTCGCTGGCGATGGTCATAGACCTTCAGCGGTGCACCGGTTGCGGCGGATGCTTCATCGCCTGCAAGAGCGAGAACAACGTGCAATCAAGCGCCCAATGGGCCTGGGTCATCCGCCGGACCGTGGGCAAGTTCCCCAACGTCCGGCTCGACTTCATCCCGGCCCTCTGCAACCAGTGCGAGAACGCCCCCTGCGCCGCAGCCTGTCCCACCGGGGCAATGCACAAAGGGGATGGCGATATAACCATGCACACCCCCGAGAAGTGCATCGGGTGCAGAACCTGCATTGCGATGTGTCCCTACGGAGCGATATCGCGCAACGCGACTGAGACCCACCGCTTGTGGCGCGACAGCCGGCCGGCCGTCATAGAGGGATGCACGTCTACGCCCCCCGAGGTCACCTCGAAGGTCAAAGGAGACGTGATCCCCTACTACAACCCGGCCAGAGAGAGGACATTGCCCGGCGCCGGGCTGAGGTACAAAGGCATCGTCGAGAAGTGCACCTTCTGCGACCACAGGGGCCGCGAGGGCAAGCTGCCCCATTGCGTCATCGCCTGCCCGGCGCACGCGAGGGTGTTCGGTGACTTGAATGATCCCGACAGCGAAGTCAGCCGATTGCTCGGCAGGTACGCGCCAATGCGTCTGAAGGAGCACCTGGGGACAGAGCCGAAGGTCTACTACATACGCAACTTCAACCCCGGCAACTACGCAAAGAGCAAGGGAAGTGTGTAGGCGTATGGCGGGTAGCGCCGCTACGCTCAACGGCTGTTTGGGTCTTTCTTCCTGAGTGAATGTGAAGGGTATGAGAATGAGCAGCGAGACCGAAGAAGTGAGCCGCAACTCGTTCGTCCGCGGAGCCGTGACCGCCGGCACGACGCTGGCCTTGGCTGGGGCGCTGAAGGGGCTGAGCGCGCTTGCCGCGACCTCCCAGCCTGTGGCGGCCACGGGCGGCCGCTGGGTGCCCACGACGTGCCAGGGGTGCACGTCCTGGTGCTCCGTCCAGGTCTACGTCGAGGACGGTCGAGCCATTAAGGTCCGCGGGAATCCCAACTCCAAGGTCAACCTCGGGCAAGTCTGCTCGAAGTCCCACCTGTCCATCCAACAGGTCTACGACCCCGACAGAGTGAAGACCCCGATGAAGCGGACCAACCCCAACAAGGGGCGGGACCAGGATCCCGAATTCGTCCCTATCTCATGGGACGAGGCGCTCGAGACCATCGCGGCCAGGATCATGGAACTGCGCCGCGCCAACGAGACGCACAAGTACATGCTGATGCGCGGCCGCTACACCTACATGAGGGATATACTCTACGATCGGATGACCAAGATAATCGGGTCACCCAACCACATCTCGCACAGCGCGATTTGCGCCGAGGCCGAGAAGTTCGGGGCGTACTACACCGAGGGCGAGTGGGCCTACCGGCAGTACGACGTGCTCAACTCCAGGTTCATCCTGCTTTGGGGAGCCGATCCCCTGGCCGCCAACCGGCAGGTCTCCTACTACCTCAGCGTGTGGGGGGACGTGATTGACCGCGCAACCATCGCCGTCGTTGATCCCAGGTTCTCCGGCAGCGCGGCCAAAGCCGACTACTGGCTGCCGATCATTCCCGGGCAAGACGGAGCGCTGGCAGTCGCGATGGCGCATGTGCTGCTCACCGAAGGGCTGTGGAACAGGGAGTTTGTCGGCGACTTCTCTGACGGCGTCAGCAAGTTCGTGGCCCATCAGGAAGTCCCGGAAGAGAGCTTCGCCGAGAGGCACACCCACGGACTGGTCAAGTGGTGGAACATCGAGCTGAAAGACAAGACGCCCGAATGGGCGGCTGCAAGGACGGGCCTGGAGGCCGCACAGATCCGGGAAGTAGCCATCGGGTTCGGCAAGGCAGGCCCGCACTCGATATGCTGGGTTGGGGGCGGCCCCGCCATGCAGGTCAGGGGCAGCTACTCCTGCATGGCCGCCCATGCTCTCAACGGGCTCGTCGGCTCTGTGGACAACGTCGGCGGTCCGCTGAAAGCCAACAAGGAATACACCCAGGCCTTTCCCGGGGTGGATGACTTCCTCGACGACGTCGCCAAGGTGGGCAAATCCCACAAGAAGATCGACCACCGGGGGCGCAGGGAGTTTCCCGCGCTCAAGAAGGGCAAGCCCGGCAGCGCGGTGGTGACCAACAACGCCGCCGACGGCATCTTGAACGAGGATCCATACGAGATCAAGGTGGCCATCGGCTACATGAACAACTTTGCTTTCTCCTGCCCTCAGTCGGAACGGTGGGAGAGGGCACTTGCGAAGATACCTTTCCTGGCGCACATCACAACGCATGCTTCGGAGTTCACGTTCTTTGCTGACATCGTCCTGCCTGCTGCCCACCACATGTTCGAGAAGTGGGGTTACGTCAAATCGTACGCGAACGGCTACCGCCACGTCACGCTGCTTGAGCCGGTGATAAACCCCGTGTGGGATGTCAGGATAGATGAGACCGAGATCCCGTGGCTCCTGGCCGAGAGACTGGCAGAGAAGGGCTTTGACAACCTGTTGAACCACTACCGGCAGTACAGGGACCCGGAGACGGGCAAAGAACCCGCCAACGAGAAGGAATTCACCCTCTACGCGCTCAAACACGCCACGCACGCACTGTGGGACCCGGCAGAGCACAAGGGCGGCGACAAGTTCAGCGGCTGGGAAGAGTTCAGGGCCGCCGGCGTCTGGAACTCCGATCCCTACCCCTACAGGAAGAGGTGGGGGCACATGAAGACCAAGACCGGGAGATTCGAGTTCTACAGCGAGACCTTGAAGGCCGCCCTGCTCCAGCACGCCGAGAGACACCAGACGACCGTGGACGACATACTGGCCGTCTGCAACTACCAGGCCAGGGGCGAGAGGGCCGTGGTTCCCCACTATGAGGAACCCTTCCTCTGGGGCGACGAGGCCGAATACCCCTTCGTCCACGTTGACTACAAGTCGCGGCTCAACAGGGAAGGCAGGTCGGCGAATTGCCCGTGGTACCAGGAGTTCAAAGACCTTGACCCCGGCGACGAAGCGTGGAACGACGTGGCCAAGCTTAACCCCGCGGACGCCGCAGAGCTCGGAATCAAGGACGGCGACCGAATCCGCCTCATCTCCAGGACCGGACAGGTCGAATGTTCGGCCAAACTGTGGGAAGGGGTCAGGCCAGGCACAGTCCAGAAGTGCTACGGACAGGGTCATTGGGCCTACGGCAGGGTGGCCGCGGCCAGGTTCGGCGAGGCACCGCGCGGCGGCAACAACAACGAGTTCATCCCCGCCGACTACGACCGCCTCAGTGGCTCGACGGCATTCTACGGGGTAACTCGGCTGAAGGTGGTGAAGGTTTGATGGAGCCCTTGCTCGCCCATACAGGTCACAGGGCAGAATCCTACAAGACTTTGGCGCTGTGTTACTGCCTGCCCGATGAGCAGATGGTGGCCGTGTTGCGCCAGTTCGCCCAGCAGACGCACGGGTGGGCAGGCGAACTCGTCCGGGCGGTAGATGTGACGGGGGATATCGAGCCCCTGAGGGTTGATTACGCGAAGCTCTTCGTAGGCCCCTACAGGCCGCTCGCGCCGCCGTACGGCTCTGTGTACCTGGAGGGCACCAAGGTCATGGGTGACTCGACCCTTGCTGCGAGAACTGTGTACCGCCGTGAGGGTCTGGACGTTTGCGTCAAAGAGGTTCCGGACCATATCCGGATTGAGTTAGAGTTCATCAGTTTTCTCATCTCCAAAGAAGACGAGGCGGCAGGCAGCGGCGACGGCGCCGAGGCTCTGTGTTACCAACGGAAGCAGAGATGGTTCCTGGACTCCCATTTGGGGACCTGGGTGGGGGACTTCGCGCAAGAAGTAAGTGCGAACGCGCAGACGGGTTTCTACAGATGCCTTGGGCACCTGACGAGCGGTTTCGTGCTGAATCATCTGAGGTGGCTGCACGACAACGAGCAGCGGTCGGCAGATTCATGTCACCCAGCCGCCTGCGTTGTGCGTGGCGACCGCCCGGAAGTGGCCCATTAGGAGAGGCGGGGAGATGATAGAGCCCAGACCACCTTTTGGGTCGCCTGGCAACCCATTGAGCCACGGTCCAACCCCCCACCGTTTCCCCGCAGGAAAAAGCGATTTGACATAGTATTCCTACCGGAGTAATATGGACCTAATCAGTCCGAGTTTCTCCGATCACTTGGGGGCCAGCATGCGGGACGGTTTCCTCATCAAGCAGAACACCGACTACGCCATGCGCGCGCTCATTCACCTGCGCCTGGCCGGGGTGGAGAAGCAGACCGCCGCCGAGCTGGCCGAAGCCTGCAGCATACCGCCGAGCGTGGCGCAGAAGGTGCTGACGAAACTGAGCCACGCCAACTTCCTGGACAGCCAGGTGGGCCGGGACGGCGGGTTCCGCCTCCGTGCCGACCCCGGCAAGATCACCCTCAAGAAGATCGTGATAGCCATGCAGGGCCCTGCCCTCGTGCGCAGGTGCGTGCTCAACCCCGGGGGGTGTCCCCTGTCCGAGAACTGTCCGGTGTCCGGCGAATGGCGCAGAGTGCAGAACGCTATAGCGGGGTTCCTGAACGACGTGAGCCTCGATGACCTGGTGCGCAACCTGGCGGAGACCGAGAACGCCGACTGAGCGTTTCCGGGCCGGCAGGGTCCGGCTGCAGCAAGAATTGAATCGCGGGATGACAATGGCAAAGGATGAAGAGAAGGACGGGTTCCAGCGCGGGTCCGAGGGTCTGAGCCGCCGCAACCTTCTTCAGGCGGGATTGGGCGGGTTCCTGCTGGCCGCCGGCAGACCGGCCTTCGGGGTTCTGAAGTTCATTGACGAAGTGGACAATCCGCTGGAGCAATACCCCGCCCGCGGCTGGGAAGAGCTCTACCGGGACCACTACCGCTACGACGATACGTTCACCTTTGTCTGCGCTCCCAACGACACGCACAACTGCCGCCTTCGGGGATTCGTGCGCAACGACGTCCTGGTGCGCATCGAACAGGCATACGACGTGGACGGTTACACCGACCTGCAGGGCAACAGGACCACCGCCACGTGGCATCCGCGGGGCTGCCTGAAGGGCTACACCTACATGCGGAGGGTCTACAACCGCAACCGTCTCAAGTACCCCATGGTGCGCAAGGGCTGGAAGGAGTGGTTGGAGGCCGGTTTTCCCCGCGACGAGAATACCGGTCGCCCGCCGGAGAAGTATTTCCGGCGCGGAGAGGACGACTGGGTCAGGGTGAGCTGGGAGGAAATCTCACGACTCGTCGCACGCTGCCTTCGCAACGTGGCCGAGGCATACAGCGGCGACCGGGGAGCCGCCCGGCTCCGGGCTCAGGGCTATCCTGAAGAACAGATCGAACCAATGAGGGACCCCGACGGCGACGTGGCGGGCGTGCGCACCATGAAGTTCCGCGGCGGGATGGCCTTTCTGGGGGCCACGCGGCTGACCGGGCTCTACCGCTTCAGCAACCTGATGGCCGTGCTGGACCACCACGTGCGCGGCGTCGGACCGGAGAAGGCCCTCGGCGGACGGAACTGGGACAATTACGCCTACCACACCGATCTGCCGCCCGGCCACCCGATGGTGCACGGGGCCCAGACCTTCGATCAGGAGTTCAACGATCTCTGGAACTCCGACATGATCGTCGTCTCCGGACTGAACCTGGTGGAGAACAAAATGGCCGACGCGCCCTGGTGGCAGTCGGCGATAGACAGGGGCAAGAAGATAGTGGTCATCGCCCCCGAGCACAGCCCCACCGTCACCAAGGCGGACTACTGGCTGCCGGTCAGGCCGGGCACCGACACCGCCCTGATGCTGGGCGTGGCCGGGGAACTGATCCACAAGAAGCTCTACGACAGCGCCTTCGTCCGCCTCTTCACAAACCTGCCCTGCCTGATCCGTCAGGACACCCTCAAACCCCTCCGGGCGGAGGATCTGGGCGAGGACTCCCCCCTGCTGGACCCGGGGGTGACCCACACCTACGAGGACGGCAGCCCGATCCAGGAGGGTGCCGGGGAACTGGGTCTCAACAGCACCGTCGCGCTCGAAGACGGCACCGTGGTGGGCATCGCCCGCAACTGCGTGGGGCGGCACATGCGCAGCCAGCTCGCCGAGCACGGACGGGAACTCGGGGAAGTCAAAATTGACTTCGACGGCACTGTGCAGACGCCCCACGGCCTCGTCGAGGTCAAGACGGTCTTCAGGCTCTACGAGGAACTCACCCAGTATTACACGCCCGAGCGCGTCGAGGAGATCACGGGCGCCCCGGCCGACAAAATCAGGCGCCTTGCCCGGGACGCCGCGCGCAGCCAGGCGACGGCCTGGCTCTGCGGGATGGGCATGAACATGTACCTGCACAACGACCTGATCAACCGCTCGTACTACGTGGTGGCCTGCCTGACCGGCGACGTGGGCAAGCCTGGCGGCAATGTGGGCAGCTACGCGGGAAACTACAAGGCGCCGGTCTTCAACGGTCTGCCCGCATACATCGACGAGGACCCCTTCAACCAGACGCTCGATCCGGACGTGGACGGCGAAGACGTCAGGACGAAGCCCCGTTTCATGGGCGAGTCGGTCCATTTCTGGATACACGACGACTCCCCCCTCATCCTCGACACGCCCGGGAAGGGCCGGGTGGTGCTGACCGAAGCGGGTCACATGCCGAGCCCCACCAAAGTTGTCTGGACCTGCAACGCGAACCAGATTGGCAACGCCAAGTGGCACTACCAGTTGATAAAGAACGTGTTGCCGAAGCAGGAAATGGTGATTGCGCAGGACTACCAGTGGAACATGAACTGCGAGTACTCCGACGTGGTCTTCCCGGTGGACTGCTGGGTGGAGTTCGCGCACCCGGACATGACGGCCTCCTGCACCAACCCCTTCCTGCAGTTCTTCCCCCGGGGCGGCATCGAGCGGATACACGACACCCGGCACGACATCGAGGTCTACGCGGGCGTGGCCAACGAGTTGACGCGGCTGACCGGGGACGAGCGATTCCGCAATCACTACAAGTTCGTCAACGAAGACAACGTCGAGGTCTACCTGCAGCGCATTCTCGACGCCAGCGACGCGTTCCGGGGCTACGAGGTGAAGAAGCTGATGGAGAACGGCGGGGCGGCCTTGGCCATGTTCCGCACCTATCCCCGCGTGCCCGGATGGGAACAGATCCAGGAGAGCGTTCCTTTCTACACCAAGAGCGGCCGCCTGGAACTGTACCGCGACGAGGATGAATGGATAAGCCAGGGGGAGAACCTGGTGGTGCACCGGGAACCCGTCGAGGCCACCCCGTACCAGCCCAACGTCATCGTAGTGCCGGAGCAGTTCTCGGCCATCCGGCCCACCGACTACGGCGTAACACCCGATGAGCCTGACGGGGACCTGCGGTGCGTGTTCAACCAGAAATGGGCCTGGGAGAAGGTCCGCAACTCCGAGAACCCCCTCACCACCCGGCAGGGCCTCAACTCCGTGTTCGTCACCTGCAAGGGCCGCCACCAGGTCCACACCTCCTGGAGGGCCTGCGACTGGAACCTCATCTGGTGTTCCAACTTCGGGGACCCCTACCGCATGGACAAACGCTCCCCCTGGGTCGGGGAGGCAGAGCTGGACATCAATCCCGAGCAGGCCCGCGAGCTGGGAATCGAGGACGGGGACTACGTCTATGTGGACCCCGACGCGAACGACCGGCCTTTCGTGGGACAGAAGGGCGAGGATGAGTTCTACGACGAAATGACACGCCTGAAGGTCCGCGCCAAGTACAACCCCGCATACCCCAGGGGGCTGCTGAACATAAAACACGGCATGCACGGCACCACCCACAGCTCCCACCGGGTCCAGAAACAGAACCCCGACCGCACGGCAATAAGCAGCCGGGGCTACGTGCCCACGGTCCGGGGAGGGTCCCAGCAGTCGTGCGTGCGCTCGTGGCTGAACCCCACGCAGATGACCGGAAGCCTGGTGCACAAGGACTACTTTACCCACCGACTGGTCCGGGGTTACACCATTGACGTACACACCCCGACCGGCGCCCCCAAGGAATCACTGGTCAAGGTAAGCCCCGCCGAGAAGGGGGGCATCAACCGACGGGTTAGCTGGGAGCCCACCCGCAGCGGCATGTCGCCCGCGAACGAGAACGACGTCATGCGCAGCTACCTGGCCGGCAGGTTCGTGAAAATCACGAAGGCCGAATAGCCCGGCGGCCCGGAGCGCCGCACGGCACATGAAGGAGGAAAACGAATGCCACAGGTCCACAACTGGCAGCTTAACCGCCGGATGCCCTTCAAGCACCGGGACAGCCGCCCGCAACGCCAGGTCGGCTTCGTTTTCGACATCAACCGGTGCATCGGCTGCCAGACCTGCACGATGGCCTGCCGCTCGACCTGGACCTTCCTGGAGGGCCAGGAGCACATGTGGTGGAACAACGTGGAAAGCAAACCCTACGGCGGCTACCCGCAGCAATACGACGTGAAGGTGCTTTC
This sequence comes from uncultured candidatus Brocadiaceae bacterium, assembly GCA_964572825.1. GTDB lineage: Bacteria > Planctomycetota > Brocadiia > SM23-32 > SM23-32 > CAYVBE01. The sequence continues at coordinate 15,718 of CAZNGS010000030.1, forward strand.
CGAACTGGGGCCGCAGAACTGGCAGGGCCGAACCTACAGGGGCAGGACCATCTTCGAGAAAAAGGACGGCTCCCTCAGCGATCCGCCCGTGGGCTACCTGCCGGAGAAAAAGGAGTGGCGCTTTCCCAATATCTACGAGGACGCCGCCACCGGTTACTCCGCCCGGGGCGTGGAGCTGCCCCAGCACACGCACTTTTTCCACTACCTGCAGCGCATCTGCAACCACTGCACCTATCCCGCCTGCCTTGCGGCCTGCCCCCGCAACGCCATCTACAACAGACCCGAGGACGGCATTGTGCTGGTGGACCAGGAGCGGTGCCGCGGATACCAGGAATGCGTCAGGGCCTGCCCCTACAAGAAGGCCATGTTCAACCCCGAGTCCAAGACTTCCGAGAAGTGCATCGCCTGCTACCCCCGCGTCGAAAACGGCACCGTCCCCCGGTGCGTGTCGGCGTGCGTGGGGTGTATCCGGCTCTCCGGGTGGATCAACCCTCCCGAGAAGGCGCACCGCGACAATCCCATAGACTTCCTGGTGCACCACCGCAGGGTCGCGTTGCCGCTGTTCCCCCAGCTCGGCACCGAACCCAACGTCTACTACATCCCGCCCCGCTGGGTCTCGCGGGACTACCTGCGCCAGCTCTTCGGCCCCGGAGTGGAGCACGCGATCGAGACACGAACCGAGCCGGACGAGGAGCTGTTCGCAGTGCTCAAACTGTTCGGGACCACGACCGATACGATCGAACGGTTCGACTACGACGGCGAGACGGTCCGCGGGTTCGGCGGCGACGGGGCACAGGTGATTGAAGTTCCCATCGAAGAGCCCTTCTACGTGCGGGAATTCTACGACGATCAGGCCGGAGCACACCGATTCAATGAACCCTGAAAACTCTCCTCAGACACGGTCCGCCTGCACCGGGGAAGAAGTCGCCCTGGACTTCGGCGACCAGCTCTCGGCGCGCGCATCCACGTACGCCGTCCTGGGATGGGCATTTTCTTTCCCGATGCCCCGCGTCGCCCGCTGGCTGAAGAGCTGCGACGCCGATGCCCCATCGGGGGAGGAGCCGGTTTCCACGGCCCTCTCCTCGCTGCTGCGCGCTTTCGGGAAGCGGGATTCCGTCCAACTCCGCGAGGCCTACCTGAAAGTTTTCGACCCGGTCAGCGGGCCGTTCCCCTACGAGGCGGAGTACAGACAGCTCCACCACGAATTCAGTAAGGCCCACGTGCTGGCGGACATCATGGGGTTCTACCGCGCGTTCGGCGTCGCGCCCGACAGTGAGCGCCCGGACCACATCGCCGCCGAGCTGGAGTTCATGCACTACGTATTGCTCAAAGAGAAGTCGGCCCGGAGCAGCGCGGAGCCCGACCACGCGCAGGTGTGCACGGAGGGGAGCGAGGCGTTCTTTCGGGACCACTTGGGAGCCTGGACGGAGGCCCTCATAGAGGACCTGAACGAGAAGGTGCAGGACCTCGATGCGGGCCCGTACGAACGGCTGCCGCGACTGCTGGAGGCATTTGCCGCCGCGGAAAGACGGCACTACGGGCCGGCCACGATTGAACAGACGGCTCTTCCGAAAAGACACTGGAGGTGACCATGCACAAGGTGCGACGGCAAACGATAACGGGCCTGGCCCTGGCGGTGGGAGGGTTCGCGCTGCTGCTGGGGAGCGGGTGGGTGTTTCTGGGCCGAACCGGCGGCGACGAATTGCCCGTGGTCGAGGCGGCCCCCGGGTTCCGACTGACCGACCAGGACGGGCAGGCCGTGGCGCTGAGCGATTTCCGGGGCAAGGTGAAGGTGCTGAGCTTCTTCTACACCAGGTGCGCCATGCCCTCCATGTGCCCCCTGCTGGCCCGCAAGTTCAAGAAGCTCCAGGACGGGCTCGGGCCGCTGGCGCACCGGACCGTGCTTCTGATGGTAAGCTTCGACCCCGCCCATGACGACCCGGCCACTCTGCGGGAATACGGGGAGCTACACGGCGCGGACTTTGCAAACTGGCATCTGCTCACCGGACCGCCGGAACAGGTCCAGTCGGTCTGCGAACAGTACGCCATAACCCACAAGAAGCGGGAGGACGGCACGTTCCGGCATTCCATGCTTCTCTACCTCATAGACACACAGGACCGGATTCGGAAGATACACGCGGGCAACCAGTGGACAGTGAGTGAAGTGAGGAAGGAGATCGCCCGGCTTGCTCCCGCGCGGGCAGGGAAATGACGGTGCACAAGGAGGAGTCGCGGTACGCGGAGGTGCGGGCATGAGCAAACGCCTTGCTGTAGTGATCGGCATTGTGGCAGTAGCGCTGTTCGGGGGGATTCTCTATTACGGCTGGGCCCACCGCTGGGGCGGCCCGCCCGCGGAGCAGCTGCAGCAGCCGCTTGTGATGGAGGTCCCGTACATTGACAGCACGCCGGCCCTGGAGCCAGACGATTTCGAGGGCAAGCCCTGGAGCACCCTCACCCCCGTGACCGTGCCCCTCGTGCACCAGGTCACCTGGCGACCATGGGGCAGGGATCTGACCCCCGAGGTGCGGGTGTCCGGCTTCCACAACGGCAGCGAGGCGTACTTCCTGCTGGAATGGCAGGACCCGGTCGAAAGCCGCACGCACGACGTGTCCGCCTTCCCGGACGCCGTGGCAATGGCTTTCCCGCTCGCGGCCGAGGAACGGCCCCCCTCGCTGTTGATGGGGTTCCTCTCTCCAATTGACATCTGGCATTGGAAGGCCGACCTGGACACGGAATACTGGAACCCGCAGGACCTCGCCGACGGATTCTCTTCCAATTCACAGTCCCCCTACGCGGAACGAGCGGACCTGCCGGCCCGGGCCAAGCCCCCGGCCGCCGCCTGCCAGAACCTGGTGTCCGCCAGGCCCGGCACGCTGACCGAGAAGGAGGAGTCCGAGCTGTCGGGGCGGGGGCTGTGGGAGGACGGGAAGTGGCGGGTGATCTTCAGGCGACCGCTCAATTCGCCCCGAACCGAGAGCGACGTTCAGTTCGGAGCCGGCGAGAGCTACGCGGCTTTCGCCGTGTGGAACGGCGACAGAGGAGACCGCGGGTCCCGAAAGTCCATCAGCGACTGGCTTGCCCTGCAATTCGAGCCCGCTGGGGCGGCCTCCGCCGAGGGCGGAGACATGGGCTTGAGCCTGGCCGCCCCGGGCATTGCTCCGGCCTTGGCCCCGGCCGTGCTGGCGTGGACTCAGCCCCCGGCGAAGCACCGGCCCGAAAAGGTCATTGAGTTGGATGCGGCGAGATTCCGTTACATGCCCAGCGAGATAACCGTGCAGAAAGGCGACCTGGTGAAGATGCGGATGGAATCACTGGACGTCACGCACGGGTTCTACCTGGACGGATACGGGGTGCAGATGAAGGCCAGCCCCGGCGAAGTGGGCAGAACGAGCTTTGTGGCGAACAGGACGGGGCGGTTCACGTTCCGCTGCTCCGAGACCTGCGGGCCGTTTCATCCCTACATGGTGGGTTATCTGACGGTAGAGCCGAACCGGCGCTTTCACGTGTTCCTGGCGGTGGTGGGAGCGGCGTTCCTGGGGGCCGGAACTGTGGTAATGAAAGGGGCCTTTGGACGGAAGGAAGACGAGTGAACATGGCAGAGCAATCGGCGGCGATCCAGGGGAAGGAGAAACTGCTGGGGCTCATTCCGACGGACTGGCGGTTCGACCTGACGGCGCTGCCGGGGGTGCGGTGGCTGTTCCAGCAACGGTGGTTCCCCACCGTGCCCATACTGGTCAACATGTTCGTCTTCATGGTCATCCTGACCAGCGCCGTGGTGGGTGGCTTCTCCGCCGGCAACTACAGCTTCGGGATAATGGTCGTCTGGATCCTGTGGTGGGTGCTGCTGATGATGCTGCTGGTTCCGGTGCTGAGCCGGACCTGGTGCATGGTCTGCCCCCTGCCTTCGATGGGAGAGTGGCTGCAGCGGCTGAAGGTTTTCGGCGTGAACAACCACCCCGAAGGGCTGAACCTGAAATGGCCGCGCCGGCTGAACAACATGTGGCTGATGAACATCCTCTTCGTGGGCACCACCTTCTTCAGCGGCTTCTTCACGGTCAAGCCGTTCGCCACGTTCGCCCTGCTGGGCGGAATCATTGTGGTGGCCATCATCACGTCGCTGATTTTCGAGAAACGAACCTTCTGCCTTTATGTCTGCCCCGTCAGCGGCTTCCAGGGTCTCTACTCGAACGTGGCCATAACGGAGATCCGCTCGAAGGATCCCAGCATCTGTGAGCGGCACCGAAACAAGACCTGCGTGACGGGCAACAAGAAAGGTCACGGCTGCCCCTGGCTGCTCAAGCCCTACAGTTTCCAGCGCAACACCTACTGCGGCATGTGCCTGGAATGCTTCAAGACTTGCCCGTTCGACAACATGTCGTTCAACCTCCGGCCCCCGGCGGTTGACCTGCTGAAGGACCGGAAGAGAGGTCTGGACGAGGCGTGGAAGGGCTTCATCATGCTGGGCATCGCCGTCATGTTCTACACTGCGATGATGGGGCCGTGGGGATGGCTGAAGGACTGGGTCCGGGGGGAGACCTTCGGCGGCTGGCTGGCCTTCGCCGGGCTGCACACCGCCTTCAACTTCGGCGTAATCCCGGGCCTGTTCTTCGGCTCCGCGTTCCTGTCCAAACTGGTCAGCGGAAAGCGCGAAACACGCCTCAGGTCTGTCTTCACCAACATGTCCTACAGCCTTGTGCCCATCGGGCTGGCCGCCTGGGTAGCCTTCAGCTTCGGCTTCCTGCTGCCCAACGGCTCCTACATCATCCACGTTCTCTCGGACCCCATGGCGCGGGGGTGGAACCTGTTCGGCACGGCGGGCTTCCCCTGGACGCCGGTGCTGACGGGCTGGCTGGTTCCGCTGCAATACCTGGTGCTGATCGGCGGCTACGTGCTGTCAGTGGACGTGGGGCTGAGGCTGGCCCATCAGACCTACCTGGACAAGGCCGCCGCCAGGCGCGGCTTCCTGCCCATCCTGGCGTTCCTCACCGGGGTAGTGCTGTTCTTCGGCTGGCTGTACGGAGGTTGAATGACAATGTCACCTAAGATGAAGCTGGCGGCGATCCTGACGGTCATCTTCAGCTGCACGGTCCTGCCCGTGGTCGCAATGTTCGCCTACGAGGCATACCGGAGCCGTGACCTCACGGCGGAGATCATCGCACGAGCGCCGGAACGGGGGAACTTCAAACCCCGCGAACTGGCGGTGCCCGCAGGTCGAAACGTGAAACTCCGCGTGCGCAACGTGGACACCGTCGAACACGGCTTCACCATCCCCGCCCTGGGAGTGGACGCCGGCGTTATCAAGGCGGGGCACGTGGCCGTCCTGGAGTTCGAGCCGGAAGATGTGGGAACGTACGATTACTACTGCACGGTCTGGTGCAGCCCGTATCACCTGCAGATGAGGGGAAAGCTCCACGTGAAGGAGGAAGTGGATTCCCGGTGACCGTTTGCACGCCTCAACGGCGGGAAGACTCATGGACCATGAACGCAAAGGCGGGCCACTCGCCCCCCGGATCGCCGTCACCGACCGATGCCGGTTGAACGGCAGCTACTGCAGGCCGGGGGCAGAGCAGGGAGACGCAGGGGCGGACGACGCGCTCTCGCGCGATGAGATCGTGTGTTTCGTCCGCCTCGTGCGGGCACACGCCCGGAAATGGCCGACTTAGGAGAGGCGCCGAGATGATAGAGACGACACGGGCCGAGGCGGTCTCCACGCCGTGGGAGAAGCAGCAGGAGGCAATGGTGTCGCAGGTTCGCCGACTTGCCAGCAGCCGCATCGAGCGGGTGGCGCGGACACTGGGACTGCACACGGGTCTCGGAGCGCTGATGGGGGGGAAGATGTTGCGTGGCCGACTTGCCGCACGCCTGGCCCTGGCCGAGCACTGCCCAGCGGAGCCTGCCACGGTGGCGGCGGCCGCGGCGGCCTGCGAACTGGCCCACACAGCCAGCCTTTGCCATGATGACGTGATAGACAACGATCTGCTCCGGCGGGGCTGCCCGACGCTCTGGCGAACCACGGGCCGGTCGGCGGCAGTGCTGATTGGCGACCTGCTGCTCTGCGAGGGGACCGACCTGTTGTTGGAGACGGCCGATGGCCGCTGCCTACGCCCCTTCCTGGCCAAGGTTAAAGAGACCTGTACGGCAGAGGCGGAGCAGGAGCTGTGCTGGCGCGGACGCCGGCCGGATTTGGGCAACGGCCTTCGGCTGGCCCGGCAGAAAACGGGGCCTCTCTTCGCCTTCGCAGCACTGGTGTGCGGCGGGTCGGATGGCCGCATGAGCACCGCTCTCGAAGAAGCGGGATACTGCGTGGGCACGGCCTATCAGCTCGCCGATGATCTGGCAGACATCTGCGGCGCCGAAGGCGCTGCCGGCAAGACGTTGGGCTCTGATCGCAGGAGGGGCAGACTGACCCTGGCTCACGGGTCCGCCGACGAGCGCAGTCGCCTCAGGCAGCGTATCAAGGGCCTCCATACAGCAGCGCTAGAAGCTCTGGAGGAGTGGCCCCCCATGCGCGAAGGATTGGACCGTTTCTTCGCTCACGACCTTGGGCCGGCCATAGAGCGGCTCGGTTTAGACCTGAGTTTTTGTTGAGTGGCACGAGATGAAGATGACAGGCGGCTACAACGTCCCGTTGACGGGCAGGCCCGCCGCCGAGGTGGAAGTGCCCCCGGAACCGGACGTGCTGCATTTGCCGCTATGGAGTCGGAGGTTCAGCTTCTCCGATGTGTGTGTGGCGGAGGGGCAGCGCGTCGAGATCGGCGAGGTGCTGGCCATTGACCCGGCCAATTACTGCGTTCCGTTGCTGGCCCCGCGCTCGGGAACGGTCCGCCTGGATCGGGCCCCGAAGCACATTACGCTCGAGCACGTACGCAAGGAGTCCGAAGAACCACTCAAGTTCGACGAGGCGATGGTGCACGTGCCGCGCCTCGATGGGGCGGCCGGCATGCAGCGCTACAAGCTGCTGATGCTGGGGGCTTGGCAGTTCCTCCGCAACGCACACACCGGTGAGCTGCCCGACCCGTTCGGGTCTCCCAGTGCGGTGCTGGTCATCACGGTGCACCTGGAGCCGTTTCTCGCTCGGGGCGACGTGCAGATCCACAAACGCCTCTTCAGCCTGATCCGGGGCCTTGAACACCTGCAGAGCTTGCTGGAGTACCAGCCGATCTACCTTGTCATGCCCGATCTGGAGTCCGACTTCGCGCGGCGGCTGCGGGAGTTGCTACGGGGCTACGCGCACGTGAAGCTGGTGCTGATACCGTTGCGTTACGGGCTCGAACACCCCGCCGTGCTGGCCCGGCACCTCGACCTTCGCCAGGAACCGGGCAACCCAGTCTGGGCGCTGGGCGTGGAGGGCCTGCTGGCCATAGACCGGGCGCTCACCGCAAGGCGCTCCTGTGACGTGCGCATCGTCTCTGTCGGTGGCTCCGCCGCCGGGAAGCCTCGGCACCTGAAGGTCATGCCCGGCTACCCCCTCCGGCCACTGTTGCTTGAGGAGTGCTCGGAGTTGGTGAGGGTGATCAACGGCGGGGTGATGACCGGCCAGCAGCTGTGCGACGTGCAGATGGGCCTGGACACCGAGTGCACCGGGCTCACGTTGCTGCCACAGGATCCCGCCAGCGAGTTGCTGGGTTTCATGCGCCCGGGCTGGAAGAGTTCCTCATACAGCCGGTGCTTCGCCAGCACGCTGAGGAAACCGTTCGCCGAGCGGTTCACCACCGGCCTGCGGGGCGAGGGGCGGGCCTGCATCAGTTGCGGCCTCTGCGAACGCGTCTGCCCCGCCCGCATCGAACCCCACGTCATCCACAAGTTCCTCTACCGGGACGCCCTGGAGGAGGCCGAGCTTGCCGGACTGAAGCTGTGCGTGCGGTGCGGATTGTGTTCGTTCGTCTGCCCTTCGAAGATCGAGCTTCGAGAGCAATTCGTCGAGGCCCAGCAAACGGTGAAAGAGGAACTGGAAGCATTGGAGGCGCAGGCATGAAGTGGCTCCTTGAGCTGTTCGAGCGCAACCGCGACACTTTTGAAGAGCAGGGGAAGCTCCACCGGCTCAAGCCCGTCTTCGATGCCACTGAAAGCTTCCTGTTCTCCCCCTCGGAGCGCACCGGCGTGCCCCCGCACATCAGGGACCCGCTGGACGTGAAGCGGTTCATGGCCCTGGTCATCGTGGCGCTGGTGCCCTCCACCCTGGCGGCTCTGTATTTTTTCGGACTGCGGGTGCTGGCCGTGATCGTGGTCTCCTACGCCGCCGGCGGTGCCATGGAGGTGCTCTTCGCGGTGGTGCGCAAGGAGCAGATCAACGAGGGCTTCCTGGTGACGGGATTGATCTTCCCGCTGGTTCTGCCCCCCGGCCTGCCCCTATGGATGGTGGCGCTGGGGGTTGCTTTCGGGGTCGTGGTGGGCAAGGAGCTGTTCGGCGGCACCGGGCGCAACGTCTTCAACCCCGCCCTGGTGGGCCGCTGCTTTCTGGCGGTGGGCTACCCGGCCGCCATGTCGAGCAATTGGATCGAACCGGGCCGGGGCCTGACGGGCCGCCTGCTGCAGTACGTGAGCGCAGCCGACGCCGTCACCGCTCCCACGCCCCTGGCCGCGGCCAAGCAGGGCACGCTGGCCGCGCCGCTGGACCTGTTCCTCGGCCGCGTCACCGGCAGCATGGGGGAGACCTCCGCCCTGGCGGTGCTGATCGGCGGTCTCTTTTTGCTGGCGGTCGGGGTGGCCAACTGGCGGACGGTGGTCGGCGTGCTGGGCTCTTTCGCCCTACTGGGCGCGGTTCTGCACCGGGCCGCCCCCGGCACCTTCGCACCGGTGGGATGGCATCTGCTGGCGGGGGGGTTGCTGTTCGGCGCCTTCTTCATGGCCACCGACCCGGTCACCAGCCCGGCCACCGGCGGAGGGAAATGGGCGTTCGGCATCCTGATCGGCGTGGTGACACTCCTGATACGGAACCTGACCGGCTGGGTGGAGGGAATGATGTTCGCCATCCTGCTGGGCAACATCTGCGCGCCGATCCTGGACGAGATGGCCCTCCGCTTCCGCTTCGGCCGCCGAAACCTGAGTCGCCAACCGGCATAGGAAGAGAATGGGAACAAACCTGCACACTTTGGTGTATTCGGCGGTGATGGGCATCGGCTGTGCCGTGCTTTTGACCGCCGTGGGAAGCTTTACCGAGCCGCGCCGCAAGGCCAACGCCGAGGCCGAGCAGGTGCGCAACATCCTGGTCGTGCTGGGCGTGGCGGTGCAGGAGGACGCCGGACCGGAGCAACTGCTGGCGACCTTCCAGCAGAACGTGCGGGAGCAGGAGCGGGACGGCCGGACCCGTTACCTCCACGCGCCCGACGGCTCGGGCGGCCAGCCGGTGGCCATCGCCCTCCCCTTCTCCGGGCAGGGGCTGTGGGGGCCGGTGCGGGGCTTACTTGCCCTCGAGCCCGACATGCGGACGATCCGCGGCATTTCCTTCTACGACCACGAGGAGACCCCGGGGCTGGGCGGGGAGATCTCCGCCGGCTGGTTCCAGAACCAGTTCGTGGGCAAAAAGATCGTCGGCCCGGAGGGTGAGCCCGGCATCCGAGTCCGCCCCCCCAGAGAGGCCAGCGCCCAGAACGAGGTTGACGCCATCACCGGCGCGACGATGACCTCGGATAAGGTCGAGAAGATGCTCAACGAGACAATCAAGACCATCATGGGGAAAGGCGACGTCAATGGGAACTGAAGCACCGGCGGCGTGCGGCATCTGCGAGGGCAAGGGGACGCTCACCCTCAAGGAGGGCATCTGGAAGAACAACCCCGTCTCGGTGCAGATTTTGGGTATCTGCTCGGCCCTCGCCGTCACGAACCGCCTGGCCAACTCGCTGGTGATGGGAGCCGCGCTGATCTTTGTCTGCGCCATGACGAACCTTTTCGTCTCCGTGCTCCGGCGGACGACGCCGCGGCGGATTCGGATGATCGCCGAGGTCGCCATCATCGCCACCTTCGTGATCATGTTCGACCAGTTCTTGAAGGCCTACTACTGGGACATGTCCAAGCGGCTGGGGCCCTACGTGGGGCTGATCATCACCAACTGCATCGTGATGGGACGCGCCGAGGCCTTCGCGCTCCAGAACCCGCCCGTCCTCTCGGTGGTAGACGGGATAGCCAACGGGCTCGGTTACGCCGCCGTGCTGGCGGTGATCGGGCTGCTGCGGGAAGTGCTGGGGGCAGGGCAGGTGCTGGGGCTGACCGTGCTCTCCTCGGAGTGGTACGTTCCCAATCAGATGATGATCCTGGCGCCCGGGGCGTTCGTGGCGCTGGGATTCGTCATCGCCGTCGCCAACGCCATCAGCCCTCCCGAACAGGAGGAGGGTAACCCGTGAGCGAAGTCCACGTTCTCATCATCGTTCTGGCCGCCATCTTCACCAACAACATCCTGCTGGTCAACTTCCTGGGCATGTGCTCCTTTCTGGCCTGCTCCCGCCAGATCGACACCGCCGTCGGCCTCGGGGCGGCCGTCACCTTCGTGCTCACCTGCACCACCACCGTCAATTACCTCATCTACCACCACGTGCTGGTGGAGTGGAAGCTGGAGTACCTGACCTACATCGTTTTCATTGCCGTGATCGCGGCCTTCGTGCAGTTCGTGGAGATGTTCGTGGAGCGGCTCAGCCCGAAGCTCTACTACGCGCTGGGCATCTTCCTGCCGCTGATCACGGTGAACTGCGCCATCCTGGGCGCCTCGCTCTTCATGGTCATCCGGGATTACTCGTTTGCACAGTCCGTTGGGTTCGGCTTCGGCGCAGGCCTCGGTTGGTGGCTCGCCATCATCCTGATGGCCGGGCTGAGGAAGAAGATGGGCTACAGCGACATCCCGCGCCCCTTCCAGGGCGTGGCCATTACCATGATCGTCACCGGCGTTATGGCCCTGGCCTTTATGGGTTTCGCCGGGATGGTCCCCATTCAGTAGAGAAGGAGGAAGCCGACATGGCTGCCGAACGGAAAGTCAAAACCTCAAAAGCCGATCAAAAGGCCCGGCGGCGGGCCGAAAAGCCCGCACGCCGCCCGAAGAGCTGGAAGGCCCCGTCGCTGCAGGACGTCTCCGGCGAGGTCATGGCACAGCCCTACATCCGATTCACTTAATCAGGGGCCCGCCGGCGCCGGCCCCCGAGCCGGAAGGAAACAACGGAGGTAACCACAGGTGCGATTCAGCACACACGTGCAATGGCGAGATGAGAAGTTCGGGGCGGTCCTCTTCGACACCCTGAGCGAGAAGGTCTACGTCACAAACGAAACCGGCAGAGACATTCTGCCGCTGATCGAGAAAGGTCTGGACGCCGGCGAGATCGTCGATGGGCTCATGACAGATTACCAGGCCGAGCCGGACCGGATCCGGGCGGACGTGAACGCCTTCCTGGCAGAGCTGCGCTCCGCCAAACTGGTCGCCGACGGGAGGGGGGGAGGGGCATGAGCGAACTGCAGACCGTTTCGCCGGGAGGCTCGATCGCCGACTATGCCGCTCCTCTGTTTATCGCCTGGCAGATCAACTCCGAGTGCAACCTGGACTGTCTGCACTGCTGCGAGGAGGCGGGCCTGGCATTCCCCGACAGGATGGACCGGGAGCAGATGCTGGATTTCTGCCGGCAGTGCGCCGAAGCCCGGGTCCCATACGTCGCGCTTTCGGGCGGTGAGCCGCTGCTGTGCCCCCATCTGTGGGACGTCTGCCGGTTGCTGCGCGATCATGACGTCGACGTGAAGATCGAGACCAACGGGGAGTTCATCGACGCCCAGACCGCCGAACGTCTGGGACGGCTGAAGCTGCGCTCCGTCCAGATCAGCCTGGACGGGGCCACCGCAGAGGCCCACGAGGCCATGCGCCGGCGGGGCGACTGGGAAAAGGTGCTCGGCGCTTGCCGGCTGCTGCGCCAGCAGGGCGTCAACACCGAGATCGTCTTCGTGCCGACCCAGTTCAACATCCACCAGGTGGGCGACGCGGTGGACCTGGCCGCCTCGCTCGGGGCCGGCGGTTTCTACACCGGCAAGATCATGCGCATCGGACGGGCGGCCCAGAACTGGGAGATGCTGCAACCCTCCCCGGAGCAGTACGAGGAGTTTTTCGAGGCCCTCTCGGCCAAGGCCGAGCAATACGAAGGGCGCATGAAGGTGTACTACTACCCCTACGACGTGGTGGAGGAGCTGCGCTACCGGCTCCAGACTCCGGCGGCCAGCCTGCTGGTGCTGCCCAACGGCAAGGTGAAGTTGATCGGCCCCCTGCCCTTCCTCTGCGGTGATCTGAAGGTCGCGCCCCTCTCGCGGGTGTGGGCCAATTACAAGAAGGCCTGGACGGACGAGAGGGTCGTCAGCTTCGCGCGCCGCGTTGTTGAGGAGCCTGCGCTCCTTTCACGGGCTAATAACTGGGTGGAGCTGTGGTGAACGGCGATGACCATCTGGAAGCCGTGCCGGTGGACGGCGCGGGCAGACGCCGGCAAACCGCCGACGGGGGCCCCCCGGGCGGGCTGGCGGCCCGCCTGCGGCAAAGCCGGCCCGTCCGCTGGGGCGCCGCCCTCGGGGCCGCGTTGCGCTATCGGTTCTTCCTGGCGGCCGGGCTTTTGCCCTACGGCCTGGGGGCCGCCCTGGCCCACCGGGCCGAAGGAACCGTCGACGGCGGCCCCTTCTGGCTGGGCCTGGTGGGGGTGTTCTGCGCGGGGCTGGGCGTGGAGGGCTTGAACGAGTACTTCGACTCAAGGATCGGCGGCGACCGTGTTTTCGCCTCCCCTCAGCGCTCGGCCAGGCGGTGGCACCTGCCGCTGGGACTGGTGGGCTTCAGCGCGGCCCTGCTGGCGGGGCTGTGGTTGACCGCCCTGCGGGGGTGGGCGGTGTTGGCCTTCGCCGCTCTGGGAGGCGCCGCCGCGCTGGCCTACCTGATGCCCCCCGTGCACCTCTGCTACCGCGGCCTGGGGGAGCTGACCATTGCCCTGGCCTACGGGCCGGCCCTGACGCTGGGCAGCTTCTACCTGCAGGCGGGCCGGTTCAGCCTGCTCTGCCTGGCGGCCTCCGCCGTGCCGGGGCTGCTGATGATCGCACTGGCGATCGCCAACGAGGTGCCCGATTACCACGGGGACAGGCTGGTTGGAAAGAGAAACCTGGTGGTCCGGACCGGTCGGCTGGGAGGGGTCTGCCTCTACGGGGCCGCCCTGGCGTTGTGCTTCGGCTTGCTGCTGGCCGGGGTCCTGGCCGGCTGGCTGCCGCCGGCGGCGGGGCTCGCCCTGGCGCTGGCCCCCGTTGCAGTCAGCGGCGTGGTCGCCGCTGTCAGGCACCGGGAGAGGCCACGTCGGTTCGTGTCGGTGATCCGCCGGTCGATACTGCTCTACGTGCTGGTCGAGTTGGTTTTGATTCTGAGCTTCTTGATTGACTGAATGAGCGTGCCATGACATTCGTGTTGCCCATCGCCGTGCTTGCCGGGCTTTTCGTCATACTGGCCGGAGCGCTCGTGGTGGCCGAACGCCTTTTGATCAACTACGGCATCTGCACCATCGACGTGAACGCCGGCGAACGGGAGATGGAGGTGGAAGGCGGGCAGAGCCTGCTGTCGGCCCTCTACGAGAACGACATCTTCATCCCCTCGGCCTGCGGCGGACGCGGCTCCTGCTCCTACTGCAAGGTGACGGTGCTCTCGGGGGGCGGTCCGGTGCTGCCGACCGAGACACCTTACCTGAGCCGGGCCGAGGTGCGCGCCAACATGCGGCTGGCCTGCCAGGTGAAGGTGCGCAAGGACCTGGAACTGCGCATCCCCGAGGAACTGCTGAACGTTCGGCTCTTCAACGCCACCGTCCAGGAGACGCGCGAACTAACCCACGACATCAAGGAGATACGCCTGGAGCTGATGGAGCCGGAGGAGATATCGCACCGGCCCGGCCAGTACGTGCAGGTGCGCGCCCCCTCCCCCGACGGGCCGGTCTTCCGGGCCTACTCGATCAGCTCCCCCGTCTACGAGAAGCATCTGGTGCAGCTGGTCGTGCGGCTGGTGCCGGGCGGCATCGGCTCCACGTATCTGCACAACCTGGAGCCGGGCGAGCGGGTCGAGTTCACCGGGCCGTTCGGCGAGTTCGAGCTGGAGCAGGACCCGGAGGTGGAGGTGATCTGCGTGGGCGGAGGGTGCGGGATGGCCCCGATGAGGAACATCATCTATTCGATCTACGACCGCTGGCCGGAGCGTTCCTGCTGGCTTTTCTTCGGCTGTCGCACCACCAAGGATATATTTTACCGGGACGACTTCAAGGAGCTGGCCCGCTCGCACCCGAACTTCCACGTCGTCTACGCGCTCTCCGACCCCTTGGGACCGGATGAGGAGTGGGACGGCGACACCGGCTTCATCCACCTCTCGGTGGACAAGTACCTGGAGCCGGACACCAAGCGGCAGGCCTTCCTGTGCGGCCCGCCGCCGATGATTGAGGCCGTCACGCGGGTTCTGACCGAGCAGGACCTGGGCGAAGAGGACATTTTCTACGACAAGTTCTGAGTGTCATCATGTCCCGCCAAACAGTTGAAGACATGTTGGAGCGGGCGCGGGAGTTCGAGCGCCGACTTGAGGCGTACTACGCCGATCTGCGAGACCGCGCCACCAACGACGGCGTGCGGCTGCTTACCTACTACCTGGCGCGCCACAGGCGACACTTGCCGGAAGCGCTCGACTCCTTCTCCAAATCCCAGCTCAAGCGTTTGCATCGGGTCCCCCTGGAGAGCGAGGCCCCGCCGTTTCACCCCGGGGAATGTTTCGCTGGCAAGGAACTGCCCTCCTCGGTCAGCGGCGACGAGTTGTTGCGCGTCGCGGTGGAGCTGGTGGAGGCGCTGATCGACTTTTACCGTTACCTGGCCGAGCACGTCCACGATGATGATGCCCGGGGCCTGATCGAGTGCCTGCTGCACATCGAGGAAACGCACGTGGTCGAGCTGAAAAAGACAATAGCGATGAACTATTTTTGATGACTGCCAGCGCACAAACCGCGCCGGGATCGTACGAGCTGCCCCTGCCGCCGGAGCCAGCCGCCCCGCCCACCGGCCGGGGGCAGGCAGCGGGAGCCCTGCCCGATTCGCTGCTGACGGACAACGTGTTCTGGTTCTGCCGTCTGCGCTGGATAGTGGTCGGCATCCTGACGGTCTTTGGGGCGATGTCCCACCTGTGGCCCGGCTTGCTGGGACAGCTCGGCATGCGCACCGGCGTGAGGTGGCCCTTCGCGGTCGCCGCCGTGCTGGCCCTGGCCAATCTGGCATTCCTGGCCCACGGCCGCTCCCTGGCCCGTCGGCCCCGACCCCGCGGTGTCAAGGCCAACCTGTGGGTGCACATATGCTTCGATCTCGTTCTGCTCACGGCGGTGGTTCACTTCGCGGGCAGCCTTCAGACACACGCCGCCTTCGCCTACCTGTTCCACATCGTGCTGGCCTGCATATTCTTTTCCCGCGGCCAGTCCCTGGCCGTGGTGGCCGTGGCGACCGGGCTGTTCGGGGCCTGCGTGACGCTGGAAAGGGCCGGCGTGCTTTCCCCGGCGAGCGTCCTCGCCGGCGGGGCCGCGCCGGCCGGGGCCGGCCCTGCCGGGCAATCGCTCTGGCTGAACACCGTCTCGCCGGTGGCAATCTGGCTGGTCGTCTGGTACCTGGCGTCCCACCTCTCGACCCTGCTGCGGATGCGGGACAGCGAACTGGCCGAAACCAACCGCCGCCTGTTGGAAGCACGGGAGGAGCGCGCGCGGCACGTGCTGCGCACCACCCACGAGTTGAAGGCCCCTTTCGCGGCAGTTCACGCCAACGCGCAACTGCTGCTGCGCGGCGACTGCGGAGAGCTGACGGATAGGGCTCGCCAGGTGGTCGAACGCATCGCTCGGCGGTGCGCCATGCTGGCCACCGAGATCCAGGAAATGCTGCAACTGGCCAATCTGCGTTCCTCCACTGAGCAGCCGCGTGCCTGGGAGAACCTGCGCCTCGACGCTGTCATCCGGTGGGCGGTGGACCAGGTGCAACAGACCGCTCAGGAGCGCCACGTCGTCCTCCAGACGGAGCTGGAGCCGGCAAGGATCATCGGAATCGAGGAGCATCTGAGGATGATGTTCCTGAACCTGCTCTCGAACGCCGTGGTCTACTCAAGACCTGGCGGGCGCGTGCGGGTCAGCTGCTCAGAAGCGGGGCGTAGCGGCCCTGTCGCGGTGGTCCAGGACCACGGGATTGGCATAGTGCCGGAGAAACTGCCCCGCATCTTCGACGAATACTACCGCACTGAGGAGGCGGCCCGATGCAATACAGAATCAACCGGGCTCGGCCTGGCCATCGTGCGACAGGTAGCCCAGGCACACCGCATAGGCGTGCACGTCGAGAGTGCCCCTGGCGCAGGCACCAGCTTCGTCCTGCGGTTCGGTTCGCACGGGAAAGCGCAATAACGTGATTGCCTCAACAGAGGAGATGGGAAGATGGCTTATATCCTTGTAGTGGATGACGACGAGGACTTCGCCCAGGCCGCCGCTGGCGCCTTGCGGGGTGAGGGTCATGAAGTGGGCATCCAGCTGGAAGCATCCGACGCCCTCGAAGTGATGGAAGGGCATCGGCCGGACCTCGTGGTGCTGGACGTGATGTTTCCGGAGGACAGCTCAGCCGGATTCACACTGGCCCGCAAGATACGGCACTACAGCGAGACACTGCGCGGCGTCCCCGTCCTGATGCTCACCGCTATCAACGCCAAGTTCCCGTTGGGCTTCAGCAGACGGGACGTGGATGACACCTGGTTGCCAGTTTCCGACTTCCTCGAGAAACCCGTGGACCTCTCGGAGCTATGCAGCAAGGTCTCACAGCTGCTGAGGGAGACGGGTGCCTCGTCTGAACCGGCAGAAGACCAGGCGACGGAATGACGCGCCGGGAGTTCGCCGGCGCTCATGCCGGTTGGGTCCGCGGGTTGCGGGCGTTCGGTTCGGCGCTGCCTACGATGCGGACAACCGCACGGCGGGCGCGGCGTCGTTTTTTCTGCCGGGCCTGCCTGTGGGCATGACAGTTCTCTGGAGCTCGTGCGGAGACAGGAGATGACAGCGAACATCTTGATCGTTGACGATGATGAGGGCTACTTGTTGGCGGCCCGGCATCTGCTGGAGGCTGAAGGCTATGCGGTCCGGACAGCCGCAAGCGCACAGGAGGCCCGTGAGCAACTCGGCCTCTCCCTGCCGGACCTGATCCTGCTGGACGTGCTGATGCCAGCCGAGGACGGTTTCACCTTTGCCGAGAAGCTCAGCGAGGACGAACGATGTGCGGACGTGCCGATCGTGCTGGTCACGGCCGTCGCGGAAAGGCCGGGCCAGGTGATGTACGCACTCGAGCAGGGCAAGGGCTGCACCGTAGCAGACATCCTGCAGAAGTCGCAAGCGCCCACGCGACTGGCCGAAACGGTGACCCGTGCCCTGGGCCGGCAGTAACAGATGAGGCGGGAGAAAAACGATGGCGTGCAGCGCCAGAGTGCTGCTGGTGGATGACGATCTCGGCCTTCTGAAGGCCCTATCGGCCATGTTGAAGCACGCCGGTTACGAGGTAGTGACCGCCTCCGACGGGCAGTCGGGCATGGCGGCCGCCCTCAAGCACCGGCCTGACGTGGCCGTTGTCGACGTGATCATGTCGCGTCCGGACGAAGGATTCGCGCTGGCCAGGGCCCTGCGCGCCGAGCAGCTGCTCGACGACGTGAAGGTGCTTATTCTCACGGCTGCTGCCAGTCAGTATGGAATGGTCTTCGAGCCGGACCAGCAGTGGCTTCCGGTCGATAGAGTGCTGGAGAAGCCAATCACGGGTGAAGAGCTGATAGAGGAAATCGAACGCCTGCTGTAAGCGCACAGGAGCCGAAGGAGTCATACAGAGATGATACCTGCCGTGTTGCCTCCGTGCCAGGCAGCCTGTCCCGTGCACACCGAGGCGGGGCGCTACGCCCGCCTCGTGGCCGAGGGGCGCTACAAGGAGGCGTGCCGGGTGATAACGGAGGTGAACCCCTTCCCTTCTGTCTGCGCTCATATCTGCCAGCGACCATGCGAGGCGGCTTGCCGGCGTGCGGACGTGGACGCACCCGTTGCTATCCGGGCCCTGAAGCGCTTCGTGATGGGGAAGGCTGATGCCCCCGCACCTGCCCGGGTCGGAGACGAGCCGTTGGAGGCTCGCGTTGCCGTCATCGGATCAGGTCCGGCCGGGCTGGCTGCGGCTTTCGACCTGCGGCGGGCAGGCTGTGCCGTCACTGTCTTCGAGAGGCTGGCTGTCCCGGGTGGCATGCTCAACGTGATTCCTCGCTACCGGTTGCCCCGCGAGGCCGTGGAGTCCGACGTGGAGAGGATCCTTTCCACGGGCGTGGAGGTGACCTGCGACTCGGAGGTTGGACGAGACATTACGGTTTCCGAGCTCTTGGGACGGGGTTTCGACGCTGTGGTCGCAGCCACCGGGCTCTCCCGCAGTCGCGGCATCGCAGTGCCCGGTTTTGGCGCTCAGCGTTTCACCGCCGCGATCCCGTGGATGACCGACGTCTGGCTTGGAAATAAAGTCGACCTCGGTAAGCGTGTGGCTGTGATCGGCGGGGGCAATGTCGCGGTAGACGTGGCGCGCACAGCCAGGCGGCTCGGGGCCGTCAAAGCGTGGATGATCTGCGTCGAAAGCCGGGAGGAGATGCCCGCCGAGACCCACGAACTGGAACTCGCCGAGGCCGAGGGGATCGAGATCCTCGCGCGCTCCGCCCTCAAGCGCGTGCTGAACCGCGACGGCCGCATCGCCATGGTGGAACTGATGTCGGTGGTGTCGGTCTTTGACCGGGAAGGTCGGTTCAGTCCGATTTACGACCCGTCCCGCATCCGCACTTTGAGTTCGGACATGGTCATACTGAGCATCGGCCAGGCGCCGGGGCGCAGTTGGGCCCGGGGGGCGCCTGTGCGCACCGACGAGCGGGGCCGCGTCGTGGTGAACAAAGAGACGCATCTGACCAGTCACCCGCGTCTGTTCCTGGCCGGAGAGGCCCTGCGCGGTCCTGGCAGTGCCATCGAGGCAGTGGCCGACGGCCAGCGCACGGCCAGGGCCGTGCTGCACCTGCTGCGAACAGGCCAGGCCAGTGTGCCGAATCAAGACGCAGCACGTCCCCTCGATCCCTATCCTCAAGACGTTCTCGACAGGCTCCGACGCGCCGGCACAATGGCGGTGCCTCCCGAACCGTTTTCGGACAGCGAACCGCAGCTCACCGAACGGGAGGCTCGTCGCGAGGGAGATCGCTGCCTCGGTTGCATGGCCGGCGCCGTTATAGACGAGGCCGACTGCGCGTGGTGTCTGACGTGTTTGCGCGTCTGTCCGTTGGACGCAGTCGAGATTAGCGAACGCATGTACGCCGACCCGGTTCGCTGCCAATCTTGCGGCCTCTGTGCTGCCGTGTGCCCGGCCTCTGCGATCAACCTCTCAGCGTGGGAGGTGACGCTGCCCCCCGTCGAGAAGGGCCACACGGAGACGCGGAACGTCGCCCTGGTGTGTCGTTACGGCGACGTGGATCCGCCGGCGGGGCACGATGTGCTGGAAGTGCCATGCCTGGGCCGGCTGAGACCGGTGGAGCTGCTGCGCTTGTTTGCGCGCGGCTACAGCAGAATGGCCCTGTGCCCATGTGTCGCCGAAGACTGTAAGTACGCTCGCGCCTGGAAGAACGTTGAACCTCTGGCGGGCTGTGTCCGGGCCATCCTGGGGAAGGTTCGGCCGGAAGCACGCATCGAAGTGCTCGTGCCCCAGCCAACCCGGATGCGCAACGCCGATTCGGACCGAGAGAAGACATGATAATCATAAAGCAGAAGGACACCGATTGGGTACTCAAGCGGCTCGATGGCACCCGCCGGGTGGTTGTGATCGGCTGCGGGTCCTGCGCCACTGTCTGTTTCGGCGGGGGCCAGCGCGAAGTGGAGGAGTTGTGCTGCTCACTTCAGCTCGCTCTTCAGGAGATCAATGACGAGGTGGAGTTCCGCGGCCTCACGTGCAAGCGCGTCTGCGATTGGGAGTTCATCGAGCCGGTGGAGGACATCTTGCGTGGGGCCGACATTGTACTATCGCTTGCTTGCGGGGCGGGTCACAACCTGCTGGCCGAGCACCTGCCGGAGGTCCGGGTCCTGCCCGGCACAGACACCGTTCTGCTCGGCACCAACATCGCCCCCGGCAAGTGGCAGGAAATGTGCGCCGCCTGCGGTGAGTGCATCATCGATCTCACCTTCGGGTTCTGCCCCGTGGCGCGCTGCGCCAAGACACTGATGAACGGCCCCTGCGGCGGCTCCAGCGAAGGCAAGTGCGAGGTGAACCCGGAGGTGGAGTGCGTCTGGGACAGGATAGTGGAACGAGCCAGAGAACTTGGGCGTCTGGAGGAGTTGGAAGTCTACATACCCCCCAGGGACTGGTCCCGCGGTCGCCATGGCGGACAGCGGTCGCTGGATCGGTCGGACCTGGGCTTGAGCCAGCTCTGCGCGGAGGGACTCGATGAGGTGTAGCGCGAACCTGGAGGCAGTCTTGAGGGCAGGTCACTTCGCTGTGACCGCCGAGTTGGGGCCCCCGATGGGCGCCGACCCGGAAGAGGTCAGACAGAAAGGTGAAATCCTGCGCGGCTGCGCCGATGCCGTCAACATCACCGACTGCCAGACGGCAGTGGTCCGCCTTTCGTCAATCGCAGCGGCAGCCATCCTTCTTGAGCAGGGCATTGAGCCGGTGATGCAGATGACCACGCGGGACCGCAACAGGATCGCCATCCAGAGCGACATCCTCGGCGCGGCCGCCCTCGGCATCCGCAACTGCCTCGTCATCGCCGGGGACCACCAGTCGTTCGGGGCTGCCGGCAAGCTGAAAGGCCACCCGGGCGCCAAGAACGTCTACGACGTCGGCTCGATCCAGCTTCTTGCCATCCTCAAGCGGATGCGCGATGAGGGTCTCCAGGAAGGCGGTGACGTTCTCGGCCACCGGCCTGAGCTGTTCCTCGGCGCGGCGTGGACACCGATGGGTGAGCCGGTGCACTTCCGCGTGATCCGCCTTGCGAAGAAGGTGGCCGCCGGAGCGCAGTTCATCCAGACCCAGGGCGTCTACGATGTGGAGCAATTCGCGGAGAGGATGAAGGGCGCGCGGAAGCGCGGCCTGCATGAAAAGACGGCCATCCTTGCCGGGATCATCGTGCCAAGGAGCGCGGGCATGCTGCGCTACATGAACTCCTCGGTCGCGGGCGTATCGGTCCCAGACTCCCTGATCAGGCGTTTCCCGCGCGTCAGCAAGAACGCCCCCGCCGAGGAGAAGAAGGCGGCCAGACAGGAATCGGCCCGGATCGGCAAAGCCATCGCCGTTGAGCTGATCGAACAGGTCCGCCAGGTCGACGGCGTCAGTGGCGTGCACATCCAGGCCATTGAGTGGGAGTCCGCCGTGCCGGACATCGTCAAAGCGGCTGGCCTGTTGCCCCGGCCGAACGTCCAGCCTGAGCGCCCTCCGGCAGAAGAAGGCACATGACCGCTGACAGGACAAACTGCTGGGAGCACACGCAGTGCGGCCACGGCCCGGATGCCGCGGGCACGCCTTGCCCGGCGGCCACCAACGAGACGTGCCACGGCGCCAACGGTGGAACGAATGCCGGACGCCTCTGCTGGGCGGTGGCCTCGCAGCAGTGCAGGACGCTTCTGCGTGAGCCTCATACCGAGGCTCCGGCCGAGTGTGCCGAATGCTCGTTCTACCGGCGAGTCAAGTACGAGCAGGGCTGCCGCTTTGAGTTGGCCAGGCCCGGTATCGGGGTGACGGACCCCACAGAACTGCACAGGTTGCTGAACAACGCCATCGCCCTTGCCTTGCTCTCGCGCGACGTGTTTGCGTGCATGGCACCGTCGGCTTTGCTGAACCGCGTAATGCGAAGTGCCTGCGCAATGACGGACGCCCGCTCCGCAGCAGCGTACATGCCGGACGAAACGGCCGAGTATCTGCTTCTGAAGGCACATTGCGGGCGGCTGCCGAGGCCCCAGCGGGTCGCCTGCGGCGCCAGCGGCGCGGTGCCCCGCTCATTCCGCCTGGGGGCGCTCTGTCGTGAGCCAGTGGAATTCGACGAAGTGGAGCCCGTCGGCTGCCTGGCGGCGGCGCTGCCCATCCCCGGCGAAGAAGGGCCGGTCGGCGTGCTTGAGCTGGTCGAGCCGGGAGGCGACCTTCCGGCGGATGACCAGTGGTTCCTCTGGGAGCTCGCCCTGGCAGCCGGGCTGGGCATAGCGAACACGCGCCTGTCCTGTTCGCGGAGGCAGTTGGCCCGGCGCGACAGAGCCCGGTCCCGCTCGACGGCGATGTTGATGCACCACATCGTATCCCCGCTAACCACGGTCGCTTGCTCACTGCAGGCCCTGCGGCAACTGCATCACGAACTGGGGGAAGGGGAGCGGGAAGAGATGATCGGACACAGTTTGAAAAGCCTGGCCACTGTGCAGGGCCTGGCGGGCCGACTCCTTGACCTGGAGAGTATCCGCGGCGCACTGGCGGCCCAACAGGCCGGGCCGGTGGATCTACTCCCTCTCGTTCAGAGCGAACTGGACGCCCGCAGCGCCGCCGCTGAGCGCTACCGTGTCACTTTCCAGTTGCGCGCGCCAGAGAATGGTTGCCCCCTGCGGGTACGGGCCGACGAGGACGGCCTGCGGCTGATAGTCGGCAACCTGCTCGATAACGCCGTCAAGTACTCCGGCGCTGGAGCGGTGCAGATCGCTGTCACGCCACGGGGTGACCATGCCCGCCTGACCGTGCGCGACCACGGGCCCGGCATACCGGAGGACGAGCAAAGCCAGGTCTTCGAGTACTACCGCCGGGGCAGTAACGTCGCCGACGGTCAGCACGGCCTCGGCCTGGGCTTGGCCTTCGTGCGGGAATTGGTTGAACGCTACGGAGGAGATGTCGAGCTGGAGAGCGTCGTAGACGTTGGCACGGCTATCACCATCACCTTGCCGGCCGCGCCCGAGGCGCCGGAGGAGGTCAGCAGTGACTGAGGACTGCGGCAGTGCGGAGCCTGGGCCGGCCACTGGCCTCGAACTGCGGCTCTCCGTTACGAGCCGCTGCCAGTTACGCTGTGTCTACTGCACGAGCGGCCGGCGCGTGCCGGGAGGGTACAGAGAAGGTCCTCTTTCCTTCGAGCAGATGCTCACCTTCGTGCGCGCCCTGAGGCGGAGCTTCCGCCTGTGGAAGGTGCGTATCACGGGTGGTGAGCCCCTGCTGCGGCCCGCCATTGTCCGGCTCGTGCGGATGCTGGCAGATGAAGATATCCCCGACCTGGCGATGACGACCAACGGGCAAATGCTGGCCGAGTTCGCCGCCCACCTTAAAGAAGCCGGCCTGAGGCGGGTTAACGTGAGCCTGGACAGCCTGAAGCCGTCTACATACCGCACGCTCACCGGCGGCTCGCTCCGGCGCACTTTGGAGGGCATTGACGCCGCCGTGCAGCATGGCCTGACGCCGCTGAAACTCAATGTCGTCTTGCTCCGGGAGCGTAATGCGTGCGAAGCGGCCGGATTGGTGAGCTACGCTCTTTCCAGGGGCTGCCAGGCACGGTTCCTGGAGGTGATGCCCATCGGCGCCGCGGCGGGCGAGTTCGGCCGCTCGTTCATCTCTGCGCGCGAAGTCAGAGAGTTAGTCGCCCGCCGGTTCGAGCTGGAGCCACTGCCCCGCCGAGAGGGCTCCACCAGCCGTGATTTCCGGGCCACCGACCGGCGCGGTCGCACCGGGATTGTCGGCTTCATCAGCCCCTGTAGCGAGCCGTTCTGCGAGGGTTGCCGACGGCTGCGACTGACCAGCTCCGGCAGGCTGATCGGCTGTCTGCGCGGCCCGGCCGGTCCGACGGTGCGGACATTGCTGTCTGCCCCTGGCGAGAACGCGGCCACGCTCTGCGAACTGGCGTCCCAAGAAATGCACAAGAAAGCAGGAGCGCAGGCGTTCGCCGCTGGGCGTTCCATGGTGAGTGTCGGCGGATGAAGAGCGCAGAACACAGGATACCCACACGGAGAAACGCACGGGCCCGGCTCCGCTTCCTTGGCAACGAGGCCGCCGGCGCCCTGGGAGACCTGGGCACGTTCGTGCCCCTGGTGGCAGCGATGACCCAAGTCGTCGGCCTGGATGCCGGCAGCATCCTGCTTTTCGCCGGGCTGGCCAACATCGTCTCCGGCCTCGTGTTCCAGATCCCAATCGCGGTGCAGCCGATGAAGGCTATCGCCGCCCTCGCCATCGCCGGGGCCCTCTCGCGGAGCCAGGTGCCCGTGGCGGGGCTGACGGTAGCAATCGCCGTGCTGGCAATGTGTGGCTTGGGCGTGATGCGGCGACTGACGGATCTCGTTCCACGCCCCCTGGTAGGGGCAGTCCAGATGGCTGTGGCCGTGAAGCTGGCCATCGCCGGTTTGCAGATGAGCCTCTACCTGCCCGGCGCTCAAGACATGAGGCCGCTGTGGGGTGCGGGTGGCCTCCTGGTGGCCGCCGGGGCGCTGCTGCTGGCGTTCGTCCTTCGCCACCAGAGGGAATGGCTGGCCGTTTCGCTCACAGTCATGGGTCTGATTGGGGCCGCTGCCCTGAAGCCCTCGCTTCTGTCCGGCCTGTCCGTCCACCTGTGGAGGCCTGAGTTCGCCTCCTTCGACGAAGCGGCTTTGGCCGGCCTGTGGCTGGGGGGGCTTCCGCAGTTGCCTTTGACGCTGCTGAACTCTGTGCTCGCCGTTTCGGTGCTGGCCAGCGACCTGTTCCCTCGGCGAGCCGAGGGCGTCGAGCCCAGCAGGATTGCCCTCTCCGTGGCCGCCATGAACCTGGTGAGCTGCCCCCTCGGTGGCATGCCCATGTGCCACGGCTCGGGGGGACTGGCCGGTCAGTATCACTTCGGCGCACGAACGGGCCTCTCCATGGTCATGCTCGGCACGGTCAAGATGCTGTTTGGCCTGCTTCTCGGCGCCACGGCAGCAGCCTGGATGCTGGCCTTCCCGGGTTCGGTGCTTGGCATCTTCCTGTTGCTGGCCGGGGCGCAGTTGGCCCGAGCCAGCAGGTGCTGGACGGGCATTGGGGAACTGGTAACGGCCGTAGGCGCAATTGTCGTGCACCAGGCGTCCGGCAATCTGGCTCTTGGGTTCGCCGCCGGATGGGCGATATACGCGGCCCTCAACAGTGGCATCGCGAACCTGGTGCCTTCACGCAGGCTCACTTCCAGCACGAGGCAGCAGCATGAACACGGCAACCAGCACTGAGAGCTTCCTGCCCGCCGATCCTGAACCGGCGGACCTGCCCGCACTCGGGGTCTGCGGCTGGAGCGGCTCGGGGAAGACGACGCTCATCGAAGGCATGTTACCTGCGCTGAGCGCGCAGGGGCTGCGGATAGCAGTCGCGAAGCACGACGTGCACGGTATTGACGTCGACAGGCCGGGCAAAGACAGCGACCGGCTGTTCCGCGCCGGGGCGGATGTCCTGCTTCAGGGGCCGCAAGAGACCTTACGGCGCTCACACGACACCAGGGGACTGCTTGGGGAACTTCGCCAGATGAGCCTGCTGTACGACCTCATCCTTGTTGAGGGGCGAAAGCACTCCCCGCTGCCGAAGCTCTGGCTGCTCTCTGAAGACCGGGAAAGCGCACCACCCGACACCGAACACGTGCTGGCAGCCCTGCCAAGGGGGCCTGGAAGAGCAGAAGCAGCCCTGGCCTTCATCGGGCGCTGGCTTCCGGAACAGCAACGCAACACCCGGCTGATCGGCTGCGTGCTGGGGACAGGCGCTGCCTCAGGGCAGGTAGAGCGCGCGAGCGCCCTGTTCATGCGCCTCGGCGTGGATGTCGTAGTTGTCGGCGGCTCGCGCATACAGGCCGGAGCCAGCCTCTGGCTTCCGGCGCCGCCCGGAGCACATCCCTATGCGGGGTTGCTGCGTGCCATGCGCCTGGCACCTCACGCATCCTGGCTCGTCGCCCGGTGGCAAGCCCCGCTCCCGGCGGACCAATGGCGACGACTGCTCTCGGCGCGCCGCCCGGGCGTTTGGGCCATTTTCCCCGAACAAGGGCAAGAAACAGCATCCTGGCCCCGGACGGGCTATTACGACTGCCGTATGCGCCAGGTGTTGGAACATCACTCTGGCGAACCCGCGATGACAACGCAACTTCCCAAAGCGGTGATCCTGGACCGGAGTGCCGCCGGGGTCGCACAGGCAACGCGGTGAGCGCCGCCCTCAGACTGGAGGCATTGAGATGGACCTGGCACTACGCGACAGATTCATCGAGAAATGGGAGAACTACTTCAACGGTGCCGATCTGCCCATCTGCTTCTTCTACAGCGACGCTCGCCGGTGGGAAGACTACCTGAAGCCGCCGCGGGGCCGCGTCTGCCCGGTCTGCCAGCTCGCCCCAGTGCGTCGCGGCACGGCCCTGGCAGTGAACCGGAATACGGTGACGTGCCGCGGCGGACAACGCTACCTGGGTTTCGCGCCCGAACCTTCCCCGGACTTCGACTATTTTCTCTCCTGCGGCATCCCCGGGCAGATCGAGGGCGAACGCTACTTGAAGACGCCCGAGCTGGTGCGCCAGATGACGGCCGAAGACCCCACGTTTGAAGCGCCGGCGCGATTCGGCGTCTTCAAGCGCTGGGACACGCTGGACGAGTCCGACGATCCCGATGTCGTGATCTTCTTTGCCACTCCAGACGTGGCCTCGGGCCTGTTCACCCTTGCGAACTTCGACAATCCCGATCGCAACGCCGTGGTCGCTCCCTTCGGCGCGGGCTGCCACACCATCCTCCAGTTCCCCTACCTGGAGGGCGACAGCGAACGCCCTCGCTCAGTGCTGGGCATGTTCGACGTTTCCGCGCGGCCCTGCGTGCCCGCCGGTACGGTGTCGTTTGCCACGCCGACCAAGAAGTTCCTGGCTATGCTCGACAACATGGACCAGAGCTTCCTTGTGGCCACATCGTGGCAGAAGGTGCGCCGGCGCATCGAAGGTGGCTCGCAGTCGTAGCCCCAGCCGAGGCGGATCCATGCCCACCTTTGCAGTGCGGGGGCTATGACTCAACCAGACCAGCACACTGCACCAACCGGTCACAAAGGCACGGAGTCTGCAATGACACAGGGCGAGAAGGAAGGCAGTGAACGGGGGACGACCGGAAGCGCATCAAACACGCCCTGCGCGTGCTCGAGTTCGCCGAGCGCATTCTGGCCGAAGAGGCGGGCGACCCGCGCGTGGTGATCGCCGCCGCGCTGCTGCACGATATCGGCATCCGGCGCGCCGAGACCATGCAGGGCTCGTCCGCCCCCCGCTACCAGGAGCTGGAGGGCCCGCCAATCGCCCGACGGATCCTGTGGGGGATGGACTTCGGCGGGGATGACGCCGATCATGTCTGCCGCATCGCTGCAAACCACCATTCGGGGGGCTTGGACACGCCCGAGTTCCGCATCATCTGGGACGCCGATTGGCTGGTCAACCTGCCGGATGTCTATGCCGACGCGAGTGCCCCCGAGGTCCGCCGCGCCATTAGGAGGATCTTCAAGACCGAGACGGGCGCCGCGCTGGCCAGGGAAACGTTGCTGGACGAACCGAGCGAGACCGACTGAGGCGCGTGCCGCACACAGCGACCGGTGGACTGAGACGCAGGCCGAAGAGGCCCGTCACCCGGAACTCGCCGGTCGCTCTCTCCACGTGGGGAACTCGGAGAAACCGAGGAAGGGGCTTGACTCCATAGTCTGGCACGCGGTTTATATAGGAGTAGAGCAAACGGGGGGGCTGCACATGGAAGCGCTCACCATCGCCACGCTGCAATGAGCGATGCCGGCGCGGGTGCCGTACGTGCAGGCGAACATATCCTCTCCCGGCCGGTTGCTGGTGCCCCACGAGCGGGCCAGCGATAGGATCGCCCCACCGGCAAAGCGCACGTAGCCGGTGGCGAGATCCCCCAAGGCTCCACGCGGCACTCCTCTGGCGCGTAAGCCCCTCGTCCGGGCTGCGATAGGCCGCGCCGAAGACGGAGATCATCGCGGAGTCCATCATCGCGAGGGCACCGGACTTGGCTGCATTCCACTGCCCTGTCATGTGTCCCTGCCGGGTGCCGGCCTATTATTGGGCGATTTTCAGTTGACACCGGCTGGGGAACAGGCTATCATAGGTGTTAGATGGCTCTAACATCCGCCTCAACTCGGAGGTCTTACCTATGTTCTCGTCGGTTTCCCCGCGGATGCAGGACTATCTGGAGGCAGTTCTGGACCTGGAGCGCGAGGATGCGCCACTGCGGGTGACGGAGCTGGCCGAGAGGCTTGGCGTCACCAAGGCGTCGGCCAGCGTCGGGCTGAAGAAGCTTGCGGCAGAGCGATTGCTTGTCCACGAGAGGTATGGCCGGGTCGAACTGACCGATGAGGGACGCCGGATAGCGGCCTCGGTCTGTGCGCGCCATCGCTTGCTGGAGCATTTCCTGGCGGGGGTGCTGGGAGTGGACCCGGAGCAGGCCGCCGAGGACGCGTGCGGCATCGAGCATCACATCTCCCGCCAGAGCCGAAAGAGGCTGGAACACTTCATCAGGTTCATCCGGGTCTGCCCCCGCACGGACAGGGGTTGGCTGGAGCATTTCCGCTGCTCCTACAGCCATGGCGAGGGGCAGCTACGGGACAGCGAGTGCCGTGAGGATTGCCTGGAGCGGTGCCTGGAGGAGGTCCAGGGGTCCCAAAGGGGTTCTTGGCAACCTGGGGGGGCGGCGTGTCGGCGCAATGACGGGTGAAACAGGTTCCTACAGGGAACAGGAGGTGCGCATATGCGCAGTGCGCGACTGAGTTCGGCCAGTGGGGTGTGCCCTGAGAGCGGCCACAGCACGGCTGCGACCACGGAGCGCGGCACCATCGTCCTGGTCGGCAGCCCGAACGTGGGCAAGAGCGTCTTGTGGAACAACCTGACCGGCGCGTACGTGACCGTCTCGAACTATCCCGGCACGACGGTGGAGATCGCCAGGGGCATCTGCCAGGTGGGCGGTTTTCGCTACGAGGTCATCGATAGCCCCGGCATGTACTCGATGATCCCCCTGTCGGAAGAAGAGCGCGTGGCCCGCAACATACTGATCGAGGCTCGCCCGGAGGTCGTGCTCCACGTGATCAACGCCTCGAACATCGAGCGGATGCTGCTGCTGACGTTCCAGCTCATCGAGGCGGGCCTGCCGCTCATCGTGGTGCTGAACATGATGGACGAGGCCGAGGCACAAGGCCTGCAGTTCGACGTGCCGGCCCTGGAGCGCGAACTGGGCGTTCCAGTGGTCGCGACGGTCTCCACCACGGGCGAGGGGCTGGACGAGCTGCGGCGCAGGATCGCCGAGGGGAAACTGGACGCGCCGGTCGGGCGCTTCCGCTACGCGCCGTCCCACGGGCTCTGCCCCGAGGAGTCGGTCGCCCACATAGAGGCGCTGTTGCCCGACGATTTCGGGGTCAGCCGGCGGTGCATCGCGCTGCTGCTTCTGCAGAACGACGAGGAGATCAATCAGGTCGTCCGCCGGCGAGCACCGGAGCACTACGATGCCATCCGGGACATCTTGGACGAGGCGCGCGAGCGGACCGGCAAGCCGGTCGACTACGTGCTGACCCTCCAGCGGCGAAGCTGGGCGGGGGAGATGCGGGCCAGGACCGTCGCCCACACCGATGCGGAACGTCCCTTCGCCGAGAAGCTCAGCCGGCTGATGACGCACCCCCTGACCGGGCTTCCCATCGTGCTGGCGATCCTGTATTTCGGCTTCTACAGGTTCGTCGGCGTCTTCGGCGCCGGCACCGTGGTCGACTTCATCGAGGGCACGATCTTCGAGGGCTACGTCAATCCCGTCGTTCAGGGGGCGGTCGAACGGGTGGTCCCCTGGGCGGCGCTGCAGGACCTGATTGCCGGGGAGTATGGCGTCATCACCCTCGGCGTTCGCTACGCGGTCGCGCTGATCCTGCCGATCGTCACCTTTTTCTTCCTGCTGTTCAGCTTCATCGAGGATGTCGGCTACCTGCCGAGGCTGGCCCTGCTGCTGGACCGTTTGCTGAAGAAGGTGGGGCTCAGCGGCCGGGCGGTCATCCCCATGGTGCTCGGCTTCGGCTGCGATACGATGGCCACCATGGTCACCCGCACGCTCTCGACCCGGCGGGAGAGGACGATCGCGATTCTGCTGCTGTCGGTCGCGGTGCCCTGCTCGGCCCAGCTCGGGGTGATCATGGCCATGCTCAGCGGGGTGCCGTGGGCTCTGCTAATCTGGGCGGTGGTGATCGGGGGGGTCTACCTGCTGACCGGCTCGATCGCGGCGTGGCTGATCCCCGGACGGCCGGCCCCCTTCTACGTGGAGATACCTCCTCTGCGCTGGCCGAAGCTCTCCAACATCCTGACCAAGACATACGCGCGGGTGAAGTGGTACTTCAGGGAAGTCCTGCCGCTGTTCCTGGTCGCCAGCGTCCTCATCTGGTTCGGCCGCCTGACGGGCGTCTTCCAGGTGGTCATCGGCTGGCTGGAGCACCCGACGCGCTGGATCGGCCTGCCGCCGGAGGCCGCGAAGGCGTTCCTGTTTGGGTTCTTCCGGCGCGACTACGGCGTGGCCGGCCTCTACGACCTGAACGAAGAGGGCCTGCTGACGGGGGGCCAGCTCGTTGTGGCCGCCGTGGCCCTCACGCTGTTCCTGCCGTGCATCGCCCAGGTGATGATGACCGTAAAGGAGAAGGGCTGGAAGAGGAGCATCGCCGTGCTGTTCTGCGCGCTGGGCGTCTCGTTCACCATCGCGTTCGGCCTGTCCCGGCTGCTGCCGGCACTTGGCATCACGTTGGAGGCCATTCAATGAGCGGCGATGAGCCGGTAGTGGTGAAATGTCCCCTGTGTGGGCTCAAATACGACTCCGCGCAGTGCGAGACGGCCTGCCGCAGGTGCCCGTTGCGGCGCTCGTGCACGATGGCGAAATGCCCCAACTGCGGATACGAGACACCCGCGCTACCTCCCCTGGAAAGGTGATAACGATGCCCGAACTGCCGGACGAAGCCGAGGAAATCCTCGAACACATGTGGATCAGTGTGGAGGAGGGCGCCCCTCCTCCGGACCTGGAGAACTTCGCTGCCGACACCGTCGAACTGCTGGAGCGCAAAGGTATGGTCAACACCGCGGGCAGCCACATTGAACTGACTGAGGAGGGTCGGCGTAGCGCCAGGGGCTGCGTGCGACGACACCGGCTGGCCGAACGTCTGCTGGCCGACGTGCTGGACTCGGCCGACGAGCAGCTGCACGCAGCCGGCTGCAAATTCGAACACGGACTGCACTACGGGTTGGAGGAGAAGGTCTGTGCCGCGCTCGGACATCCCAGGGTCTGTCCCCACGGCAAGCCGATTCCGCCCGGGGAGTGCTGTCGGCGCCCGGAAAGCGAGGCGGGACCGATGCTCGCTCGCCTGTCGGACATGAAGGCGGGAGACGAAGGAGTCATCGCCTACCTGCACAGCAACCAGCAGGACGACCTGCGCAAGCTGATGGCCATGGGCGCGCTGCCCAGGGTGGCCGTGACGATCGAGCAGCGGTTTCCCTCCTTCCTGATCAAGCTGGACAACTCCCGGTTCGCCATCGACGCGGAGATGGCGGGCCAGATATATGTGCGCCGCACCAATCGCCGCCATTAGGAGACCCTCAGAGCCCGATGGAAACCGAAAAGGCCATCCGACAGAGTGCCGAGGATCTGAGGGCACATGTGGAACGGCACCGCCGGCTCCTGCTGGATGCTCTGAGGGAGCAGCCGGAGCGGGGCGGGCTCGAGTTCTGCCCCCACCTTAGCTGCCCGCACGAAAGGCGCCTCCGGGAGGTGTTACTGGAGGCGATCGAGGTGCTGGAGGGCACCCGCAAGGCGTTCAAGTCCAAACAGTTGGAGAAACTTAGAAAGAGACTCATCGGCGTGCTGGCCGAGAGGGCCTGAGCGGCCGAGGCTTGACGCCGAGAGAAGCAGATTCGTAGTCCTACGGTCCGGCCGCAAGGGCCGGGAAGTGAGGGCGCGATCGAGATGGCGAACCCGTCGTCTCTGTCGCGCCCTTTTTGTTTGCGCTGCCCCGTGGAGAGGGGCGGCCTACGACCGACTCAGTGAGAGGAGGCCAGAGGTGAGAGGGATGCAACGTTCGCACAGCGGGCCGGGGCCACTGCGCCGCCGCCCGCTCGCTCGCCTGTTGTGTGCCGTCGTTTGGGCGGCGCTACTGTTAGGGCCCGCACGTGTAACAACGACGTGCGCGGCCGAAACCGACCAGTACGCTGACCGTGTGAAGGTGCTGGAGCAGAGGATGGAGCGACTGGCGAAACAAATGGAAACCCTGCGGCAGGAACTGGCCGAGGAGGAGGCCAGGCGCCTGCGCCGCGAAGCGCAGGTAACGGAGCTGACCACCAGGATGCAGGAGATCGACAGTTCCCCCCTGCTGCAAGGTGAATCGTGGGTGAACCGCTTCCACCTGGGAGGCTACGGCGAGATACACGCCAACTTCGGCGAGGACGGCGCCCCCGACCAGCTCGACATCCACCGGATGGTGCTCTACCTCGGCTACGACTTCGCCGACTGGATCAAGCTGCACTCGGAGACGGAGCTGGAGCATGCCTTCGTCAGCGACGGCGACGGGGACCTGCTTCTCGAACAGCTCTACTTCGATTTCCTGCTCTCCGAACCCTTCAACATCCGCGTAGGACGCGTCCTGACGCCACTGGGCATCATCAACAAGTGGCATGAGCCTACCTCGTTCAACGGCGTTGAACGCCCCTCCTTCGCGAAGTACATCATCCCCACGACCTGGTCGTCGGACGGCATAGGCGCTTTCGGGCGCCTATCCCCGGAGCTGCGCTACGAGGCGTACGTGGTCGGGGGCCTCGACGGTTCGGAGTTCACCACCCTGGGGGGCATCCGTGGCGGACGCATCAAGGAGCGGCCGAGCCTGAATGAGCCGGCAGTCACCGGCCGGCTCGACTATCGGCCGTTCCCGGCGGGTGAACTCCCGTACGATCAGGAGCTGCGTCTCGGCCTGTCGGCCTATTACGGCGGCATAGATAACGGCGACCAGGGCAGAAACCCCGACCTCAGCGGCGATATCCAGATATACTCTGCGGATTTCGAGTACTCGGTCTCGGACTTTGACTTCCGCGGGGTGATCGCCAACACCGAGATCGACGGTGCCCGCGAGATCGGCGGAGGCGTTGCCGAGCAGATCTTCGGCTGGTATCTGGAGGGCGCGTACCACTTCATGCCCGACAGCTGGAAGGAGGGCAAGATGGCCGAGTCCGACGCGGTGGTCTTTCTGCGCTACGACGACTTCGACACCCAGCACGAGATGCCGGGCGGGGTGGCGAGGGACCCGGCCGGAGACCGCACCGAGTGGACCCTCGGCATCAGCTACTTCGTCAACCCTCGGCTCGTGCTCAAGGCGGACTACCAGGTCCGCGACGACGCCACGGGCGACGACCTGGACGACCTGTTCAACCTCGGCATCGGCTGGAGATTCTGACGGCAAAGCGAGCGGGGGCCGCCGCCCGGCGCCCCCCGCTCTCCTACTCGGATCAACCGAAGGAGCGAAGGGAGTTGGAGATGAGGGCGACGGTCCGGGGCACACTGGTGCTGCTGACGGTTCTGACTGGATGCGCCAGGCACGATGGCCTCGCGCAGATGCTGCACGAGCATTTCGGAGCACCAGCGGCCGTCCGCAGGGCCCGGCTCCGCCAGCCCACGGTCGTCTACGTGGCGGAGAGCGCCGACGGAATCCTGGGTTATGCAGTACGCACGCGGGTGGTCAGCCGGTCGGGCCCGTTCCCCATCCTGATCGTCACCGGCCCGGACTTCCACGTGCGGGAGGCGCGTGTTCTGGCCTACCTGGGTGAGCGCGGCGGTCAGGTGCGCCAACCGGTCTTCACCGACCAGTTCGCCGGCAAGGGCCCCGAAGACCCCATCCGCCTCGGCGAGGACATTGATGCCGTGACAGGCGCCACCAACAGCTCCCGCGTCATGACCGATGGCGTGCGCAGGGCCCTCCGCCTGTTGCAGCGCGAACTCGCCACAGGTCAGGGCGGCACCGCCCGTTCCCGGTAAGTCCCCCAGCGACCCGGCCGAACGACCGCGAGGCTTGCACCTCTCGTGCACCTTGTGCCACATCAGGGCCTCGCGTTCCTGGTTGTCCATTGACGCAGGCAGCAGATAGGCCCCGCCGAGGATCTCGCTCTTGGTATTGGGATCTTGGCCGGTAAGCAGTGTTCCAGGCGGCACCGGCTGCCGGCCTGTGTGAGCTGATGCGTCATCCGGAACAGAACAATTCAGACAACCCGGACGCGACGGATCAGGACGCGGCCCTGCTGGTTCGGGACGGCCCATATCGAGCCTCCTGCCCCCAGATACAGCCGAATCAGGCACCTGAGCCGATCTCATGGGCCAGGAAGGTCGCCGGCGGCTCGACCTCCCCATGCAGACCCTGCTCGATGACGCCCCGCCGCGAGCCGGTCACGATGCGCTCCCCCGGCGGCAGGAAACCCAGCAGCGTTGCCATCAGCGTGGTCTTGCCCACCCCGCAGAGCTCTTCGGTGATCTTCTTCACCTTCCGGGTGGAGACCCACTGCGCGTACATCTCCAAAAGCACCGGCACAAAAGCCTTCTCGCTCCTCGGGTAGCGCTCAAAAAGCTCTGTCAAGAAACGTCCCTGACGATCCCGAGGGACCATAAGCTACACCTTCCCCACCCGCATGGTCACCGTGCGAGGCCGGTGTCCGTTGTGGTAGCCCCGGCGCCCTTCGGTCCGCTGGTGCGGGGCCGCCCCGAGGAACTCGGTCATCTCCTCCTCCAGCAGCCTCTGGAGCATCAACTTCAGCAGCCGCTGCAGTGGACCGTCATTCTCACCTGTTGCCTCTTGCCAAAGAGCGAGCAAATCTTTACCATCAGTGCGGCCAGTCACGTCGGCACCTCCTTTCACAACGGGTATCGAAACCTGGTGATGCTAACGGCTCGCCACTCTCATTTCAGCCCGCCTGTGGCGGCCTTTTATACTCAGCACTCGTCGCTGTCCGTACGGTTCGGCGATGCACTGCGGCGCCTGGCGGGCGAGGAGGAAGGCGGCCGTGAAGCTTGACCGGGAAAGACTGCGGCAACTGACGGATTCCGGTTCCTGGGACCGGGGCATCAGGTACTTCCAACAGGGGCGCGTGTCCCGCCTCGTGATCGACGCGGACACCGTCACTGCCCGGGTGATGGGAACGCATGAGTACACGGTGGAGCTGTGGGCCGATGAGGACCGCATCCACGGCGAGTGCACGTGTCCGATGGGCGACCGGGGCATTTTCTGCAAGCACTGCGTGGCCACCTCCCTTGAGTGCCTCGAACAGGGCATCGACCAGCTCGGACCGGGAAAGGGATCTATCCCGCCGGCCGATACGGACGAGGCCGAACCCGACAGCCGCGTTACAGACCTGGAGACCATCCGCGATTACCTCCGCGGAGCGGACGCTGGCGATTTAGTCGAGATGCTCCTTGCGCAGGCGAAGGTCGACGACAGGCTCCTGCGCCGCCTGGTCACGCGGGCGGCTGCGAACCGAGGCGAAGGTCCGGACCTGGAGGCGTTCAAAAGGGCAGTTGACGAGGTTACCTGGCCGATGGGGTTCGTGGAGTACGGGGCGGCTCACGGCTTTGCCGCGAGCATAAGCGAAATGGTCGACGAGATAGAAAACCTGTTACAGGATGGGTACGCGGAAGCAGTGGTGCGCCTGAGCGAGTATGCCATCGGGAGGGTCGAGGGGGCCCTGGCCTACGTGGACGACTCCGACGGTTGGGTGGGAGGTATT
>CAZNGS010000031.1:0-50979 GCA_964572825.1 uncultured candidatus Brocadiaceae bacterium
GGAAACGGAGAACACAAACATCAACCTAAACCGACGCGCCAGTCTTCGACTCTACTGAAGCTTCGCCCTCCGGCGGGCGGCCTTGACCCCAGGCTTCGGCTTCGGCCCTCGTCGTCCTCGACGTATCTACTGATACGCCTCCGGGGACTCGGGCCTCCAGCCTCGCCTGGGGCCAAGCCTGCCTCGCCGGGCCGCAAACAGTGCGTCGCCTCCAGCCTGGTGGCCAAATCGTCGTATCCTTCAGGTCAACAAGCCTTTGTGGAGTAATTCGACGAATCTTCATGAAATATCCGGGCTAAGGAACCCTCCGATGCCCTCGCCGCGGTGATGAACGTCGTGCTGGCCAGCGCGGGATCGATTCCAGATGCCTTCAAGTCAGCGGAACTGCACCCGCGAACGCACCGGCCATTACCAGTTGACCTATCTACGCCAGGTACACGATCAGCCCCAGCCAGGCGTCCCCGTGCCAGAGAACGGCGACAATGGGCATCATCACCGTCAGAGCGGTGACGTGTGCGATAGTGCTCTCGAAGAGACTCACGGACAGGGCCGCCAGGCATGGGCATGCGCTGGCTGACCTCCAGCTCATTCGTCCGCCAGCCTCACGTGCGGCGCCTGCGCTGCTTCCTCCGTCGGGGTCCCTTCGGCCGGTTCCGCGGGACCGACAGACACCAGGGCGGCCGATCG
Source organism: uncultured candidatus Brocadiaceae bacterium (assembly GCA_964572825.1). Classification (GTDB taxonomy): domain Bacteria; phylum Planctomycetota; class Brocadiia; order SM23-32; family SM23-32; genus CAYVBE01. The sequence continues at coordinate 688 of CAZNGS010000031.1, forward strand.
AGCGGCCAGCTTCTGCACGTCTTCGACCGCCAGGTAGAGCGAGGGCACCAGCACCAGGGTGATAAGGGTTGCGAACAGTATGCCGAAGCCGAGCGACAGCGCCATGGGGATAAGGAAGCGGGCCTGTCGGGACGTCTCGAATATCATGGGCGCCAGCCCGGCGAAGGTCGTCAAAGTTGTCAAAATCACGGGACGGAAGCGCTGGATGGCGGCCTCGTGGACGGCCTCGGGCGCCCCAAAACCGCGCCGGCGACGCCTGCGGTTGGCGAAGTCTATGAGCACCAGGGAATCGTTGACCACCACGCCTGAGAGGGCCACGATGCCGAACATGCTGGGAATGCACAGGTCGTAGCCCATGAGCAGATGCCCGAGGAAGGCGCCGATGATGCCGAACGGGATGCTGGTCATGACCACCAGCGGCTGCGCGTAGCTGCGGAAAGGGATTGCCAGCAGAGCATATATGCCCAGCAGTGCCAGCAGAAAGGTTATGCGAAGGCTGCTCATGCTCTCCCGAATGTCGGCCTGGTGACCCTCGAAGCTGTAAACCAGCCCGGGGAAGTCGTGGAGCAGCGCCCGCATCTCCCCGCCCCCCAGGTCGGCCAGCACCTCGCCCGCCTTGCTGCGCGGGGTGATGTCCGCGGATACCTGGACGACCCGCCGCCCGTTGCGCCGGTCAATGGTCTTGTAGGCCCGGCCGCGATGGACCGTCGCCACTTCCCGCAGCGGCACATAGGTGCCGGCCGGCGTGCGGAGCATCAGGTCCCGGACGGCCTGCTCGGAGGAACGCTCCGCCTCGGGCAGCCGCACCATGACCTTGATCTCGCTGCGCCCTCGCTGCTGCCGCAGCGCCTCGGCACCGTAGAAGGCGCTCCGCACCTGCCGCGCCACCTCACGGGCGGTCAGCCCCAGGCTCTTGCCCTCCGGTTTGATGGTGAAGTCGAGCTGCGGTTTGCCGGGCTGGAAACCGTCGTCCACGTCCTGCACCCGGGGATAGGTGCGCAGGATGTCCGCCAGGCGGGTGCTCGCCCCCTCCAGCACATCCATGCTCCTGTGGCTGAGCTCCACGGTGATGGGCTGTCCCCGACCGCCGGGACCGCCCACGTCCGAGGCGAACCGCAGGCTCTCCACCCCGGCGACCTCGCCCACGGTTTTCCTCCACCGATCGGTGAACTCCTTCGTGCTCATTGTCCGCTCCCGGGCCTCCGCCTCCGCAAGGTTGACCCGGACGCGGGCGGTGTGACTGCCCTGCAGGCCGATATCCGTGATGATCGACTCGACCAGCCCATGGTGGCCGGTCTGTTCGATCAGGGCCCGGGCACCCTCCCGCATCCGCCGGGCGACGGCCTCCGTCTTCGCCACCGGCGCCCCGTAAGGGAGGACGACACTGCCTTCGGACCGGTCGGATTCAACCGTGGGAAACAACTGGAACCCCATCCTGCCGCTCAAGGCGTAGCCGGCCACGGCGATCAGAAGGCCGGCTGCCGCAGCAACGGTCACGTACCGATGGCGCAAGGCGAATCCCAGGAACGGCCCGTAGCGCTCTTCCACCCATCGCCGGAAGGCGTGACTGAAGGCCTGCTGCCGCGCGTGCAGCCATGCGCCCACCCCGTGGCGCCGCTTCTCTCGACGATGTCCCAGGTGGGACGGCAGAACGAACAGGCTCTCGCCCAGCGAGATGAGGAAAACCACACAGACCACTATCGGTATGGTCTTGAAGATGCGTCCGGTGGTGCCGGGAATGAACATGATGGGCAGGAAGGCGACCACGTTCGTCAGGATGCTGAACGTGACGGGCATGGCCACCTCGCGCGCCCCCCGCACCGCCGCCTTGGCGAAGGGTATGCCCTCCTGGTGGTAGTGGTAGACGTTCTCTCCCACCACGATGGCGTCGTCCACCACGATCCCCAGCGCGATGATGTAGGCAAAGAGGGATATCATGTTGATGGTGACGCCCGTGGCGGGCAGGACGAGGAAAGAACCCAGGAACGATATCGGAATCCCCATCATCACCCAGAAGGCCAGACGCGCCTCGAGGAACAGGCCCAGCACCACCAGCACCAGCGCCAGCCCGATGCTTCCGTTCTTGAGCAGCAGATGCACGCGCTCGCTGTAGACCTCGGACCGGTCGTGCTCAACGGCCGTCTCCAGCCCGTAAGGAAGCATGGGCTGGAACTGCTCCACCCGCTTCCGTGCGGCGCTGGAGACCTGGATGGGCGTTTGATCGCCGATGCGATAGACTTCCAGCATGACCGCCCGTTGACCGTTGTAGAGGGAGTAGCGGTCGGTATCCGCGAAGCCGTCCTCGATCGGCGCAATGTCGCCCAGCAGCACCTGGCTGCCGTCGCCGGTGGTGATGACCGGCAGGCGCGCGAACTCGCGCCCGTAGTCGCGGCGTTCCTTGACGCGCACCAGCACCTCCCCGCTTTCCGTGTCCAGCCCTCCGCCGCCCATGTCCACCGAGGCGCTGCGGACGCGTGCGGCCACCTGGTCGAGCGTAAGGCCGTACCTGCGCAGGTTTTCCTGGGTTACCTCGATGCCGATCTCGAGCGGTGGCAGGCCCTCCATCTCCACCTGCGTGATGTCGGGGTCCTGCAGCAGATGGTCCCGGAGCTGCTCTCCGAGCTGCTTCAGGACCTGCCGGGAAGCGTCGCCGTGGAGAACGACGGTCAGCACCTGCCGCCTGTGCGAGACGGTCCGTATCTCGGGCTCCTCGGCCTCTTCCGGGAAGGTGGTGATCCGGTCCACCTCGCTCTGGATGTCCTGGGCCGCCCTCTGCAGATCGGTCCCGGCCAGAAGCTCGACGGTCACCGTCCCGGAGCCTTCCCTGGCCACGGAGCTGACCTCGTCCACATCGTCCAGCCCCCGCACGGCCTCCTCGATGGCCAGCAGAATGCCGTCCTCGACCTCCTCGGGACTGGCGCCGGGGTAGGCCACCGTCACGGTGACGGCGTCGATGGTGAACTCGGGGAAGACCTCCTGCTTGATGCCCCGCAGGGCCAGGAAACCGCCCACCAGGCACAGCAGCATGACCAGGTTGGCGGCCACCGAATGGCCGGCCATCCAGGCGATCGGGCCGTGCTTTTCTTCGGGTTTCAGTTCGTTCATCACCTCTCGGCATCCCCTTGCCGTCCCCCGGCCGCCGTCGTTGCTTTCCGGGCGGAATCTGCGGCCGTTCGCAGCGCCATGCCCTCCACCGGCGCCGCCAGGTCGCTGGTCACCAATAGGTCGCCGTCGGACAGCCCCTCCGATACGTAGACCTTCCCGTCGCCGGTCCACGCCAGCTCCACCTCGCGTATGTCGAGCAGGCCGTCCCGCCCCATGACCCAGACGCGGTCCTCGTCCCGCAGGGCCGTGCGGGGCACCTCCACGACCCCCGGCAGCTCCCTGCCTTCCACGGCCGCGCGCACGTAGGAGTCCAGGATGAGCGGGCGTGGATCGTGGGAAGCGGACCCCAGGTCAAGCGGGTCCCGGACGGCGATCAGCAGCCTGGCCATGCGCCCCTGCGGCTCCAGGGCAGTCAGCAGACCCCGGACGCGGCCTGTTCGGAAGACATCCTCTCCCCAGGCGGACGTGTGATAGACCCGGGCCGAAGAGCCCTGGTCGGCGTTGTAGCCGGGGATGTCGATCCACCGCAGCTCATCCAGTGGAACGGACGCCTCCACCCAGTACTCATCCGTGCCTGCCAGGGAGGCCAGGGGAGTGCCGCGATTTATCTGAGAGCCCAGGTCCACGTGTCTTGCCCGGACCGTGGCGTTGAAGGGCGCCTTCACGGTGGTTCTCTCCAGGTCAAGCTCCGCCCTGTCCAGCGCAGCCTGTGCGGCCGATACCGCGGCCCGGGCGCTCTCCAGTTGCGGCTTGCGCAGGAGAAGCTCCCTGTCTTCCTCCTGCACTTCCTCTCCCAGCAGTTCGTATTCTCGCTGCGCCACCGACTGCTGGCCCATCTCCAGGTTCAGGCTGGACTGCGCCTTCAGCAGGTCGCTGTTCCGCTGGGCGACCGTCAGCTCGAAGTCCCGCCGATCGATCTGCAGTATCTGTTCACCCGCCTGGAAGCGCCCGCCGGGCACGAAATCCGCACTGACTTCCACGATCCTGCCGCCCACCTCCGAGGCCAGCTCGATGCTGCGGGCGGGGACCACCGTGCCCATCGTTCGAACGGTGACCCCCCGGGCCTCTCGTCGCACCGGCCTGACCTCCACCAGGCGCGCTTCGACGGGTGGCGGCATGCGGCGGGCCTGCGGCCGGTGTGCAACCCAGTAGAAGGCCGCGCCCGCACCGGCGGCCAGAGCGCCGACCATCAGCACCAGGCGCACCAGCCGGCCCAGCCATCTTAAGAACGCAGACTTTGGCGAATCCGCAGCCTCCGACGCGCGGACGGTTTCCTGCCGTTCAGACGACATCAGTTCTGCTCCCCCCTCCGTGATTTGTCGGGTTCCGCATCGGCCCAGCCCCCGGACAACGCGCGGTAAAGGCTTATGCGGAACAGCACGGCGTCCAGCCGCGCCTGCAGGTACGCGCGCTGCAACCGCTGATGCTCCAGCAGCGTGGTCAGATAGCGCGTGAAGTCTGCCGTGCCCTTGGTGTATCTGTCCCGGGTCTGGTCGATCGATTTGCCGGACAGTTCGAGCTGCTCGCGCAGGCTGGCCAGGTAGTCCTCCTGCCGCGCCTCCCGCACCAGGGCGTCCTCCACTTCTTTCAAGGCCTCCAGCACGGTATGTCCGTAGGCATTCACCCTTTCGGAGAGCACCGCCCGGGTGCGATCGACCTCGGCCATGCGCCCCCCGCCGTCCAGCAGCGGCACGGACAGGTTCGCCACCAGGTTCGCAAGCCAGTTGTCGAAAAGGGCGCCCAGCTCCTCCGCCGAAGTCTCACCGCGCGCGGTAAGCTGCACCCGGGGAAAGCGATCCGCGATGGCTGCGGCCACGCGCCGGGAGGCGGCCTCCACGCGGCGCTCGGCGGCCCGAACGTCCGGCCGCCGACGGACCAGCGCGGCGGGCAAACCCGTGCGCGGCTTCGGCGGCAGCGCGGGCAGCTCGGCTCCCTGCGGTGCCTGCATCGCGCCAGGCGTCCGCCCCAGCAGCACCGCCAGTTGACTCAGCAGCACGCCGAGGGTCGATTCCACCTGGGTCCTCTCACCTCGCCGGCCCTCGATGACCTGTCGCTGCTGCAGCACGTCGGTGGCCGGCACCTGGCCCCGGCGGAACTTAAGGGTGATGACCTCCAGGTACTTCTCGTTCGTCTCGATCTGTTCGTTCAGAAGCTGCAACTGGCCGCGGCGCTCGATCAGGCGGTACCACGTCCCGGCCACTTGGGCCGAGAGGGCGACGGCGGCGGCGTGCAGGTCCTCCCGCGTGGCCTCCACTTCCAGACCGGCGGCGTCACGGGAGGCCCTCACCCTGCCCCACAGGTCCACCTCGTAGCCCGCGCTCAAGCCCAGGGAGAACTCGTCCTCGTAGGTCGTCTCCGCCCCTGCGGCGCCCGAAAGACCGGTACCGTCCGTCTCGCGCCGGGAGGCGGATCGGCCCGCCCCGGCGCCGGCGTTCAGTTGTGGCCACAAGGCCGCTCCCTGCTTCCGAGCGATAGCCCTGGCCTGCTCCAACCTGTCGCGGGTCGTCCTCAGGCTGAGATTCCCCGTCATCGCCCGTCCGACCAGATCGTTCAACATCTCGTCCTCCAGGGCCCGCCACCACAGCCGGTCCCGCGCGGCCACGCCGCTCTCCGAGAAGCCTTCCGGAAGCCGCACGGGCGATTCCGCGGCCGGCGGCTGCACCGCGCAGGAGACCGTAAGCAGCGCGCAGAGACAAGCGGGAAGCCAGGCCACCGTCGCGCCGGCAAGCCTCCCCAAGACCGTCGCGATGGGGCAAAGACTTGAATCCGTTCTTCTCTGTCTCACTGGCCTGCCCCCTGCGCCTGCGAATCTACGAATCCCGAGACGGCGGGCACGGGAGAGCCCGCCGCCTTCCATCGCCCCTGCCTGAACTCGACGGCCGACAATAGCCCCATCAGGAGATTGGAAGCCAGAAGCGCCACCCAGATGCCCGTGACGCTGTCCCAGGTGCTGGACAGCAGATAGGCGGTCGGAACGCCGATGACCAGCAAAGACAGCCCCGTGATGACCATTGGCCTGAGGCTGTCCCCGGCCCCGTTCATGGCCTCTGAAAGAACGATCGCCATTACCAGAAGCGGGAACGACGCCGAGAACCAGCGCAGCAGACTCCCCCCGGCTTCGATGACCTGCGCGTCCTTGTTGAACAGTTGGATCAACAGCCGCGGGTCCGCCCAGAAAAGCACGGTGAACAGCACGCCCACAACGGTGGCCATGGCCGCCGCCACCCAACCCGAGCGGGCCGCGCGGCGCGGCTGGTCGGCTCCCAGGTTCTGCCCCACCATGGCGGCGGCGGCGGTGCCGAAGCCCTTGCCGGGACCCAGCACGAGCATCTGCAGGCGCAGCCCGATCCCGTAGGCGGCCACGGCCGCCGTGCCGAAGACGGCCGTCAACCGCATCAGCAGGAGCATGCCGATGTTGCGCAGCAGGACGCGGCCCGACGCGAATATACCGATCCGCCCTATCCGCAGCATGACGCTGAGGCGCGGTCGGAGATCGCGAAGATGCAGGGGCACGGAGGTGTTCCGAGCGGACAGAAGGGCTCCCATCAGCATGAACACTCCCAGGACGCGCCCCGTGACCGTGGCCCAGGCCGACCCTGCGACGCCCAGCGCGGGCAGCCCCAGCAAGCCAAAGATCAGAATCGGATCCAGCACGGCGTTGAGCAGGTTGGCCGCAATCATGGCCTTCAGAGGGGTCGTCGGGTCGCCGGCCCCGCGGAAAGCCCCGGACATGGAGATCATCACCAGGATGGTCAGACCCCCGCCGCTGACGATGCGCAGGTACGCCGCTCCTTCCGTTATGACCTGGGGCTTTCCTCCCAGGGCGCGGATGATTGCGGGCGCCAGGGGTATGCCGAGGGCCGCCAGCGGGATCGCCAGCAGGGCCGCCATCACCAGGCCCTGGCCCGTCACCTGCCCCGCGCGCCGGGGATCGGCTCGCCCGATGGCGTTGGCCACCAGCGCGGTGATGCCCGTCTCCAGTCCCAGCGCCAGCATGATGATGATCCCGAACATCGTCCCGCTCATGGCAAGCGCGGCCACGGCGCTGGGGCCCAGTTTCCCCACGAAGAACATGTCCACGATGCTCATCAGGTTCAGGAAGACAAAGGCCGCCCAGGTCGGCAGGGCCAGCCGCCACACGGTGCGGGCAATGCCGCCCTCCAGCAGCGACGAGGCGGCCCGAGGAGACGGAGAGCTGCTCTCCGCCGGCGTCCCGGCCGGCGCGGCGTCGGTCTCCCTCGTTGTTTGCGCTTCGATGTCGCCGCTCACGCGAGCCCCTCCTCCGGGCCCTCACCCTTCACCAGGTGCCCCCGCCCGGACTCCAGGGACTCGCGCACCGCCCTGAGGCCGGCCAGCGAGAAGCGGAATACGTGCTCCGCGTAGGCGTCGATGTCCTGTATGACCTCTTCCAGCGGCGGTGGACGACCGCCCGGCGGGCCGTTGTGCATTCGGATGTGCCGTATGACGCCGAAACACTGCGCCCCGATGCTGACCTGACAGAAATGAACGGACCTGGGAGGCGCATCCGGTCCCAATAGCTCCCTCAGAACGGACCTCATCCCCTCCTGCAGCGGCCGCACGCATTCCCGCCTCACCTCCTGCAGGAGTTCCGTGGGATTGGCCATCTCCTTGTGGGCCATTCGGAATGCCTGGTTGTCCTCGTCCGCTACGTGATGGATCATCGCCCTTATGCGCCCCCGGAGCCGTTCCTCCGGCGGAGCATCATCCGGCACGTCCCCGTCGGGAGGGTGGGCCTCGAGGCTGTCGCGGAATGCCTGCCTCCACGCTGCGGCGTAGAGGCTCGCCTTACTGCCGAAGTAATAGTTTACAGCAGCGATGTTGGCACCCGCGCGCTCGCATATCTCGTGCACGGTGGCGTCGCGGAAGCCTTTCTCAGCGAATACGTCCACCGCGCTTTCCAGAACCCGCCCGGCCGTCTCGGAGTGGATCTCGTCGGAATCCTCCACGCGTTGCCCTCAAACAGGAGATTGAAATGCTCGTTTGATACGTTCATTTTAGAGCGCCCCGGCCAACCTGTCAACGCTGCGTGCTTTTCTGCGCGCAGTGCTCGGGGTTGTGATCGCGCGTCCGAGCTGATACCATGCGTGCCGGGGCATGGTAGTCGACGGACGAGGAATCTCTCTCGAAGGTCTCTTTCAGCAGGACCTGCAGCCGCAGGGAGGCCCTGGGTTGCGTCGGTGCGTGTCCCCCCGCCCGCGGAGTGAAGGGCGGATGGATTAGCCCGGGCCCCGGCGGTGTCCGAGATTTGATTGTGCCCCCGGCGGCGATAGACGGGGGTTGCTCGACGCATGTTCAAAGAAGCATGGAGCAAGAAGATGGCAGATGCGCAGATCGGCGACGCTGTTAAGGTCCACTACAAGGGTACGCTGACCGACGGGACGGTGTTCGACGACTCCAGGCAGCGCGGCCCGCTGGAGTTCACCATAGGGGAGGGCGAACTGATCCCCGGCTTCGAGGAAGCGGTGACGGGCATGAGCCCCGGTGAGACGCGTTCCGCGGATGTTCCGGCCGAGAAGGCCTACGGGGAGCACCGGGAGGAGATGGTCGCTTCCATTGACCGCTCGGAGCTGCCCGAAGACATGGAGATCGAGGTGGGCCAGAGGTTGGAGATTCAGCAGCAGGATGGCCCGCCTCTCGTCGTCACGGTAACCGAGGTAGACGAGTCTTCGGTTATCCTGGACGGCAACCATCCCCTGGCGGGTGAGGACTTGAGTTTCGAGATCGAGCTGCTCGAAATCGAGTAGCTCCGGCGCACGGACGGCTTACCACAGGCCGAAGCTTCGGACGCTGGCTTCGCGGCTGCCGGTCTGCTCGTTCGTCCCGGGCTCCGGCAGCAGCGGAATCAGGCCAGCGACGGAAGCCAGGGGGCGCCGGATCGGCTCCATGACCATGGGCGTATACCGGGGTTCCCAGACTTTGCCGGTCACCCTGACCGGCGGCAGGACGTTGCGCTGAAGGCCCCGCACCGCAAAAGTGAGTGCGTCGCTCAGCAGCGGGATGCCTCCCCCGGGGCGCTGACTGGTGACAACGCCCATGACCAGGTTGCAGTCCCCTTCGAAGCTGATCCTCCCCTTGCCGGTTATGTCCACTGTCTGGCTGGACAGGAGGATGGAGGACAAATTCACCATGCCGTTTTCCGCCTGCGCCGCCAGCTCAATCTGATCGAAGACCGCCCTCTCCGGCAGGCGAAGGCTGAACACGTCGAACAGCCCGGCGACGAGTGGGAGCTCGGCCAGCCGGGCCTCCGACAGGTCGAAGCTCCCGCGCCCCGCGATAGAGTGCAGATCCCCCGGGCTACCCCGGACATCGGCCCCGGCGGACATGCGCCCGGCCATGCGGGCGGCCTGGCCGCTCAGTTGAGAGCCCAATTGCCCCAGCGAGGCGTCTTTCATCTCGATCCGGCACTCGAAGGTTGGACCGCCCCCGGCAGGGGTCTGGAGGGTCACCAGCAGCGTCCCGTTCACGTCGCCGCCCCAGGCCCGGCCGACGAACTGCCGACACTGAACCCGCTTTTCGTCCACGTGCACCGCGGCGGACAGACCGTGCAGGGTCAGGGGTGGCCGGTCGCACTTCAGGCGACCGTCGGACAGGTCAACCTCCGCCGAGTATTGCACCCGGCCGTCCGTTGCGCGGGCGATGAACCCGGCGACGGAAACCGTTCCGTCCAGGGAGTAAGGCCCCAGCAGGGCCTGATAGCTCTCCGGCAAAAGCGAGATCAGTTCATCGTCGATGTCCACCCGCGGCAGATTCAGGCGCGCCTGCACGGCGGGCCGGCCCGACGCTATCCCGTCGCACCAGCCGGATACGCGGCCCCCCTGCAGCGGGCCACTGACGAAACGCCCGGTGAAATCCAGGGCGTCCAGCGGCGGCGCGTCCAGGTTGCCTTCGCAGGTCAGCTGCAGGCGGCCGGCGGAGGCGGAGCCGTTCAGAGGTTCCAGCACCGTCGAGATCATAAGCCGACCGTCCGGGCCGCCGTGATTGAAAAGGACGGCGCCGTGGACGTTCGCGATCCGCCTGGTTTCGTCGAGCTTGAAACTGCCAATGCGGCAATCGAGATGTGCTGAAAACCCCCGGAGCAACTCCGCCAGTTCGGGGCCCGGCGTCGCAACTCCGGCTGGCGCCCGCACGGCTTCCGGTTGGGTCAGTTCAGGCTCCTTTTGCTGCCCAGTCTCGGGGGATTCAGACGCCGGAAGTGCCGTTACGGCCGCTCGCAACTCCGGCAGCGAGAGTGTCGGCAGGTTTACCGAGGCCTGCAGCTCGCCGCTGCCCGCACCTTCGGCCGAATTCAGCCGGACATTGCGCACAACGGCCGCCAGCCGGCCTTCGTTCAAACCCCCTCCCGCCAGCAGGGGCAGAGCCGGTCCGATCGAACCCAGCGTGAATTCCGGCACCTGCAGGAAAGCTCCGCCCCCGCCGGGACCGGCAAGCGAACCGTCCGGCTCGACGGCCAGCCCGGCTCGCCCGGACATGCCCAGGAATCGGAACTCGACCGGGTGAAGGACCAGCCCACCGTTCTGTCCCTCGTCCCATCCGGCGGTGAAATCGAGCGTCATCGGCATGCCGGGCTTTTTCGCGACCAGCGGCTGGCCGCCCGGTCCTTCGAATCCAAAGTCTGTCGGCGTCATATCCAGCGCAACGTCCAGGGCGACCTCGCCCGCGTCGGACTCGGTGGCCAGCAGGTCGATCACTGCGGTGCCTCCCACCGAAAGGCTTTCCGGTATCTGCAGGCGTTCCTCCGGCATCCATCGGCTCAGAGCCTGCCGGACCTGCCCGGCACGCGCGATCAACCGGAGCGCCGGGTCGGCCGGACGCAGTGTGCCACCCATCACCGAGACCCCACCGGAGAGTCGCCCCTCAAACAACCGCTCTCCGTTGCTGCTCATCACCACGTCCCGAGCGTCGTCATCGGCGGGACGGCACTGAACGTCCAGGGCACACCGGTCCGGCTCGCGCAGGAAGTCCGGCAGGCCGCTCACCCGGAGGATGGGCCTGATCTCCGCCTCGATTTCTGCCCGCACCGGCTCTCCCGTCGCCGGCGCCGGGCCGCCGATACGTCCCCTGTAGGAGACGCGCGCTCTCAGCTCCAACTCTCCGATCGGCCCGTGCGCCACGAGGTCCACCACGGCCAGGCCATCCGCCGCGGCCCCTCCAGCCGCCAGCCCGAGTTGCTCCAGCCAGCCCACCAGGGGGGCCGCCTCCGCAGATGCCCGCACCCCGAAGTTCCCCAGCCGCCAGGAGGGCAGGGCATGATCCATGCCGCGGATATCTCCGGTGAGGGCCCATGCCACGCCGGGAGCACCCAGGGTAAGGCGTGCGCCGCTTCCCCCGGCCAGATGGACGGCGGAGATCCGTCCGTCGACAAGGTCCACGGCGGCGTTATAACTCCACTCCGCCGCACCGAGAGGAAACTCTCTGCTCTCCCCCGCACTACCGGTCGGCAGGGAGACTGCCAGATCGGCCACCTGCCCGCCGCCTGCCACCCGGATCCCTGCGTCCCGGTCGGTCAGCTCGACGTGATGGGAGAGGGCGCCGCTCAGGTGGACGCCCGCCGGAACCAGCCCGAATGCTTCGGCCGTCGAACCCAGCGACGAACTGAGAGCATCCAGGTCCGCGAAGAGCTCGTTCGACAGCCGCCGGACAGGCGCGCCTCCGGTCGGGCCGGTCAGGGAAGACCCGACCGTTGTGGCCGTTGCCAGGATCGCACCGCCCGCTGAATCGGCCGAGGGCACATGGACCTCCGTCCCAACCCGGCCGGAGAGCGCCGCCCGGGACAGAGTGAACCTCCCGACGTGGGTCAGCTCCGCCGGCCCCAGGCGGAAGGGACCGCCCTGCCCGCGACCGGCGGCGGACGCGTCCCGCAGAACCAACTCCTCACGCAGGGAGAGCGCACCTGCGGTCTCCTCGGCGAGCGAGACACGAAGGTCGAGGGTTCCCCCCAGCGCCCCCAGCCTTCCCCGGGTGAGCCGGGCGACGTGCGGGCCGAAATCGGCCGCCAGGCGGTCCAGGAACACCGTCCCCTTCAGCGTGCCCCGCCAGGGGGGCAACTCGGTGGCCCCAGATGTGCCCACGTCGGCCCCTTTGACGCCGGCGAGGCGCTGAATGTGCGCCAGCGTCCTTCCAAAATCGGTCAGGTGGAGATCCCCGACCGCCAGCTCGAAGTATTCGCAGGAGGCCTCGCACGTCGGCACGGCGACCTGCCGGCGGTCGGGATCCAGTTCCGCTTCGTAGGCGAGCCCGAGTTGCCGGTCGGCAACCGGCCCGCCGGCAAGGCCTTCGAAACGCAGATTACGCAGCACCAGGTCGCCACGGGCCGCCACGTCCGGACCGCCGGCTCCGGTCGCCAGGGAGGTGGAGCCTTCCCACGATAGATCCCCATCGGCGGTCAGTGTTTCCGGCCCCGTTCCGCCGCAGGCCGCCCGGGCCGCGATCTCGTGCCCGATGCGGTCCATGCCATCGACCTGAATCCGGGCCGCCAGATCGGACACCGTCCCGTGCACTCCGACGGCGGCATTGGAATAAGATATCTCTCCCCGGGAAAGGCGGATGTCTGCCCGGACGGGAGGAGGAGTAGAGGGCTTTGCGGCGGCGGCGCGCCCGCCCTTGAGCCTGTCGAGCACCGGTTGCCAGTTCAGACGCCCGTCGGCGTCCACCGCAAGGGCCAGGCGGAACCCATCCACCGTCAACTGCGGCACCTCGATCTCCCCGCGCAACAGCGGGATGAGGCGGAATTCAACCGCGGCACGGTCCAGGACGAACGCCTCAGCGTCGCCTTCTTCCTCCCGGATGGTCAGTCCCTTTACCCTGACCGTCGAGCCGAGCAGATCCGCCCGCAGACCGGACAGCGCAACGGGGCGCCCGAACGCCCGCCTCAATTGACCCTCGACCAGGGGCGCAAACAACGTGGAGTAGAGAGGCATGCCCAACAGCAGGAGCAAGACCACAAGCACGAACACGCATCCGGCGACGAAAAGCCGCCGCGGCCACCCGCCCCTCCTGCGTCGGCCTGGAGTGCCCTCGCCACGCGCATGTACTGAGCGATTCCCTGCCACCTTTCACCCCTTCGTTGCCGCACGATCGGCTGCTCGCTGCGGGAAGTGTAGAGCACGGGCGGGAAGCTGTCAAAACCCCGGCGCTTGGCAAACATCCCGGCACCGGTTAGGCTAACGGTGAATCGAATCGGGAGCCGGACTCCATCATGCGCAATGGGAGCGTTTTCGTCATCGCGGCCGCCGCCTGCAGCCTGTGGTGCGGCTGTGCCATAACGCGTGAGGCGGCGCAGGAGGCGGTCCTGGATTTCCAGGCCCGCATCCGGGTGCAGCAGGACGGATCGCTACAGGTGCGGGAGACCATCGCGGTTCGGACCACGGGAGACCGGGACCGATGCGGAATGTGGCGGGAGTTTCCCCTGGAACTGACCGATTCCGCCGGCAACCGCAGGCCGTTCGAATTCGAGATCGAGGAAGCGCGCATCGACGGACAGGCCACCGACCATTCCCTCCTGTCTATTCCCGGCGCCACCCGGTTGTACATGGGCGACAGGCAGAAGCCCCTGGAGCCCGGTCGCCACGAGTTCTCCATCACCTACCGCTCCAGCCCGGTCGTCGAGAAGGCCAAGGGACGGGAGGCGCTCGTGTGGCCCCTGCTCGGGTACGGGTGGACGCTTCCGATCAGGAGCCTGGAGGCCGTCTTCCTGCTCCCCACGGGCCGCCCGGAGGAGATAGAGGCAACGGTCACGGCGGACCCGGCTCTCACCGGTGGCCAATCGGCCGACGTGAAGACGGAAAGGCGGCGGGTGGAGGTCGCTGCCGGGCCTCTTGAGCAGGGTACTCGCCTGCAGGTCCGCATCTCGTGGCCGTCGGCCCGGCCGGGGTCGGGATAGTTTCAGCGACCGCCCATAGCGACCGCCCATGCGGATGACGCGCCCGTCCCGTGTGACCACGTAGAGCCGTCCGCAGGCAGCCGCCATGCCATCCCAGACGGGCGGAGAGTTCAGCTCCATTCGGCTCAGCTCACGGCCGTCAGAAGCCGAGAGCGCACACAGGATGGCTCCCCTGTGCCCCTCGATGGCGGCCAGGGTCCCGGGAAGTGAAAGCAGGGCCGGGGCGCCCCACTCCAGAGGCGCTTGGCGCGGATACTTCATGAAGCTTCGCCGTCCGGCGGGCGGTCTTGACCCCAGGCTTCGGCTTCGGCCCTCGTCGTCCTCGACGTATCTACTGATACGCCTCCGGGGACTCGGGCCTCCAGCCTCGCCTGGGGCCAAGCCTGCCTCGCCGGGCCGCAAACAGTGCGTCGCCTCCAGCCTGGTGGCCAAATCGTCGTATCCTTCAGGTCAACAAGCCTTTGTGGAGTAATTCGACGAATCTTCATGAAATATCCGGCTTGGCGCGATGTTGCAGGAACTTGAACTCCCATTCAGACCTGCCCCAGTTCGAGCGTGACCGCGAACAGGCGCAGCTCCTGCCCCTCGAGGACGCAGAGCCTCAACGTGTCGGCCTCGAGCGGAGCGGGCAAGTCGAAACCGGACAGGTGCGCCAGCCCGTACATGTGGCCCGGCTTGAGGGCATACTGGACCCGGTCCGGATCGACGTAGGCCATGCCCCGGCCCGCCCAGATATGCTCGCCCAGCGGCGCCCACCAGTCGCAGAGGTGCAGGACGTTGAGCAGTTCCTCGCTGAAGACGGTCTTGCCGTGGCGCCCCAGCTCCAGGAGAGCCGCCGGTTCCGGCTGGTTCGCGGTCTTGTGCGCCGCGATGATCAGGTGGAGGTCCCGCACGGGCAGCAGCGGAAACTCAAGCACCAGCGGGGCGGCGTCCGCCGTGATTTCCACGTGCGTGTGATCCTCGTCGGCGAAGAGGAACGGCACCTCGTTCACCACCTTTTCGCCGATGGGCAGCCCCCCCACCGGCAGGAAGCTGCGGTTGAAATGTGCCGAAAGATCGCACAGATAATGGCCGTCACGGCATCCTGCCCGGGGACGCTCCACGTCGGGCAGTTCCTCGTAGGTCGGAAGGACCTCGTCGTAGACACCCAGGGAGACCTCGATGTTGGGCCGCTTATTGGTGCGGAGCCAATCCGCCTCGTAGGCGTCCCGCACCTCCTCCAGTTCGACCCGGATCTCGCTCGCGCGGCGTGCGACCTCGGCGCGTTCCATGCCGCTAACGTAGTCAAGGGCGAACTGAAGCCGGTGCACCACGCTCAGCGTGCGCAGCAGCGAAACCCGGAAGTGCTCCAGGTGCTCGACTTCCCTGCGCGCCTTCCCTTCGGCCGCCCGCAGGGACTCGAGCGCGGCTTCCAGGCGTCGCTCATCTTCCGCCAGGCCGGCAGCCGCGTCGGCATTCTTCACCGCCCATCGCACGGCGCCGAAGGCATTTCGGCGGAAGTGAGCCCAGATTTCGGGCGGCTCCTGGGACAGCTGCCGGGGAAGAGACTCGATGATGGGGGTCAGTTCGGGGATTTCAGCCCCGTAGAAGCGGAGCTGGAAACGTCGCTCGAAGTCCCGCCGCCGGGCGTGGGAGCCCGACCACGCGGCCTCCCCCAGGTAGGCGAACAGGTTCCAGCACTGGTCGCGGTGGTTCTCGTACCCGTCGTCCCCCCACTGGCTGACGAACAGGGCCGGGGTATCCGTCTGTGCGCCCACCTGTCGCCAGATGTCGATGTTCGACTTTCCCTTCTCACAATCCGGCAGAAACGCGCACCAGTTGCTGTAGCCGGCCAACCCCCACACCGGCCGTCCCTGCGCGGCCAGCTCCCGCTGATGGGGCACGCCGTCGGTGCAGCCGTACTGCCAGTTGACCGGAATGACGTTCTCCTCCAGCCGCCCGATCATCTCGTAGCCGAAATGATTGTAGATCATGTCCACCCACATGGGCATTTTCTTGCCGTATTTCCTCAACTCCCGCGCGCACCAGTTGGCATGCTTCAGGAATTCCTCCGCCCCGAGCCCCTGGGTCTCGTCGAAACCGCCGTGGAAATACGGGCAGGGGAACAGCTCGCAGATGTCGCGGATGACGTCGGTGAGGAATTCCCGCACCTGCGGCTTCGTCACGTCCAGGCTGCTCATGGTCTGGAAAACCTCCCGGCCCAGGTGGGCGTAATTGGGGTTGGCCAGCAGATTCTCCTGGTGACCGATGAGGGAATACGTCGGCATGATCATCACGTTGTGCCGGCGGGCCTCCCGGTGCATCTCGGCCAGTTCGTCCGGCGTCAGGCGTCCGCGCCCCTCGCCGATGTCGGGATGAGACTTCAGGTACAGCATATCCTCCATGTAGGGCGTGTAGACGTTGATCTTGTAGCTGGAGAGCTTTCGGATGATGCGGCAGAAGTCCTCGAGCTTCGAGACCTGCTTGCGGGAGATGTCGTCATGGTGGCCGCGCAGGCGGAACTCCGGCCAGTCCACCACCTGGGCGCAGGGCAGCGCGGCGCCGCCGTCCAGCATTTGCTCCAGGGTGACCAGGCCCCAGTAGAGCCCGTCGACATCGCGTCCCCGCAGCCACAATCCGGCGATCTCGACGTGCAGCGCATATCCCTGGGGCCGCTGGGGGGGAGCCGGCGGGTCGCCGGAAGGCCGACCCGCGGCGACGGTGTACGGCTCCAGGAACTCGCTGATCCCCGGCAAGACGTCGAGTTCCTGCCGCAGTTTCCAGCCCACGCCCTCGTGGGTGCTCGAGTCCGGGTCGAGCCGCCAGCAAAGCCCGGTTACATCGAGGGTCCCCTCCAGCGGCTCTACCCGCCGCGGAACGGGTATCAGATCATTCAGGTCACGCGACATGCCGGTTGCCTCCCCATGCTGTTGATCGTTGTGCAGTGCAGGAGCGAGTTTGCGGCTTTCGGGCGGCGCTGTCAAACAGAGCGCGTCGGCGCAGAGTCAAACAGCCGTTTCCGGAGATGGTTCGGCAGCCCAGGAGAACTTCGTGATGCTCTCCGTCTCGAGGCGCGGCCAGCAAAGCAGACAGGCCATGGTGATGGGCAGGCTGACGAGGGCGAAAGGCGCGAGGGCCAGTTCGAACCACCAGCTCGAAATCGTGCCCGGGAAACCGGTCAGGTGGAAGTATCCCGCCACCGCGTCCAGCCCCGATAAGAACAGGAAACCGTACACGACCGGCGCCCAGCGACGACGGGCGATGCCGAAAAGCACCAGCGTCCGCGACGAGACGTGACAGAGGATGGCGATGAACCGTTCCACCGGTCCCACCAGCCACACCAGAGGCGTGATCCGAGCCGTCGCAACGGCCGCCTGGCGCGCACCCCCCCTCCCGCCCCCGAGTTGGCCACGAGGCCAACCACGAACGCCGCCCCTCCGATGAGCACAGCCTCGAAAACGCCCGCACCGACACCCACGCCAACCGCCCGGTGGCCCCAGCGGGCCAACCTGGGCCAGATCAGGGCCGCCACGACCGTGATGCCGATCTCAAACACGCCCGTCAGCAGGCCGATGTAAATGGCTCCACAGGCGACGTAGAGCCCCGGCGACGTCGCCGCCCGCAACGCGGCGAGAGCCGGCCCGTTCAGCAGCAAAGCCCACAGCGCCTTCAGTAATACGCCCGCCGTCCAGAGGCCCGCCCCGGCCCAGAGCCATCGCCACCGGGCGCGGGACCATCGCTTCCACAGAAGCGCGAAAACAAGGCCCACCAGGACCATCAGGGGACCGGCGTAAAACAAGGCCCGGGGCACTGCCGTCCGGACTCCGGGGGCTGCCGTCGTAGCAGCCGCCGCAACGAGCGCTCCCCCCGCCACCACGCACAAAGCCAGCGCCGCCCTGCCCATAGCTTCGCCCCCTTGAGATCAGACCTTTGCGGGGCAATACCATAACGCCCCCCGCCGCCCTTTTCCAGCGCCTGTCAGGGCCCCCTTCCAGGCAGATGGACCGGACCGCTGCACAAGTTTGCTCCGCAAGCCGCTTTCCACTTGTCAATGAGGCGTGGGTGCCGGATAATCGAACCGGCCCGGTCCAGTGGTCCGTGACATTTGATTTTGCGGGTTCAGCCGGAGCGCCGGTGGGCCAGATGCAAGGCGCCGTGAGGAGGCGACCCCGGCGGGTCGCCGACGAAGCGCACAGTACGGGGGCGAGGGGGCGGATTTGCCGTGCAAGGCGGTCCATGCGGCAGAGCAGCCATCATCCCTGCCGCTCAGCTCACGCAATCAGTTGGAAGGGGGTATGCAATGACCTCACCGCAGTCGGGAGAGAGGTGCGGTCTTGCCTCCAGGGAATGCATTCCCTGCCGGGGCGGCATTCCGCCGCTCACGGGAGAAGATCTCGATGAGCTTGCCCGGCAGCTCGGCGACGGGTGGTCGGTCGTCCAGGAACACCACCTGGAGAAAGAATTCGAGTTCGACGACTTTCGCCAGGCGCTGGATTTCGTCAACAAGATCGGCGAACTGGCGGAGGAGGTCGGTCACCATCCGGACCTCTATCTGACCTACGGCCGGGTGCGCGTGACCATCTGGACACACAAGATCGACGGCCTGGCCGAGGCGGACTTCATCTTCGCGGCGAAGGTGGATGGATTGCTGGAACAGGAATGAGTCAACGCGGGGGACGCGCATGCCGGAAGCCACTGCGGGGATAGCCGGGCAGGTGGCCCTGGTCACCGGGGCCGGCAAACGTCTGGGTCGCGCCGTGGCCGAGGCGCTGGCGGCGGACGGCGCGGACATCGTGGTCCACTACCGATCTTCCGAGCAGGAGGCGGAAGCCGCCGTGGTGGCATTGAGGGTCCAGGGGGGGCAGGCGTGGAAGGTCCAGGCGGACCTGGCAAACCCGGAGAGCGCGGGCAAACTGGTCCAGCGGGCACGTGCGGCGGCCGGCCGGCCCATCGACATCCTGGTGAACAACGCCAGCATCTTCACGACCGGCGACGTCCTGGAGTTCTCCCGGCCCGAACTGGACGGGCACCTGCAGGTCAACGCAATCTCGCCGCTGCTCCTCTGCCGCTCGCTGGCCGCACAGAACAGGCCCGGCCAGGTGGTCAACATGCTGGACACGCGGGTGCTCGAATACGACTCCGAGCACGCCGCCTATCACCTGAGCAAGCGGATGCATTTCTCACTGACCAGGATGCTGGCGCTGGAGCTGGCGCCCCGGATCAGGGTGAACGGTATCGCACCGGGTCTGATCCTGCCTCCGCCGGGGCGGGACGAATCCTACCTGCAAGCCATGAGCGACACCGTGCCTCTGAAGCGTCACGGCAGCGCTGAGGACATCGTTCGGACGGTGCGGTTCCTGGTGCACAGCGATTTCGTCACCGGCCAGGTCATCTACGTGGACGGCGGCCGCCACATGCACGGGAGGGTCTATGGGAGCTGAGGAATTGGACAGGATCCACATCCGGGACCTGCTGCTGCGGTGCATCGTCGGCGTCAGGGAGTGGGAGCGTGAGGCGAAGCAGAACGTCATGCTCAACATCACTCTCCACGCGGACCTGTCCCGCGCCGCGGCCAGTGACGACATTGAGGACACGGTGGACTACGTGACCATCAAGAAGCGCGTCATCCAACTGGTGGAGGGCTCGCACTTCTATCTGGTGGAGGCGCTGGCCCAAGCGGTGGCCGATGCGTGCCTCCAGGACCCGGTAGTGCGGGCGGTCCGCGTGACGGTGCAGAAACCGGGCGCCCTCCGCTTCGCCCGCACTGTGGCGGTGGACATCTTGCGGGAGCGGTAGCATGGATGAGCCGCGCCCGGTCGATGCATTCATCGCTGTGGGGTCCAACATCGAACCGGAGCGGAACGTCCCCCGTGCCCTGGAGTGCCTGATGCGCCGGGTCGAGGTGACCGGCGTCTCAACGCTCTACAGGACGGCTGCCCTGGGCCGTCCGGAACAAGCGCCGTTCATAAACGGCGTGTGGCGCATAAAGACGGCCATCGGCCCGCGGGAGCTGAAGTTCCGGGTGCTGCGCTCCGTTGAGGGCGAGCTCGGGCGCGTGCGCACCGAGGACACGTACGCCCCGCGCACCATCGATCTGGACATTGCCGTCTACGGGGAACTCGTCGTTGACGAGCAGGACCTGGTCGTGCCCGATCCGGACATCGCGGGGCGCCCCTTTCTGGCGGTGCCGCTGGTGGAGCTGGAGCCGGGAATCCACGTGCCGGGGATGGACCGTCCTCTGGCCGATTGCCGCGTCGCTCGGGAACGGGGCGGCCTGGAGCCGCTGCCGGAACTTACCGCTTTGCTGAGGGAGAAACTGCACAGATGAACGAAGAGCGAGTGGCGGAGCTGGTGCGCGAACTTCTGGTCGAGATCGGCGAGGACCCCGATCGCGAAGGGCTCCTCAGAACGCCCATCCGCGTGGCGAAGGCCTACGAGTTCCTCACCAGCGGCTACCGCACCGACCCCCTGGAGGTCATTAACGAGGCGCTGTTCGATGCGGCCGCCAACAACATGATCATCGCGCGGGACATCGAGGTCTACAGCCTGTGCGAGCATCACATGCTGCCGTTCTACGGGCGCTGCCACATCGGCTACATCGCCCGCAACAAGGTCCTGGGCGTCAGCAAGCTGGCACGGCTGGTGGATTGCCACGCCCGCAAGCTCCAGATCCAGGAACGGCTCACCGAGAGTATCGCGCAGGAGATAATGGAAGCCGCGAATGCCCGGGGAGTGGGCGTGGTGATGGAGTGCCGCCACCTGTGCATGATGATGCGCGGCGTGCAGAAACAGAACTCCGTCATGCAGACTTCGACCGTTCTGGGCAGCTTCCACGACGACAAAGCCACCCGGGCGGAATTCCTCAGCATTATCGACCGCGACGTGGATTGGTAAGCGCGCCGGCCCCCGGCTTCAGTGAACGGCGTAGAGGTACCCGTCGTCGCAGCCGAAATAGACCCCGTCCCCGGTCGGCCAGGGCGAGGACTTGATCGGCGCCCCCGCCTCAAATGTCCAAATCTGCTCTCCCGTGTGGGCATTGAGGGCGTAAAGGTGGCCGTCGTGGCATCCGAAATAAACTACCTCACCCGCCACGGCGGGCGCCGATTGGATACTCTCGCGCGTCTCGAAGGCCCAGCCGCGCTCGCCCGTCTCGGCGTCGAAGGTGTGCAGTCTGCCGTCGTTGCATGGCACGTAGACGCGCCCGTGGGCAACCGCCGGTCCCGCCAGCACCTCGTGGCCCGGCTCGCCGTCGTTGGTGACAGCGACCTGGCGAGGCCATGTGAACTGGTGCCAGAGGCGCCTGCCCTTATCGAGGCTCACGCACATTACGTCGCCGCCGATCGAACCGATTCCGTAGGTATAATCGCCGTGGATTGCACCGGTGGCGAAGTCGCGGCTCTGGCCGCTGGCGGTCACCTGCCACAGCAGCCTGCCGGTGGCCAGGTCCACGCCGCCCCAGTGATTCTGGTCCGTGGTGCACAGAACGCCGCGGTCAATCGCAGGGGAGACGTAGCCCTGTCCGCCCCAGTCTGACTCCCAGACCTTCTCGCCGGTGTCGGCGTCCAGCCCGACGGTCGGTCCACTCGTCATGACGATGGTGTCGTGCCCCCCGCCGCTGCCCGCGCAGATGAAAACGACGCCGTCCACCACGGCCGGCGAGCCGGCGGGGGCACGGCGGCTGAATCCTGCGATCCACTTCTCGCTGCCGTCCGCGGCATCGAGAGCATGCACGACGCCGTCCTCGCTGGCGATGTAAACGGCCCCATCCACGACCGCCGCCGAGCCGGCCACCGGCCCGCCGGTCTGTGCCTTCCACACCCGGCGCCCCGTTTCGGCATCCACGGCATAGACGCATCCATCCAGACTCCCGAAGTAGACGGCCCCGTCCACCACCACAGGCGATGACCGGACGGGACCGCCCGTGCGGAACCTCCATTTCAGGCCGTGCAGCTTCCTCAGGCCGGACGCCTGAAAGACGCCGTCCCGGCGGAGGTTACCCCGGTAAACACGCCCCTGCAGAGGATCGTATCCGTCAGGATCGATCCGGAGTCTCGATTCGCCCGTGGCCGCCATGCTCGCTGAGGCCAGCGGCGCGTGTACGTTGGCGCCGCCGCCGACCGGCCGGGCTGTTTCGGTCTGCGGAACCTGCCGGACCACCCGGAAGCCGATGTCGGGGTAGCCCCAGCCGGTGGGCGAGAACGGCGGCTTGTCCGGTCGCAGCCCCAGCGTCAGGTCCTGGAAAGAGCCGCCGACCCGGGGGCAGGTGGCCCGCCCGAAGACGTCCCACACCGGTGCGTTCCCCATGCACATCTCGCTCACGTTCCCCTCGACGTCGTGCAGCCCCAGCGCGTTGGGTCGCTTGTGCCCCACGGGGTGGGTGGTTCCTCCGGCGGTGTCGAACAGCCAGGCAGACGCGAAAACGCCTTCCGCGTCCCGCCCCCAGCTATACCGGGCACCATCCTCGATTCCGGCTGCCGCACTCAACTCCGGCGTGGTGGGCAGCCGGTAACCGTCGGCATCCGGCTTGACGTAGAGTTCCTGGTAGGCTTTTGCCGGACTGTAATCGATCAGGTCCATCTCGTTGGCGCTGCCCGCCTCGAAAAACAGCATCATCAGGGGCCGGTACACAAACGCCGCCCGGTAGACCTGCCTGCGGTCTTCATCGTAATACACGGGCTCCCGGCCGGTCATCTCGCTCAGCGCGTTGCACCAGGCGCAGGCGTCGTAGAGCGCGATGTCCGTCACCGGCTCGTCCGGACCGTGCGTCTGCACTACCGGCCGGTCAGCGTAACCCCACCAGTCCATCGAGCCCATATCCCCGTCGTGGTCGAACGAGTACCCGTGGGCCACCGCCCAGTCGCGCACACGCTTCCAGTCTCCATAGGTCGTCTCGGTGCGAGCCACCTCGAGGGGCTGACCCGGCAGGCGCACCAGGTCCACGGCCGGCTTGCCGGCATCGTCGCCTGCCGCCGTGAGTTCACCGTGCTTGACTTCCCAGCGCGGTATGCGCTCGTCCAAAGGGCGGGGGCGCGGCATGCGGTGGCCGGTCGCCCGCCGCACGGGTCGGAAGCCCACCTGAAAGCTGCCCCGCCACGGCCGATCTCCGTGAGGGTTGGCCGAAACAGCGTCGGGCTCGCGCGGGTAGGTGAACCCGCCGCCCACGCACAACAGCGGCTCATCGCTCTGCCGGGGGGAATACTCCCCGCCGTAGGGCCACACCACCTCCCACACGTTGCCCAGCATGTCGTGCACACCCCGCCTGTTGGGCATCTTCTGTGCCACGGGATGCGTGGAGCCGGCGCTATTGCTCTCCGTCCAGGCGGCCTGGCCGCTCATGCGCTGCTCTCCCAGGGCGATCTGCCACTCTTCGGGCGTGGGCAGCCGGTATCCGTCGGCGTCCCATTTGACGTAGAGCGGGGGATCGTCCGCGCCGTGCCGGTAAAGCGGACTCTGGATGACGCAGTGAAACGGTTTGCGATTTTCGGGGTCCACGTAGTAGCAGGGGGTTCGGGACTCCTGGACGCTGAGGGCGTTGCACCAGGCCGCGATATCGTGGAGCGTCAGGTCCGTAACCGGCTCCTGCAGTGCGTGCTCGATGAGCTCCCCGTCCGGTCCGGGGTAATCCATCGAACCCATGTCCCCGTCGTTCCGGAAGATGAAACCCCGCGGATTGCGCACGAAGGTGTTGCTGCGGGCCAGCCGGAAGACGTTCTTCCACAACTCGTAAGGCACCTCCGTCGTGCTCACGTAGAAGGGCGGCGTGTCGATGTCGCCCTCCACGGGGCTCATCCGCATGTGCTCGCTCGGCCGCTCCGGGCGGCGGACCAGCGCATCGGCTTCGAAGGCGTACCACTTGAAGCCGAAGTAGGCCGGGATGAACCGGTCCTTGAAGGCGTAGAAGCCCACGGCCGTGACGTCTTCGAAGCTCCGTACCTGGAAATCGGCCTTGCCGGGGTCGAAACGGATTCGATACGGAGCCTTCGGCGAGTACTCGGCCCAGCGCGTCTCCAGAGGGCAGAGCACGTGCTGCTTGCCATTCCCGCTGCCTCGCACTTGGCCGGCGCCTTGAACGACACGTTCCGACACATAGAACTGCTCCCCGTCCCGGACCACGAAGCGCACACCGTCCACGCCCATAAAGTAGCGCTGCAGGTAGAGGGCCAGCTCCGAGCCTGTATCGAAGGTCACGGGAAACTCGTCCCCACCGTTCAGAAAGTCTTCCTTCTTCCAGACCCACAGGCCGCAGAGCCGGTAGGGGGCGTCCACCTCGTATATCTCGTGGAACAGCGCCCAGTTGTCCCGAGGATAATGCCGGGGGCCGTCGTGTTCCTGGTTGACGCCGTTCTCGCTGATGAACAGTTCGTCCGTATTGGCCTTGTAGATGGCGGCGCCGCCGTACCAGCGGGGCGTTCCGGCCAGGCGGTCGTACCACGGGGCGACGGGGCTGACCGGCTGTTCCATGCTGAAGGGCATGGCGCCGATCAGGTCGGACGTGGCCGGGTCGCCGTCCACCTCCACGTCCTTCCATTCCCGCCACACCGGGCGTACGGGCCGGTAAAGGCCGGTGTCCGGGTCCCTGTCGAGCCGGTGGCGGTGAACGTGGAACTGGTGCACCGGCCGTCCGTCACCGGCGCGCAAGAAATCGTGCCCGAAATCCACGATGCGCACCTGCGCCGCGCCGGCTGCGGCCGAACCGGCCGGGAGCTCCGTCCCCGCCGCGCCTGCATCCGCCGCACGGCACCCGCCCCCCAGAAGCAAGGAAACACTCAGCCAGACTGCTGCGAATCCACATTCTGTCGAGAAACTCATGGCAGGCTCCCGCCGTTGCACACGGACCATCGAAACCAAAACTGCCCTCCAAGCCCCGCGACGCAAGGCCGGCTAACACCTGTCAGCTACAGTCCAGAGATATCACTTGTGTCAGGGTCCGCCAGGCGTCTCTGGATGGGGCAGAAGCACCGGGGAGCAAGCAGTGAGGCCGCCTCCGGTTGCAGCTCTATGGTGGCCGGCAGTTCGCCGGCAGCCTCTCCGTCCAGTTCATAGGGCACCCTGCCGCCCGCGGACCTGACGACTACGCACCGGGCCCGTCGATAGGCGGCGCGGCCGCTGAGGTGGAGTGTCCTGAGCACCGTCGAGAGCCCCAGCTGCACGAAATCGTCCACCGTTCCCAGGCGGAAGGCCATCACGTCCAGCAGTCCGTCGTTCGGGGCAGCCGCCGGGGTCATCTGGATGGGGCCGCCGTAGCTGTAGGTGTTTCCCGCACAGACCTGGCAGGCGTCCTGAGCGAGGACCTCGCCGTCCGCTTCCACGTCGATGCGCAGGTGACCCGACGAGAGCACCGACCGTATCACGTGGGGAATGTAATGGAGCTGAGTCAGGGTCCGACCGCGGTTCCGATGCACCAGCTCGACGGCCCGGGCGTCCACCCCCGCACCGAACACGGCGATGAAGCGCTGGCCGTTGCAGACGCCCAGGTCGAACTGCACCAGCCGGCCCTCCAGAAGCTGGCGCACGGCACGGAGGGGATTGCCGGCCATTCCCAGTTCCTTCGCCAGCACGTTCCCCGTGCCCGCGGGGATGACCGACAGGGCGCACCGGGTCAGGTCCGCCCCGTTGAGCAGTTCGTGAACTGTGCCGTCGCCGCCGAAGGCCACGGCCAGGCTTCGCCGGGTCTGCAACCGCGCGGCCGCCGCCCGTGCATCGCCGGCGTCCCCGGTGACGACAACTTCCAGCTCCCGTCCGATCGGGCGAATGGCCCGGGCGACCCGCTCCAGCCAGCGCCGCGCTTTCCCCAGTCCGCTGGCCGGGTTGGCGACGAGAAGGACCTTGTCGAATCCGCGCATGAGCGGGACACTCCGGGTGGCCGTGAAGTTACGCACAGCAACTATAGCACACCCCCCGAGTAGCGGCAACCGGGCCGTTCAGCGGGCCGCTGTGCATGCTTGAGAACGGCCCCGGCATTTGCTATAATTAGGCGATTGCTTGCGTTGCAGCGAAGCGGGAGGCAACGGTGGCCGAAAAACCCCTCGTGCAGGAGTTCAGCAAGGGCCTGGTGGCCCAGAACGCCGTCTTCGTGCTGGCGGTGGGTCTATGCCCCACGCTGGCCGTCACCACGGCCCTGCAGAACGCCGTGGCCATGGGGGCGGCGGTGATCTTCGTACTGCTCTGCGCCAACGTGCTGGTCTCCATCCTTCGCCGCTTCATCCCCAACGTGGTGCGCATTCCCTGTTTCATCGTCATCATTGCGTCTTTCGTCACCATGGTGGAGATCGTCTTCAAAGGCAAGCTGCCCCCGTCGATCAACGCCAGCCTGGGCATATTTATCCCCCTTATCGTGGTCAACTGCGCCATCCTGTACCGGGCGGAGGCGTTTGCCTACAACAGCGGTGTCCTGCGGTCGCTGCTGGACGGGCTGGGCATCGGCGTGGGCTTTACCCTGGCCATCTGCGTGGTGGCCGGTGTGCGGGAAGTGCTGGGCAGCGGCACCATCTGGGGCTATCCCTGGATGCCCGCTTCGTCGCCGGTGCGCTACGTGCCGGCCGGCATTCTGGTGCAGGCGCCGGGCGCCTTCCTGGTGCTGGGGCTGCTGATGGGTTTGTTCAACTGGGTGCGGCGCCGCAAGAGTTGACGCCCCCCAACGTCGAGCGAGGAGACGGAACGGACAATGGACTTCGGACAATTCCTGGCCATCGCGTTCAGCGCAATCCTGGTCTCCAACGTGGTGCTGGCCAGGTTCCTGGGGCTCTGCCCGTTTATCGGCGTGACCCAGCGGACCGAGAGTGCCCTGGGCATGGGCGCGGCGGTCACGTTCGTCATGTTCCTGGCGAGCTTCGCCACTTACACCCTCTACCGGGGCATACTGGTCGCCAACGCGCCTCTGGCATCGCAGAATCTGATCCTGCCGCTCAAGACCCCCATGTTTATCCTGGTCATCGCGGCGCTGGTGCAATTGGTGGAACTGTTCATGCGCTCCCGCATGCCGGCACTGTATGACGCCCTGGGTATCTACCTGCCGCTGATTACCACCAACTGCGCCGTCATGGGCGTTGCCCTGCTGAACACCACCGACGCCCCCGAGCAGTTTCAGCAGATGAGCTTCGCCGCCGGCCTGGCGGCGGCCTCGTGGCGGGGCATATGCTCCGGACTGGGATTCACGATGGCCATGCTGCTGATGAGCGGCATACGGGAGAGGCTCGCCCGCGTCAACGTGCCCGAACCCCTGCAGGGCATCCCCATCGCGTTCGTGTGCACCGGCTTGATGGCCATGGCCTTCCTGGGTTTCACCGGGATGGGATAAGCTCATCGAACGGTCTCCTGACGGAGGACTCCTCATGCGCACGAACCGGTTCATACTGGCCGCCCTGTTTCTGATCGTGGCGTGCCGTTCGGCCGCCGGGGAGGTGATTGCGCATGTGAACGGTCGGGCGATAACTCGGACCGAGTTCGGCGATGTACTGGTGCAGACGCTCGGGCCCTGGGCCATGGGCGAATACGTGGACCGCGTTCTGGTGGAGCAGGAGGCCCGGCGGCGGGGCATCACGGCGAGCGAGGCCCGGACCGCCGAGCGCACGGCGCTGGAGGTGGAGCTCCGCGTGCGTGCCGTGCGGAGGGACCTGCGGCTCGGGCCCGGGGAGTTCATCGCCACACTGCGGAACAACGGTCGCGACCCGGCCGACCTGCGGGAGGAACTGCGGCGAAGCGTCTCCCGCACGGAAGTGCGGCTCAAGCTGCTGCGCGACCAAATCCTGGAGCCCCGCATCGACCTGAGCGAGCAGACGCTCCGGCGCTATTGGGAGCGCACACGCGGCCGCCGGTATGCAGGGGCACACATCGCCGTCCTCCGGCGCGAGGACGCCGAGAAGTTGGTGGAGGCCCTCCAGGAAAACCCGGACCTCTGGGGCCTCGCCGTGCGCCGCTACAGCCAGGACCGGGCCAGCGTGTCCCACAAGGGCCGGATCGGACCCGTGCCGGCCGACTCGGACCTGGGCCGTGCGCTCGATGGCATGGTGCCGGGGGAGCTGAAGGTCCACAAAGGCGACCAGTTCTGGCACGTGCTGCGGTTCATCAAGACCATACCGGCGGAGGAGACGCCGTTTGAGGAGGTCCGCGAGGACGTACGCCGGGAATGGCTGGCGTCGCGGGCGGGTGAGCTGCATTACGAGCTGCTGGCCGAGTTGAACGCACGGGCAGACGTTGTGGCGAACCTCGCGGGCGATCCGGAGACGCGTCGGATCCTGGGCCGAGACGTGGCGGCTTACGTGAACGGCGAAGCCGTGCCCGTCCGCCAGTTGGGCAAGGCCCTCATCGAAGAGTTCGGCCCCACCATGCTGAAAGGATACGTGGAGCGCCTGCTGGTCTTCCAGGAAGCCGAGGAACGCGGCGTCGCCGTGACGGAGGAAGAACTGCAGGAACGCATGGACGCCGTGACGGACCAGGTTTTCCGTCAGTACGCCGACCGGCGCGGCATGACCGAACAGGAGATGGCCGAACTGCTGGACGATCGCGGCCTGAACCTGGATCGTTCAAAGGAACTGCTTGCCCGACGGCTGGTCGACCCGGACGACGTGCGGGCCACGCTGCTGGCCGAAAAGATGGTGGCCGAAGGGGTGGAGGTGACCAACCAGGACGTGCAGGCCGCATACGCGGAGCATTACGGTGAGAGGTTCGAGGTGCGGGAGATGACCGCGCAGAGCCTGGCGCAGGCCCAGGACCTGTACCAGAAACTCCTTCAGGGGGCCACGTTCGAGCTGATAATGCGCGCCGAGGCCGGAGAGAGCGGCGCCTGGCTGGAAGGGCTGGCGCCCCTCACGGTCACCGAGTCGCACCCCCACTATCCCTACGTGAAGGAACTGGAAGAGGGCCAGGTCAGCGGCATCTTTGAACATGACGGGCGGTACCATATAATCAAGGTGATTCGACATCACTCCCCTGCGGAACGCCCGCCCCTGGAGTCAGTGCGCGAGGAGCTCGAACGCCGGGTCCGTCGGCGCAAGCTGCGCGAGCGCGTGCGCGCCCTCCTGGTGAAGCTCCGGGCAGAGGCCGACATTCGCGTTTCTCTGGACCAACCGGAAGATGAAGCCCAGGTTCGCCAGCCGGGTGGATAAGCTGCCCGAATACATCTTCGGCAAACTGAATGCCGCCAAGCTCGCCAGGCGGCGCGACGGGGAGGATATCATCGACCTGGGCATGGGCAATCCCAACGACCCCACGCCCCAGCCGATCATCGATAAGCTGGTCGAGGCCGTCCAGGACCCTCGGAACCACCGCTACAGCGTCAGCGCCGACGGCATTTTCAATCTGAAGCGCGAGGTGGCGCGCACCTACAAGCGAGATTACGGCGTGGAGGTGGACCCGGAGACGGAGGTCGTCTGCACCATCGGGTCCAAGGAGGGGCTCTCCCACCTGTCGCTGGTGCTGGTGGAGCCGGGGGACTCGGCCATCGTGCCCACGCCGGGGTTTCCGCCGCATCTGCACAGCGTGACCCTGGCGGGCGGGTCGCTGATCACTCCCCCGTTGAGCAATGAGCCGGGCTTCTTCGACGAATTGGACCGGATGGTCTCGGAGCTGGCCTCGAAGCCGAAGTTCCTCATGCTGAATTTCCCGCACAATCCGACCACGCTCACGGTCGAACCGGAGTTCTTCGAAAGGGCTGTCCGGTTTGGCCGCGAGCACCAGATAGTGATCATCCACGACTTCGCCTACAGCAAGATCACCTTCGATGGCTACCGGGCGCCCAGCTTCCTGCAGGCCGAGGGTGCCGCCGAGGCGGGGGTGGAGTTCAGCTCCATGTCCAAGAGCTTCAATATGGCGGGCTGGCGGGTGGGGTTCTGCGTGGGCAATGCCGGGCTGGTGGAAGGGCTGGCACGGATCAAGGGTTACTACGACTACGGCCTGTTCATGCCGGTCCAGATCGCCAGCATCATCGCTCTGCGCCACTGCATGGGCGAAGTGGCGCGGCAGGCCGCCACCTACGAACGGCGCCGGAACGCGCTGTGCGAGGGTCTGAACCGCGTGGGCTGGCCGGTGGAGAAGCCGCGGGGCACCATGTTCGTCTGGGCACCCATTCCGGAGGACTTCCGGGATATGGGCTCGGTGGACTTCACCTTCATGCTGCTGGAAGAGGCCAACGTGGCCGTGGCGCCCGGGGCCGCGTTCGGTCAGCGAGGCGATGGTTTCGTGCGAATGGCTTTCGTGGAGAACCGCCAGCGGCTGCGCCAGGCGGTGCGCCAGACCGGCCGCTGCCTTCGCGCGCGCCGGAGAGAGTGAGGAGTCATGGCACCGCAGACACGCACGAGGACTTTCCCGCGGGGGGGCGTTCATCCCCCCGAGGGCAAGGAACGCACCTGCGGCGTGCCCCTGGTCGTGTCCCCGCCGCCGGAGACCGTGGCCGTTCTGATGGTGCAGCACATAGGGGCTCCCGCCGCTCCCGTCGTCCAGAAGAAAGACCGTGTCCGGAAGGGGCAGATCGTCGGAGAGGCGCAGGGCTACGTCAGCGCCAACGTCCACGCCCCCGTCAGCGGCATCGTGCGCGCGGTGGAGGACCGCACTTACAGCGTGACCGGCGCGCGGGTTCCCGCCGTGGTCATCGAAAACGACGGGGAGGAACAATGGGGCGAGGGCCTGAACGAGCCACAGGACATCGCCTCCATGGACGCGTCCCGGATGGTGGAGCTTGTCCAGGAATGCGGGGTGGTCGGGCTGGGCGGGGCCACCTTTCCGTCTCACGTGAAGCTGAGCCCATCGCCCGACAAGCCCATCGATTACGTGTTCGTCAACGGCACGGAGTGCGAGCCCCGCGTCACGGTGGACCACCGCCTGATGCTGGAGCGCACCGAAGACCTGCTGCGCGGACTGAAGCTCATCATGCGCGTGGTCGATGCCGACGAAGGCTTTGTGGGCATCGAGACAAACAAGCCGGACGCCATCGAGGCCGTGAGTCGGGCCGCCGAGGGTGAATCGGACATCCGGGTTATCCCTCTGGAGGTCCGGTATCCTCAGGGGGCGGAGCAGCAGCTCATCACCGCCGTCACGGGCAGGGAGGTGCCCTCCGGCGGCGGTTTGCCCCTGGAGGTGGGCTGTCTGGTCCACAACGTGGCGACCACGCTGGCCATCCTGGAGGCCGTCGAGATGAGACGGCCGCTCATCGAGCGGGCCGTGACGGTAACCGGTGAAGGAGTGGAGAACGCCGGAAACTTCGTCGAACGCATCGGATCAAACATCGGGGACATCCTGCGTCGCCAGGGACTGCGCGACGACGCCAGCCAGCTCATTTTGGGCGGGCCGATGATGGGCATCGCGCAGGGAACGCTGGACGTCCCCCTGGTGAAGGGGAACAACGCACTGCTGGCGCGGCGCCTTGCGGACGTGCCGCCCCAGCGGGACTGCATCCGTTGCGGACGCTGCGTGGAGCACTGCCCGCTGGGCCTGATGCCCGGGCTGATCAGCGTGGCCTGTGAGCACCGGGACTGGGACCGCGCCCGGGAACTGGACGTCATGGAGTGCAAGGAATGCGGCTGCTGCGCGTACGTGTGCCCCGCCCGGCGCCGAATCGTGCAGCAGATAAAATGGGCCAAGGCAGAACTGCGAGAGCAAAGACAGCGGGAAGATTGACCCACAGAGACTGACCCCGGAAGAGGAGCATCATGGACCGGCAGCTCGTGGTCAGCACCTCACCGCACCTGAGGGCGCCTCAAGACATCAAAACGGTCATGTGGAGCGTGCTGGGGGCCCTGGTGCCGGCGATCGGGATCAGCCTGTATTTCTTCGGTGCGCCAGCCCTCCAGACCTACGCCATCAGCATTCTCGGGGCGGAGCTGACCGAACTGGCCTGCCTGCGGATGCGGGGCGAGCCCCTCGCGCGGGCCCTGGACGGCAGCGCCCTGGTCACCGCAGTGCTGCTGGCGATGGTTCTCCCGCCGAACGTGGCGTGGTACTGCCCCCTGGTGGGTTCGGTCTTCGCCATCGGCGTCGTCAAACACGCCTTCGGCGGGCTGGGCAACAACATCTGGAACCCCGCACTGGCGGCCAGGGTGTTCCTGCAATTCGCCTACGCGTCGCAGATCAGCCTTTCCGAGTGGCCCTTGCCAAGGCGGCTGTGGGGCCCCGCCGTGGACGCCCTCGCGCAGGCAAGCCCCCTGGCCGGAGAGGGGGCCGGGAGCGCCTACGGTTACCTGGACCTGCTGTTTGGCAACGGCGTGCCCGGATCCATCGGGGAGACCTGCAAGGTGGCGCTGATCGTCGGCGGCGTTTATCTCATCGTGCGCCGCATCGTGGACTGGCGCATACCGCTGTTCTACATCGGCACCGTGTTCGTGCTGACCTGGATACTGGCCGGCCTGGAGGAAGCTCCCGCCGTGCGGTCCGATCCCGTTCGCCGGGTCGTTTCGGACTGGCCCGTGATCGGCGGTCTGTGGAGAATATACGGACGGCAGGCCCTGGAAGCCACTTTCCACGTGCTGGCCGGGGGGCTGATCATCGGTGCGTTCTTCATGGCAACGGACATGGTCACCACCCCCATGACGTGCACGGGACGCGTCATCTTCGCGGTGGGATGCGGCGTCCTGGTGACCATCGTGCGTCGCTACGGGGGCTACCCCGAGGGGGTGGCTTACTCCATTGTGTTAATGAACACGTGCACTCCCCTGATTGACCGGTGGGTGCGGCCGCGGCTCTACGGCTCGCGCGCACCCGAACCGGCTCGCAGATGACATGAGCAAAGCAAACCAAACCGGCGCATCGCCAGGCCTGGCGAAGGGAATACTGGTGCTGGGTCTCATCTGCCTGGGCAGCGGCCTGGGCGTGGGGACGCTGTACTCCCGCATGAAGGCGGACATCGAGCGCAACCAGGAGAGCGTCTTCCGGGAGAGCCTGAAGAAGGTGCTGGGGCCGGCGGAGCGGTACGAGACCGTGGGCGAGTACGCACCGAACGCCTCGCGAGAGGAAATCGTTTACCGCAACGAGACCGACTCCGGTGTGCTCTACGCCGCGATGGGCACCGCCCCGGGCTACCAGAGCCAGATCGAGGTGCTGGTATCCGTAAAGGCGGACAAGCCTCAGACCCCGGTCGGCGAAGATCCAGTCATTCACCGCATCGCCGTGGTCTTCAGCCAGGAGACTCCCGGCCTCGGCGCTCGGGTGGAGGAGGTCCAGAAAGATATCTCCATCTGGACGAGCCTGCGGGGCGCGCTGACCGGTCGGAAGAAGGCGGCTTTCGGCCGCCCGTCCTTCCAGAAGCAGTTCGACAACAAGAAGCTCAGCGACCTGGAGGTGGAGAAAGGCGGGGGCAGTTCGGATGTCGAGGGAACAGCGGGCGCCACTGCCAGAATCCGCCCCATAACCGGCGCCACCATCACCAGCAAGGCCACCACAAGAGCCGTGCGAGAAGCCGTCGAGAAGATCATACAACGCACCCGGGAAGTCTACGGCGGATGAGCGAAGAGAGTCAAAAGGCCCGTGCTGAAGCCGCCGAAGGGATCGAGGCGGAGCAAAGGGAGAGTACGGAGCAAGAGCGTCCCGAGCTGAAGCGGGTGGTGGAGGCCCTGCTTTTCAGCTCCGACCGCCCCGTCAGCACCGGCCGAATCGCCCAGCTCTGCGACGCCGAAGACGGGCACGAAGTCCGTAGCATCATCGGGGAGTTGCAGCGCGAGTACGCGGAAGAAGGCCACGCGTTTCGGGTGGAAGAGATCGCCGGCGGCTTCCAGGTGCTCACCCATCCCCGCTACGCCCCCTGGGTCAGCCGCCTGCACACTTCCCAGCAGCAGGAGTCCCTCAGCCAGGCGGCCCTGGAGACACTGGCTATCGTGGCCTACCGCCAGCCGGTGACCCGCGCCGAGGTCGAAGACATCCGCGGCGTGCACTGCGGACACATGCTCCGTTCGCTGGTCGACAAACGGCTCATCAAGGTCACCGGCAGGGCCGATGAGCTCGGCCGGCCCATGCTCTACGGGACGACGCGGCACTTCATGGAAGCCTTTGGCCTTCGATCCCTCAAGGACCTGCCCCGGCGGGAGAAGTTGGTCCAGCCACCCGCGCCGAGCAGTCCCGCCTCGGCCGGCGATAAGCCGGATGCGGAAGAAGGATCGGCCCCTCCGACCGAGTGATTCCCTTCCCCGCTTTGCGTGACGGCAGCCTCCTTTCATGCTAAGCTGTGCGCGCAAAGACCGTCCCGTAGCGGTGGGTTCTCCACACCGTGGAGAATTGCTTACGTGGCGCAACCGCAGGCAGACGGGAGGGTTCGGTGGCCGTCTTCCAGATGCACTCCAACGCCGGCGAATAGATGAACAGCACGACACTCAGGGACGCCGTCCACGGGGACATCTATCTGAGCCGCGAGGAGATCGACGCCATCGACACGGCCGAGATGCAGCGGCTGCGCGGCATACGGCAGTTGGGCACCGCCTATTTCGTGTATCCCGCCGCACAGCACACCCGCTTCGAGCACTGCCTGGGCACGTGCTGGATGGCCCGCCGCATCATCGGGCACGTGGAGTCGGAGGGCGGATTCACGCTGCCGGAGGTCGAGAGGCGCGCCGCCTGCCTGGCAGCTCTGGTGCACGACGTCACTCACATCCCCTTTGGCCACACCTTCGAGGACGAGCGGCGGCTCCTGGAGCGACATGACCGGAGCCCGTCCCGCTACGAACGCCTGCTGGCGGAGGGCGAGCTGGGCGAGAAACTGCGCGCCTCCGAGGCCGGGCGGCTGGCGCTGGAAGCCCTGGCGCCGGACCCCGCCCCCGGAGCCGGCTACCTGCGTGGCATCGTGAGCGGGACCATCTGCGCCGACCTGCTGGACTACCTGAGGCGCGACAACTACTTCTGCGGCCTATCCTACCGGTTCGACGACCGCATCTTCCATTACTTCCGCGTGGAGGATGGTCGGTTGGCCCTGGCCCTGCACAAGGGCGGCCTGCTGCGGCGGGACGCTCTGACCGAGATCACCAACCTGCTGCGCATTCGCTATGTGCTCAGCGAGCGGGTCTATTACCACCATGCCAAGATCGCCGCCGGCGTGATGATCTCGAAGGCGGTCGAGCGCGCCCTGGAATCCGGGTTCACCGAAGAACGGCTTTGCCGCCTGACAGACGACGCGCTCATCCATTCCCTGGGGGAACGGTTCGCCGATGACCCGCCGCTGCGCGAACTGCTGGGAGACTTCCGGAACCGTCGGCTCTTCAAACGCTGCTACATGGTGTCCCGCGCGGTGGGCGAGGAGGCCGTCGCCCGGCTGGTGCGCCGCTATCACATGAATGAGGGGGGCCGCCGGGACGAAGCCGAAGAGCGTATCGGCCGGGCCCTGGGTGTGCCCGCGCACCGGGTGGCCCTCTACTGCGCGCCGTCCGGCATGGCCCTGAAGGAAGCGGACGTGCCCGTGACCATGCCGGCCGGGGAGACCCAGAAGCTCTCCTCGCTGAACAGCGCGGAGATCCAGGTGCTCAAGGATCAGCACCGCGCGTTGTGGAGGCTCTACGCATTCGTCAGCCCGCGGGTCGAGAAGGACCTGAAAGCGGCCGGGAGAGTGTGCGAGGATGTCGTCGGATTCCCCAACGAACTGCCGGCCGAGCGCACCGGGGGGCTCCTCTGAATGTCCGCTCAGCGCGGACGGCGCGTCTTGAAACCGCCCCGGGGCGCCACGTTGCCGCGTCGGTGCCACACGTTGCCGCTGCCGGCCGTGGTGTACACAACCGCGCCGCGGTCTTTCAACGCTGAAACCAGCGCGGGATGGGGATTGATGCCGATTCCGCTGGCGGAGATGTAGGCCAGCGCCGGGCTGAACAGGTCCAGGAGCCGGCTGTCCAGGTTGTGTTTGCTGCCGTGGCCGGGGACTTTCAACCAGTGCAGTTCGCGCAGCGCATCCGTCCGCTGGACCTTCCTCAGCCCCCGACGGCCCGCATCGCCGGGGAACAGGTATGGATCGCCGTCGTAGGTGAGCAGGGCGATCAGCGAGGCCTGCCGCGTGGTCTCGGGGTCGTCAATGGCCTCGTTGAGTATCTCGTCGGGTGAGGCCGCTTTCACGGGCGCCGTCCGGCCGCGCCGGAAGGACACGGCCTGCTCCACCATATGGTCCATCATCTCCACGCTGCCGAAGAAGTGGACGCATTCCTCGAGGAAACCTTCCGTGGGACCCAGTACCTGCAGCGGCCCGATCCGATCGTTGCGGTCGGCGAAGGGTTCGGCAGTGGGGATGCCTCTGGCCCCGAGGGCCTCGATAAGTTCCCGGCCGGCTTCCACGGAAGCCCGCAGGTGCTGGGCCACGGACCGCACGGCGGCCGAGCGGGCTCCCTCGGCCAGACGGGCGGCCCTTTCGATGGCGCGTTCCGACGGGACCCCGTGGGCGCTCAGGTCGTGCACCCATGCCTGCCCGATGCCTTCCCGGCCCAGCTTCTCCACCACGTACACCAGTCCGGAGGCATGGGCGTGGTCGATGTGGGACAGCACCAGGTGGTCCACGTGACCGCCGTAGTAGGTGCGCAAATGTCGCAGAATGCGCTCCCCGTCTTCCCAGTTGCGCCCGCCGTCGATCAGGATCACCTGCCTGGCGCCGTCGACTTCGACCTCCAGCAGAAACGCGTCAGAATCGCCGACCGGCAGCATGTCGATCTGAAGTCTGGGCATGTGGCCC
Source organism: uncultured candidatus Brocadiaceae bacterium (assembly GCA_964572825.1). Taxonomy (GTDB): domain Bacteria; phylum Planctomycetota; class Brocadiia; order SM23-32; family SM23-32; genus CAYVBE01. The sequence continues at coordinate 37,290 of CAZNGS010000031.1, forward strand.
TCCCCCCGGTTCTGGTCTGTCTCGAATGCTGGGAGAGTAATCCACGGGGGCCTCACCGTCAAGGGCAGCCCGGCTCGGGAGGGCAGGATCCTGACTTTCGCTTGCATTAACGGGCATCCGCCGGTACAAGAAAGTCCTCTCGCACATGGGCGCGCTTTACCTCCAGGCCGAGCGTCCCCAAAGGCCATGAGGGACGCCGTCGGCGACCCGCGCCGAGATGCCTGTTCTGTGCCGGATGCCGTTCCATTGAGGGTGGAACGCCGCACGCAAAGTCACCCCCGCGGGAGTCTTCGCAGATGAGCAGCGACAAAGTGCGGATCGCGGTCATCGGTGTTGGAGGCATGGGCAGCACCCATGCGCGGATGTGCCGCGAGTTGGAAGAGTCCGAGCTGGTGGCGCTGGCCGACATCAATCCCGAACGCGCCCGGCATATGGGAGAGCAGTTCGAGTGCCCGTATTACACGGACCACAGAGAACTGCTGGGAAGCGAAAAGCTGGACGCCGTCACCATAGCCACTCCGCACTATTTTCACCCCCCCATCGCCATCGACGCATTTGCGGCGGGGCTGCACGTGCTGAGCGAGAAGCCGATCGGCGTGCGCGTGGGCGAGGCCGAGAAGATGGCGCAGGCCGCCAGGGACTCGGGGAAGGTCTTCGCCGCGATGTTCCAGCGGCGCACCCGACCGGAGATACGCAAGGCCCGGGAACTGATTGCGAATGGAGAGCTGGGGGACTTGAAGCGCACCCTCCTGGTGGCTCCCTGCTTCCGCTCGGAGGCTTACTATAACTCCGGCACCTGGCGAGCCACCTGGGCGGGCGAAGGCGGCGGCGTCATGATGAACCAGGCCCCCCACGCGATGGACATCTTCACGCTGCTGGGCGGGATGCCGCAGAGGGTGCGCGGGCGGTGCGCCACGCTGATGCACGAGATCGAGGTGGAAGACCACGCCGAGGCGATGCTGGAGTACAAGAACGGAGCTTGCGGGTTCGCCTACATGAGCACCTGTGAGGTCGGCCCCACGGTCATGGAGTTCGTGGGCGACAGGGCACGGCTGCGCCTGGAGGGGGAGCGGCTCTCCTTCTGGCGGTTCCAGCCTCCCGTCGGCCGGTTCAACCGCGAAAACACCGAGATGTGGGGCAGCCCCGACGTGGAGGAGGCGGACCTGACCCTGCCCGAGTGCGAAAGCGGACACAGGGAGATAATGCGCAACTTCGCCCGCGCCATTATCCGCGGTGAGCCCCTCCTCGCCCCCGGAGAGGAGGGCCTCAAGTCACTGGAGCTGGCCAACGCGATCACCCTGTCGGCACATAAGGGCGAGACGGTGGAGATACCCGTCTCCCGCAACGAGTTCAACGATCTGATCGACTATCTGCAATCTACCTCCAGCTTCACCGAAGACTGGGGAGCGAGTTCGGCGGAAAGCGACCCGAACCTCTGAGACCGGTGGGGGCGACGCAGACGGCCCCCTGAGCAGAACGGAAGGCGATGGAACCGCAGAACACGTTCGACATCATGTTCTTCGTCATCGGCGGACTGGGCCTCTTTCTGTTCGGCGTGCGGATCATGAGCGATGGGCTCAAGCGGGTGGCGGGGGACCGGATGCGCAGGGTCCTGCGTGCCCTCACCCGCAACGTGCCGCTTGCCGTGCTCGTCGGCGCGGGTGTGACCTGCCTGGTCCAGAGCTCAAGCGCCACCACGGTCATGGTGGTCGGCTTCGTCAACGCCGGCCTGATGAGCCTGAAACAGGCCATCGGTGTGGTGATGGGCGCCAATATCGGCACCACGTTTACCGCGTGGATGGTGGGGTGGCTCAGCGTGTTCAAGATCACCAACTATGCCCTGCCGGCCATCGGTATCGGCCTTTTGATGAATATGATGGGCAAGCGTTCCTGGAAACACTGGGGTTCGGTGGTCCTGGGCTTCGGAATCCTGTTCTTCGGCCTCTCGCTGATGAAGGACGCCTTTGGCCCGCTGGGACGCAGCGAGCGAACGGTGGAGTTGATGCGCCAGTGGGCGGGTAATCCCCTGACGGGCGTGCTGATCGGCACCCTGATGACCTGCCTGATTCAGAGCTCCAGCGCCACCATCGCCATTGCGCAGATGCTGGTTCTGAACAACGTTCTGGCCTTCCCGCAGGCGCTGCCGCTCATCTTCGGGGACAACATCGGCACGACCATTACCGCACAGGTTGCCTCGGTCGGCACCAATATTAACGCCCGGCGTGCCGCCCGGGCCCACCTGCTGTTCAACCTGTTCGGTGTATTGATCTTCCTTCCGTTCATCGCCCCCTATGGGAATCTGGTGCAGCAGCTCATGCCGGTGGGGCATCTGCAAATCCCCATCGCCCACAGCGCTTTCAACGTGGCCAACACCCTGATCTGGATGCCGCTGGCCGGGGTGCTGGCCGCCGTGGCGCGCAAGATGGTGCGCGGCGAGGACGTCACAGTCCAGGTCGAGCCGCAGTACCTGGAGGAGCATCTGCTGGAGACGCCCGCCATCGCCCTGGAGCAGGCGCGGCGCGAGGTGGTGCGCATGATCGAGCTGGCCGCCAGCGCCCAGAAGGACGCCAGCGAGGCCTTTTTCGACGGCGACCCCTCGCGGCTTGACCGTGTCTCGCGCAAGGAAGAGGCCATCGACAACCTCCAGAACAAGATCACGCAGTACCTTATCCAGATAAGCCAGCGGGACCTCGAACCCGAGCAATCCAACGAATTGCCCGTTCTCCTTCACAGCGTCAACGACATCGAACGGTTGGGGGACCACGCGGTCAATCTCAGCGAGGCAGCGCAGAGGAAGGTCGAAGGCAATTTGCCCTTCACCGACGCCGCCATGACCGAACTGACAATGATGCGCGACGAGGTGGAGAAGATGTTCTCCATCGTCGTGCGAGCCCTGCGGGAAGACGACAGGAAAGCCGCCGAGCAGGCACTGGAGAGCGAGACCCGCCTCAACGCCATGGAAAGGCAGTTCCGCGAAAGCCACCTGCGCCGCCTCGCAGAAGGCACCTGCAACTTCGACAGCGGGCTGACCTTCGTGGACTGCATCTACAACTACGAGAAGATAGGCGATCACCTGCTCAACGCCGCCCAGGCCGTGCTGGGAGACTTCCAGTGGGGTGAAAAGGTCAGAAGTGTCAACTCCGCCGCCTGGACCGCCCCCGCCGGGTCCCAGACGGTTGAACCGAACGGTTCCGGCTGACGCGAACGGCGGCGCATCGGGCTAAAACCCGCCGTCAGAGGCGGGATGCCCATGAACCGGGATTTGCCATCGCGCCTCCGTCCTCCTCCCACCACGGCTCCTCCCCCGCATCCGAGTATATTGCCCGTAGACCGGGACGGTCCGGCTCGGCCCGCACTTTGCGCCGGACCCGGACGGCGTGTAGAATTTGCACATCGTGGCGTCGCAACCGTTGTCCCATCCTGCAAGTGGGCCGATGCTGGAAGAGTTCGAGAATATCGTTGGATCGGATGTTTACGGGGCGTTCCTGAAAATGCTCAAGGCGATCGGGCCCCACGCTCGAACGCACCGCATCAGCGTGGTGATCGCCGGGATGTTGAAATACGCCGTCCATCAGCTCCCCGATCATCCCGAAGAGGGTAGCCTGGGGGAGGCGCTGTGGGCGGTCGAGGAGGGAGGCTGTACGGCTTACGATCCTTCCCCTGAGTCCGAGAAGTTGCGGGAGCTGATCGACCGGCTCTGCCGGGAGGCGGGCATGGTGAATGAACGGACGAATTCACGGGGAAATCCCTACAGCATCGCGGACAACTCTATTGCCGAGTTCGCCGGCTGGTACAGCATGCCCTGGGAACCCTACTGAGAGGGAAGCCCCGGCGCCGGCCGGGCTGGACGTGTCGGGTGAGTTTCGATCCTGTGGTTTGCGATCCCGCGCATGCGGGAGAAGCAATCTTGCCCGGATCGTGGCCGCCCACACGGAGAATTCCCGGTCGCAAGGGCGCGGTGTTCGACCAGCCGGACCGGGTGGACGAGGACGCGACTTCGCACCGCAGACTCCGGGACTAACGCACATCGGGAGACAAAGGAACCATGGGTAAGCGTAGTCGGCCGAGAGGAAGGTGGGTCCGGAAGGACGATCGTCTTTTCGTGCTGGAGGTCTCGCTGATCGGGGGTCCGATCATGGAGTCCTTCGCCGAGCAGAATCCGGTGGTCTCGCGCACCATCGAGATTCGCGGGGACCAGACGCTGGAAGAACTGCATTACGCCATCTTCCGAGCCTTCGACCGCGAAGAACAGCACCTGTACGAGTTCCAGGTCGGGGGTAAAGGGCCCAACGACCCGGAGGCCCGCCGCTACGGGCTGCCGGAGGAGCTTTACGGCCCTGCGGCGGACGAACAAGCCGGCTTTGTTGACGCTACGTCCGTCGGCTCCATCGGGCTGGAAGCCGGCGACGTGTTCGGTTACTGGTTCGACTTCGGGGATGACTGGTGGCACCAGATAGACGTGCGGGCCATCCGGGAGAAAGCTCCGCCCGGCGACTACCCCCGGATCACCGAGCGGCAGGGCGAAAGCCCGCCCCAGTACCCGGACTGGGACGAGGAGGAGTGAGTTCCCCTTCACCCGAAGTGCCTGGGCCATCCGATCCTGCCGGTCAGGAAAAGATAGAGCGTTTGCGCGAGACGTGTCCGGTAAGGCGGGGGCCCAAATCCATGTTTCCGGCGCCGCCGTGGCGCTGGCAACCCGGGGCGGCATCGTGGGTCTGGGCCGTCCTGAAGGAGGCCGGGGGCAGCATGCAGGGAGGGAAACTCATCGAAAGACTGGCAGAGCTCCGGGGATGGTCCCGGCGGCAGGCGAACGGCCTGCGTAACCAGGGGCTCTTCGGCGTCGAAGCATTCGGCCTGGTTCAGATCGAGCGTATTACTGCAGGAGTTTCCCCACGATTTCTTAGGTTGGAGCGTGCGCAAAGGGGAACAGTTGCTGGGAGGCCGCGCGGCCTTGCCTTTCCGGCTTCGATAGCCATTATCCTTTCTCACGGGTGATTCCTCCGGTGGAGATTCCCCAAAAACGCCTCACGATCAGGCGTATCTTACCGCAGAATCACCCTTTCCACATCCCCCGAACGGCAAGCCCTTTCAACGCAAGCACTTACCGGATACCCCGCCTGATTGTTGGGGAGACTCCTGGTCTGGCGTTCAATTGACAATTGGGCCGGCAGATGGGACGATGGGAGGGTTCCTGACAATCCTTCAGAGGGTCCAACCGAATGCCAGAGCAGGCAACCAACATCACCAGCAAAGGCACGTGGCTGACCTACCGGCCGGATATCAAGATACTCGACTGCACCGTCCGCGATGGCGGCCTTATCAACAACCATCACTTCGACGACGAGTTCGTCCGGGGTGTTTACGACACGTGCGTCGCCGCCGGGGTTGACTACATGGAGATCGGCTACAAGGGCGACAAGACTATCTACCCGCCCTCCGAGCATGGTCCCTGGAAGCACTGCGACGAGGAGGACATCCGGCGCATTGTCGGCGACAATCCGACGGACCTGAAGCTGTCCGCCATGGCGGACGCCGAGCGCTCGGACTACCGCAACGACATAATCCCCAGGGAGGAGAGCGTCCTGGACGCCATCCGTGTCGCGGCCTACATCCACCAGATCCCGGTGGCGCTCGACATGATCCACGATGCCCACGAAAAGGGTTACGAGACGATGATGCAGTTGATGGCCGTCTCGGTGATCCCGGAAAGGGAACTCGAGGAGGCGCTGCAGGTGCTCGTCGACGCCCCGGTCAGTGCCATATACCTGGTGGATAGTTGGGGCGTGCTATACTCCGAGCAGATCAGGGACCTGGCGCTCATGTACCTTAAGGCCCTGGAGGACACAGGGAAGGAACTGGGCATCCACACGCACAACAATCAGCAGCTTGCCTACGCCAACACGATCGAGGCGCTTATCGCCGGCGCCAGCCGCCTGGACGCGACCATGAACGGCATGGGGCGCGGCCCCGGCAACTGCCCGCTGGAACTGCTGATCGGTTTCCTGAAGAACCCCAAGTTCCGCCTGCGGCCCGTGCTGAAGTGCATCCGCGACTACTGCCTGCCCCTGCGCGACGAGATGGAATGGGGCTGGAAAATCCCCTACATGCTGACCGCACAGCTCAACCAGCACCCGCGCCCAGCCATCAAAATGCGCGACGGCGACAACCCCGACGACTACGTCGCCTTCTACGACCAGGTGGTCGAGGAGGAGTGACGGCCTCACCGTCACGCTCCACGGCGGGCAGCAAGAGGCGCCAGGGTAGCCATGCTGGCGGGGTTGCGAAACGCACGCGGAATCTCAGGCGTTCGCTCAATCCTCATCGGCTGCCCAGCACAGCGTTCGTTTCAGGTCCTGTCCGTATTCCCACGGCCAATAGCCATGGTGGTGCAACTGGCCCACTACTATGCCCGGAGCAACGCCCTGCTCCCGCGCGAATTCGCGAATCTCACCCTTGCTGATGCGACTGCGCCTGGCGAACCGCTTCCGTAAGGCATCCTGGTCCACCAGGAAACCGGTGGCAAACTCGTTCGCCTCTTCCTCCAACTCACCCGTCGCTTCCTCGCCATCGAGAAAGATGTTCTTCTTGGAATGCAGCAGTATGTGGCCGGTCTCGTGGAAGAAGCTGAACCAGAAGTAGTCGTCCTTCTTGTAGCGCAAGGTTAGCTGCACGAGAGCCTTGCGCGGATTCAGCCATCGCGTGGCCCCGCAGACACGCGTGTTCTTCAACTGCGGCAGATAGACCACGGCAACGCCACAGGAGGCACAGGTATCCTTGAGTTTTTCCACGAAGACTCGGACCGGTTCACGCGTCAGCGTTCGCATCTCGTGTAACGCCGACCGGAACCGAGACGCATCATACGGGGCTGTCTTGATCGCTTCGACGCGGCGCTCCCCTTCGCGCAGCCAGGCCGCCAGCGCGTACTCATCCACCTCAAAGGATGCAGACTTGCGGTAATTGGCCATGCGCCACACGGGTTGCCACTGGTCGGGACCGGCGATACCGAAGAACGACAGCACTTCGCGCAACTGTGCCACAGGGCCCTCAAATCCCTGTATCCATTGACGTTCTATCATTTCGGCCACGGGAAACCGGTCCAGCCAATCCACCTGGCTTTCCAACCGCTCGCGTTCCCGGGTCCTGGCCAGGTAATCCCGGTACGCACGCTCCCGGTTGTTCCAGAAAGACGCGGGTATCTCCAGCACGCGTTCAAGCTCCAGGGCCGTCTCAGGCACGATGGGTGCCTTGCCGTGGATTATCTGGCTTATGTGCTTGGGGGAGTGGCCGGTGCGTCCAGCCAGCTCAACCTGGGTCATGCCCCTTTCGTGGAGGGCGTCGTGGAGCGTGGCGCCCGGGGGGGACACACTGTCAGGCTCGTATCTGTGTCGTTCGGCGCTATTTACCATGAGTATCTCGCACCTCCAGTATCTCTACGGCGTCAACCCGCTCCCAATCGAGTCCTCCGTCTTGCTTGCGGGGAAGCTGACCTGTGCCGACAGGCGTGAACAAAAGCCGGTAAGGTCCACGCAGGTCAATGGACAGCACCCCGCGTTGATCGCCGGTCAACTCGTGGCATCGGCCGGGCGCATGCCGCAGGTCCTCCAGGCAGTCCGCAGCTCTCAGATCGTCGAGTCGGCGGCGTATCACTTCTGCCATCTCGCTCCCGTATTTCCTGGTGAGCCTGCCTTTCGTGTTGTACGTCTTTGCGAGCCTCCTGCTGCGGGAGAAGACGTCCACGTGCCGACCTCAGGATTATCCTTAACCATTTACGTAAAGTATATTTGAAACCAGACCAATCTGCAAGTGCCCGACAGGAGAAAGAATCCATTCCGCGCCGGTCCGAGGCCAACTGCGTCAGGGAACCGGTGTTGGGCATGGCGGCGCCTAATACGCATGCCATGAACGAGCCGGGGGTGTTTGCGGCACGCTTCACTCAGGCGCGGCGCAGGCGGACGGCCATGTGGGGTTTTGCGGGGAGCTCTATCGTGAACTCGCCCGAATAGGTGCCCTCCAGCGTGTTAATCGTCATGTCCCACGATCCTTCCGCACCCTCGAGTTCCGGACAGTTGGCGGCGGTCTGGTAACGCCATTCACCCTGCGTGTCCGGCATGAAACGAACGCAATAGGTGCAGCCGCCGTCGTAGAAACCGTCGACCTCGACGCTGCGGCGGTTGTACGTGAACCGGCCCGACAGTTCCACTTCGCTGAACGGGTTGCCTTCCGACGGACCGTCGAGCGTGAGCTCGAACACGTCCCAGCACGGGACTGCCTCGGGATGGCGTGGGGCAGGCATCTATGGTCCTCCATGCGAAGAGTGCGCGCCTCTCGAAACTCGCCGTGGCACCATACCGGATATCCGGGGGGGGAGTTCCAGATGCGGAGTCCGTTGAGCGTCCGATTCCGTGTCCCTACAATGTCGGGGCAGGGCGCTCGCCGACTCAATCTACGAGATAGGACAGATGCCCCACGATTTCTCCCAGGTCACCGGTTTTGATAGGCTACGCGACGCCGTGCTGCACCACGGCCTCGTGCGTCCGATCTATCGGCGGCACGCCCGCAGGATCGATGTGCAGGGAAACGAACGCGTTCTTGAGTTCGGCGCAGGCTCCGGCGCCCTGAGCCGCCATCTCGCCCCCCGGCTTTCCAACGGCGGAACGCTGGTCTGCCTGGACACGTCAGAAGCATGGCTGGAGGTGGCGAGAAAGTGGCTTCGCAGGTTTGAGAACGTGGAGTTCCTCGCGGGAGACGTGCTCGGTCTCGACCTTGCCCCGGCAAGCTTCGACGCGATCGTCATTCATTTCGTGCTCCATGAGGTGGCGCCGGACGGCCGGGCCTATACATTGAGTGAGCTGGCGCGGATTCTGAAGGACGACGGGCGGCTGTTCATCCTCGAGCCCACGCGCGAGTCACACGGGATACCGGCACAGCGGATACGGCGGTTGATGTCCGAGGCCGGCCTCCAGGAACTCTCGGGCGAGGAACACAAGCCCCCCCTGTTCCCGCCCACCTACTATGGGGTGTACGGCAAGCGGTCCTGAGCCTGCCGGCCCCATTAGAAGAGCGCCGACCGGGCTTGGGGCGCCAATTTCAACGCCCTTCCCCGACATACTCAACCCGGCGGTGTGAAACTGCGCAATCTTCTGTGCTTGACCGATACCGCGGAGGCCTGCGGACTCATATGTGTGAGAGGCAATCTCCCGATCCGCCCGAGGAAAGGCAGCGCCCGAGCAGGTCGAAGCTGCACAGCCGGGCCATCGGCAGGCTCTCTGCGCCTTTCACGATCCGGCCCGCCCTGTCAACCGATAGCAGCAGGTGATCGGCTTTCAGCCCTGGAGCCCGTATGCCCACCCGGCGGAGGCGCTGCTTTTCATTCCGAAGCAGGTCCGCGCAAGACTCTTCGGTTACGAGCCCTTCGCGGCAGGCCCGTCGGGCGTCTACCGGCCGGTAGTAATCCTCGTCGTGGACCGCCAGCAATTCGTCCGGCCCGTTCCAGTATCCCCATAGGACTATGTATCCGTGATCGGGGCTGAGTATCAGGTGGTCCTCCGGCGTGAGGAGGTGCTCGTGGGCCTCGTAGCGGCTCATGTCCGCCGGCTGCTCGCGGGCGTCAGGCCTGTGCCTGCTCATGTAGATCGCCCTGGGATAGGTCGTTTCGATGCCTTTCCTGTTCAGTTCGAGGGCGAAGCTCACTTCTTCGAAGGGGCTGTTGTAGCCGTGGCGGCGGGCCTCGTCTTCGGCGTCTTCCGGAGGGCTTTGCCCCACTCTCGATATGCGCCAGACGAGATGTATGTCGTCTTTCGTCGTTGTCTCGTACACCCGCTTGCCGTCCGACAGATTTGACCGGGGCGTCTTCCGCCATTTCTCCGGCAGGAAGTAGTCGAAAAGCACAGGGTCGTCACCGACTACCCAGAGCGCTCCGGCAGAGCTTTCCACGCGGCCGTAAACGTAATCCACGCCCATGATGTTCACCTGGCTCAGGGCGGGCGGAAACCGGCGCCTCGCCTCAAAACGATGGGGTTGCCTGCTGAGGTAGGCCCGGCGCCTCGAGGTGCGCACTTCGCGTTCGTGTTGGGGTGTCCTTTCCAGAAGCTCGAAGTCGACCAGGGCGTAAAGGATTCTCCCTTCCCGGTCTTGGGCAACGTCCTCGCTTCCGCACGGCCGCACGATGAGGTGGTGGGGTTTATTGTCCTTCACGCAGTACCCCCCTTGCGCGAGCTGCCGGTTCGAATCCTCCAGCAGCCTCGCCCCGACATCGCGCGTCATAAAACCCCGTTGCATCGCCTCGCCCGCGTCAATCCCCTTTATCCATTCGTAGATAACCGCGTAGTTCCTGTTGGGATCGAGGGTGACCTCCTTATGGTTTCTCTGCAGCCGCTCAAAACGCCAGGACCGCCGGCCCAGCCTGTCCTTTTCGACGCAGGTTCGAGGCACCATGATGGCCAGAGGCTTATGCGTGAGCAGTGGCCGGGGGACCCCGTCCGCGCAGTTCCTCAACTCGGTGACCAGGCCGAACTCCTCGAACGGGCTGTTGAACTCCGCGGTCATCAGGTCCGATGCTTCGGTCTCGCCGGGGATGTCCTGTCCCATCCGGTTCCACTTCAGCACGACCTCCTTCGAAACGCCACATACCTCCTTCGTGCGCAGCCTGTAGAGGGAACTCGTGCCGGGCAGTACCTGGTGGTTCCGGCGGAACCACTCTTTATCGCCCCAGTGGTTGTGCGGCAGAAGCTGAAGCAGGAACGGCAGGCCCCACAGCGTGACGTACAGGTCAGTCCCGTCCTCCAGGCGCAAATGCAGGTATTCGACGTCGAACACCGTGGTCTGCTCCGGAGTCGCGGCGAGTTCGTGCCCGAACCGTGCGATGTCTGGTAGGGAACGCATGGTATCCAACCTGTATTATCTCATTCCCCACGCCGAACTTCCACAGGGGCGCCCGGCCTGACCACGTCGTGCCTGCTCAGGCGCGTGTCATCTCTTTGCTCAGCTCCGGCTGCGGCAGATAGGCCCCGTTCTCGCGCAAGGTCTTGACCAGACGAGCAGTGTCCAGGTCGTTGGCGGGCTGACCTGTTCCCAGCGACTGCACGGCAGCCGTGCCGGCCGCCTGCCCCATCATGGCCGCGGCGGGCATTACGCGCAGCGAGCCGTGCACCGTCCGGTCGCAGGAGGCACACCGGCCGGCCACCCACAGGTTCCGCCACCCCTTCGGAACCATGGCGCCGTAGGGAATGCCGTAGCTGTCGCCCTTCTGCGGCCAGCCGAAGCGTTCCTCGCGTCGTCTGCGGGCGTGCGCCAGCTCCTCCGGGGCGTCCGAGCAGGCGTGGATATCCACCTCCTTATTGAACACGCCGATTTGGTCGGGAAAATGGCGCCAGGCGCTCATGTCGTCGAATGTCAGCTCGTATTCCCCGACTATCCGCCGCGACTCCCTCACGCCCATCAGCGGAGCGGTTGCCGCCACCTGCATCTGTTCGTAGCCGGGCACGTACCTGCGGTAGAACTCGTTGTGGCGGTGCGCGATGCGCCGTCCCTCGCGCATCCCCGCACTCAGGCTCTCCTCGTCGCAGGCGTCCAGGCCGTAGAGGTGCCCTGCGTTGAAGCCGATGGTGCAGGGGCCGATGCGGGAGAGCACGCTGCGGAACTCGCGGTAAGGGAAGTCGCCCTCAGCCCGGGCGGCCTCGACGTAATCGTCGGCCTTGACCGTGCGGTTGAAGTCCATGCCCACGCCGAGCCAGCACAATGATGCCGCCATGATGTTCTCGGTGTCGCGCCCGGCCTGGCGGTATTCCGCGCCGCAGAAATGCGCAACCCAGGCGTCACCGGTGGCGTCTATGAAGCAGGCCGCGGGCACGTAGCGCAGCCCTTCCACCTGATGGACCAGCACGCCTGTCACCTCGCCGGCGTCGGAGTCGGCCTCGGCGCCGACCACGCGCGTGAAGAACCGCACATCCACCCCCGCGTCCTCCGCGAGTTCGTCGAGCAGAAGCTTGAGCGGCTCGGGATGGAAGCGAGTGGGCATAAGCAGCCGTTGGCGCCAGTGTTCGGGTTTGACGTGCAAAGGCAGCCAGCCGCGCTCGTAGAGCGTGTCAACCACCTCCCTCATGAACCCGCCCACCAGCGGCTTTTCCCCGTCGGCCATGCCGTCGAAGGCCGTGACGAGGCCGGAGGTAGCCATGCCACCCAGGCAGCCCATCTGCTCGACCAGAAGCACATCCGCCCCCAGCCGCGCGGCGCAGACAGCGGCTGCACAGCCGGCCGGCCCCCCGCCGGCGACAACCAGGTCGTACTCCCGATCCACGGGAATCTCGCGCACCAGCCTGTAGGTATCGGCCATCGGCTCCCTCTCAGCTCTCGGATTGCTCTCTGACCTCCGCTCCGGCCTGGCATGATCGGCCGGCGGCGGAGTCCAATCAACGCTCTCGCCTGAGCCGGCATTCAGCGAGCGTGCAAACAGACCAAGAGCCTGAACATGGCCTCGCCTTGCGACGAACGATGCCCGACACCTGAAGGAAGGCCAGAGCAGTATGGCGCGTGCGGCATCCTGTCCCACGTGCTCCGTTCCCCCGTAATCAGCGGTTCCCCGCAGTTCGAACAGTTCCCCGAACGTCTTTCCGCACTTCTGCGGCAACTCGCCCGTCTTTATGAAATACCTGTGGAATGCGGAAATGGTCCCTGGGTGCTTCGAGCGCGATATGTTTCTCGACAGAAGCAAAGCGGTGACGGCGTAGAAAGGTGCGTAATACGAGCGGGAAGCAGAAGAATCGTAGTGCTCGCTGTTGAAGAGTTCTCGTGCTGCGGCCAGCGATTCGTTCGCCCGACGGAGGTTAGCCTCGACCTCTTCCCCGAGGGAGCTCATAGCACTACCCCTTCAGCTTTGGCCCTTCGCAGGAAAGCAAGACGGCCCTGCCGATAGTCCGCCGCCGCTACTGGTTTGGCCGAGATATACCGGTCGCACTTCATCTGCACCGGAAAAAGAACATCAGTTATAGCCTGAATCTCCTGCCAGCGATCGAATTCTGACTTCAGCAGCACGAGCAGGTCAATGTCACTCTCCTCGTCCTGTGCGCCACGAGCCAGGGAACCATACGGCACCACGGCGGTGAGCTTGTCCCCATAGTGTTCCTCGAGCCTCTGGACGCACTCGTCCAAAATGGCCTGGTGCTCTGGCATTTCTTAAGGCTCCTCCGGCTCTAATGAGGAAGGTCTCCAGCCTTTGTGACAAGGCTACCTGCCCCGTCGCAGCCAGTCAAGTGAGCAAAGATGGGCGATAACACCTCCACCGCCACCTTTTCCCTATTTCGTCTCACTGCATTCCATGCTCCAGCGGGATCGCTTAGCTTTCCCAATGGTCACTCCCCGGTCTGTTCGGAAGGCGTCCTGCGCATCATTTCTCTGCTCAGCTCCGGCTGGGGCAGATAGGCCCCATTCTCGCGCAAAGTCTTGACCAACCGAGCGCTGCCCAGGTCGTTGGCATGGACTTCTCTCCTGCGTCCATCGCCCATGCGCGCCGGCTTGCCGAAGACCGGGGACTCGACTGCCGATACGTCGAGGCCGACCTGCTCCAAGCCGACTTCGGCACTGGTTTCGGCGGTGATACTGGTCTTCGGCGAATTCAACGCATTCCGGCCAACCGACGCCTCTAAGCGATACGAGATAAATCTTTTCCGGTTTGCGAAACCCGACGCGCTGAGGG
>CAZNGS010000032.1:0-46681 GCA_964572825.1 uncultured candidatus Brocadiaceae bacterium
GTCGCGGGGGGGGTACACTATGCTGGTAGCGTAGGCAACGACGGTAAACACTTACCTCATGCGAAGTGCCTGCCGGGTGATGCGCGGACGCCGAATGAGCGCGAATGGAGCGGATTATACAGCCTCCGGGCGCTGCCTGCATCCGGCACGGGTGAGCGGCTGCCACGCAGTTACTTGAAATCACACGCCCCTGCGAAGACCATGTAGACGTAGATGTGGCGATTACTGTGCACAACACTGGCGGTCATGACTCTGTGCATCTGTGCGGAGGGCCGATCCGACATGGACGAGAAGGCGACGCAGGCCATCGACGTTTACCCGGAGAATCCTTTCTACTGGCAATACAAGGGAGAACCCGTCCTGCTGCTGGGCGGATCGATGGAGGACAACCTGTTCCAGATCGAAGGCCGGGCCGGGCATCTGGACACGCTCGCGAAGGCCGGCGGCAACTACGTCCGCTGCACCATGTCGAGCCGGGACGAGGGCAACCTCTGGCCGTTCGACCGGACGGGGCAAGGCTACGACCTGGATTGCTGGAATGAGGAATACTGGCGGCGCTTCTCGAACTTCCTGGAAGAGACCGCCAAACGCGACGTCATCGTTCAGATCGAGCTCTGGGCAACGTTCGACTACTACCGGGACAACTGGCAGCGGAATCCGTTCAACCCCGCGAATAACGTCAACTACACCGCCGACCAGACGGGACTGCCGCTGCGGGTTCGCACCCATCCGGTGAAGACGGAAAACAGTTTCTTCTGGTCGGTCCCCGCCGAGAACAACCAGGAGATCTTGCTTCGCTATCAACGGCGCTACGTGGACAGGATACTCGACTGCACCCTCCCCTGCGGGCACGTGCTGTACTGCATGGACAACGAGACGTCCGTCACACCGGAATGGGGCGCCTACTGGGCAGCGTACGTGCAACGGGCCGCGCGTAAGGCCGGCCGCACCGTCCACACGACCGAGATGTGGGACCCCCACTCCCTGAGACATCCCATGCACCTGGCGACCCTGGACCACCCGGAGACGTACAGCTTCGTGGACATCTCCCAGAACAATCATCAGAGCGGTCAGAAGCATTACGAGAATGCCCTGTGGGCACGTCAGCGGGTGGGCGCCGCCCCCAGGCCGATCAACAACGTGAAGATATACGGCGCCGATGGTGGGCGATTCGGCGACAGCCGTGACGGCGCCGAGAGGTTCTGGCGCAGCATCTTCGCCGGCTGCGCCGCCGCCCGATTTCATCGGCCCCCGTCGGGCATCGGCCTCAGTGACGTGGCTCAACGCATGATCCGCAGCGCCCGGGCCGTCACGGATACACTGGACATTTCCCGCTGCGAACCGCGACCCGATCTACTGTCCCGTTGCGGAGAGAACGAGGCATACTGCCTGGCGGAGACCGGCCGCCAGTACGCGGTCTACTTCCCGGACGGTGGGGAGGTGGCCCTGGACCTGGACGACGCCTCGGGACTGCTCGAACTCGGATGGTACGAGGTGGACCGCTGCCGCTGGCGGGACGTTACGGAAGTCCGCGCCGGCGCTTCCGTGACGCTCCAGCCGCCCGGCAAAGGCCAGTGGGTCGCCATGCTTCGCTGACCGCCCCGGGCAGTGCGCCCCCCGGGGTTCAGATGCCGCCCAGGACGTGGACGTTGTAGCCCGCGGCGGCGAGGCGGCGGTTTGCGCGGTAAAGGGGGTGGCTGAACCGCGCCAGGGCCGGCTCGCTGTCCCGGGCCTTCCCGTCCGCCAGGATGCGGACGCTGCCCTCGGCGCTGTAGGCAAGGATATGTTCCCCGGGCCGGTCCAGGAATCGGCACGCCAGTGCCACGTGCCCCGGAAAGGTCGCCAGTTGCGCGCCCGAAGCGTCGCACACTTCGCCCCGGTCCTCGCCTGCGTTGCGGACGAACTCGTGACATCCGTCCCCGTCCAGGTCCACGGGAAGGGTGCCGTAGGAACTGAAGGGCAGGTTGAGCCGCTCACCGGTCAGCGCATCCCACGCGAACTCCTCGACCCCCTGCCGTGAGAATCCCGCCGGGCCGGCGGCCTTGCCGCCGATGCGGATGGCCATGGCCAGCGGTCGCCCCTCCGGGTGCCCGCGGGCCACCCAGCCCATGTCCACGTGTCCCTCGTGGATATCTCCCCAGACCCGTTTTCCTCGATCATCGTACAGCGCCACGCGCGGCGACACCTCCGGGTCACCCTCCCGGCAGGTGAAGACGTACCACGAGCCCGTCCGACGGTCGAGCAAGGGCTGGACGACGTCCGAATGCCCGCGGTACGTTGCGCGGTCCGCGCAGAAACGCTCCCGCCCGTCGTGCAGCTCGATGCAGCGTTCGCCCCACATGATCTCCTGTCGGCCGTCCCCGTCGAGGTCCGTGACCGGGCACATGTGGCTGCCCCGGGCTCCGGGTTCGTCGGCGGCAATGCGCTTCTCCCACCGGATCCGCGGGCCGCTGTCCCGGGCCTGGAGGAACATGGGACCGTATGTGCCCTGTGCGGTGACCAGCACGGGTTGCTCCCCCAGCATTCCTCCCAGGATGAAGTTGCGGAACAGGTGGCTGGGACACTGATCCGTATCGTAGGCGGGCCACGGCCATCGGCCGGTTGTCTGCCCCGTGCCGGCGTCCAGGCGTTCCAGGCGATAGCTGTTCAGCGCGAAAGGATGAACATCATCCACGTTATTGACGAACCATATCTCGTCCCGGCCGTCGCCGTCCAGGTCGAAAGGAAAAACCGGGCAGAACCAGACTCCCGGCACGACCCCCCGTCCCAGCTCGCGCCGCCACAGAACCCGGCCGGCGCTGTCGCAGAGCGCGAGCTTGAGGGTGTCGGTCGGGTAGAAGAACATCTCCCGGAATGGATCGACCTCGGCGCAGGCCGAGTAGACCAGAAGGACGGCCTGTGACGGATCGCCCGGCTCGACCGGCACTGCCCTCAGGTTACCGATGGGAGAGCCCAGATCGATTTCGGCCAGCGTCTGCAGTTGCACCGGTTTCCTCCCCTCCGAGCGGCATGCTTCAGATGTCCCAGCCGGGCAGCAGGTCCTTCGTGGCGCGCAGCATGTCGTTGAGCATATCCCACGCCGTGTCGGTGGAGAGATGCATCAGCGGATCGAGCAGGAATGCCCGTAGCGCCAGGTCCTTGTCCCGTTCGAGTCCCGCCCGGAGCGTGGCCCGGTGCACATCGATTATGCGCTGCTGAAGCGCACTGGCGGCCGGCGGCAGCGGCGCCACCACGGGCGTCTCGATGGCATCCCGGCGGAAACGGACGTTGGATTCCAGCACCGCGCCCGGGGGCAGGTTCGGCACCTGGCCCCGGTTGGGAATGTTGGTCGTGGTCTCCAGGTCCCCCAGCCCCATGAGGGCGCGCAGTTGCCGCAGGTTCTGCCCGCCGGAAGGCTCCAGCTTATCGGGTCGCTCCGGCGGCTTGTCCCGGGCAGCGGCCTTCTCCAGCCGGAAGCTCGACGGAGTCAGCAGCACCCCCCAGCGATGCAGGGCGTCCTCGCTGGTCAGATACCAGGGGACGAATTCGGCCAGGTGACGGTCGCCGGCGGCGCCGAACACGCCGAAACGCCGCAGGAAATCGTAGGCCACCAAGAACTCCGAGGCGAACCACTGCCCTTCCGACTTCAGGGTCCCGGTCCTTTCTGTCCTGTCAGCGAAGAAGTCCTCGCGAGCCATGCGCTCCCGCAGAACCGGAAACAGGTCGCTGCCGTGCCAGCCGGCGGAGGTGGCCAGGGTGAAGTGATTGACACCGGCCACCTCGACGTCGATCTCCTCGCGGTCCTCCGGTTGCTCGCCGAAATGCTCTTCTACGACATCGACCAGGTGCGACTGGGTGTTCAGCACCTCGTGGCAGTAGCCGAACGCCTTGATCTCGGGCTCCGCCTCGTAAAGCGTGGCGACGCAGACCGCCATGGGGTTGGTGCAGTTCATCACCCAGGCATCGGGGCAGCTCTCCATGACACGGTGAGCAAAACCCACGTAGATGGGTATGGTTCGCAGCGCACGCACGGTCCCCGCCGGCCCGGCGGTGTCCCCCACCGCGTGGAGCACTCCATAGCGCTTCGGGATGTCGATGTCGTCCGTCATCATCGTGATGCTGCCGGGCTGGATGGCAATGATGACGAAGTCGGCCCCCTCCAGCGCAACCTCGATGTCGGCGTGAGCCCGGACCGTGAAACGCGTGCGCGCATCGGGATGGGAGAAAACCGCTTCTCCCCGCCGAACATTTTGCTCAGCCGCTTCCAGATCGATGTCGTAGAGGGAAACAGTGCTCGTCAGGTCGGGGCAGAGGGCCAGGTCCGTCATGATCTGAGGGACCCAGTTTCTGCTTCCGCCGCCGATGCACGCCAGCCTGAGCTCGCGTTTCTGCCCCGCGCAGTCCATGATGCCGTTCCTTTCCAGGTTGTCACACGATGAAGCCGGGCGTGTACACGCCGCCTCGGCACCCATCAGGCGCTGCCTTACCTGCGGACCTCGGACGTCGCCTCCAGGGCGTAATGGTCTCCCTCGTGCCTGCCGGTCACAACGGTGGCGGGTCGCTCCACCTGGCGGTGCTTCTCCTGCAGGGCCTCCGCCGCCAGCACGAGGGATTGCAGGCGCTCCTTAAGCTCTCTCTCCAGCTCCGTATCCTCCAGTTTCAGCTCGAACGACCGGATACGGCGCAGGAGACGCCGATAGGTGCTGAAGTGTCTCCTGGTATAGCGACTCATCTCCTGCACCAGCTCTTTTCGGAAGGGCGCGGGCAGGAGAACAATGAGGTTAGCGCGTGGATTGCTCTCCGCAAGCGCGGCGAGTCGCCGGCCTCCCTCCTGCTGCCGGCCCGCGCGGCGGAAGGCGGCGGTCACGTGCTCCCAGCTTCCAACGGTCAGGTAACGGTCGATGATGGCCGCGGCCACCGACTTCCCTCCGTCCGGGTAGTAATCTGGATCCGCCACCCCTTTGCCGAAACAGTACACGTCCTTTCCCTGGTAGGTCCGCTTGTCCACCAGAGGGCCGGCCCGATCCGTCACCATTTGATCCAACACCTGTCTTGCCGCGGCGGGGTCCTTCACGCCCCACAACACGGCGGAGCCGGGCGGAAAACCGGCCTGCTGCGGAGCTTCTCCAGTGACAAACACGTAAAAGTCACTGGCCAGCGCGGCGGACGTCTCGGCCAGCCTTACGCCAACCAGGGCCTTGAGTGGCCCGTCCTGTGCCCGCAGCCCGAGTGGCGTGCCCTCGAGCTCGCCCAGTATGCGCTGAAGGCTGACGCGGCCCATGACCGCCGCGCCGTCCGGCGAGACGAAGCCCGGAACCGCGAACTGTCCCGACCCGTTCAACAGCTCTCTGAGCAGGTCGGAGATGGGTCGATCGTGCGTCAGGATGAGCCGCATCCGGCCGGTGGCGGTGGTGTGCTCAACGTCTCCCTCCACCGTGCAGCCGAGCCAGTGTAACCGATCCAGGCTCAGCAGCCGTTTGACGGCCCGGAATGCGTCCAGTGACCGTTTTGCCTTCCCGTAGGCGAACCGCCAGGAGTTCCAGCCGCTGGGGCTGTCGTGGGATCGGTGTTTCTCGTACTCCGCTCGGGTATGCTCCAGGTCGGCGCGCAGGTTATCCTCGGCGGCATCAAAGAGACATCCCAGGTTCCAAAGCCCACTCAGACGCGGTGGCTCATCTCCCTGCCGCAGAATCTGGTGGACCACCGTGTCCGAGACGGTCTTCTCTGGAGGGGCCATAAGGGCCCGCCAGAGTTCGACGGGAGTGTCGGCCGAAACGATCACGTAACCTTGGAGCCGACCTACGGTAAGGGAAAAACCCTCGATCCCGATCAACTCGCCCTGCTCCATCTCTATCCGGCGCCGCCTCGGCCGCTCATCGGAGGGAGCCCTGCCAGAGATCAAGTGAAAGAAGGCCTTGAACTGCCGGATGAAATCGGTCGCCGTCTCCTCGTCCGTCTGCACGACCAGAGAGGGGCGGAAGTAGGATGCTTCGCGGAATAGCTGTGTGTAGTGCTCGTCTTCCAGCGCACGCCCGGTTTTCGGATCGAACTTGGGGACCCACCCCTTGCGCATGCGGACCGCCGGTTCGTCCCGTCTCATCACGACCAGGAAGGCATGGGCGTCCTCGATGCGGTCGAACAATTGCGGGCGGAACTCATAGCGAGCTCCCAGTTCCTCCAGGAGTCCGTACAGCCTCTCCACCTGGAAGACCAGTCGCTGGCCGGCGTTCTCGTCGATGAACAGCGCGTTCTGCCGGGCCTGCTCCAGCGTGCGTCCCAGGTCCACGTGCACGCAGAGGAGAGTGCTATCCTCGGGAAGCCGCGCGGCCAACCCCTCCTGCCCGGCCGCCGCCGGCCCGGCAAGCCACGTGATCACTGCACCGAACAGACATAAAGCATACTTGCTGAACATTCTGAAACACTCCGATCCGCTGGACCTCAAGCAACATCAACGCTCCGGACAACCCGCTGTAGCGCGGGCCCGTGCGTTCGATGTATATTGGACAGGCCCGGGGTCGCCGGTTGCAGGTGATCGGCACCCGGTACGGCCGCAAGCCTTCTTCAGAAAAGGGTTGTAACGTGCGCCGCGCCCGCCGCCGCAAGGCGCGCATGCCCTGACAGGCGCTCAGTCAGACGGCTTCTCCGCATCCTCGCCGGGTCCCGCGCCCAGGGCCTGTTCGAGGCGCCGGAGAGTCTCCTCCAGCTTCTCCATCCGGCGTCGGTATTCCCGCAGCGCCTGTGTTGCCTGCTCATGTTGCCGGACGGCCTGCCGCAGCAGATCGGCCGCCTCCGAAAGGTAACCTTCCGGACGGGGCTTCTGCGGCTTCGCCTCGGGCGCCACAACCGTCTCTGGCCCCTCGAAAAGCGCCCGGATGGCCTCCCTCCGTCCCTTGCGCATCACCACGCGTTCGCCGTATGCGACGATCACCCGTTTCAACTCGGGCACGGCCCCTTCCTCGGCCTGGATGTAGAGCGGCTCCACGTAGAGGATGCCTCCGGCCACGGGGATGACCAGCAGGTTCCCGCGGGTGACACCGCTCCCCCGCTGGCTCCAGAGCGTAAGCTGCTGGGATATCTCCGTGTTCTGGTCTATGCGTGCCTCTACCTGATTGGGACCGTAGATAACCTTGCCCTTCGGGAGCCGCAGGGCCTTCAGTTCGCCGTAATGGTCGCCGTCACATCTGGCGGCCAGCCAGGCGATCATGTTGCTCTTGCCTTTCGGTGTAAACGGGAGCATGAGGACGAACTCCGCCCCCCGTCCCTCCGGCAGGCGCATGGTGATGTAGTAGCTCTGGACGGGACGGGCCCTGGGACCGTGGCCGCGCTGCCCCTCGCCGGGCGAGCGCGCGTACTGCTCCCGCGGGACCTCCCATATGTCTTCGCGGAGAAAAAAGACGCGCGGGTCGCGAACGTGGTAAACCCTCAGCTTGTTCGCCTGGACGTTGAACAGGTCCTTGGGATAGCGTATGTGAGCGCGCAGCCCGTCGGGCATCTCGTCGATGGGACGGTAAAGGTCGGGGAACATCTGCGCGTATGCACGGATCAGGGGGTCCGAGGGATCGGCCACGTAGAAGGTGGTCGTGCCGTCGAATGCATCCACGAGCGCCTTGACGGAGTTCCGGATGTAGTTGAGTCTCCCGCCTTCCACCGGTTCGGCGTAGGGGAAGCGGGAGCTTACGGTATAGGCATCCTGCATCCATTTGATGCGGCCTTCGTGGATTACGGCGTAGGGGTCGTCGTCCAGGATGAGGTACGGCGCCAGCCGCCGAACGCGGGCGCCCACAGTGCGCCGGTACATGACCCGGCTGCCCCCGGTCAGTTCGTCTGAGAGCAGGATCTTCACGTCCTTGAACTCGGTGGCAAACATGAGTTTCCGGAAATACGCGCCTATGGGCACCCCGCCGCGCCCGTCGTAGCGGGTATAGCCGGGCTCTTCCGTTCCCACGGGGTGGTCGAATTCCTCTGTGCCGGTGTTGACGAACACGTATTCGGCGGGGTTTTTGCCGTAGTAGACCTGGGGGACCTCCAGGGGAAGTTCCGGAGGGGTGATCGGAGGGATGTCCCGGATCAGCAGAACGGGCAGCCCCCCCCCGGTGGATTCGTTGACGGGCATGGCGCACAGCCCGTAGCCGTGGGTGTAGAGAAGGCGCCTGCTCACCCAGGTCTGAATCTCCCGCACGTTCAATTCGCGCACCGAGATCATCAACTGCGTCAGCCTGCTTGCCAGCCGATAGCGGTCCACGGCGATGCCCGAGAAGTCGTAGTAAGGTCGAATCCCCTGTTTCTCACGCAGGGTCGTCGCCAGGGGTCCCCGGTCCCAGACCCGGATGTTCTCCACCGTCTCCGACTCGGCCATGATGTCTTCGTAGGTCAGGTCATCGCGAACCGGATACTGCGCTTCCTTGATGTTGTCCAGGCCGTAGGCCCGCCGGGTCATCTCGATGTTGTTGCGGATGTAGGGGGTTTCCAGCTCCAGCTCATTCGGCTCCACCCGGATCCATTGCACGGCCGGAGGAAGTATGCCAAAGAAGACCACGGCGCACCCCGCCCAGGCGGCCAGGGCCATGATGAGGCGCTTGTAGTGCCGGGGCGAACGGACGGTGAAGAAAACGGCGGCTGCTCCCAGACTGGCCACCAGCATCACCCAGCAGGCCAGGACCCTGGTCGTAACGTCCGTGTAACCGGCCCCGAAAACCGCTCCTGTCTCGCTGTAGAGCAAGCCGTAACGTTTGAGGAAGAACCCCGCCGCTCCCAGCACCAGCAGGACGCCCACGCCCTTGCACAGGTGAAGGAACGCCGGTCGTGAGACAAACAACTTGCGTTCATGCCCGAAAGCCCCTGCCGAAATGTAGAGCAGCAAGGCCACGGCCAGCGAGACCCAGGCCAACCCCTGCAGCAGGGGCAGCACCTCCAGCAGAAGGGGATACGTGAACACATAGAAACCCACGTCGGTGCCGAACAGCGGGTCGCTCACCCCGAAGGGCTGATGGTTTACAAACAGCAGCACCCTGTGCCACAGGGTGGCGGCCGCGGCTCCGCCCCCCAACCCCATGAGCACCGCGACGGCCCAGGCCGCGTAGGTCATGTAGCGGTGGAGGGACGGGACGCGGATGCGGAAGTTCCCCCATTGAACGAAGGAGGCCCGCACGGGTCCGGTCCGTCGCCGCGCCACAACAATGCCTGCCACCACGCCCCCGAAGCCCACCGCAAACCCCACAAACCACAGCCAGAGCTTGGTCCAGAGGATGCGCGTGTAGACAGCACTGTATCCCAGCTCGGCGAACCACCAGTAGTCCACCAGTATGCGGGCCACCAGCCGCAGCCCCACAATCAGCACCAGGACGATGCCGGCGAAGATCAGGATGTCTCGTAACAGTCCCTTTTTCATCGTCTCACTCCGGAGTTTGCGGTGCCGGGCGTTGGGTCATGACAGGGGGAAACGGGCCGCTGCCCCGCCCTCCGGCATCTTATCCGGGCGGATGTGCCTCCGCCGGGTCAGGCGGCGGGCTCCTCCGGTTCGGAACCGGGGTGGACGACCTCCAGAACCCGGATGTCGAATTTGCCGAAGAAGCGCATCAAGCCCACCAGGCCGCTCAACTGGCCCGGTTCGTTCAGGCTGCTGCGCGCCAGCACGAGGTGAGTCGCATCGTGCCCCTCCAGCGCGGCGTCCAGCGGCAGCCACTCGCCCACGTAAGCCTCCGCCCACATGTGATAGCCGAACATGCCGCCGCGGCTGTCCGAGACGTAGGCGACGCCTTCCACTACCCGGGCCGGGATGCCGGCGGCACGGGCCAGCGCCGCCACCAGCATCGCGTGCTCGGTGCAGTCGCCCTCCTTCTGGCGGGCCGTCTGCGCTGCCGTTGCCATGCCCATGGCCAGGCTTTTGCGCGAGATGTGCCTCCTGACGTAGCGTTCTATGCGCCGTGCGGCCGTCAGGGCATCCCCGGCGTCCCCTGCGGCCTCCCGGCTCATCTCCGCAATAACGGGCTCCTCGGTCTCCAGCCACTGGTTGGGAAGCAGCAGCGCCCCGTATTCCTCCCCGCCGTAGGGCGGCGCGTAGGCGCGCTCCAGGGCGGGGTGAGCCCGCCGTATGTTGACCTCGATGCCCCGGTCCGTGCGTTTCACGGTCTGGCAGGGCCCGGCCGGCAGGTCCGGCAGTTCCACGTCCTCCGAGACGGGCACCAGCAGCAGTCGCAGGCGCTCGACCCGGCGCGGGCGCTCGATTGGTCTGTCCGGGCGTATAATCGCAGCTTCCATCAAGTCGGTTGGTTTATCCTCCGCCAGGGCAGCCTCCTTACTGGCCCGCCGGGTCACCAGCGTGAGACCTGCCCCGATAGGCACCCTGGTGATCCAGGTTCGGTTCTGGACGTCCACCCATTCGGTAGCCTGAATCTGAATTGCCGGGGCCATTTCGTAGGAGCAATGAATGGGATGCAGCCTGCGGGGGCTTCCGGCCACTTCACGATCTTCAACGGAGCCGACCCGGTAGTGGGCTTTCACGGCGCGGTCGGGAAACTCCGGGAGGAACGTGGATACCGTGTACTCCGTTCCGGGCTCAAAGCCCTTCCGGCCCCGTAGTTCGCGGATGGCGTGCGGGCCCAGACCGGAGGGCGCGCGTATCCGGCTGGTGGTGGTCACGCCGCCGGAAGTCGTCTCCAGCACCATCTCATCGGCCTGCACTTTACCCTCGGTCTGCTGGATCGCCGGACCCTGTCTTTGCTCCAGGCTGAAACTCACCACCCGGCCGCGTTCGTCCTCTCGGACGACCGATTCGATAATAAACTCGAGGCGGAGTTTGCCCCGCAGGAAGGTGAACTCCTGCCGGGCGCGGGATTCGTAAACGACACCGTCACTGCTCTGAAGCCTGTGCACGGTTTCGTGTGCGTGCCCGGTCTTCTGCCCGTTCAGGTAGACCACGTCCCACACGTCCCGGAGCTTTTCGGGCGTCGCCGCACCGCCCACTGCGATATGGCACATCGCGACAGCGGCGGCCCCAAGGCAGGCAAACGCCACCCGCAGAACGGACGCGGCGTTTCTGCTTTTGCTATCCATCAGCGTTCCCCATCGCGGTATGTCCGCACACATCCCCTCCGCCGGCGTTCGGCGTCAAACGCGCGCTGCCGGTTCTTCCCGCCACGGCTACTCGACCCGCGCCGCCCACTTGATGCAGCCCAGAATGTGCTGCATGAACCAGTCCTCTTCCCACAGGGCCGGCGGATGGCCGAGGGCGCTATAAATCACCCGTCCGTCACCGTAGGGGTGGCACCACCCGAGGGCGTAGTCGTCGTCCTCGCGGTTGCCCTTCGACACGTCGACCGAGTCGTTGTCCAGCGACATGAGCACCGTGGTCTTATCCCGGCTCCAGTTCTTGAAGGTGTATATCTCGTCGAAAACCCGGAATGACTCGCCGAGCATCTCCGTGGCGGGATGGTTCGGCTCTTCCACCCGGACTGTGACTTCCTGGGTCCAGGGATGGCCGTTGAAGTAGCCGCCGATCATTTCGCCGTACTCGCGCCACTCATAGAAGGTGTCGGTGGCGTTGTGAATGCCAACGAGGGCTTTGCCGTTGCGCACGAAGTCGAGAAGCGCTTGTTTTTGCTCGTCGGTCCATTGCAGATCGCCTGTGGTGGCCAGGATCACCACGTCGTATCCGTCCAGGCTGTCCGGCCCGATCAGCCGGCTCCGGGCGGTGGTCGTCGCCTCGAACAGCCCGGTCCGTTGCCCCAGTTTCTTGATGGCCACTTCCGCGTGCGGCAGGTAATCGTGCTCGAAACCTTCTGAATGGCGCGTCATCAGGACCTTCATCACGGCGCGGTCTCCTTCGATGATGCTCGGGTAAAGGACGGAGGCGGGGGGCTCACAGCCCCAGGCGGTCTGCCACCTCCTGCATGGCCTTCAGGACGACTTCGATGTGCTGCTCCAGCGGCACGCCCAGCTCGCGGGCTCCACGTTCGATCAGGCCGCGGTCCACGCCCGCCGCGAAGCGTTTTTGGTCCCACTTTTTCAAAACCGAATCGACGCTCACGTCTGCGAGTTTGCGGGAAGGACGAACCAGTGCGACGGCCACGATGAGCCCCGTCAGTTCGTCCACGGCGAAGATCGCTTTCTTCAGAGGGGTATCTCTCTCAATCCCGGAGTGGTCGGCATGAGCGAGGACGGCCTTCGCGAGCTCCTCGGACCAACCCAGCCTGCGGATGTGCTCGGCCCCCACGCGGGGATGCTCCGAGGGACCGGGATGTTTCTCGTAGTCAAAATCGTGCAGAAGGCCGACGACGGCCCACCTCTCGGGGTCACCGCCCATCCGCCGGGCGCAGGCCCGCATGGCGGCTTCCACCGCGTAGGCGTGCTTGCGCAGGTTGGCGCTCTCCGTCCACTCATGCAGCAGAGCTTCCGCCTCGTCACGGGACGGCCAATCCATCGGGTCTTCCTCCCCGCAGCCGGCCGAAAGGTCCTCCTTGTAACTCCCTTACGCTATTCTAAGGTCCGGCCCGCAGTCACGCCAGTGAACCGGCGGAGAGTTTGCGGCCATCGGGACTATCGTGTAGCATGGAAGGTCGGAGGCAGCGCAGTAAGCATGGAGGAAAACGGGTGCCCCGCCGGCGCGACGGGCCGCGCCAAAGCGCAGCAGTGCAGGCTGTTAAAGACCCCCGGGTTTCTCGCTGACCCGAACGCGAAGCTTGGCCGAGTGGCACTATGTCTCCGAGCAAGGCGTCGGCCATTTCCCTTTGGGGAAAGTATTACGAGGTGGACTCATTGACCGCCTGTGTCCGCGCGGCCATGGCCTCCTGGGGCACGGAGTTGCCTTACTACCATGTGGCCGGGCTGTCCGGCGCTGCGTTCTCCCCTTCCCTGCGGCCGGATGCCGCCTGCGTGGCGTGCCCTGTGCGGCGGTCAGATCCGGGCCGGGTGGAATTCCTGGGCCACGCGCTGGGCTTTTCGGTGACGATTTCCCGTGCCTCCCGCGACGATGGATTCCCGGAGTTGAGCCGGCGGGCCAGGCGGGCCGCCGCCGACGGCGCCGTCATACTCTGCGGTTCCTGGCCCTGCTGGAGCATCGTAAGGGAGTGGGACGACGACCCGACGCAGCTCGCCCTGGCCAGCCCCGTCGGCGTCGAACTGTCCTGCACGGTGGACGCCACCAGCCCGCTGTGCGTACTGCGGCCGACTCAGCCGTGCCTCACCTCCCGCGAGGCGTTCAAGGAAGCCGTGCGCTTTGGCGCGGCGGTTGCTTCCGGGCAGCATCCTGCGCCCCGGGAGGATTCGGGCGTCCAGTTCTACGACGCCTGGCTCGCCCAGGTGCAGGCACCCACGTTCTGCCCGCACGGACATCCGGAGGGCTGGCGGTGCGCTGAGCGGGCGGCCAGCGGAGCGGTGGCGACGTGCCTGTCGGCCGTGCGCTTTCTGAACCGCATTCATTCCGTGCCAATGCACCTTTCCGACCGGGAAGACCTGGATGCAGCGGCGCGGGCCTTTGCCCGCATCGCGGCTAAACTCAGTCCCTTCACCACCGGCAGCGGCCTCGGCCAGATATGGCAGAAGCCGCACACGAGGGCATGTTACGTGCGGGCGCTGGGTTGCGCCCGGGAGACGCACGCACGCGCTGCCGGACACCTGTCCAGGATGGCCGCCGTCCTGTGAGAGAGAATAGCCTTGTTGCGTCTCGCGCAGGGTCGTGATAGTATGCCGCGGCGAGCCTTCGCGGGCCCCGTTCACACACTCAGCCGCCCGAAGACATGAACTCTCTGGAGCAGGTGCGGGCCGCAGTGTCCCATGGGGAACCGGACCGGGTTCCGATGGATTTCGGCGCCACCGCGACCACGGGCATCGCAGCCGCCACGGTGTATCGCCTCCGCCGCGCGCTGGGGCTGAACGGACCGGTCAAGGTGGTCGAACCCTACCAGATGCTGGGGGAGGTGGACGAAGAGCTACGGGAAGCCCTGGGCATCGACGCCGTGGGATTGGGTGGGCGGGACAACATGTTCGGCTTTCCCAACGAAGATTGGAAGCCCTGGCATCTGTTCGACGGAACCCCCGTGCTGGTGCCCGGGCAGTTCAATACCGAGCCGGAGCCAAACGGCGACATCCTCATGTATCCCCAGGGGGACCGCAGCGCGGCTCCGAGCGCCCGCATGCCGGAGGGGGGATATTACTTCGATACCATTGTCCGGCAACCGCCCATTGACGAGGAAAATCTGCGGGTCGAAGACAACCTGGAGGAGTTCGGGCCGATCGACGATGGGGATCTGGCGTATCTGCGGGAATCGGCGGCCGGGCTGCGGGAAACCGACCTGGCCGTGGTGGGCAATTTCGCGGACACCGGGTTCGGGGACATCGCGCTCGTGCCGGCGCCGTTTCTGAAAGACCCGACGGGCATACGCGACGTCGAGGAGTGGTACGTCTCCACGCTGACCCGGCGAGAGCACGTGCGCGAGATCTTCGCCCGCCAATGTGAGATCGCTCTCGCTAACCTGGAACGCAGCCACGCGGTGGTGGGAGAGACCGTCCACGTGCTGTTCGTCACCGGCACGGATTTCGGCACCCAGCGGGGGCCGTTCATATCCCGCCAGACCTATCGTGACCTGTACATGCCCTTCCACCGACGGGTGAACGAATGGGTCCACCAGAACACGCCGTGGTTCACCTTCATCCACTCCTGCGGCGGCGTTGAACCGCTGATTCCGGATTTCATCGAAGCCGGTTTCGACATCTTGAACCCGGTTCAATGCTCCGCCGACGGCATGGACCCGTGGCACCTGAAAAAGACCTACGGCGATGACATCACGTTCTGGGGAGGCGGCGTGGACACTCAACGGACCCTCCCATTCGGCACCCCCGACGAGGTGAAAGAACAGGTCCGGGAGCGGGTGGAGATGTTCGCCGAGGGCGGCGGTTTCGTTTTCAACGCAATCCACAACATCCAGGCCAACACGCCGGTCGAGAACGTGCTGGCCATGTTCGAAGCCTTCGCCGAGGTCCGGTGAGAGACGAAGGCGGGGCGGACGAACCGGCGGGCCGTATCCCGCACCACCCCCGGGGTTTCTCGAACGCCACGATCCGGCGCCGCCGCTGCGGCATCCCCGTGAAGACCGCCACCCCCGAGAGCTCATGAGAAATCCGACGCCGCAGCGCCCCGGCACTCTCTTGCTCACGTGCAGGCGGAACTCGGCGTGCTGTGGCGTCTCCTTCGAATCGTGGCGGAGTGTAGCCGGGACGCATCAGCGGCAGATGCCCGTGTCGTTCGGTTTTGAAAGCCGCACCGCGGGCATCTTGGGAGGTTTACGGCATGCGGGGGCCGGGCCTGGAGAAGCAGGCAAGTCAGCCTCTCCGCCCATGTCCGGCGATGACTCCCTTGACCGCGGGACGGGTCGGCGCTACCCTGTTTGCCACGATTCCCGAATTTCCGCTTCCCTCTGGCGACGACTGAAATGGTCAGGTTGAAAGCCAAGACGCGCTACGCGCTGCTGGCGGCGCTGGTTCTGGCGGAGGATTACGACGGCGAGAATCCCATCAAGCTGCGGGACATCGCCAGGCGAGCCGACATCCCGTCGAAGTACCTGGTCCACATATTGATCAGCCTGAAAGAGCGCGCGCTGGTCAACAGCACGCGTGGCGCGAAGGGGGGATACTGGCTGATGCGTCCGCCGGATCACATCTCGCTGGCCGAGGTCATCGCCGCCGTGGAGCCGCGCGAGGAGCCGCAGGCGGAGGGGGATGGTCCTTACGAGGCAGCGGTCAACCGCATCTGGCTGACGGCGCAGAACAGGAAGCGGAGTTTTCTGGCCGGCATCACCCTGGCCGACCTCTTGCGCGAGTGCGGGGAATCAGCGGATCGCGCCGGTTGAAGGCAAGAACGCCCTCGGCCACCCGCCGGACCCGCACGAACCCGGCGCTCTGCAGCCGCTGCATCACTCCGCGGGCGTAGTCCTGGCCCCGCCGCCTCCCCGGCCGGCCGACGTAGTGATACAGGGACCCGCCGGACGCCAGTATCCTGCGGAACTCACGGTAGAGCGCCTCCCCGTAGAGCTCGCCCGCCATCTGGATCGTCGGGGGATCGTGGAAAACACAATCGAACTCGCCCTCCGGGCAATCGCGGGCGTACTCGCGCAGGTCTGCCAGCACGATCTCCACGCGGGGCGAGCGGAATAACTCCTCCGACCACGGATTGATCGCCGCGACCTCCAGGACATTTCTATCCACTTCGCACGTGGTAACGCCCTCGAACCCCCGGCCAAGCAGAAGCTGTGCGCTGTAGCCGAGTCCGCAACACGTGTCAAAGCAGCGCCCTGCCCTCTCGGGGACCTGCTCGACCATCTGCCGGACGCCTTCCCAGGGCGCCACCTCCACGATGGAATGCATCGTGGCGCCGTTGATGATGATGGTGGGCGGACTATCCTCGAAGGGCTGATAGAGCTTGTAGTACTTGCGCAGGACTGGATCATAGAGATAGACCTTGCGGCAGGTGCCCCCGCGTATCTCGATGCAGTCTTCGGGTTCGGAGAAGGCATCGGCCAGTTCGCGGCGCCCGATCGCCCGATCGTCGGGGAGAATCAAGGTGTCCGGTTCGACACGCACGGTGCACCGGCCGCGGCCCAGGTCGAGGCTTACGGTGACGGCCCCCGGGTCGGCATCGAGCAGCCGGCCTGCGGTCCGGCCGGAGATGATGGGTATTTCCTGCCATTGGGGCAGCGACATGGCGTCTTCGTCACAGTTGCAGGCGGTCTCCCAGCGCTTCCTGCTGGCTTCTTTTGACCTTCTCGATGCCCTGCCGGGCGAGCTCCAGCATCAGGTCGTGCTGGTCTTTGTCGAACGGCTGCCTCTCGGCGGTGCCCTGGATCTCGACGAACCGACCGTCGTGGGTCATCACCACGTTCATGTCCACAGCGGCTGCCCTGTCCTCGTCGGCGGACAGGTCCGCCACCACCTCGTTGTCGACGACGCCGACACTCAGCGCCGCCACCCCCCTGACCAGGGGCAGAGTCTCGAAGACCTCGCGCTTGCGCAGCTCCACCAGCGCGTCCACCAGGGCCACGAAGCCGCCGGTGACGGACGCCGTGCGCGTTCCCCCGTCCGCCTGGATGACGTTGCAGTCGATCCAGATCGTCTTGCCGGGAAACTGGTGCAGGTCCACGGTGGAACGCAGCACCCGGCCGATCAGGCGCTGTATCTCCTGGGCGCGTCCCCGGGGATAATTGCGCAGGCTCCGCCGCTGGGGGTTGGCGCTGGGCAGCATGCAGTATTCGGCGCTCACCCATCCCGTCTGCTTATCCAGGCAGTGCCGGGGCACGCGGTCCTCGACCATGGCCGTGCAGATGACCCTGGTGTTGCCCATCTCCATCAGAACGGAGCCGTCGGCGTAGCAGGTGAAGTCGCGCTGAATGGCAACGGGGCGGATCTCGTCGGCTGCTCTTCCGTCGGTTCTCAAGGTGGTCCCCCGGGTCAAAAGAAGGTGGGCGCTCACGCATGAAGGTATGTTAGCAGAGAGGGCGCGGGAAGTAAAAAGGCCGGGCTGAACACGCCTCATCGGGGCGGACGGTTGCGCAGCAGTCGCTGCAGGCGGGCACGATCGGGGCGCACCGCCATCGTGGAAGCATCCGCATAGCTCACCTGCCCGGAGGATGCCCCCTTCAGGCGCCGCACGTTCTTGCAGCGGGTGTAAACGACCTCAGCGTAGTCCGTGCCCCGGACCTTTGAGAAGTGAACCGCCAGATGCGCGGCGTCCCGGAGCGCCGCCGAGGACACATCGCCATCCGGCCCCTGGCGCACCACCACGTGCGGCCCGGGCCAGCCGCGCACGTGCAACCAGTAGTCGTTGCCGTGTGCGATGGTGAAAGTCAGCCGTTCGTTCTCGCGGGCATTGCGCGCGACGAGGATGCGATGGCCGTCCCGGCATTCGAACTCACGCGGCCCGGTCCGGCGCTCCCTCCGCTGAGTCTGCCTGCCCTGCGGCCGCAGGAGGCCGGCGCTCTGCAACTGGCCGCGAAGCTCCTCCAGCTGCTCGGCAGATTCGGCCGACTGCGCCCTGTCGAGAAGGGCTTCCAGCCGGTCCAGTTCACGGCTGGTTGCTTCCGCACGCTGCTCCATTTCCTCACGGCCGGATCGGGCCTTGCGGTAGCGGCGGAACATCAACTGCATGTTCTCCGTGGGACTCAGCGTGGGGTCGAGGCTGATCGTCACCTGCGGCCGGTCGGGCTCGAACAAGTCCTCCAGAGCGACCTCCTTCTGCCCTTTGCGCAGGGAAGGCAGCGCCAGCTTCAGCAGTTCGCCTTTGCGGCGCCATGAGTCGGCGTTTTCGGCCCGTTCGAGTTCTTCGCGGAGATTGCGGAGCCGGCGCCGGCTTCGCTTCATGTGCGTCCTCAACGCGCCGGTCGTCTCCGTGCGGAGCTGCTCCACCCTTTCCTCCGCCTCCAGACGGGCGTAGTGAGCCTGGATCGCTCCGCTGAGCGCGGGCGGGTCGGAGGGGTCCGCCCGGTCGGCAAACCGGTTGCGGAACGCCCTTGGCGGCAGATCGTCCGGAGGTTCCGGCATCCGGTAGCGCTCACCCGGGCAGAGTTTTCGCCGGGCTGAATCCTCCCGGTTGAGGCAGGCCAGCACCCGGTCCGATTCGTCCACCAGCACCAGGTTGCTCGTCACGCCCACCAGTTCCGCCACCAGGCGTACGCGGTGTGCCCGGAGGAGTTTGTCCCGCTCCTGTGACTCGACGATGATGATGCGGTCGTTCGGCCTCTGACGGAGTTCGAGCAGGGGGGCGCCCGTGAGGTGCTGCCGGACCACCTTGCAGAAGCCGGCCGCGGGTTCGCCCTGCGGCGGACGCGTGGTGAGCAGGTGAAGTCGGCTCATGCGGGGATGCACGCACAGCAGCAGCCAGTACAGGGAGCCGTGGCCCCGAACGGTGAGAACCAGCTTTTCCCGTTCGGGCTGGTCTATCCGTTCGATCTTCGTGCCCTGGAGACGGGGCGCAAGATCGCCGACAACGGCTGTGATTTCGGCTGTGGACAGTGTCATGTTTCTATCCGCGCATGGCTGTGCATGGAGCTTACCCGCTGCGCCGGCTCACTTCAACGCTTGCACCGGATCGCCGACTGCGGGTTTTGCATTGTCGGCGTCGTGGACGTATAATTCATTTCAGTGTTAGAGGACAAGTCTGCCACCCGTCGAGGAAAGCATATGTTTACCGGTCACTGGGAATGGATCGTCATCTTGATCGTCGCGCTCCTGATCTTCGGGTCGCGGCTCCCGTCCGTGATGCGCTCCATGGGTAAGAGCATCCACGAGTTCAAACGTGGCCTGAACGAAACGGCCGAGGAGGAAATGCCGCCCACGAAGCGGGCAGATGAAGAGGACGCGGGCGAGGAAGAGCCCGAAGGCCCCGCCGACTGAGCCAGCCCACCTTCGCCTGCTTCCGAGGGCGACAAATGCCTCTGGCACGCATGAACACCGCGGACCCGGATTTCGAGTCCCGCTTTGCCGCCCTGCGTGAGAAACTGAGCCTGGAAACAGGCCTGAGCGCGGCCGGTCCGGACAGGGCCTCACCGCTCGAAACCGTCCGTTCGATTATCGCCGAAGTGCGCGAGCGCGGCGACGAAGCCCTGCTGGCATACACTGAGCGCCTGGACGGATGCCACCTGACGGCCGAACAGCTTCGCGTCTCCCAGGAAGAGATTGACGCCGCTGCCAGACGTTGCGACGCCGGCCTGGTGGCGGCAATGGAGCTGGCCGCGGAGCGGATACGCAGGTTTCAGCAGCACTCGCTCGCGCCCCAGCCCGAGCCGATCACGGAGGCCGGGCGGACCTTGCGGATGCGCTACCGGGCCGTGGACGCAGCGGCTGTCTGTGTGCCCGGCGCGAGCGCCTCTCTTGCCTCCAGCGTGCTGATGTCCGCCGTGCCCGCCCGCGTGGCGGGAGTGGAAAGAGTGGTCATGATCACCCCGCCCCGCACGGACGGCACCATCTCCGACGACCGCCTCGCCGCCGCCGCCATCGCGGGCGTGGACGAGGTCTACCGTGTCGGAGGGGCGCAGGCCGTGGCGGCCGTGGCATACGGAACGGAAACCATCGAACCGGTCGACTTCATCGCCGGGCCGGGCAACATCTTCGTCACCCTGGCCAAGCGGGAGGTGTTCGGGCGTGTGGGCATCGAGGCGCTGCCCGGGCCGAGCGAGGTGGTCATTATAGCCGACGGATCGGCCCGCCCCGAATGGCTGGCCGCGGATCTGATCTCCCAGGCCGAGCATAACCCGGGCTCCTCCGTGCTTCTGACGCCGGCGGAGGACGTCGCCCGCGCCGGGGTCGAGGCGGTCGAGGCGCAACTGGCCGACCTGCCTCGCTCGAACCAGACCCGGTCCTGCCTGGCCGCCTACGGCGCCGTGATCGTAACGCAGTCCATGGAACAGTGTGTCAGCCTCTGCAACGCACTGGCTCCGGAGCACCTCCAGATCGTCACGGAGGAGCCGGAAAGCGTGCTGCCGGACATCCGCCACGCGGGGGCCATCTTCCTGGGCCGCTGGACCCCCGTGCCGGTGGGCGATTACCTGGCGGGGCCTTCGCACGTGCTGCCGACCGGCGCCACGGCCCGATACGCCGGCGGTTTGAGCGCCAATGACTTCCGCAAACCTTCCAGCATCATCCGCTATGACCGCGCCGCCCTGAAGGAAGATGCCGACCCGCTGACCCGCCTTGCCCGGGCGGAGGGTCTGGAAGGACATGCCCGGGCCGTGGCGATACGCGTGGAAGATGCCGAGAACTGAAGGTGGCAACTCGGGGCTATTCTTCGGCCTCGTCTTCGTCCTCCAGCGGCGGGAAACCGGGCGGGGGCTCCGGATCAATGGGGTGGAAGCCCTGCTCTGTGAATGCGCCGGAGCGGTGCACCTCGACCCTGTCTCTCAGCCAGCGTTTGAGCAGGTTCCGTGCCGGGACTCGGGTGAACGGCACCACCAGCATGAAGCCCACCCCGTCGGTCAGGACGCCGGGGGTGATGAGCAAAGCGCCCGCCAGCAGGATGAGCACTCCGTCGAGGAGGCTATCCGTGGGCAACTGCCCGCTCCGGAGCTGTCGGTTGATCTGTTCGAGGACTTTAAGGCCTTCCAGCCGGGTCAGGGTTGCGCCCACGACGCCCGTAGCCAGAATCAGGGCAACCGTCAGCAGGAAGCTGTCCCACAGTCTGGTAAGCCACACCAGCAGGTACAGCTCTACCAGGGGAACGGCGGTGAGCAGCAGTATGAGCTTCCACAGCATCGCGCTCATCCAAACCGCTTGACAGGGGTTCGCGATCGCCATTAGACTGCCGGTCTTCATTCTACCCGATCAGCTCTTGCCTGTCAGACGCTCGAGATGGCCTGGATGGCATACATTATGGGCGCCGGAGCGCTGGGTGGTGCGCTGCTGTTGCGCCGGGGAATCCGCGAGGCCAGGTGCTACCGCGTGCGCCGCGTCAATCTGTCCCACGATGTCAGCAGTCTGCCCTCCCTCAAGCTGCTCCACGTCACGGATACCCATTTCGACGGTCGTGACGAGCACCTGCTGCGGTTCCTGGAAGGGGTGGCTGAGGATGAGGAGTTCGACCTCGTCCTCTACACCGGTGACCTGATCCATCACGGCGGCGGGGTTGAAAGCCTGCGGCGAATGGCGGAGATGTTCCGCCCCCGGATGGGGAGCTTTGCCGTGCTGGGCGGGCACGATTACGTGCACGTGCGGCGCCTGCGTACCTACCTGAACCTCGTTACGGCGATGAAACCCGACGGGCGCCGGCCCACCAATCCTGTCGAACAGGTCAAGAGCGCGCTGAATCACGCCGGGGTGCATTTGCTCGATGACGCGCACCACGTCGTGCAGACGCCGGGCGGCCGTCGGCTCGCGCTGGTCGGCCTGCGGGACGCCTATCTCTACACCCCGTCCGTGGAATCGGCCTGGGACGGGCTGCCCGATGAGACGCCGGTGCTCGCGCTGTCTCACTGTCCTGACCTCCTTCCAGAACTCGCCCGGAGGGGGGTGGACCTGGCCGTGTTCGGGCACACGCACGGCGGGCAGATCCGGCTGCCGCTGGTGGGCGCCCTGGTGGTCCGCACACGGCTGCCCCGGCGCGCCGCGCGGGGTGTTTTCCGATGCCGACACACCGTGGCGTCCGTGAGCGCCGGGCTGGGGACGTCGCCCGCGTGCCCCGTCCGACTGCTCTGCCCGCCGGAAGCGGTCGTCATCGAAACCGACTGCCCGGCGGCTGAATGTACTGCCATCCGGGAGCTGAGGCTTGGCTGAGACGTCGGAAATCGCCGATCTCGTTCGCCGCGCCAGGAAGCTCCGACTGAGCGTTCTGCGACAGGTCAGGACGCACCTGGCGGGCAGCTACGCCAGTGCTTTCCGCGGACCGGGCATCGAGTTTCAGAGCGTCAGGCCATACCAGCCGGGCGACGATGTTCGCCGCATAGACTGGCGGGTAACCGCCCGGCGCCCCACGGCGTACGTGCGCCGGTATCAGCAGGAGCGTGAACTGCGCCTGTTGCTGGCGCTGGACGCGAGTGATTCCATGTGCGCCGGCCCCCGGCCGGCCCGGCCGGCACAACGCGCCCTGCTTGCCACGGCCGCGCTGGGGCTTGCAGCCGCCCAGAACGGCGACCGGGTCGGCGCGCTGCTGTTTGGCGAGGATGTCGTCGCGGCCATCCCGGCCCGGTCGGGGGAGCGGCACGTGCTGAGCATCTTGCGTCGGGCATTGGAGGCGCCCGGCGGGGGCTCGTCGACGGATTTGAGGCCCGTGCTGTCTCAACTGCGCAACTGCCGCGGCCACGTGGTGGCGGTGCTTCTAAGCGACTTTCTCACCGATCCTCCCCCCTGGGCCCCGGATGTCCGCCGCATCCTGGCCGCCGTGGCGCGCAAACACCGGCTGCTTGCCGTGCATTTGCCGGCGCTTGCTCGCCTGCCGGCCGGCGTAATCCTGGACGGGGTGGATCCCGAGTCAGGGCGCGCCGTCCGGGTGGACGCCTCGGCCGGCCTGAAGGCACCGGCAGCAGACGCCCTCCGGCTCCATCGCGGCCGCACGCGGGATACGTTGCTTCAGTGCGGAGTGCCCTGCGTGGAGATCGCGGGAGGAACCGACCCTATTCCTCCCCTGCACCGCCTCCTGGCACAACGCCGGGGAGCCCGCCGGGCATGAGCGCCGGTCAATCCGTTATTCCAAGCCTGCGCCTGCACTCGTCCAGTATGTCTACCGTCCGGCTGGCCCCCACCCGGGTCACGCCCAGTTCGCGCACCTCCAGGAGTGCATCCAGGGACCTGACTCCTCCGGCCGCCTTCACCTGCACGTGCGCGGGTGCATGCTCGCGCATGAGCTTCAGATCGTGGTGCGTGGCACCCCCGCTGCCGTAACCGGTGGAGGTCTTGACGAAATCCGCGCCCACTTCGCCGCAGATTTCGCAGAGCTTCTTCTTGTGCTCGTCTTCGAGGTAACAGTTCTCGAAGATCACTTTGACCAGTGCTTCCCCCGCGTGGCCCGCCTCCACGACGGCGGCGATATCCGAACGCGCGTAGTCCCAATCTCCGCTGAGCACCTTGCCGATGTTGGCGACCATGTCCAGCTCCTCGGCCCCGTCGCGCAGCGCCTGTTCGGCCTCTGCAAGCTTGATGGAGGTTGTATGGCCTCCGTGGGGGAAGCCGACCGTGGTCGTCGCCTTGACGGAGCTGTCACGCAGCATCTCCGCCGCCCGCGCCAGGTAATAGGGCTTGATGCACACGGTGGCCGCGTTGTAGTCCGTGGCGATGCGGCAGCCCTCCTCCAACTCCTCATCCGTCATCACCGGGTTAAGGAGCGAGTGATCGATCATCTTCGCAATTTCTTCGTACGTGTAATCCATCGTTCACCTCGACAAAAAAGTGACATCCGCTCCGGTCGCTGCGACGCCGGGTGTAGGGATTCACCCCATAAACTGGCGCAGGAACCGGGCGCTCTGGCGGAGAGCCGTCGTCCGGGACTCCAGGGCCTTCTCGTAGGCTCGGTCCTCGACTTCCACGCAGAGCGGTCCGTCGTAGCCGATGTCCGTCAGCACCGAGAAAAACCGACCCCAGTCAACGTCACCCAGTCCCGGCAGCTTGGGCGTGTGGTATTCGAGAGGGGTGGCCAGTATGCCCACGTCGTTGAGCCTCTCCCCATCCACGCGCACGTCCTTGGCGTGCACGTGAAACACCCGTTCCCCGAACTCCCAGAGCGGCCTGACGGGATCAATCTGCTGCCACAGAAGATGCGAGGGGTCGTAGTTCAGTCCGAAATTCTCTGCCGGTATCTCCTCGAACATCCGGCGCCAAACCGCCGGAGAATGGGCCAGATTCTTTCCTCCGGGCCATTCGTCCTCCGTGAACAGCATGGGACAGTTCTCGATGCCGATCCGCACGCCGTGCTCTTCCGCAAATTCGATCAGGGGCGGCCAGACCTCCAGCAGCCGCGGCCAATTATCCTCCACGGAGCGCGTCCAGTCGCGCCCGATAAAGGTGTTGACCACGTCCACTCCGAGCAGCTCTGCCGCCACCACGACCTTCTCGAGGTGCTCGATGTAGACTGCGGCCTCTTCGTGGTCCGCAACCAGAGGGTTGGGGTAATAGCCCAGCCCGCTGATCGTAATCCCTTCTCCCCGCATCAACTCCTTGATGCGGTCGGCGTCCGCCTGGTCGAAATTGACCACATCCACATGCGTGACTCCGGCGTAGCGGCGTTCCGCCTTACCGGTGGGCCAGCACATCAGTTCCACGCAGTCGAATCCCTCTCTGGACGCGAGCTGCACGACCTCCTCCAGGGATAGGTCCGGCAGGATAGCGCTTACGAATCCCAGCTTCACCTTGACCCTCCCTCTATCTCAACCCAGCCGCCGCGGCGGTGGCTCTCCAGGATGGTCTCGCAAAGCACGAGTTCCCGGTGCCCGTCTTCGAAGGTCGCAAAGGGAACCGGGTGGGGCATTTCCTCCCCGGCGATGTACTCGTAGAAGGACCGGAAGCACTGCTTGAACGTGTCGGGGAAGCCCTCGTTGTGCCCTCCCGGGAAGTTGGCATAAGGCGCCGCGCGCTCCGAGAGTAGCGCCGGGTCCCTCAGCAATAGTTCGTTGGCCTCGTCGCGATGCCCTATCCAGAGCCGGTTGGGCGATTCACTCTCCCAGGAC
The DNA here is from genome assembly GCA_964572825.1 of uncultured candidatus Brocadiaceae bacterium. Classification (GTDB taxonomy): domain Bacteria; phylum Planctomycetota; class Brocadiia; order SM23-32; family SM23-32; genus CAYVBE01. The sequence goes on from CAZNGS010000032.1 coordinate 25,110, forward strand.
AGCGCGCACTCGGAGCCCGCTATCTCGTAGCGCAGGCAATTCTTGCGGCCTGCGGTCACCTGGGAAACCCACAGAACGCCCCGCGCTCCGCCGCGGAACCGGATCATCACACCACCGTAGTCCTCGGTGTCGATCTCCACCGGCTCGGTCTCCACCGTCGCCCTGTCCAGCTTGCCCTTGAAGGTCTCCACCTCTCCGGTTGGCCGCTGTCGGATGTTGAACACCGTGTGAAGGTCCGCACAGACCGCCTCCACCTCCAGCCCCGTAATGGCGTGAACGAGGTCCAGCCAGTGGGTGCCGATGTCGGCCACCGCGCGCAGGTCGCCGCCCTCCTCCCGCAGGACCCGCCAGTTGTAATCGGTCTCGTAGAAGAGCCAGTCCTGCACGTAGCTCCCGCAGACCGAGTAGACCTCACCCAACACGCCCTGCCGGGCCATCTGCGCCGCTTCCAGGCAGAGGGGATAGAAGCGGATGTTATAATTGACGCCCGCGACCAGGCCGGTTTCCTCGGCCAGTTCGACCAGCTCCGCCGTTTCCTCGGAGGTCATGGCCAGCGGCTTCTCGCACATGACGTGCTTACCGGCATTGAGCGCCTGACGGGCCATGGAAAAGTGAAGCCGATTCGGCGCCGCAATGTGCACCACGTCCACCTCCCCGTCGCCAAGAAGCTCTTCCAGCGCCGTGTAGGCAACCGGCAGACCGAGCGAGTCGGCGGCCTGTCGCGACTCTTCCTCGGATACACCCACAATGCCTTTGACGTGAATCCCCAGGCGGCGGAGTGTCTCCACGTGCACGGGACCTATGAAACCCGCTCCGACAACGGCACTGACAAGATCGCACTGCACTCTATTCTCTCCCGGAAAAGTCGAATCGAAACGGCTACGGTCTTCGCCCACATCAGTGAAGGGACGCTCGGCGCAGACAAGCGTCACACCTGATGCGACTATATGCCGAGACCTCTGCTCTGTCAAGCACGTAAATGACGCCACAGCGAGGGCCATTCAATTATCGAATGCTCTCGGGCGTTTTCGCGCCGCGCGCGACCATACTCTGTCTTCGTCCTCGCCTGGCCGGAATACTGACGAACCACCGTTCGGCGTGTGGCACAGGCGCCTGCCTGTGCGTGGTCGCCTGTCCGCCCCACAGGCACGCACGCAGAAAGGCCCGTCTGAACCGGCCGGTGGCACACCCCGTACGGGCGTTCCGTTCAATTGACACAGCGCCCCACCCGGTATAAGATGTGATTGGTTCCCAATCGAACAATCCAACGGAGTCTCCGAGAGTGGCTGCACGACGAAGACGAGGCACTTCGCGCAAACGCTGCCGATTCTGCCGTGACAACGTCGAAAAGGTCGATTACAAGGACGTGGACAGTTTGAAGCGGCTCATATCGGGCGAAGCAGCGATCTTCGGCAAAAAGCGTTCCGGCAACTGTTCGCGCCACCAGCGGATGGTCAAGCAGGCAATCAAGCGGGCCCGCTTCCTTGCCCTGCTGCCCTACGAGTAGAGACGGCTCCCGCGCCGCCGTCGTTGCCCCCATTTCACGCGCGGGCATGTCGTTGACTTTTCCGACCGTCCGACCCATAATAAGGCCAGCCCGCCGACGGAACTGGTGAAGCGACGCGCGAGCGCATGCGTCGGGGCCAGAATCGGCGGCCGTTACGTCTTGCCCGTCCTTTTGCTCGAGTTGGGAGCGCAGACCCGGTGGTTCAGAGCTTCGACGGGTGCCATACGGCCCTGGTAACGCCGATGAAGACCGGACAGGCGGGCGCAGTCGATTACGAAGCGCTCCGCCGCCTGGTGGAATTCCAGGTCGCCGGTGGCGTCAGTGGCATCCTGACCGTCGGAACCACCGGCGAAAGCCCCACCCTCAACTGGGAAGAGCATGCCCAGGTCATCATCAAGGTCCACCAATACGCCGCGGGGCGGTGCCTGGTGATCGGCGGCACGGGTTCAAATTCCACCGCCGAGTCCTTGAGCAGCACGCATCACGTCTGCGAGCACGGCATAGAAGCCGTCCTGCTGGTGGAACCCTACTACAACGGGCCGAGCTCTATCGAAATCCGCAGGGAATACATGGAACCGGTGGCGCGGGAGTTCCCGAACGTGGAGATAATTCCCTACGTGATTCCCGGCCGCTCGGGCACCCAGCTCCTGCCGGAGGACGTGGCGCTTCTGCACCGGGACTGTCCCAACGTCAACGCCGTCAAAGAGGCCAGCGCCGACATCGAGAACATGCGCCGGACGCGGCAGTGCTGCGGGCCCGATTTCAGCATCCTCAGCGGCGACGACGGAATGACCCCCCACATGATGGCCGACGGGGCCATCGGAGCGTGCGGCGCGATCAGTGTGGTGTCTAACGTGGCCCCCGGCGCAGTCCAGCAGATGACCCGTGCGTTTCTGGCGGGGGACGAGCAGGAGGGACGACGACTCGCCGACGCGCTTCAACCCCTGTTCGACATCGTCACGGTCAAGACGCAGGAGGACAGCCCCTGGGGCCAGCGCCTGTGCAAGGCCCGCAATCCCCTTCCCATCAAGACGCTGATGCGGCTTCTGGGAATGCCCGTCGGACCGGTGCGGCGCCCGCTGGGCAGGATGACGCCCGCCGGGCTGGAAGTCGTGGTCCGAGCCGCCAGAACTGTCTGGGAAAACGCCCCGGAGATCCTCCAGCCCGTTGGGGCGGCGTTCGAGGTAGATATAGCAGAGCGCCTGTCCGACCCCGACTGCCGTCGGAGGCTCTCATACGCGGAGGGCGAGTTCTGACGAACTTCTGACGACGAGGACGAGATACAGATGGCAAAGCAAACGAAAAAAGAGAGTATCCGGCTCGACGCCTTTTTCAACCAGATGCCTGACCTCGACGCAAGCGACCTGCATCTGAAAGCCGACAACCCCCCGATCTTCCGGGTGGACGGTTCGTTGCACCGGGCCAAATCCGAGGCCCTCTCGGCGGAGCAGATCGAGTCGCTGGTCGGAGAACTGCTGGGCAATGAGATGATGGCCGAGCTCTACGAGAAAGGCAGCGTGGACCTCGGCCGCGACGTCGAGGGCGGCCGGGTGCGCATCAACGTCTTCCTGCAGAAGGGGCGCGTCGGCCTGGTGGCACGGATGCTGGAAGATTACATCCCCACCCTGGAGGAGCTGCATCTGCCCCCCGCCCTGGAGCGCGTCGTGGACATAAAACAGGGGCTGTTCCTGGTGTGCGGCATCACGGGGTCCGGCAAGTCCACCACCCTGGCCTCCCTGCTCAACATGATCAACAAGAAACATCGCTATCACATCCTCACCATCGAGGACCCCATCGAATACCTCCATCACGATGCCAAGAGCATCATCAACCAGCGCGAGATCGGGCTGGATTGCCGGAACTGGGATGAAGGGCTTCGCGCGGGCGTGCGCGAAGACCCGGACGTGATTCTGGTGGGCGAGATGCGCGATCGGGAGACCTTCCAGGCCGGCCTTACGGCAGCGGAGACCGGCCACCTGGTGTTCGGCACCCTGCACACCTCCAGCGCCGCCGGCACCGTGGGCAGAATTCTCGACCTCTTCCCCACCGACCGTCACGCCCTGATCCGTCAGAGCCTGGGCTTCAACATCCAGGGCATCCTTTGCCAGAAGCTGGTCCCCTCCTTCCGAGAGGACATCAGCGTCGTGCCCGCCGTGGAACTGATGTTCGCCAACGCCTCCATCCGCCAGGCCATCGAGGAGGGCGAAGACGACCGTATCACCGACCTGATCAGCGTCGGCACCCAGGAGGGTATGAAGACCTGGACCGACTCCTTCGTCGAGATCATCCGCAAGGGATACGTCGAGAAGAAGACGGCCATGCAGTACGCGCCCAACAAAGACGCCCTGGCCATGGCCCTGCGCGGCATCGACGTCGCCAAGCCGTCCATCGGATAACCTTTTAACGGACCGGCACCAGACATGAGAAAGCTACTCAGGTGGAAGGCGGTGTTTGTCGGCGCGGCTCTGCTGGGCCTGCTTCTGGTGAGCGCGGATCCAGCGGGCGCACAGGCGGGGGGCGGCGAGACACCCCCCGCCGCCGAGGCCGCCGCAGAGACCGCGGCGCAGCCGGCCGAAGAAGCGCAGCCGTCCGCCCCCCCCGCCGTGCCCCTCTACGTGAACCCCGTCTGGCTCCTGCTGTTCGCCGCCGGCGTCGCCGTCTGGCTCTATGCCACCTCCTGGGTCAGCATCGATGCCAGGGGAACCGGCATGGATGACAGGCAGTGGTCCGCCATCATGCTGGGCACCGGACTGGTGGGGGTCCTGCTCACCCTCCTTCTCCATGGAATTGTATCCCTGCTGATCTTTGCCGTCGTCGCCGGGACGGTCGCGGTCTACGTCAAACGGCGCAATGAACGCGTCCCCGAGCGGCAGAAACTGCTCGGCCCGGAGCACTGGGCCAGGATACTGAACAGGATACCCCTGCTGGGCAGACTCCAGACTCAGCCCTCTCGGACCGGCGCCCTCCCCTCGGTGCAGGCCGGCCTGGTGAACCAGAACGGCGAGAGCCTGGACGCTTTCCTGGAGGGCCGTCCCCAACTGGCCGAGGCAGGTGCCCTCCTGCAGGACCTCGTCGGCCAGGCGGCCTCCGTGCACGGCCAGGAGGCCCGGTTGATGCCCTACCGGGACGGCTACCTCACGCGGGTCACCCTCGATTCCGTGCCCCAGTCCCTGGAGGCTGTCGATCAAGAGCAGGCCAGGGAGGTGATCGCTTGCGCGACCGCCTTCCTGGCGCTTACCGGCCGTGCCGGCGGTGCCGCCCGGCTCCGCGTCCAACTGGGAGGCGGCAATCCGGTGGAAGTCAGTGCCCGTCTGCGGTCCTCTGACGGCAAGCCCTCGCTGGTGTTCGACTTCCCGGACTGGACGCCCAATCTCTACCAGGAAGGCCTGGAAGCACTCGGCATGCACGAAGCCCTGGTCAACCGGGTCAGAGCCGCCCTCGAACAGGACCGCGCCGCCGTGATCATCTCCGGCGGACCGCGTTCCGGAAAAACCACAACACTGCACGCCGCAATCGGCCAGATCGATATCTTCACCCACGAGGTGCTTGCGCTGGAGGAAGAATCGGAACATGACCTCGGCCAGGTCAAGCAGTTCCCCTTCTCGCGCGAGGACGATTTCGAAGAGGTCTTTGCCGCCGTCAGGCGCGAGGCGCCCCACGTAATCGTGCTGGGTGACCTGCAAAAACCGATAGAGGCCGGCCTCCTGCTGGACTTCGCGGCAAGGGAAGGCAAAATCCTCACCGACCTCGAGGCCCACGGGGCCTGTGCCGCCCTGGCCAACCTGGTCAGGATGACCGATCCCCCCCAACTGGTCAGCAAAGCCGTCACCTGCGTCACCTCCCAGGTGCTGGTCCGTAAGCTGTGCGTCAACTGCCGGGAGCCCTTCGAGCCCGCCCCCGAATCCCTCCGCAAACTCGGCGTCAGCGCCGGGGAGGAGCCCGTCACCTGGTTCAGACCCGTCGGCTGCGAGGCGTGCCTGAACTCCGGCTATCACGGGCGCACCGGCCTGTTCAGCATGCTCATACTCACCGACGCGGTCAGGAGCGCACTCAGGGAAACATCCGTATCCCCCGCCTCCATACGGAAAGCCGCCGGCAAAAACGCCCTCCGCACACTCTACGAAGACGGCCTCGGCAAAGTCGCCGCCGGCATAACCAGTCTGGACGAGGTGCGTCGCGTGCTCAAAACCGATTCCCCCAACCGCAGAGCAAAGGACAGAGCACAGGAATGACAAGCTACATCGCCATCCTCGTGGTCGTGGTCCTCCTGGGCGTGATGACCTACGCAGGGACCCGCGAAAGCGCCTTCTTCACCGTCTACTCGCTGATGCGCAACGGCATCGCCTTCCTCTGCGCCCTCACCTTCTACCGGGCCCTGGGCTCCCTGCTCAGCAGCCTCATCACCGGCAGCTACCCCATGCCCGACTACTTCACGGCGTTCTCCTTCGGCTTCATCTTCGGCGGAGTCATCCTCCTCGGGCGGTGGATGAAGACCAGATTCACCTACCCCGGCGTCGAATGCCCCAAAATGCTCAACTGGACCCTGGGCGGCGCCGCCGGCCTGCTGAACGCCATCGTCATCACCGGCGCCGTGCTCATCGGCTGGTCCATCATGCCCTTCGTGCAGTACATCCCCCGCGACCTCGGCCACATCCAGATCCGCCCCGCCGTCCTCGACACCGGCGTCGCCATGCTGAAAACCTACGGTTTCATCGAACGCAGAATGGGCGGCAACGTCCCCTTCCCGCTCCACGACGAACCGCTGGTCAACGATCCCAACAACAACGGCCGGCTCGACCCCGGAGAGCAATATCAAGACACCAACCGCAACGGCCGGTGGGACCGGGGCTGGCTGTGGCGATACCACCACGCCGCCGACATACTGCCGGGGGACCTTAAACCACTGAATCTGTCGAGGCCGCCCGAGCCGTGACGCACGCCAGCACTCGCGCAACTCGGGAGGCGCCCCTGTTTACCATACCCAACGCCATTACCTGTATCCGGCTCACCCTTATACCCCTCATACTTCATCTTTCATATGCTTCCCGGCCCGGCGGCATACTCGCCGCCGCCGCCCTCTTCGCCCTGGCCGCCCTCAGCGACTGGGTGGACGGCATGCTCGCCCGGCGGCTCAACACCTCCACCGGCGTCGGCGTCATCTTCGATCCCCTCGCGGACAAGGTCTTGGTCCTGGCCGTCCTGTTCGCCTTCGCCGACCTCGACCTGGTCCCCCTGTGGCTGGTGCTGCTCAACATGTTCCGGGAATTCCTGGTCTCCGCCGTCCGCTACGCCGCCAGCCGGGGCGGCCAGACCGTCGGCGCCAACTGGATGGGCAAGACCAAGTTCGTCATGCAGGTCGTCTTCATCGAGATCGTCTATCTCCACAGCCTGCTGCGGGCCCGTGGCGGCGGGCTCCCCGGGGGCAGGGTCCTGCTGTTCTGGCTGCTCGTGGGCATAACCGCCGCATCCTTCGGCTTTCTGGCCACCTTCATCCGCATCAACCGCAGGCGCCTGCCGACCGACCCGCAGCACGGCTGACCCGCCTGCCGCCGTCGCCGTTGCCGTTGCACGTGTGGCGCAGGCGCCCTCGCCTGCCGCCGTCGCCGTTCCCGTTGCCGTTGCATGTGTGGCGCAGGCGCCCTCGCCTGCGGCCGTCGCCGTTACTGTTGCCGTTGCTGTTGCCGTTGCCGTTACTTCGCCCTTCGCCCTTCGCCCTTTGTCCCCCTCGCCTGCGGCCGTCGCCGTTGCCGTTGCGGTTGCATGTGTGGCGCAGGCGCCCTCGCCTGCGGCCGTTGCCGTTACTGTTGCCGTTGCATGTGTGGCGCAGGCGCCCTCGCCTGCCGCCGTCGCCGTTCCCGTTGCCGTTGCATGTGTGGCGCAGGCGCCCTCGCCTGCGGCCGTCGCCGTTACTGTTGCCGTTGCTGTTGCCGTTGCCGTTACTTCGCCCTTCGCCCTTCGCCCTTCGCCCTTCGCCCTTCGCTTGACAGGCGGGCGGGTTCACGTAGAATAAGAATTCGTGCGGATGTGGCGGAACAGGCAGACGCGCTAGGTTCAGGACCTGGTGGGCGAATAGCCCATGGGGGTTCGAATCCCCCCATCCGCACCAGTTTTCTGTACCCGTAGACGCATCCTGGTCCCCCCTACCCGCCTCCCCTCGCCGCACCGCCGTGCGAGACCCATGCCGCAGCTCGCCCCCGTGCCCCAGTCCTCCCTCGGCGCCGCCGGTCGGAAAAGACCCGAAACCATCCGCCGCAAATGACTTGCTCTATCCGCATGCTGTGGTATAATGTGGGCGGGGATAAAGCTGAGAATTGGTGATTCGTATGGAACCACTCGCCCATTCGGCGAATGAACGCGGGGAGACGCAGACGCTTCGCGAACACCTCGAGGCCGTGGCAGCCCAAGCAGCAGACTTCGCGGCCCGGTTCGGGGCACGGGAATTCGGTCGGCTTGCCGGTCTATGGCACGATTTGGGCAAGGTTTCCCCGGCATTTCAGGAACACCTCGAATCTGGAGAAACCGGGGGCGGCCCCGACCACAAAACCGCCGGGGCGGTGGTGGCGCAAAAGGCCGGCCTCTCGGCGATTGCTTTTGCCATTGCCGGCCATCACGGGGGCCTGCCATCTCCGAGTGATCTGAAGGAGCGTCTGCGACGCGCCCTCGCTGACCCGGAAGTCCTGCAGCGTGCGGAGCCCTGTGCTCAACCCCAGGACGAACTGCCGCCCCCGCCCTACGCAGCCCAACCGCTCAGCGCCGACTTCTTCGTCCGCATGCTTTTCAGTGCTCTGACGGACGCGGATTACCTGGACACCGAAGGGCATTTCAAACCGGAAAAGGGAAGGTTGCGCGGGTACAACCTCAAGCTGGAAGACCTCTATGGTCGCCTGCTGAATTCGCAAAAGCGTCTCAGCAGCCATGGGCCCATCAACGAGGCGCGCAATGCGGTCTATCACGCGGCCCTGGACACCGCCCACCACAGGCCCGGATTCTTCAGCCTCACCGTGCCCACCGGCGGCGGCAAAACACGCACGGCCATGGCCTTCGCCCTGAAACATGCCCTTAAGCACGACATGGACCGCGTCATCGTCGTGATTCCCTATACCAGCATCATCGAGCAGAACGCCGACGTCTACCGGCGCATCTTCGGCACTGACGCGGTGCTCGAGCACCACACCGCCCTCGATCCGGACGAGCAGTCAAAACGCCACCGGCTCGCCGCAGAGAACTGGGACGCGCGCATCGTTGTCACCACCTCCGTACAGTTTTTCGACAGCCTTCACGCCAACAAACCTTCCCGGTGCCGAAAGCTCCACAACGTCGCCCGAAGCGTGGTCATACTGGACGAGGTGCAGACGCTGCCCGTCGGGCTGACCGAGCCCACGCTGGATGCCATGCGCGAACTGGCGGCCCGTTACGACACGACATTCGTTCTCTGCACCGCCACCCAACCAGCTTTCCGACCGCGCGAGGGCTTCCCGGGCCTGCCCGACATGCGCGAGATCGTGACGGATGCGCCTGACCTGTTCTACGATCTGAAACGCGTGGAATTCGAGCTGCGAGCGCTCCACGGGGGGAAGCAAACCTGGGACGAGGTAGCGCGCGAAATGTCGGAGCGGCGCCAATGCCTCTGCATCGTCAACACCAAAAAGGACGCTTTGAGGCTCTACAGAATGCTGCCCGCCTCCGACCGCTTCCACCTCTCCAGCGCCATGTGTCCCGCCCACCGCCTCCGGGCCCTCAAAGACGTGAAAAAGCGCCTCGCGTCGGGGCGCCCCTGCCGACTGATCAGCACGCAGGTGGTCGAGGCCGGCGTGGACATTGACTTCCCTGTCGTGTACCGCGCTTTCGGCCCCCTGGACTCCATCGTGCAGGCCGCCGGACGCTGCAACCGCGAGGGCGAACTACCCTCCGGCCGCTGCATCGTCTTCGAACCGGAGGACGGGGGTATGCCGCCCGGCGCCTACCGCCGGGCAGCGCAACAGACGCGCGTGGTGGCGAAAGACCTGGACCCCCAATCACTTGACGACCCTGAGCTTTTCCAGGGCTATTTCCGGCGGCTCTACGGCGTCTCCGACCTGGATGAAAAGAAGATTCTCCGCAGTCGAGAGCGCTTGAATTTCCCGCACACGGCCGCTGATTACCGGTTGATATCGGCCCGGACCACCAGCGTCATCATCCGTGACGAAGCAGATGAAAGGATGCTCGAATCGCTGCGGCGCATGGATGGCATCTCGCGGTTCGCACTGCGCAAACTCCAGCGCTTCACCGTCTCGTTGTACCCTAATCAGCTCCAACGCGCGGCCGAGGCCGGACTGGTCTCCGAACTTCCCGGAGGCATCCTCCTTTGGAATGGAGACTACGATCAGGAAACCGGAATTCAACTGGAGGGCTATTCGCCCGATGAACTCGTCGTGTAAGACCTCTGTCCGTGGCCGGCACTGGTATCGGCCCCCTTAGCATGCATCGAAGGGCCGTTTGCGTCTCACAATCTACCTCAAATGGAGGATTCTTCCCGTGAGCAGATATCCGCCGATTGAAGTGAAAGTGTGGGGGGATTTCGCCTGCTTCACCCGGCCGGAGATGAAGGTGGAGCGCGTCTCGTACGACGTCATGACGCCTTCGGCGGCCCGCGGTATTCTGGAGGCCATCTTCTGGAAGCCGGAGTTCGAATGGCGGGTGAAGGAAATCGCCGTGTTGCGGCCCGTTCGACGCATCTCCATGGTGCGCAATGAGGTGAACCGGAAGCTCTCGCCACGCACCGCGGGCCAGGCCGGCAGCGCCTACTTCGCCGACGACGATCGGACGCAGCGCCACACCCTCGCGCTGCGCGACGTCGCCTACATAATCCGCGCCTGCGTGGCGTTGCGGGAGCACGCCGCTGACGAACACTCCGCCAAGTACCGCGACCAGTTTCGCAGACGCGTATCCCGGGGACAGTGCTACCACCATCCCTACCTGGGCTGCCGGGAATTCGCGGCCAGTTTCGGCGAGCCGAGCGGCGACGAGCAGCCGATAGGGGTCAGCGAAGACCTGGGCCACATGCTCTTCGACATGCGATACAGAGAAGAAGGGGAACGGATCGAACCCGTCTTCTTCTCCGCCCGCCTGCAAGAGGGGATTCTGCATGTGCCACCCGAACTCTACAGCAAGCTTGGGGAGGTGACACATGCTTGAGCTATTGCACGCATTTTACCAGCGTGTGCAGGATGAGCTGGTGCCGCCGGGCTACCGATCGCGAGACATCGACTGGACGATTCAGCTCGACTCTGACGGCGCTTTCCAGGGGTTCGTCTCCACCGAGGGCGACGAGGGACCGCTCAACGCGCCCGTGCCTTACAGACGCAGGTCCGGTAGCACACCGCCGCCCTACCTGTTGGTGGACACCCCGGCCTACGTTCTCGGTCTCGGGCTGGACAAAATAGCGGAAGACAAAGCGGGTGAACGCAGGGCCAGGTTCGTCGAACTCCTGCGGGACTGCGCCCAAGCGACGGGGTCGGAGGCGGTCAAAGCCGTGCTCCGCTTTGAAGAGAACGGTCTCTCAGATGCCCTCCAGGCGGTCCCGGATGGACTGCACGCCGGAGACCTTATCGGCTTCCTGGTGGACGGCGTGCGAACCTGGGATCTCGCGGAGGTTCGCTCTTTCTGGCGCGAAAAAATGGCCGCATACGCAGCCACCAAAAGCAATTTCGCGGCGGAGTGTATCGTGTGCGGCAAACGAAAGCCTATCGCTAACCGCCACCCCGTCGAACTCCGGGTCGGTCCGGACCGTGCTCAGCTCATAACGGCCAACAAGAAAGCCTTCGAGTCCTACGGGCTGGAGGCCAGCGAGGTCGCCCCCGTCTGCTATTCCTGCGCCATGATCTACGGGCGGGCGCTCGGATATCTGCTGGATTCGGATATCCACCGGCTGCGCACCGGGCCGGCGACTTACGTTTTCTGGACCAGGGAGCCGACCGATTTCAATCCGTGGTCCCTGCTGGAGGATCCACAGCCCGAGGACGTCCGGCGTCTGCTGAGCGCCCCCTGGCGTGGACGCCAGAGCGAATCTGTGGGGGCCGCCGACTTCTATGCACTGTCGGTTACCAGCAACCAGTCCAGACTGGTCGTCCGTAGCTGGATCAAGAGCACGGTCCAGCAGGTGAAGCGCAACATCGCGGCGTACTTCGAGGCCCAGAGGATGGTCGGTCCTGACGGAAACGATTCACCCCACCGGCTCATCGCTCTGGCCGGAACCATCGTGCGGGATCTGAATGACATCCCACCGCCGGTCGTCCCGGCTCTGGTCGAGTTGGCGCTTACGGGTCGGCCCCTGCCGCTGTGGCTCCTGCAGAAGGCGGTCCAACGGGCGCGTGCCGACACGGACAACCGCATGACCCGCCCACGTGCAGCGCTCATACGCATGGTTTTTGAGTCTCACCGTCGCTCCAACTCTTTACAGGAGGGTTACATCGTGACAGCGCAGCTTGATCTGGACAACACCAGCCCCGCCTATTTGTCCGGGCGGCTGCTGGCCATTCTCGAAGAGGTGCAGCGGGCAGCTTTACCCCGCATAACCTCCACGCTGGTGGACAAATACTTCGGCACCGCTTGCTCGGCGCCGGCCACCGTCTTCGGCACCCTCATGCGCCACGCCCAGAGCCACCTGGGCAAATTGCGGAAGACCAACGAGCGGGCCTATCACGCCCTGCGCGCCCGGTTGCAGGACGTGGCAGCGGCCATGCCGTCCGCGGGGTTCCCCCGCACGCTGACGCTGCAGGACCAGGCCCTTTTTTCCCTCGGCTATTACCAGCAGCAGGCGGCGGATCGGGCCGCGGCACGCGAGGCAGCCGAAGCAAAACGGCAGAACAGCCATTAAGCCACTGCATTTCAAGGAGCTAAGCTCATGAACGAAAGCGAAACCATCAACCACGTAAATCGGCGGACGGATTTTCTGCTTCTCTTCGACGTCACGGACGGCAACCCCAACGGCGACCCCGACGCGGGCAACCTGCCTCGCGTGGACCCCGAAACCATGCAGGGGATCGTCACGGACGTCTGCCTCAAGCGCAAGGTGCGCAACTACGTGGACGCCACGCGACCGGACGAAAGCGGCATGGAGATCTATGTCAAACATCACGGGGTGCTCAATCTGCAACACAAGAGGGCCTATGAAGCAGAGGGGCAAGAGCCCACGAATACACCGGACGAAGATACCATGAATTCGGTCCGCGCCCGGATGTGCGCCATGTTCTACGACGTGCGGGCCTTCGGGGCCGTGATGACCACAAGCGTGAACTGTGGCCAGGTTCGCGGCCCGCTGCAGCTCACCTTCGCCCGCTCCATCGACCCCGTGGTGCCTCTCGACCTGTCCATCACGCGCGTGGCCGTGACGCGCGAAGAAGACAAAATGCGCGCCGTCGAAGGGAGCGACGAGAAAGAAGCCACGGGCAAGGTGACCGAGATGGGCAGGAAAACTCTCATTCCCTACGGGCTCTACAGGGCCCAGGGCTTCTTCAACCCCCACCTGGCGGATGACACCGGATTATCGGCCGAGGACCTGGCGCTGTTCTGGGAGGCGCTGCAGAACATGTGGGAACTCGACCGCTCGGCTTCCCGCGGATTGATGGCCTGCCGCGGGCTGTACGTGTTCACGCACGACAGCAAGCTGGGCAATGCCCCCGCCCACGAACTGTTCGAGCTGATCAGCGTCAACAGAAAGGAAGGCGTTGAAGCGCCGCGCGCCTTCAGCAATTACGAGGTCGCGATCTACCGCGACGGCGTCCCGGAGGGCGTCACACTCACGACCGTGGTCGGGTGAGCTCAACAACAAAGCGGAGGGACCGGGAGCGCCGCCGCTCCCGGCTCCCCCCACTGCCCGTCCTGGAGACAGGCAATGTCTGTGGATACGCCGGAACCGGAAGTCCTGATCTCCATGATCCAGCACTACCTCTACTGTCCCCGGCAGTGGGCTCTCATACACGTCGAGCAGACTTTCCAGGAAAACGTCCTGACCCTCGGCGGCAAGCATATCCACGAGAAAGTGCACGAGGCCCAGGGGCATACTGTTGGGGAGACTCGTGTGGAACGCGCCCTCCCCGTTTGGTCTCGCCAGCACGGCATCCACGGCCTGGCCGACCTGGTGGAGTTCAGGGCCGACGGCCCTTATCCCGTGGAGTACAAACACGGTCGCAAGACCCAGCGGCGGGCCGACGAGGCGCAGCTCTGCGCCCAGGCCCTCTGCCTGGAGGAAATGTTCCAGGCGGAGGTACCTCGCGGAGCCATTTACCATCATTCGTCCCATGCCCGGCGTGAAGTTGAATTCGAGCCCGCGCTTCGGCGCGCGACCCTGAAGACGATCAAGGAAATTCGCCGGGCGCTCCAGTCTTCCTCCGTGGCACCCCCACCGGCAGACAGCCGGTGCACGAATTGCTCCCTAAACGATCTGTGCATGCCCGAGCTCGCAGCCAATCAACCGACCATCCGCACGGAGTTGGAGCGGCTCTTCGTGCCCGACCCGGATTCATAGAGGAGACTGGCCCATGCCTTCCGTGCTGAATACCCTTTACGTTACCGTCCAGGGTGCCTACCTAAAAAAGGAGCATGAACGCGTGGTGATCGAGCTGCCCGAGAACGATGCGCGTCGCATCCCCCTGCTGCATCTCGACTCCATGGTGCTGTTCGGCCGGGTCATGGTCAGCCCCGCCCTCATGCGATGGTGCGGCGAGAACGGCTGCGCCATCAGCTTCCTGAGCAGGACAGGGCAGTTCCGCGCCAGACTGATCGGTCCCCGCTCCGGCAACGTGCTGCTCAGGCTCCAGCAATTCGAGCTGGCGGCCGACCCGGACCGGGCCCTGCCGCTGGCCCGCAACATGGTGGCCGGCAAGATCAAGAATGCGCGCCACAACCTCCTGCGCAGCCGGAGGGACACAGACATCGAGGAAGACCGGCAGGCCCTGCAGGCGGCAGCAGACCGACTTGCGCAGTCCCTGCGGGCGCTTCCCCGACGCCAGAATCTGGACGAGGTCCGGGGAACCGAGGGCATAGCTGCCCGCCAGTACTTCGCCGCATTGCCACATATGATACGGGTGGACCGGGAGGCCCTTCCGTTCCAGGGTCGCGTCCGGCGCCCGCCCACCGATCCGGTCAATTCACTGCTGTCTTATCTTTACGCGATACTTATGCACGACTGCGCCGCCGCTGCCGAAAGCACCGGCCTGGACCCGCAGGTCGGCTTCCTGCACGCACCCAGGCCGGGGCGGCCTTCCCTGGCATTGGACCTGATGGAAGAGCTCCGCCCGGTGCTGGCCGACCGCGTGGCCCTGACGCTGCTCAATCGGCAGCAGCTTCAGCCGGGCGACTTTGAAAAAAGGGAGGGAGGCGCGGTACACATCAGAGATGAAGCCAGGAAAACCATACTCAGGGCATACCAGGGGCGCAAGAACGACGAAGTTCAACACCCCGTTCTGGACCGCAAGGTTTCCTTCGGGCTATTACCCCACCTGCAGGCAAGGCTGCTGGCCCGGACCATCCGGGGCGACCTGGACGGCTATCCCCCATTTCTCTATCGCTGAAAGCGCATGTACTTCGTGATAGCATACGACGTGAATACGGAAGACAAGGACGGGAGGCGGCGACTGCGCAAGGTTGCGAAAACCTGCGAAGGATTCGGCATGCGCGTCCAGCATTCCGTGTTCGAATGCCCTCTGTCGGACATCCAGTTCAAAAGCTTGAAACTGCGCCTGTTGGACATCATAGACCTCGACAAGGACAGCCTCAGATTCTACAGGATACACGAGCCTCATGAGGACTACATCGAGCAGCACGGCATTGGCAATCCCATTGACCTGGACGAACCCCTTGTTCTCTAACGGCGCGAACCCCGGGCAAACGCCGTTGCCCCGGCGGGTTCGCGAAATTGTAACTCCTTGTTATTTAGAGACATGAAACCCGTGCGCCCTGTGAACCGGCGCGTTTTGCCTGCCACAACGGCGGTTCGCGCAAACGGCCCCGTAAAGCGCGCTCAGGCCGCCGGTTGCAAGTGCAGCGTAGCGCCCTCCCCCCGGGGAGGGCGAGGATTGAAACTTGCCACTCCCCAGCGTCCGGGTCCTCGCTGGTGGTAGCGCCCTCCCCCCGGGGAGGGCGAGGATTGAAACGATTAACCCCGGAGGGAGAGGACAAACCAATGGGGTAGCGCCCTCCCCCCGGGGAGGGCGAGGATTGAAACGTCTGGGTCGGGCCTTCCATGCGTCCCTCCCTCTAGTAGCGCCCTCCCCCCGGGGAGGGCGAGGATTGAAACCAGGATCTCCGCGGGTCCCTCCCCGAGGAACCGGGTAGCGCCCTCCCCCCGGGGAGGGCGAGGATTGAAACCCGCATGCCACGGCCAGGCCCGCCGGGTCCTGATGCGTAGCGCCCTCCCCCCGGGGAGGGCGAGGATTGAAACATATCCTCGCCGGCCCTGAGGGCCGCAAAAGCACGTAGCGCCCTCCCCCCGGGGAGGGCGAGGATTGAAACATTACCTGTATTATACCACTTGGTATCCCGCTTGGTAGCGCCCTCCCCCCGGGGAGGGCGAGGATTGAAACCAGGAGCTCCGCGGGTCCCTCCCCGAGGAACCGGGTAGCGCCCTCCCCCCGGGGAGGGCGAGGATTGAAACGCCTACACCGAGCAGTTGCCGCCGGCCTCCCCGGTAGCGCCCTCCCCCCGGGGAGGGCGAGGATTGAAACAGAAAGCCGGCGGCGTAAACTACCTCGTCGAACGTAGCGCCCTCCCCCCGGGGAGGGCGAGGATTGAAACGATTAACCCCGGAGGGAGAGGAAAAACCAATGGCGTAGCGCCCTCCCCCCGGGGAGGGCGAGGATTGAAACATATCCTCGCCGGCCCTGAGGGCCGCAAAAGCACGTAGCGCCCTCCCCCCGGGGAGGGCGAGGATTGAAACAGCGTAGACGGCATCGTAATCCTCGGCCGGGATTGGTAGCGCCCTCCCCCCGGGGAGGGCGAGGATTGAAACCGCCAGGGGCGCTGGATGCAACGGATCGAGGATCGTAGCGCCCTCCCCCCGGGGAGGGCGAGGATTGAAACGTCCGCCGCCTCCGCGCGCGCGCCACCGGGCGCACGTAGCGCCCTCCCCCCGGGGAGGGCGAGGATTGAAACTCTGCCTCTACAACAAAATTGACACTCACGATTTGTAGCGCCCTCCCCCCGGGGAGGGCGAGGATTGAAACACGACCTCGACGACATGACGGGAGGCCTCCAGCGTAGCGCCCTCCCCCCGGGGAGGGCGAGGATTGAAACTGTTACCTCCAGTCTGAGGAGATCACGCATGCCGCGTAGCGCCCTCCCCCCGGGGAGGGCGAGGATTGAAACAGATACAGGGCGATCTCGCTGGTGCGCTGCGCAGCGTAGCGCCCTCCCCCCGGGGAGGGCGAGGATTGAAACATCGCGGATTGATAATCTGCGCCTGCCAGGATGCGTAGCGCCCTCCCCCCGGGGAGGGCGAGGATTGAAACATGCCGTGCGAGCGCGGATGATGTTGGAAATCAGGTAGCGCCCTCCCCCCGGGGAGGGCGAGGATTGAAACCAGGCCTACCGGGAGGCAACGACCCACGGCCAGGGTAGCGCCCTCCCCCCGGGGAGGGCGAGGATTGAAACGCCGGAGCACTCGTCCTCCAGGGTCACCTGGCGGGCGTAGCGCCCTCCCCCCGGGGAGGGCGAGGATTGAAACGGGACGCGGTCCGCGATGCGCCGCTGCCCGAGCAGGGTAGCGCCCTCCCCCCGGGGAGGGCGAGGATTGAAACTTGGTCAACTCGAGGGACACGTCCCGGCCGCCCGGTAGCGCCCTCCCCCCGGGGAGGGCGAGGATTGAAACCGGCCCATGCCACCAGACGACGATGCCGAACGGCGGTAGCGCCCTCCCCCCGGGGAGGGCGAGGATTGAAACTGAGTACAGCGCCGCCCACGCGGCACAAAAAAACGGTAGCGCCCTCCCCCCGGGGAGGGCGAGGATTGAAACGACGTAATGCGCCTGCCCCTCCACGCTTGGGCGGGGTAGCGCCCTCCCCCCGGGGAGGGCGAGGATTGAAACTGAGTACAGCGCCGCCCACGCGGCACAAAAAAACCCGGTAGCGCCCTCCCCCCGGGGAGGGCGAGGATTGAAACCTGGCGCTCCCGCGCAGGAGCGACCCCGTCTCTGGGTAGCGCCCTCCCCCCGGGGAGGGCGAGGATTGAAACATCCGTCCCTCCCTCTACAGAGTGTGGGGCCGGGCGGTAGCGCCCTCCCCCCGGGGAGGGCGAGGATTGAAACTGATGTATAATAGCTCCACTTCGCGCGCATATAGCGGTAGCGCCCTCCCCCCGGGGAGGGCGAGGATTGAAACCCAGCAGGCGCCGCCGCGCGTTATCCATACAGGCGGTAGCGCCCTCCCCCCGGGGAGGGCGAGGATTGAAACGCCTCGTGCAAGTTCGCCTCGCGCAAGTTTGCCTGGTAGCGCCCTCCCCCCGGGGAGGGCGAGGATTGAAACATCTTGTCCCCGCGCCAAACAGAAATCGGCTACCGGTAGCGCCCTCCCCCCGGGGAGGGCGAGGATTGAAACCCAGAGGTATGAAAAAGACCTGCTGGGCAAAGGTGGTAGCGCCCTCCCCCCGGGGAGGGCGAGGATTGAAACCGAACGTATCCACAACACGATCCACCGACGGCGCCGGTAGCGCCCTCCCCCCGGGGAGGGCGAGGATTGAAACCGCATGATGAGGAGCCGAAAGATGCCGAAGCAGAAGGTAGCGCCCTCCCCCCGGGGAGGGCGAGGATTGAAACCTCACCACCTTGCCAGGGGAGAGTGAGAAGTATGGTAGCGCCCTCCCCCCGGGGAGGGCGAGGATTGAAACCGGAGCAAGCGTACGTCTGGCAGGCGCCTGATCACGGTAGCGCCCTCCCCCCGGGGAGGGCGAGGATTGAAACCGCCAGGGGCGCTGGATGCAAAGGATCGAGGACCGGGTAGCGCCCTCCCCCCGGGGAGGGCGAGGATTGAAACGAAAAGGAGGAAAGTGGTAAGGGAGGAGAAGAAAGGTAGCGCCCTCCCCCCGGGGAGGGCGAGGATTGAAACCAGCGTCGGCAGGGGGAGCCAACCCACAATCGCGTCGGTAGCGCCCTCCCCCCGGGGAGGGCGAGGATTGAAACACCTTGACATCCTGATATGCCAACAGCGCGTTGGCGTAGCGCCCTCCCCCCGGGGAGGGCGAGGATTGAAACTAGGGGTACTGGAGGAGCAGCCGATAGACGTAGTGTAGCGCCCTCCCCCCGGGGAGGGCGAGGATTGAAACGTCGCGGATCTCAGCGACGAGGTGCGGCCGGCCGCGTAGCGCCCTCCCCCCGGGGAGGGCGAGGATTGAAACTCCTTTGCCTAATGCCCTATCCCCTTATGCCCTAGGTAGCGCCCTCCCCCCGGGGAGGGCGAGGATTGAAACAAGCGAGCGCTCGTAGCGTTGTCGAGTAACTGCTGTAGCGCCCTCCCCCCGGGGAGGGCGAGGATTGAAACGGCACGCAAGGCTTTAGATGTTAAGATTTTGTGCCGGTAGCGCCCTCCCCCCGGGGAGGGCGAGGATTGAAACAAGTAGCAATGTTAAGCATTAAGCCGGGGTGACATGGTAGCGCCCTCCCCCCGGGGAGGGCGAGGATTGAAACCGGTGCAATGTTAAAGATTAAGCAAGGGGGTGTAGGGTAGCGCCCTCCCCCCGGGGAGGGCGAGGATTGAAACGACAGATTAGCTGGCAGCAGCAAGTGAAGCAACGACGGTAGCGCCCTCCCCCCGGGGAGGGCGAGGATTGAAACATCCGCAACGCAGGTTGCTCCACAGTACGGACAAGGTAGCGCCCTCCCCCCGGGGAGGGCGAGGATTGAAACGCTTAAAGGTCTTCTGCTCCGTCAACGGACGGGCGGGGTAGCGCCCTCCCCCCGGGGAGGGCGAGGATTGAAACCACCACTGACTTTATCGATGCCCGATTCTGCTTCGGTAGCGCCCTCCCCCCGGGGAGGGCGAGGATTGAAACCTTCCAGCACGGCTTTATCAAACCTCCGCCGGGCGGGTAGCGCCCTCCCCCCGGGGAGGGCGAGGATTGAAACCTCGCCCTCCGCGCTATCGTCGGCGGGCTCGATCTGGTAGCGCCCTCCCCCCGGGGAGGGCGAGGATTGAAACGGAGACGCTTGTCCGGCTCCTGCCGGCGTGTCGAGGTAGCGCCCTCCCCCCGGGGAGGGCGAGGATTGAAACGCGGCGCTGCCGACGACACCGCTCATGATGCCGCCGGGTAGCGCCCTCCCCCCGGGGAGGGCGAGGATTGAAACCTTTCCCGCTAATTCTGTGTCGCTTGCCAATCATGGTAGCGCCCTCCCCCCGGGGAGGGCGAGGATTGAAACGTTCTTTGCCATTGCTACTTCTCCCTGATCTTGGCGGTAGCGCCCTCCCCCCGGGGAGGGCGAGGATTGAAACGCGGCGCTGCCGACGACACCGCTCATGATGCCGCCGGGTAGCGCCCTCCCCCCGGGGAGGGCGAGGATTGAAACCCTGTTGATTCTGTGTCGCTGCTCATCATGATCTCCGGTAGCGCCCTCCCCCCGGGGAGGGCGAGGATTGAAACAACGTCAAGGCCGAGGCGCCAATCTTCCAACCGGACACGGTAGCGCCCTCCCCCCGGGGAGGGCGAGGATTGAAACACAACGCTGTGCGCGCACGCGTGGCATTAGAGATAGTAGCGCCCTCCCCCCGGGGAGGGCGAGGATTGAAACCCGCCGAGACTGACGATGATGGTGACCTGAGTGAGTAGCGCCCTCCCCCCGGGGAGGGCGAGGATTGAAACCGGGAGCCAGGCGCGGAAATTAGCCGCGCAGAACGGTAGCGCCCTCCCCCCGGGGAGGGCGAGGATTGAAACCCAAAGGGTCTTGATACCTTGCCTTACCCTTAATCGGGTAGCGCCCTCCCCCCGGGGAGGGCGAGGATTGAAACCTCGGCCTCCGCGCTATCGTCGGCGGGCTCGATCGGTAGCGCCCTCCCCCCGGGGAGGGCGAGGATTGAAACGGTCCTGACTGCCTGTTCGAGCGCGCGCGCCGGGAGGTAGCGCCCTCCCCCCGGGGAGGGCGAGGATTGAAACCTGATGCTTTCCGACATACGCTATGTCAGCGACAGGTAGCGCCCTCCCCCCGGGGAGGGCGAGGATTGAAACTTGTTCCGGGACGCGCATCTCGAAATAGATGGCGGGTAGCGCCCTCCCCCCGGGGAGGGCGAGGATTGAAACATGAGCACTACCAGCGTTACATCAGGATCAGCTTTGGTAGCGCCCTCCCCCCGGGGAGGGCGAGGATTGAAACGGGACTGTCGGCCTGCCCGTTTTTGTTCCGGGACGGGTAGCGCCCTCCCCCCGGGGAGGGCGAGGATTGAAACAGGCCCCGCGTTGCGCGGTCCTCCAGCGTCAGGGTAGCGCCCTCCCCCCGGGGAGGGCGAGGATTGAAACTCTTGTTCCGCCATCTCTCCCTCCTCAAGGATTAGTAGCGCCCTCCCCCCGGGGAGGGCGAGGATTGAAACGGGATCCCTCAGCCGGCGGAGGATGAGGAAACAGGTAGCGCCCTCCCCCCGGGGAGGGCGAGGATTGAAACGGGATCCCTCAGCCGGCGGAGGATGAGGAAACAGGTAGCGCCCTCCCCCCGGGGAGGGCGAGGATTGAAACCTGCGGGAGACAACCCGGGACGAAATCGTGCCGTGCGTAGCGCCCTCCCCCCGGGGAGGGCGAGGATTGAAACGAAAAGGGATTATTGTACGAGTAGTGCGAGCGCAGGTAGCGCCCTCCCCCCGGGGAGGGCGAGGATTGAAACTTGGCGTACGCTATCCAGGAGCCGGCTATCCCAAGTAGCGCCCTCCCCCCGGGGAGGGCGAGGATTGAAACGCGTTCTCCGGGCTTTTTCTATGCCTGACGAGCCCATAGCGCCCTCCCCCCGGGGAGGGCGAGGATTGAAACCTTAGGCTTGCGAGCTTGCTCGAGCTTACAATGCAAGTAGCGCCCTCCCCCCGGGGAGGGCGAGGATTGAAACAAGCTACGCCGGCGGCCC
>CAZNGS010000033.1:0-46642 GCA_964572825.1 uncultured candidatus Brocadiaceae bacterium
CCGAGAGGAGCGAACAGAACACGGACATGGAGGTGGCCGATACCTCGGGCGACTGCGCCTTCGGGGACGGGGAGACTCGCCGCCAGTTCAAGGAGGCCGGAAGGAAACTGGAAGCCCCGGTGCCGCGTCCGCCCCGAACAGGCAAGATACCGAAAACCGAATTTCGGATAGGCAGAAAGCTGGACCGCGTGACGTGCCCGGCGGGCAAGACCACCTTCTCGTATACCCGCACGACCCTACCTGCCAATCGCGCCGGGCGCAGGCGCCGCACCAGGATATTCAAGTTTGCCAGAGACGACTGCCTGTCATGTCCGCTCAAAGAATCCTGCGTTGGAGAAAGGGACGGGCCGCGCACGATCACCCTGCACCCGCAGGAGAAGGAGATGGGGCGGGCGCGTCGCCATCAGGACAGCAAGGCGTTCCGGAAGGCAATGAAGCGCCGGCAGGTGGTGGAGCACCGCATCGCGCGGCTGCGGCAGCTCGGAGTCAGGACATCCCGCTACGTAGGCAGGGCCAGGACGGAATTCCAGCTCCTGATGGCAGCCACAGTAGCCAACCTCACCCTGGTGGCCGGGGCAGTGAGGGCCGCAGAGGCTCTTTTTGCCGCTTTAAGGTGGACCATGGCTGTCTTAATCGTCCTGAGCGGCCTGAGGGCGCCCAAACTTCCGGCCCATGCCAGTCGGTGGCGAATTCCGATTTGGGCTGGCGGCCAACAGTCACGACTACGATTCACCAAAACTCTGCGATTTGCCTGATACCGCCCCTGAAAAACGGGGTTTCCGGCTGAGCTTCTAGAGCACGACCTGACGGATTTA
This sequence comes from uncultured candidatus Brocadiaceae bacterium, assembly GCA_964572825.1. GTDB lineage: Bacteria > Planctomycetota > Brocadiia > SM23-32 > SM23-32 > CAYVBE01. The sequence continues at coordinate 816 of CAZNGS010000033.1, forward strand.
CTGGTTCTCCTCGAGGGGGACTGCGCTCACTTCGATTCGCTGGCCGTCGGGCAGAAGAAGGCGGCACCTCCGTTGCCCGCAGGCGAGGCACGGGAACGACTCACCACGATGCGCATAAAGACGCTTCGCGACCCCGTGCCCCAGCCGATGGGGGGCCTGACATGGCGGCTGCAGCCCTGCTGGCAGTCGCTGGTTGACCGCGGCAACGCCTACGTGGCACAGGTGGAACGGGGGATGGAGCAGCAGGTCTGGCTTGACTCTTTCCGCGACGCCGGGTCGAAATACCTGATCGTGGGGACTTTCTGATGGAACTGCGCGCCGAAGGACTGACCAGGGTGTTCGGCGACCTGACGGCCGTCGATTCCCTCAGCTTCGCCCTGGGAGACGGCGAGATATGGGGTTTCATCGGCCCCAACGGCGCCGGCAAGACCACCACCCTGCGCATCCTGGCCACGGTCGACCAGCCCACCGCCGGCGACGCCTGGGCCAACGGCTATTCCGTGGTGAGGGACGCCGACATGGTCCGGCCGCTGATCGGCTTCATGCCGGACTTCTTCGGGGCCTACCCGGACATGCTGGTCAGCGAATACCTGGATTTCTTCGCGCGCTCCTACGGGCTGGCCGGGCGGGACCGCACCAGGCGCATCGACCAGATCGTGGGGTTCACAGAGATCGGCCCGCTGCTGGAAAAGAAGGTCTCCGACCTCTCCAAGGGCATGCGGCAGCGGATCAGCCTGGGCCGGGCGCTCATCCACGATCCGGACCTTCTGCTTCTGGACGAACCGGCCGCCGGCCTGGACCCGCAGGCCCGCAAGGAGCTGCGCGAACTGCTGCGGCTGCTGGCCGGCGAGCAGAAGACCATATTCATCAGCAGCCACATCCTGGCCGAGCTGGAGGACCTGGTGGACAACGTGGTGATCATCAAGGAAGGTCGGCTGGTCTACGCCGGGCCGACCGAGGAGCGGCAGACCGACGTCACCCGAGAGTTCACCCTCCTGGTCCGGCTCATGGGACAGTTGAGGGAGGGGGCCCGCCTGATGCTGGAGACCCCTAACGTGACGCACGTGGAGGCCACCGAGCCCGATCTGCTGCGTGTGCGGATGAACGGCGGGCCGGAGGCCATTGCGCGGGCCGTCGAGCGACTGGTCGAGGCGGGGCACCGGCCCTACGAGGTGACACCGGAAGGGCGGCGGCTGGAGGACATGTTCCTGGAGGCAACCGGCGAGAAGGCCGATGATTCGGTGGATTAAAGACCGCGCGGACCGGCTGGCCAACCCGCTGCTGGTCAAGGAGATGTACCAGTCGGTGCATAGCCGGAAATTCCTGGCGGCGCTGTGGCTGCTGCTGGGCGGGGCCTTGTTCACCTACGTGATGGTCTACGTCAGCGGGTCCCACACGGGGGAATGCGGTGGCCACATGTTCGTTGTCTTCGGCATCCTCACCTACGTGATGGCCCTGTGCATCCTGCCTTACCTGGGTTTCTCCAACCTCTACCAGGAGGTGAAGGGGCGCACCATCGAGCTGGTGCACATCACGGCCATCAGCTCCTCCCGGCAGGTGCGGGGCCGTCTGCTGGCGTCGCTGGTCAAGGTGGGCCTGCTCTACGCGGTGGTGGGCCCCTTCGCGGTGGCGGCCTTCCTGTTCAAGGGGGTGGGCATCGAGATGATCGGTTTCGTCCTCGCCTTGATCCTGATCTTCAGCGTGCCGGCCTGCGCCCTGGCCATCTGGTTCGGCGCGCTCACCTCCTCGAAGCACGTGCGGACCATAGCGCGCTGGGGCTACGTGCTGGTGGTCATCGGAACGCTCTTCTACGGCCTTGGGTTCGCCCAGGCCGTCACGTTCGGTTTCAGCATGGGCGGGGGGCCGGACCTGGAGGGGATGCTCGTAGCCCTGGGGGCCTCGGCGCTGATCTCGCTGCTGGTGGCGTGGTTCCTCTGTGCTTCCGCCGCCAACGTTCTCACCTTCGAGGCCGACAAATGCTCGGGCAAGACGAAACTCGTGCTGTTGCTGACCGTTGCCGCGGGTTATGCCACTCCCATCGTCATCGACTTGCTCATCGGGGCGGCAATTGACGAGGAGGTGATCGTGGTTTTGGGGTTCCTCGCCTCGAATATCGCGGCCCTGTGGTGCATTTTCTGGGCGGCCGACAGGCGGAGGGTCGCCCGCTCGCTGGAACGCAGGCTGGAGCGCCGGGGCCTGCTGTACCGGCTGGGACTTTTTCCGTTCGTTGATGGGCCGGGTTCAGGGCTGGCTTACACGGCCCTCGCCTTCGGCGTTATACTGGCCGGCACCGCCGCGCTTGTGTGGCGCGACAATTGGGACTGGCAACTGACGTACCTGGTCCCGCCCCTTATGGGTTTCGTCTACGTCCTGTTCTTCATGGCGCTCACGCGGATCGTGGTCCGGCTGCTCCCGGTCAGGTGGCGCACCGCTTTGACGCGGCGGGTGACGGCGGTCGCCCTGGTGATAGTCAACCTTCTGGTGAGCGCGCTGGTGCTGGCCGGCACTCCGAGCAGGGCGTGGTGGGACGAGGCGGGACATAACCCGCTCTTCGCTCTTTCGCCCCTGCTTTATATGCGGGCAGCGGGGGAGCCCTTGCTCGACGACTACAACCCCGCTTACCTGCTTCCCCTGCTCCTGCCGCTGACGGTGGGACTGGGCGTCTGCCTGGTCGTGGGCATCCGCCACTTCGGGAGGTACATGCGTGGCGACTACGACTGAACCCCTCGGCGACGCACAGCTCCAGGAGCTGGCCCACCGCTACCGCCTGAACCTGGACGTGGCCAGTACCGCCGGCACCACCGGCGTCATGGCGGGGCGAGAAACGGGGGCCTCGGTGGAGATACAGGATTTCCGGGATTACGTGCCGGGGGACGACCTGCGGCGCATCGACTGGATGGCCTACGGGCGCACGGACCGGCTGGTGGTGCGACTGTTCCGGGAGGAGGTCAGCCCATTCTTCGACGTCCTGGTGGACACCTCCGCCTCCATGGGCATTCCGGACGGGCGCAAAGCCGCCCTTGTCGCGGAGCTCAGCCGGTGGCTGTATCACGCGGCACGGGCCGAGGGGCTGGCCGTGCGGCTCTACGGCGCCGGCCGGGACCTGCGGCGCGTCGAGACGCCGGAGGAGCTGATTTTCGACCAGCCCGAGTCGGTGCTGTTCGGCGCTCCTGCCCGCGCGGCTGCGGCGCTCCGGCGCTCGTCGGTGCGGCTGCTGTTGAGCGATTTTCTGGACCCCGCGGAGCCCCTGGCGGTGCTCCGCTCGTTTGCGGTGGGCTGCTCGGAACTCATCGTGGTGCAGTTGCTGGGCCCGTGGGAGCGCGATCCCGCGGCCGAAGGCCCGGCCATGCTGGATGCCGTCGAGCTGGGCCGGAGGGCGGACATCCATCTGGACCTTCGCGCCGTCGAGTCCTACCGGCGCCGCTTGAACGGGCTGCGGGCGGCCCTGCGCGAAGCGGTCTTCAAGTGCGGCGGGCACCTGCTGGAAGTGGTGGCCGACCGGGAGCTGGAGACGGTGCTTCGCGAAGAATTCCTGCCCGCGGGATTGGTCGAGGTGTACTGACGGGAGCTATGCCGTGCTGGAATTCCTTTACCCCTGGGGTCTGGCGTCACTGGCGGGCCTGGGGGGGATACTGTTCCTGTATTTCTACGTCTTCCGGGGCAAGCGCATACCTGTCTCCGCGCTCTTCCTGTGGGAGGCCACCCGGAGCCTGAAACGCGAGGGCCGCAAGCGCCGCCGCCCTCCCCTGACGCTACCCCTGCTGCTGGAGCTGCTGGCGGCGCTGCTGCTGTGCATGATCGTGGCCGGGCTGGCCTACACCAACGTGATCTCGCGGCCTCACCTTGTGGTTCTGCTCGATTCCAGTGCCTCGATGAACGCCGGTCAGGGGGAGAACGCGTTCCGGAAACGCGCCGCGGAAACGATCGTCCGCCTGTGCCGCTCCCTGGGGAAGCAGGGGCGGGTGAGCATCGTGGAGACGGGCTTTGGAGGGCACATAATGGGCGGCGAGCCCCTGTCCGCCGGACTGGCGCAATCACGACTGGAAGGATGGCGGCCCACGGCGCCGCCGCACTCCCTGCGCCCGGCCATTGAGCTCGGACGGTCGCTGCTGGGAGAGGAAGGGCAGATGCTGCTGGTGACCGATCACCGGGCCGACGTGGGCGACGTCACCGCCGTCGGGGTCGGCCGCCCCATGCCGAACACGGGCTGGACGGCCGCCCGGTGGATGCCCTCCGGCCGGGTGTTCGCCCTGGCGAGGCACTTCGGCGATGACGGACCGCGCAAGACCGTCACGCTCTCCGCCGGGGACCGGGAGCTGACCCGCAAGGAAGTGGACTTTGCCCAACGGGAGGCGGTGCCGCTGCTTTTCAGCATACCCGACGGGGTGGCGGCTGTGAGGGTCGAGCTTCCGCCCGATGCGCTGGCCAACGACAACGTGGTGCGGCTGACCCGGCCGCCGGTGCCTGCGCTCAACGTGCAGATTGCGGTGGACGACGAGGGGTTGAAGCAGAGGCTGCGCCGGGCGCTGGGCGCGTGCGAGCGGGTGCGCCCCCGGGTCGCAACGCCCCCGGCCCTGGTGTTCGACGGCGGCGGCGAGTCCATGGGGGATGCGAGCACCGCGTTGCTGCGCGTAAGCTTCCTTCGCCCGACTCCGGGCCGGGGGAAGCCCTACGTGGGGCCGTTCTTCGTCGATCCTTTTGACCCCCTGACGCGGGGGGTGGACCTGAAGGGCGCGGTCTGGACGGCCGACCCCCAGGTCTCGCCCGGCGATGGACACGTCCTGGCATCCGCCGGGGAGGTGCCACTGCTGATCCGCAGCGGGCGGTGGCTGCGCGTGAACCTGCTGCCCGCCGAGAGCACCATCTTCCAGATGCCCGCCTGGCCGGTCCTGGTCTCGAACCTGGTGGAGCACGCCTACGGGGAGAGCCCGGGTCTGAAACGCTTCTCGTTCCGGCTGGGGGAGAGCCTGTCGTTCTATCGGCCGGAGGACTGGCGCGGGAAGCTGGCCGTTGAGACGCCGGACGGCGGCCGCGTCGCCTTTGAAGAGAACCATGTCTATTACGGCAGACTAACCCGCGAAGGCATCTACCGCGTGCTGGTGGACGGGCACGCGGTGGCAGCGGTGGACGTGAACCTGCTGGCGCCCGAGGAGTCCGACCTGACCGGCGCGGCCTCTTACGGGGACGCCGGGGCGGTGGAGGCGGCGTCCCTGCGCAGCGCCCGGTCGCGGGCCTTCCACGGGGAGTTCGCGCTGGCGGCGGCCGCGCTCCTCCTGGGCTGCTGGGCTCTCCTGGAGAGGCAGAGGACATGATGGACATCTCCACACCCCTGGCCCTGCTGGCGCTGGCGCCGCTGCTGTATCTGTGGTGGCGGCTGGGCCGGGGGCCGCGGGCCGTCTGGCCGTTGCGGGTGGCCGTCCTGGCGTTCTGCGTGCTGATGATCGCGGGACCCGTCCTGCGCCGGGGCGGGCACGGGCAGCGGATCGTCTTCCTGGTCGATCGATCCCTCTCGGCGGGCAAGGAGGCGTTGAGTGCGGCCTCCGAGATGCTGGCCCTCGCCCGCCGCGAAAAAGCGCGGGAGGATCAGATCGTCACGGTCACCTTCGGGGACGGCGCATCCGCCCTGGTGGGTCCCGAGGCGGCGCTTTCCGAGCTGGGGGCATCGAGCCTGGACGATTCCAGCGACCTGCGGGCGGGGCTGCGCCTGGCCGGCTCCCTCTGCGGCGCGGCGGGAGGACGGGTCTTCGTAGTCTCGGACGGCCTCTACACGGGCCCCGATCCACGCGAGCTGGTGCCGAAGCTGCACAGGAACGGCGTGACGGTGGACTACTGGCCCATCCAGAAGGAACAGGGCACCGACGCGGCCATCACGCGCGTGGAGACGCCGGAACGCGTCCCCACGGGGCAGCCGTTCGAGATGCTCGTGCAGATCGAGTCGCCCGCAGCGCTGGAGGCGACCCTTCGGGTGGACCGGGGGGGGCGGACCACCGAGCAGGGGGTTTCCCTGCAGCCGGGTCTCAACCGGTTCGTGATACGGGACGTAGCACAGCGGCCGGGGCTGGCGCTGCGCACCGTTTCCGTCTCCATCCCCGGAGATGCGGTGCCCGAGAACAACCGGGCGCGCGCTGTGACGCAGGTGGTGGGGGCGAGCGAGTTGCTTCTGATCAACAGCAGCGGCGAGCCGGACAACCTGAGCCGCGCACTTGCCGCGTCGGACATGAACGTGAGGGTCTCCGGCCCGGACCTGAAGCTCTCCTCCGCCCTGCTGAAACACTTCCGCGGGGTGGTTCTGGAGAACGTGGCGCTCAGTTCCCTGAACGACCGCGCGGACGCGGCCCTGCGCAACTACGTGACCGAGATGGGCGGAGGATTGCTGGTGACGGGCGGCAGGAGCAGCTTCGCCGCCGGCGGCTACTACAAGAGCCGCCTGGAGGACACACTGCCGGTCAGCATGGAGCGCAAGGAGGAATACTCCCGCCCCAGGCTGGCCATGGGCATCGTGCTGGACCGGTCCGGCTCCATGTCGATGCCCGTGGGAGGCGGGGTCAGCAAGATGGACCTGGCCAACCGCGCGGCCGCCGAGGCCGTCTCCCTCCTCTACGACCAGGACGAGGTGACGGTGTTCGCCGTGGACAGCGTGGCCCACAGGGAAGTGCCGCTGACCACGATCGGGGGCAACCTGGAGAAGATCCGACGCCGCATACTCAAGATCGAGAGCATGGGCGGCGGCATCTACGTCTATAACGGGCTGGAGGCGGCCGTCGGAGAACTGGCTGACAGCGACGCGCCCAACCGACACATAGTGCTGTTCGCCGACGCCGCCGACAGCGAGCAGCCCGCCGACTACAAGAACCTCGTCGACACCTGGAACCGGGCCGGCGGCACCATCAGCGTCATCGGCCTCGGAACGGAACAGGACACGGACGCGGATTTCCTGGTGGACATCGCGCGGCGGGGCGGCGGGGAGGTTTTCTTCACAACCGATCCGGCCTCGCTGCCCCGGGTCTTCTGCGAGGATGCCATGCGGGTGGCGCGCAAGACGTTCATCGAGCAAAAGACCGCCGCCGAGGTGACCCCGCTCATCGTGCGGCTGGGGAAGCTGGGCATCTCGGAGTTCCCCACCTTCCTTGGGTACAACCTCTGCTACGCGCGGGAAGACGCGGCGCCCATCGTGAAAACCGCCGACGAGAACGCGGCGCCTGTGCTGGCCGTCTGGCAGCGGGGGCTGGGCCGCGTGGCGGCGCTGACCTGCGAAGCCGACGGCCCTTACACGGGCGCGTTGCGCGGGTGGAAGCATTACAAGCCCTTTTTCTCCTCCGTCGTCAAATGGCTGCGCAGGGAACGCGATGATCCCTCCCTGTTCGGCAGCATCGTCAGGGAGGGACGCCGAGCCACCATCCTTCTGGAGATGGACGAGCAGGCCGCCGAGGACTGCACCGGCGCCAGTGCCTACATAATCCCGCCGGACGAGTCGGAGCCCGAGAAGATAGCGCTGCAATGGACTTTCCCGCGCACGCTGGAGGCCACCTTCCGCCTGGAACGGAGCGGAATCTACCACGGCGTCGTGCGCACCCGCCGGGGCCGCCGCGTCGGCCTGCCCCCGGTGGTGCTGCCCTATTCCCCCGAATTCGAGCCGAAACCCCCGGAGGCGGGCGTGACCGCCCTGAAGGAGCTGGCCGATGCCACGGGCGGCGCGCGCATCATGCACGTCGGCGACCTATTCCGGGTTCCAAAGGCCACCGCATCGACGACCGCTGGGGATTTGAACCTGGCCCCCTTCCTGGCCCCCGTGGTGCTGCTGCTGGTGCTGTGCGACATCGCCACCCGCAAGGCCCTGTGGCGGCACCTGCTGCCGGGATTCGTCTTCAGCGGCGCCGGCGCGACGGCGCGGAGGGCGGCGGCGCTCGCCCGCGGAGTGCGGCGCCTGATGCCCACCCGCCGCCGGGGACGTCACGTCCGTGCCGGGGAAGGGGGCGAGCAAGGGCCGAAAGAGCACCCCGAGGAGGAAGGGGAAGAAGAACCAGAGGAGAGCGTGTTCGACCGGGCCAAGCGCCGCGCCCGGCGTTAGCCGGAGGGCTGTTCTTCCGCCAGCTCCCGCAGCGGCGGCAGGAGGAACTCCTCCGACAGTATCTTGACCGTGGAGACCAGCGGCACCGAGATCACCGCGCCGAACAGCCCGAAGAGCTGACCGCCGACCACCAGGCCGATCAGTATGGTAACGGGGTGAAGCCTCATGCCCCGGGACAGCACGATCGGCGTGAGCAGGGGCTCCAGGGACTGCACCACCACGAAGACCACCGCCACGCCCAGGGCCGTCTGCCAGCCGCCCATCAGGAATCCCATCGTCAGGGCGGGAATCAGGCCCAGCATGACCCCCACGAAGGGGATGATGCCCAGCACGCCGACCGTCATGCCGATGAGCAGCCAGAACGGAATGTCGCAGATCCAGAGCCCCAGCGATGTGAGCACCCCGGAGGTGATGCAGATGGTGAGCCGGCCCCGGAAGAAGTTGGAGTAGGACTGATCCAGCCGGCGCAGCACCCGCAGAATCTCCTCCCGGTAGCGGCCCGGCAGGTGCCTGCGCACCCGCCCGTAGAAAGGATGGAGCCCCAACAGGAAAAAGAAGGTGTAGATGAAAACCAGCACAATCTGGATCAGGGTGCCCACCACCTCGCCGATACTGCTGACGACCTGTTCCAGTGCCTGGCGAAAGAAAGTGAGCGTCTTCACGGCGATCTTGTCCACGTTCTGTTCAAGCGATTCCTTCAGGCGGCTTGCCAGGTCCTGCGGTTCCCCCGTCTCCTCGGGGGCCGGGGCCGGGCCAGGCGCGGACTCGGCGGCTCCCTCTTCCGGGCGGGGGATTCCGAGCTCCTGGCTGAGGCTCTGCACGTAGGCGGGCAGTTTCCTGGCCTGCTTCACGACCGGGGGCACCACGGCGACCAGAGCCCCCGCCAGCACCAGCAGGAGGCACACGTAGACCAGCGTCACGGCCCCCCAGCGCGGGGTCTTCAACCTCTGCAGCCGCAGCACGACGGGGTCAAGCACGTAGGCGATGATCAGCGCCACCAGGATGGGCGTGGTCACGCTCCGCAGCCAGGCCGCCAGCACCAGGAAAAGCAGGCCCGCCCCAATCAGCAGACCTATCTTGAACTGGCGGCTGCGCAGAAAAGAGGAACTGCGGTCCCCATCCCGTCGCTCCCGGTCCTCCGCATCATCTTCTCTCATGGTGTTCCTCCAGGGTCGTGCTTCCCGGTCCCCATTAAAGGAGACACGCCTGGGGTGCGCAAGTTCCCCCGGCGTGGCCTGCGGAGGTTCCTGAGTGCAGTTCAGCCACCCTCGGCTGAGGCGCGTGTAGCCGAGCTTTCACGGGCATGTGCTGCACACGGCACGGTGGTGCGCCAGCCTTCGGGCCATCCTGGCCGAAACCATGCCCGCGCAGCCATAGCCCGAGAGCGACAACCAAGAGGCCATAATTGAATGGCCCTGCCGGGCCTCAGAATATTGACAATGCGCCGGGATGGTGTTAAACCAAGACGTGTCCCGCAGGTGCAAACGATGGGAGTTGCGCGAACATGATTGCGGTCCTTTCCGACATTCACGCCAACCTCGAGGCCCTGAAAGCCGTCCTGTCGGCCATGGGCACCCCGAAGGCCATCTACTGCGCCGGCGACATCGTCGGGTACGGGCCGAACCCCAACGAGTGCTGCGAGCTGCTGCGCGCTCACAACGTCAGGTCCGTGATGGGCAACCATGACATTGTCTGCGCCAACTACGGAGTGCTGGATGAGGACAACGACACCATTCCGGAGCGGACGAAGCGCCTGACCAAGATGACACTGGAGGAGATGAACTCCGTCGCGCGGAAATGCTGCGAATGGACTTACAACGTCCTGACCGAGGAGAACCGCCAGTACCTGCGCGATCTCCCTCTGGTGCTGAGGGAGGGCAAAGTGACCATGCTCCACGGCTCGCCGGGCTCGGACTACCACAAGTTGAACACCTACCTGGAGGAGAAGTACGACACGCTCAGCTCCGAGCGCGGGGGTATGGGGCTGGATTTCACCGAGTTCTGCCGCGACCTGCTGGACGAGGTGAAGACCAAGCTGCTGATCGTCGGCCACACGCACCTGCCCTACAAGGGCTACGTCTTCAAGCGCGCTGTGGGCAAGTATCTGCTGCCTTTTCTTTCGCGGGATAGCTGGGTCATCAACCCCGGCGGTGTGGGGCAGCCGCGCAAGGGGAAGCGGGCCATGTTCGCCACCGTGGAGTTCCCCCTGTTCCCCTACCTGAAGGTGAACGCCTCTTTCCGCTACCTGGAGCACAACGTGCGCCATCACAGTGTCCGTTACGACCGGCGCACGACCGTTCGGAAGATCCAGGACATCCAGGACCTGCCCGAGGAGTGCCGCTTCATGCTGAGCCAGTGGTTCTGAGCCCTACGAAGGTGGTTGACGGCGTGGGGGTTACCTGATACACTCTCGCCCACGTGGCGACGGTTTGCCGGGGTGTCGACGCTGTCAGACGCCGGGGGCAGGTTCCATGGCAAAGCTCATCGTTGTCAGTGACGAGCCGGCGGGCTGCGAGTTCATCATCAAGGACCAGGTTACGCTCGGGCGGTCCGACGAGTGTGACCTGACGCTGCCGGGAGCGAGTGTGTCCCGGGTGCATGCCCGCGTCCGTTCGGGCGACGATGCATACAGTATAGAAGACCTCGGGAGCGCCAACGGCACCCGGCTCAACGGGCGCCCGATCCAGCACGCTCTGTTGCGCGACGGCGACTGGATCTCGGTGGGCGAGTGCAAACTCACCTTTGTGATGGACGACCGCTTCACGGCTCCCCGGGCCGCGTCCCTGATGGACAGCGGCATGCCCACCGTAGTCGGCTCCGTGGGTCTGGACAGGACGTTGACCGGACCGGGACTGGAGGGAGTTTCGGGGACGGAACGGCTGCGTCAGCATCTGCACGCCGTTCAGAAGATTGCCCAGGCCTCGTGCGGCGCGCTCGACATCCAGGACCTTCTGAGGCTCATCCTTCACCAGCTCCTTTCCGTCTTCCCGCAGGCCGAGCACGCCCACGTGGTGCTCAGAGACATGGGCGAGGACGAATCCGACCTCTGCCTGTCCGCCGGAGTGGGGGAGGAGAACAATGCGGGAATGTCGAAGACCTTGCTGGAGATGGTCACTGAGAAAAGGGAGGCGGTCCTGGCCAGCAACGTGTCTTCCCACGGGTCTCTCCGTGACGCACAGAGCATACTGGCGTCCAATCTACGCTCCATAATGTGCTGCCCCCTGGCCGTGGGTTCGACGGTTCGGGGAGCCGTGCAGGTGGATACGACCAGCACCGGCACACCGTTCGGGGAGGAGGACCTCCGGCTGCTGGCCACCATTGCGGGGCAGGCGGCGGTGGCGGCCGAGAACGCACGGATGCACGGCACCATCGTTAAGCAGCAGCGACTGGCGGCCACGGGCCAGGCGGTCTCAAGCATCGCCCACTGCATGAAGAACGTGCTCAACGGCCTGCGGGGCGGCTCGTACATCCTCGACCTGGGCATCGAGAAGGACCGCCCCGAGCAGGTTACGCAGGGCTGGGAAATGGTCAGGCGGAACATCGACTTCATCTCCGAACTGGCCCAGGACATGCTGGCCTACTGCGGGAAACGCCACCTGAGCCGCCGGCCGACCGACATTCCCGAAATGCTCCGGGAAACCATCCGGATGGTCCGCGACCAGGCGGCACAGGCGGGCATCGAGATCGCACTGGAGGCCGTGGAAGGACAGCCTCCCTGCCGGGTGGACCGCACCGCACTGAAGCGGGTCGTGCTGAACCTGCTGTCAAACGCCATCGATGCCTGCTCCGAGGGGGATCGCGTGCAGGTCCGCGCCCGGGCCGACGGTGATTCGGCAGAACTTTCCATCGCCGTCGAGGACGACGGACCCGGAATGCCGCCGGAGGTCAGGGACCGGTTGTTCGAACCGTTTTTCACCACGAAGGGGCACAGAGGCACGGGCCTGGGACTGGCGCTGGTCAAGAAAGTGGTGGAAGAGCACGGCGGGCGGGTCGAGATCGAGACCCAGCCGAACCAGGGTACCCGCTTTCAGCTCGTGGTGCCGCTTACATCGGCCCAGCCCGAGACGGAATTCGCATGAGGAGCGCCGCCGGACAGATTCTCTAACTGGAGACGACCCACGTGGACGACGCGAGTGATGTGACGATACTGGTTGTGGACGATGAGCCGGATGCTGTCGAATTCGTCAAGGCGGTGATGGAGGAAGCCGGCTACGCGGTTATCGGCGCGCCCGACGGCGTGCAGGGGCTGCAGAAGGCGCATGAGCAAGAACCCGACCTGGTTATTCTGGACGTCCAGATGCCCGAGAGAGACGGGTTCACCGTGTTCGCCGACATGCGGCGGGACCCTGACCTGAAAGACATCCCCGTCATCATGCTCACCGGCATCGCCGACCGGGTGGGTATCCCCTTCTCTGCACAGGACATGGGCGATTACATCGGCCAGGAACCGCAGGGCTACGTGGAGAAACCCGTCGACCCCGGGGTCCTCCATGACACTGTGCGTGGCGTGCTCGAATCGGGCGCCTGAGCCCGCATTTCCCCGCTCAACGTGCCGGCCGCCGGGCGGAGACCATGACGATGCGCTCCGGGGCCCGCCAGTGTCTCCGCCAGTTCGCGGCACGGTCACGGCTCACGTACAGGTCCTTCTCCACCGTGGCCCAGGCCGTTCCGTCACCGGCAAAGGTTACGTGGAACGTGTCGATGTTCTTCCACGTGGAGTGGGGGAAGCCGTCAATCACGTGGGTCCAGTTCAGTCCCGCGTCTTCGCTGCGGTGGAGCTGCCCGTGCACGTTTTCCCCGTGCGGGCCGTCGCTCACCGTAGCAAGGACCAGGTCGGGGTCGTCGGGATGCACGGCTACGGCGCGGCCGTATCGCTCGTCCAGGTCGTCCGCGCGGTGCTCCCAGGACTCGCCCCGGTCCTGGCTGAGATAGAACGCGGCGGCCGTCTCGGCGTAGACGCGCTCGTCGTCGGCGGGGCAGGTACTCACCTGGTGCACGTCTTTGTGCAGCTCCGGCGTGACGGGCCCCCAGGTGACGCCGCGGTCGGCCGAACGCATGATGCTGCCCACGTGAATGTCGGCGTAGACCCAGCCGTCGCCGGTGCACGCCATGCTGCGGACCGCCGGCGGCCCGCCCCATGGGGTGTACCACTCGGACCGGCACTCAAGGCGATCGAAGGACTCGATACGTTCGACACTGCCGCCGCTCAGGCGATAGACGTGCGGCGGCTCTGTGCCGATCAGCAACTCCAGCGGCTGCTCGCGCAGCAGGAGCAAAGAGTGGATCGAGCCCTCGATGCTGGTCTCAATGCGCTCGGCACTTCCGGGCTCCAGCACCACGAGCGCCCCATCTTCGAGCGCGACGATATCCAACGCCTGTCCCTCCGCGACCCGGCGGACGCCCTCCTGCTCGAAGACCGGTTCGGGTTCCCCTTCGCCCTTCAGTCGGTACACGATATCTTCTGTGGCGATCAACATGACGTTCCCCTTTCTGTGTTCGTCTCGGTCTTGGCCCTATCCGTACGATAGCGGCCGGCCGACCGACCATCAAGGAGGCGTCACGAACGCAGGTGTAGCCTGTATTCTGAACTCCACTCCGGCTGGCCCACCACCTCCAGGCGGAGGGTGAAGAAGTCCGTGTCCGTTCCCTGGGGCAGCCCGCACCGGACCACCGGGCCGCGGATGTTGGACGCCGGTTCCGCACCTGCGAACTCCCAGGTCAGCACCTGCTGCACCGAGTCGGCCACCTGAATCAACACCTTCATCCGGCCCGTAGGCAGCGGTTCGGGGCGGTCGCTGAGCATCCAGATCTCGGCCTCGAACTCCTCGCCCGGTCCCCAGGAGAACTTGGGCACCTGCGCGCTGGCCATCACCGGGCGGCACGCCGCCCGCACCGCGTGGTAGGCCGGCTTCGGCTTTGCAGGCCAGTTGACCAGGCTGTTGTTGGCGGCGGTGGGCCAGGGCTCGTTGTAGCACCAGTTCAGGGCCATGGAGCTGCGCATCTTCTGGCGCCGTGCCTCCTCGAACAGGCACTTGTAGCCCTCCGACTGCAGCCACGCCCCTCGCTCAACCATCTCCTCCAGGTCCTCCGCCGGGCCGAAGTAGTGCTCCAGCACGAGGGGGTAGAGCCAGGAATCCGCATCGGCCCAGGCCCGAAAGGCGTGGTGCGCCTCCCACGAGCCGCCCGGCTGCGGCGGCCAGAGTTCGTCCTTTGGAATGAACGTCTTGAGGTACTCGACCGGGGAGGGGCCCGGGCAGCCGAACTCCACGTAAGCGCTCCGGTCCGCCCGGCTGAATATGGAGTACAGCTCCCGCCCGTCCGGTCGCCGGAAGCGGTAGTCCCCGTGCCCCGCGCCGTAGACCGGGCTGGTGGGCAGGTAAGGCGTGCGGGGGTCGAGCTCGTAGCAGTTTCGGTTCAGCAGCCGCAGCGGCAGCGACTGATCGGTCATCCCGGACCAGGCGTTGAACAGCTCGTTGCCGCCGCACCAGATGGCCAGGCAGGGGTGGCGCCGCACCCGTCGGATGATCGCCCGGGACTCCGCGTCCAGCACGTCCATGTAGGGCGGCTCGTCGGGATAGGCGTTGCACGCCAGGGGGAACTCCTGCCAGACCAGCAGTCCCATCTCGTCGCACAGGTCGAAGAAGGACTCCTTGTTGACTATGGCCCCACCCCAGCAGCGCAGCAGGTTGAAGTGCGCGTCCCGAGCCAGCTCGACCAGCGGACGGTAGGTCTCCCGGGTGATGCTCCCCGGCAAGATCTCCGGATTGACCCAGTTGGAGCCTTTGGCGAATATGCGTCGCCCGTTCACCTCCAGGGTCATTGGCGCGTAAGCGCGGGTGGAGGGCAGGCCGCCCCGGGGAGTCCAGGCGCCTTCGTTCATGACCAGCCGCACGCGGCGGAACCCCACCCGCTGGTCGGCGCAGTCCAGCTCTCTTCCGTCGGCATCGACCAGGGTTCCCTCCAGCCGGTAGAGGGGCTGATCGCCCTGCTCGTTGGGCCACCAGAGGCATGGCTCGCTCAGTTGGCTGCGCAGCGCGCCGGATGTGCCCTGCAGCGCCTCCTCGCCGGCTGCCGCCTCGCCTCCCTCGGGGTCGAGAAGGCGCCACCGAAACCGCACGTCGTCGGCCCGGTTCAACTCCCAGCGCACCTCCAGACCGGCGCGATCGAATCCCTCGCCGAGCGTGTATAGAAGCTCCAGGTCCGCCAGGAATGGGTCGCTTCGCACCTCCCAGTAGGCCTCGTCCCAGATGCCCAGCGGCACGAGGCGCGGATGCCAGTCCCACCCGTAGCTGACGGCGGGCTTCACGCAGTGGTCCGCCTCGGCCCGCGGACGGGGCGCATTGGCGCGCTTCGGCGCCGGGTGCACGATCACCCGCAGCGTGTCGCCCGCGGCGGCGCGCCCGGTCAGGTCCAGTTCCACGGGTCGGAACATGCCCTCCTGTGTGTGCAGCAACTCGCCGTTCAGCAGCACGTCGAACTGGTAGTCCACGCCTTTTAGCACCAGGAACAGCCGTTGGTCGTCGCCTACCTCCGGCGGGTCGAGCTCCGACTCATAGACCCAGTGAACGTCCTCCATCCAGCCGTACCGGCGGAAATTCTCTGCCTTCCAGTACGGCGGCCAGCCCTCCGCCTCGGCCCAATCGAGCTGCACCGCTCCCGGCACCGCCGCCGGCACCCATCTCTCCGGTGTCGCGGCCGGATCCTCCGTGTGCCCCAGCCGCCAGTCGAGTGTCTGTCTTTCGCGCTGCGAAGTCTGAAGGACCATGACTCCGTTCCGTCGCTCTGAAGTGGTCGGTGTCAAAAACCAGACGGGGGACCCGGATTCTATCACCCCGGCGCATCCGTTGCATGGAAATCAGCCCCCGCCGCCAACCGTGAACCGCGCGGACTGGATGGACATAGACACGGCACGGCCCCCCCGCCCGACATCCAGGGCCGGACGCCGGACCTCGAGCCGCCATGTGCCGCAGACCCGTGGTCGTCTTGTTGAACTGCGGCCACCGGCCGGATCCACGTCACCCAGGGCTCACTCAAGGTAGCCCAGGCCCCTGAGATGCTCGAGAATATCTTTCTCAGCGCGAGGTGCCGTCTGTATCCGCGGGGGAGAGGTCCGCCGGGGCCCGTAACCCGGGATCGGCGCCGGGGCCGGGTGCTGGTTCATGAAACGCGGCGCCAGTATCTGTTCCAGGCAACGGCCCTCCAGTTGCTCGGACGCAGGAAGGCCGAGCAGGCGCATCACGGTCGGCGCTACATCGTAGACATCCGCAGCGTCTACGGGTACGCCCTGGCGAAACTGCGGCCCCCAGGCAAAGATGACGCCGGGGGGTTCGCCGTAGCGGTGGCAGTAGCCGCGCTTTTCGTCCACGAAGGTGAAGCCGTGGTCCGAGACCACGATCACGCCGTCCGCCGGCTCCATGCGTTCCATCAACCTTCCGAGCATTCGGTCCATGTCCCGGTAGGTTTCGCCAACCACGTTGCCGAACTGCTCCCGCTCTTCGGGCGTTGAGTGACGCTTCTGGGCCCAGGGGGAATACCGGAAGGCGCAGTGCTGGGCCAGGTCGGGACTGCGGAAATAAGCGGCGACGACGTCGACGCCCTCACACGTGTCCAGGCAGTGGGTCAGGAAGCGTTCGCACGAGCGGTCCGCCGCCACCAGGAAGCGCAGCTCTCCGCGCAGGCTGTTGGCACGGTACTCGGTCTCCATGAAGCGGCGCAGCTCCCTGTCCGGCAGCCGCACGTAACGTCGCAGATCCTCCACGCCGACGTGCCCGGGGCGGCAGCGGAGCGGTTGCAGTTCCTCCGCCAGGTCCTCCGGATAGGTGAGACGCGAACGATGGCGCGAACTGTCCCCGTCACCCAGGTCTCTCCAGTAGAGCAGCCGGTCAGAGACGATGAAGCCATCCGTTGGAGGTGCCGGCCACGTGTGCCACCAGTTGATCACGCCCGCGCGCAGGCCGGCATGGTGGGCGACTTCCCAGAACGGCATCTGGCGCACGTGACGATTGTCGAAAAGCTCCGTCCGCAGGAGGCCCAGCATGCGCGCCAGCCGCAGCAGGCGTTTGGTCAGCCAGGGGCCTTTGCGGAGGTCAAAGTGACTGTAGCGCCGGCCGAACAGCCGGTAGAAGCGGAAGTGATCCACGCCGTGGGCGCGGTGATGGCGGCCGGTGGCGATCGTCGTCCACAGCAGGGACGAATTCGTCGGGCTGATCGTCCCCAGTGGTCCGTAGCATCCCCGGGCCTTAAGCCGGCTGAAGACGGGGAGTTCCCCCCGCTCGATCATCGCGTCCAGCACGGGCGGCGCGAGGCCGTCTATGCCGATCACGAACAATCTGCCCTCGGGCCTCTCCGGAACATCAATGACCGGCCGACCGGCATCCGCAGCTTTCTGGTCCACAGTTCAACCCCCATGCCTGCGGCTCTGATGCAGGGGCCGCGCGTTCCCATCCGCCTCCCGCCGGGCCAGCGAGCGACCCGGCATCTGCTCCGGCGGGTCGAGTCCGAGCAGGTCCAGGACGGTCGGGGCCACGTCGAACAGTGTGATATCCTCCCGCCGTCGGCCCCCGCCCAGGCCCCGGCCCCACCCCAGGAAGACTCCGTCCGGCAGGGAGCGCTTATGCCCGTAGGTGCCCCGCCTGGGTTCGAAGGCGAAGCCATGGTCGGAGACCGCGATGAGCGCATCCTCCGGCCCCATTCGCCGCATGACCTCACCCAGCACCTCGTCGATGAAGCGGTACTCCGCCGGCACGATGTCGCCGTATCGCCTCCGTTCCCGCTCGCTGCTGCTCCCCTGTTCCATGAACGACACGTGGGGCAGTCCCACGTGCTGGACCTTGTCCAAAACCCAGAAGTAGGTGGCCGTCAGCGACAGGTGCGGCCGGCTATCCAGGCAGTGCAGCAGGCAGCGCCTGGTGGAGATGTCCGCCGAGATGACGAAACGGAGCTCTGATTCGATGTCGCGCTTCTTCAGAGGTCGTCGGATCAGTGACCCGGCCTCGCCATCGGCGAGTTCGATATAACGGCCAAACTCCTCCGGGGGCACCTCCTCGGGGCACATGATCAGCGGCTGGAATTCGCCGGCCACCGTGGGCGGATGGAAATGCCCGTCGCGCGGCAGTTTATTGCCCGAAAGCTCGGCTGAGCGCCAGAACTGGATGCGGTCGGAGACCATCACACCGTTCACGGGATAGACCGGCCAGGTGTTGTACCAGTTCACAACGGCCACCGCCCCGCCTGCGTCACCGGTGATGTCCCACACGTTCGGGCACCGCAGGTCACTGCTCTCATACAGGCGGCGCTGCAAAAAACGGGTTCGGCGCGCCAGGTTGACGAGGGCTTTCAGGCCGACTTTGTTCAGCCGGCTCACCACACGTCTCGGGATGCGACGATTGCACAGGTCATAATAGGTCTGGTGCGGAATGCCGTGGTCCTTACACTTCCGGCCGGTCGCGATGGAGGTCCAGATCATCGCGGAGCTGTTGGGCCGCAAGGTGGGCGTCCGTCCCCAGGTACCTTCCCTGAGAATGCGCTCGAAGCGAGGCAGTTGGTCCTGTCGCGTGAGCGGTTCGATGACGTCGAGCGTCATCCCGTCCACGCCCAGGATGTGCACGGCACCCGCGCCCAGACGCCGACCCGAACGTCTTCGTCCATGTACTGTCTCCGCCGTCACGACGCACTCAACTCGGAGCCCCGCTGTGATCATCTGTCAGGCGCGATTGCATCCGGCGAACCATTGAATATATGAGTTCAGCGTCCCATTCGCAAATGATGGCCAGACCACGCCCTGTCCGCCGTTGAAGTGCCCGTGCCGTGTTTATACCATGCCCTGACGCGGGACGGAGAATCTCCAACCCCGGGAGGAATCATCTTGAGGCTGAGCCAGAGGAGCCTGGTGCGACTGGCCTGCTGGACGCGCCGGTGGGACCCCATTGCGACCCCCGTGCGCTATCGGTTGGCCCGTTTCGTGCTCAAGCTCATCGCCGACCACCCCATGCGCCATCCCCCGGGGCCCGTCGTCATGCCCTACGACCGCGGGCTGATCGTCGCCGATCCGGCCACCGAGATGGGCTATAAGATCATGTTCCATGGCTACCACGATCCCGGTCTGGCCCGCCTGCTCCGGCGGATCACGCCACCGGGCGCTGTCTGCATGGACTGCGGAGCCAACGTCGGCGCCTACGCCCTGCTGATGGCCTTCTCGGCGGGGCCGGGCGGACGCGTGTTCTGCCTGGAACCGAATTTCGTGGTTGCTCCCGAACTGCGGCGGAACATAGCGCTCAACGGTCTGAAGAACGTGACCGTGTTGGAGGCTGCGATCGCGGAGAAAAGTGGCAAGGTGGCTTTCTTCATCCCTCCCGTGGGCGCGGCCAACCGGCTGGTCGGTGGGCTGAAGCCCGTGGCCCTCGCTGACCGGGAGGCCACAGTTCGCGCGCTGAGCGGGGCGGAACTGCAGAAGATGGTGGAAGACGGCTGTGACGTGGTCAAAATCGATGTCTTCGGCGCGGATCTTATGGCCATGCGCCAGATGTCCGGACTCGTGGAGCAGCATCGTCCGGCCATGGTGGTGGAATACCGCCGTCCCGCCTGGGAGCGCTATCGTGCGCGCGCCGAGGATGCGCTGGCGCTGTTTGAGGACTGGGATTACGCCGTCTTCATCTGTCGCAAGGGGGTGACGCGGCGGCTGGACGGCCCGGTCCCTTCCGTCTGCAACCTGGTGGGGGTGCCGCTGAGCCAGACCAGCCCGAGAGGCTTCTGACGTCCCTCGGCGGGCATCGGCCGGGGCAAAGTCTTCCCAGCCTACCGAAGCGGCAGCGGCGCCCTTCGATGCGCCGCAGACCCGGGTAGTGCACTGCCTGAAGACCCGGATGAAACGGCCGGTGGCCCCCGCCTTACGCCAGAGCCTCCGTGGCCGCCCGCACCCCCGCGCCGAAGGGGAACTCGTAGCCCATTTCCCGCAGCGCCTTCTCCAGCGTGGCGATGGCCACCAACAGGTCCTCCTCGCTCACATAGCCCATGTGGCCGATGCGGAATATCTTGCCCTTCAGGTGGCTCTGGCCGCCCGCGATCTGCACGCCGTACTTCGAGCGCATCAGCTTCACCAGCTCTCCGGTGTCCACGCCCTCGGGGCCGTAGACCGCCGTGACACCGTTGACCGGGTGCTCCGCCAGCGTCTGAAGGCCGATGGCGCGGACGGCCGCCCGCGTCGCTTCCGCCAGGCGCGCGTGGCGGGCGTACATCTGCTCCAGTCCCTCCTCGTGCATCATCTGCAGCGCCCTGCGCAGGGCCTGCACCAGGGAGACGGCCGCGGTGAAGGGCGTGGTCTTGTCCCGCCATTTCTTGCGCATGGCGGCCAGGTCCAGGTAATACCGGGGGGAGGAGCATTCCTCGATCACCTGCCACGCGCGCGGGGATACGGCGATGAACGCCAGCCCCGGCGGTATCATGCAGCCCTTCTGGGAGCCGCTGACCACCACGTCCACGCCCCACTCGTCCATCTGGAACGGGTGCACGCCGATGCCCGTGATGGCGTCCACCACCAGCAGCGTGTCGCTCTGGGCGGTCAGCCGGGCCACGGCCTCCACGTCGGTGAGGGCGCCCGTGGAGGTCTCGGACTGGGTGATGTAGAAGGCGCGCGCCTCGGGATGTTCCTTCAGGGCCTCGGCGGCCTGTTCGACGCTCAGCGACGCGCCCCACTCCAGGTCGATGCGCGCCACCCCGGCCCCGTAGGCCGCGCACTGTTCGCACCACCGCTCGCCGAACTTGCCGCCCGTGGCGCAGATGGCCTTTTCGCCGGGCGAGACGACGTTGGCCACCGCGGCCTCCATGGCGGCCGTCCCGCTGCCCATCACGACGTAGACATCCTCGTCCGTGCCAAACAGTTCCTGCAGACCCTCCACCGTCTCCCCCAGGATGGCGGAGAATTCCGCCGTGCGGTGGTGAATGATGGGCGCCGCCTCGGCCAGCAGCACCTCGTGCGGCACCATGGTCGGTCCCGGAGTGAACATGTAGTGCTTCTTCATCGTGCAGATCCTCGCATTGAATCCCAGAAGGCCCTATCTTAAGCCGGTTCCACTGCTTACACGAATCTCGGCCTCTCGCCCTTCAACCGGCCAGAAGCGTACCCAGTGCAAGGTACAGGCATATGCAGAACAGGTCATTCAGCATGGTGATGAACGGCCCGGAACTGACCGCCGGATCGATGCCCAGGGCGTTGAAACCCAGCGGGAAGATCATCCCCAGCATGCCGGCGAAGACGATGGCCACGGCCACCGCCAGGGCCACGGCGATCATCAGATGGGTCCCGATCTGCACCAGCATTCCTCCGAGCAGTGCCGCCGCTGCGGAACAGCACAGCGCCAGCAGCAGCGTGATGGCAAGCTGCTTGCCCAGGAATGCCGCCAGCCGGGACCGGGGGATACTGCCCACCGCCAGCGCGCGCACCATGATGGTCGAACCCTGTATGGCCACCTGCCCGCCCATGAGGGGGATGAGCGGAATGAAAAAGGAGAGGTTCACCAGATGCTCGGTGTCCTCACCGGAGCTCATGAAACGGCTCATCAGGAAGGCGATCAACAGCCCGTCCAGCACACTCAGCAGCAGCCAGGGCAGCCGCAGCCTGGTGCTGCGGGATACGCTGGCGTGCACGGGGTCGCGTTCCCCCGTGCCCGCCAGGCGGTACATGTCCTCATCGGTCTCCTGCTCGGCGGCTTCCAGGATGTCATCCAGGGTGACCACGCCGACCATGCGCCCGTCCGTCTCCACCACGGGGACCACGTGCAGGTGGTAGTGCGTAGCCCCGCGCACCAGCTCTTCCTGGTCGGTCTCCGGAGTGACCGCCAGCGGGCATTCCTCCATCAGGTCACCCACCTGCTGGTCCGGCGGGGCGAAGACCAATCGGTGCAGGGGCAGGTGGCCGATCAGCCGGTCTTCCTCATCGGCAACGAACAGGTGCGCCACGGTCTCGGCTTCGCGCTGACGCTGGGTGATGCGGATGGCCTCCCGCGCGGTCAGGCCGCGGAACAGCACCACGAACTCGGTAGTCATCAGGCCGCCGGCGGAGTCCGGGGCGTAGCGCAGCAGCCTCTCGGCCGCGGCGGCCTGGTCGCCCGGAATTTGGGCCAGCAGGGCCTCAATCTGCTCCTCGGGAAGCGCGCTCAGCACGTCCGCCGCCTCGTCCGGCTCCATCCGCTCCACCGCGTCCTGGAGACGCCGCGGCGCCAGCTCGCCCAGCGTCCTGACCGTCTCTTCTCCCAATTCTCCCAGCAGTTCGGCCCGCAGATCAGTGGGCAGCGTGCGGAAAAGGCGCACCTGCATCGCCTCATCCAGCTCGCTCAGCAGGGAAGCCAGGTCGGCGCCGGGCAGCTCCTCCAGCAGCGCCTCCAGGCCGTCCAGCTCCTCGCGATCCAGTCGATCCCTGATCTCGTCCATCAGGTCGCGGTCGCGGTCATCCTGGGCTGTCCCGGGGTCTGTGCTCACCGCTCTCACCCGGTCTCTTAGCAAGGCGAAAGGGAACCAGGAAAAGTCCGTCGCAAGGCCCGATTATACGGTTCCCGGCGGGTCCCGACAAATTCTCAGGTCGGGCACGTCCGGTGCCTGAAAGGAACTGGAGCCAGCGGAGGGGATCGAACCCTCAACCCCGGCTTTACGAAAGCCGTGCTCTACCGTTGAGCTACACTGGCTCCTGGAGGCAACCGACACCTGCTATGATTATACCCGGCTGCTGGAGAGTTTCCAGTTCGAGGCGTGTCAGGCGTCCACCTGCCCGTCGGGCAGGTCCGCCGGCAGGGGTGGGGGCCTATCGCACCGGCTTTCCAGCTCGACGTGCTCGCCGCGGTCGGAGGCGTCGTGGAAAGCGCACATCAGGTCCAGCACGTGGAAGGCCACCTCACCGCTGGCCCGGTGGTCTCGGCCGGAGCGGAGCGCACAGGCCATGTCGGCCACACCCAGCCCCCGACTGTTCTCGGTGTAGGGGCGCCTCAGCGCCACTTCCTCCCACTCGCCGGTCTCCCGCCGCCACAGGCGTACGGGGCCGCCGAACGTGTTGGGGTCGGGCACATTGAGGGTGCCCTCGCTGCCGAACACCTGCAGGCAGGGCATCGGGGCGCTGTGAACGTCGAAGCTGGTGATGATCGTCCCCACCGCTCCCCGCTCGAAGTCCATCACGCCGACCACGTGGGTGGGCACCTCGACCTGTATCTTCTGGCCGTGCTTCGGCTGGCTGGTGATGGTGCGCTCGGGATAGCTGATCTGTGCAGACCCCGTCACGCGTCGCACGGCGCCCAGCAGATTGACCAGTGCCGTGAGGTAGTAGGGGCCCATGTCGAACATCGGCCCGCCGCCCGGCTTGTAGAAAAACTCCGGGGCGGGATGCCATCTCTCGTGCCCCCGGCTCAGCATAAAGGCCGTTGCGGCCACCGGCCGGCCGATGGCACCCCCATCGATCAGCTCCCGGCAGGTCTGCCCCCCGGCACCCATGAAAGTGTCCGGCGCACCGCCGATCAGCACCCCCTCCTGACGGGCCGCCTCAAGGAGGTCCCGGCCGTCCTCCCGCGTGACCGCCAGCGGCTTCTCGTTGTAGACGGATTTGCCGGCCCGGATGGCCGCCATCGCCACCTCGGCGTGGGCGCCCGGGGGCGTCAGGTTGACCACGATATCGATCTCCGGATCCGCCAGAAGGTCATCGGGGCTGCACGCCCTGGGGATGCCGAACTTCTCCGCCTGCCGTTCGGCCCGTTCGGCGACAAGGTCGGCACAGGCCAGGATTTCCAGCACATCGAACCTCTTGCCAGCCTTGCAGTAGATGCCGCTCACGTTGCCACATCCGATTATGCCTGCCTTCGTCGTCTCGGTGGTCATGGGTACTCTCCTCGACTGAAACGGTGCCGCGTAGAGCGACGGGTGAAATCGAAGCCATCAGGATACAGCAAACCATCTTTGAGCGCAAAAACAGGCCGTCCCGCCGCCGCGCAGGGGCGGGGAAAAAAATGCGTGCCCTTGCATTCGGCTCTACTTTCGTGTAGGATGACGTCGTTGAGTACGGATGCAACGGGAAGGGACGGCCAATGGAGTCGCTGTCGGAGGAACAACTCTGCATCATCGGCCTCTGCGGAACCGAGGGCGTGGGTGCGGCGAGCATCGCGCGGCTGCGGGAGGAGGCCCGGGACAGGAACCGGCCCCTGCACGCGGTGGCGGGTCTGCCCGCGGCAAAGCTGGAGGAGGAACTGGGCCTGTGCAGGAGTGCGGCCGCAGCCGTGGCCTCGGTGGAATCGCCCCGTCTGAAGGGGCGTGTATTGCGGGAGCGCCTTGCCACGGCCGGTGGGCTCGCCCTGCTGCAGGACGACCCGCGGTACCCCGACCGCATCCTCCGGTTCATGGGCGCTGAAGCGCCTCCGGTGCTCTTCCTGGCGGGGAATTTAACACTGCTGGAGGAACCCTCCGTGGGGATCGTGGGTTCCCGCCGGCCGAGTGGCACGGCGCGGACCGCGGCGGACCGCCTGGCCCGGGAACAGGCGGACGTCGGAATGACCATCGTGAGCGGCGGCGCCCGAGGAATCGACCGGACGGCCCATCGCGCCGCGCTCAAAGCCGGCAGCACGGTGCTGCTGGCGCCCACCGGGTTGCTGCGATTTCGATGGCGCGGTCTGAAACGGCCC
This sequence comes from uncultured candidatus Brocadiaceae bacterium, assembly GCA_964572825.1. GTDB lineage: Bacteria > Planctomycetota > Brocadiia > SM23-32 > SM23-32 > CAYVBE01. The sequence goes on from CAZNGS010000033.1 coordinate 25,533, forward strand.
GGGGACGCCGAAGGCCACTGGTGCCTGGTCAGCCCCTTCCCTCCCCTCAGCGGGTGGAAGGCGGCCCATGCGCTGCAGCGCAACCGCTTGATCGTGGCTCTCAGCGACGCCGTAGTGGCTTTCGAGCCGCGGGACACCGGCGGCACGTGGAACAGTTGCTCGCATGCCCTCGACATGCGCAAACCGCTCTTCGTGGCGTCCGCGACGCGCCAGGGAGCCAGAGGTCGGGGGCTCGGGTGTCTGGTCAGGCGGGGGGCCGTCGCGCTCGATCCGGCGCAGATGCCGGACGCGGCGGCGTTCGCCCGGCTGGTGGCCACCTACCGGCCGGCCCCTGCCGCAACACAGGAAGACCTGTTCCCGGCCGGCACCGGCGATGCACCTATGCCTCCTGCCGGGGATTGAGAGGGAAACGGCGATTTCAACTCTCGACGGCAGACCGAGGCAGACGCGTTCCCCGTACCCGACGCGATTGCTGGCGGCCCGGCCGCACTGCTACTGCTGGTTCAGTTCGCTCAACCGGCGCTGGTACTGGGCCTGCTTGCGGGCGCTCTTGTTGGCATGGATTACGTTCTTGGAGGCTGCCCGGTGGAGCAGCCTGGTCAGCACGGCCAGTTGACGCTCTGCTTCATCCGCGTCGCCCCGCTCGATCAGCCGCCTGAACTTGTTCTCCTCGGTGCGAAGGCGTGATTTGACGACGCGGTTGCGGCGTCTGCGCTTCTTGTCCTGTTTCAGTCTTTTCAGTGCAGAAGGTCGGTTCGGCATTCTGTAATGCTCCGGAAAACAGTAATCGGAAAGCAGGACCGAGGGGCGCGATCATTCCCCCAGTTCGTCCACCCGCCGGGCAACGTCCCGGAAGTTGATGTCGACGCTGTATATCCGCTTGAAAGCCTTGAGCGCCTCCTCACGCCGTCCCATTTCCTGCAGGGTCTGGGCGCGCAGATAGCGGAGGTCCTTGCCCTCGTCGTCCATCTCGGGGTGGTTTTCGACAGCTTCGTTGAACTGCTCCAGGGCCAGATCGTACTGCCCTTTGCGGGTGAAGCAGAGTCCCAGCAGTTTCTTGGCCTGCTGGACGTAGCGGGGGTCCTGCGAGACGGCCTGGAAGGCCGCGATAGCCTCGTTGTACCGGCCGGCCTCCAGGCAGAAGCGTCCCAACTCCAGGTGCACGGCCCGGTCGGTGGGATGTTGGGCGTGGCGCCACTCGAACTCATGGAGTGCAAACTGCAACTTTCGCTCGACAAGTTCCTGCCTCTTGGCCTTCTTCTCCTCGTCCTCGGGGTCCTCTTTCAGCGCGCGGTCCAGGGCGGCAATCGCTTTATCGTACATGGCCAGTTGCACGTCCCCCAGCCGTTCCCTGATCTGGTACTCATCGGGCAGCAGCTCATGCTTTTCGCGCAGCAGTTCATGGGCGTCTTCCAGTCGGCCCACGTCCTCGTATAGCCGGGCCAGCCGCAGTATGCGGGCCACATGCTCGGGATTCTCTTCCAGCTCTTGCGCCAACTCCTCGATCTCGCGGATCAGGTCGCTCTTCGTGGCGGCCATGCGCTGGGATTCTTCCAGTTCTGCGGCCACCTCCTTGTCCCGGATCAGGTCGCGGAAGCTCTCGGCCGTCTCCATCTTGTGGGAGGCCATGTGATCGGCAGCCTGCAGGTCACGCAGCTCCCGCACCAGGTCCAGGTTCTTCGGGTCCATCTCGACCAGGCGGCTCAGGTAGTTGACCGCCTCGTTACTGCGCCCGGCATGCACCAGCGCGTCGGCCGTCCGTCGCAGCGCTTTTCGGCTGCGCGGTTTCTGCTTCACGGCGTCCTGGTATAGCTTGGTGGCCTCGTTGACGAATCCGGCTTTTTCGGCGGCCGCGGCGGCCTTCATGACGGCCCAGAAGCTGCGCGGATAGCTCTCCAGGTAATCCTCGTATGTCTCCAGCTTGCCGCGGGAACTCTTGAACAGTGCCTTCAGGAACGTCCAGACGGCCTTGAACGGCCGGGCGATCAGCGCCCCGACCGAGGTCCCCTGGGCCTGCTGACGACGCCGCTCCGCCGCCCGCAGCAGGTTACGGGCATCCGGATGTTCCGGTTCCTGGCGAAGGACCTCGCGACACAGGTAGATGGCGTAGTCGAGGTTGTTCCGCTCGACTGCATCGCAGGCTTGGGTATAGAGGTCTTCGACAGCCATTTGAACCCCTCTTTCTTTGTAGATTCAGGCAGTGTAGATTAGCTGAACCCGAACAGGCTGTCAAGAGTGAACGGGCGCTCTGCGGGCATGTTCTTGCCCCATCCGGCGGCTTGCGCTACAATCCCTCGACGGGTTGCTGGCACTGTGCGGGTCGTGGAGGAATCGGGCCCATGGATTTCATCCAGGTGGGCGTGGGCGGTCACGGGCGTTCGTGGGTGGGCGTGGCGCTGGACGACGGCACGGCCTCCCTGACGGGGCTGGTGGACATCGACGAGGATGCGCTCGACGCCGCGCGCATCCGCGCGAACCTGCCGCGGGAGCGGTGCTTCCATGACTACCGCATGGCTTTCGAACGGCTGGATGCAGATGCCGTGATCTGCGCCGGCCCGCCGGCCATCCACGCGGACGTGGCCCTGGCCGCCCTCGAGCACGGGATGCACGTGCTGACCGAGAAGCCCCTGGCGGACACCATGAGCGCGGCGCAACACATGGTGGCGGCCGCAGAGGCTGCCGACCGGACGCTGATGGTCAGCCAGAACTACCGTTTCCACTCGTGGGTGCGCACGCTGCGCTACCTGGTCGAGAGCCGGGAGTTCGGCCGGGCCGATAACCTGCTGGTCCGTTTCGCCCGGGCCCCGCGCTTCGAGGGATCGTTCCGCCTCGAGATGGACCATCCCCTGGTGCGCGACATGAGCATCCACCATTTTGACCTGATGCGTGCCGTCACCGGGCAGGAGCCGGTCAGCGTTTACGCGGAGACCTGGCGGCCGAAGTGGAGCTGGTTCAGGGACGATCCCTGCGCCGTGGCCATCTTTCAGTTCACGGGTAATCTGAAGGCCGCCTATCACGGCTCCTGGGTGGCGCGGGGACGGGAGACGACGTGGAACGGCCACTGGACGGTGGAATGCGCCGAGGGCGTGCTGGAGCTGGTGGACGACCAGGTGCACATCCGGGCGCCGGAACTGCCCCACCACGATACCACCGTGGAGCTGCATCGGATGCCCTGCGAGAGCATGGAGTTCTCCCTGCTGGAGTTCCAGAAGGCCATCGCCGAGGGCCGCCCTCCCGAGTCCAACGGCCGGGACAACCTGAACAGCCTGGCCATGGTGTTCGCCACCACCAGGTCGGCCGCTTGCGGCGAGCCGGTGCGCATCGAAGACATCCGGGGGACAGCGTGAGTGAGTCGAGCGTGCATTCCGGGAAAGAGGCCAGCTTCGCCGCCCGGCTGGAGCAATTCAGCGAGAACGTGAACCGGATTCTCGACCAGCTTGGTCGCGCCATCTACGGCCAGCAGGAAGTGCTGCGGCAGTTGATCGCCTCCATCGCCGCCCGCGGGCATTGCCTGATGGTCGGCGTCCCGGGCCTGGCCAAGACGATGATGGTCTCCTGCCTGGCGGAGGTGACCTCGCTGACGTTTCGCCGCATCCAGTTCACTCCGGACCTGATGCCCAGCGATATCACGGGCACCAACGTGCTGGACGAGAGTTCGGGCCAGCGGGAATTCCGATTCATGCCGGGGCCGCTGTTCGCCCACATCGTGCTGGGCGACGAGATAAACCGCACCCCGCCCAAGACCCAGGCTGCGCTCCTGCAGGCCATGCAGGAGCGACAGGTCACGGTGGGGCAGACCACTTACGACCTGCCCCGTCCCTTCTTCGTAATCGCCACCCAGAACCCCATCGAACAGGAAGGCACCTACCCGCTGCCCGAGGCGCAGTTGGATCGTTTCATGTTCAACATTCACATTGATTACCCGGGCGGTAAGGTCGAGGAGAAGGTCCTGTCCGAAACTACCCGCGGACCCCGCCCCAGGCTGGAGAAGGTCATCGACGGTCAGCAGATTCTGGATATGCAGGACCTGGTCGAGGACATCGTCACCTCCCCCTACGTTGTCCAGTACACCACGGCCCTTATCCGGGCCTCCCGGCCCAACTCCCCCACGGCACCGGATTTCGTGGAGAATCTCGTGGATTGGGGGGCGGGAACCCGCGCCGGACAGCACCTGCTGCTGGGCGCCAAGGCCATGGCCGCCATGGACGGCCGTGTGAACGTCTCTACGGAGGATATCCGCAGGGTGGCCGTGCCGGTGCTCCGCCACCGGATCGCGTGCAACTTCCAGGCCCAGGCCGAGGGCGTCGACAGCGTCCGGATCGTGGAGATGCTGGTCGAGCAGGTGGCCGAGCCCACGGTGCACCGCCGCGAGTAACCCCCTGCGACTGGGGACGAGCTATGAAGCCGCGGCCTGTTGAGACCAAGAACCCGCCGGAGGAATCCCATGAACCAGGACAGACTCAAGTGCGTGTGCTTCGGCGCCGGAGCCCTGGGTTTGGGTTTCCTGGGGCCGGAGCTGAGCCCGGTCTGCCATCTCACCTACGTTGACGTCCCCGTAAAGGGGGAGCTGCTGAACCGGCTGCATGAGGATGGCCGCTACGCGTTTAACCGGACGGGTCTGGCCGTGCGCCCGGTTGAGGTGTCCGGCGTCGATGGGTTGCCCATCTACGGGGATATGCCGGATGAAGTCGCGGACCTCGTCTCCGGTGCGGACCTGGTGTTCACCGCCGTCGGGGAACCCAATCTGCCCAAACTGGCGCCAATCGTGGCGGCGGGACTTACGCGCCGGCCACCGGGCAGACCGCTGGGCATCCTGTGCGGCGAGAACGGCGTAGAGATCGCTCGGAACTTCCGCAACGAGCTGGCGTCGGCGCTGGGGCGCGAGCCGGGGCCGGACATCCGGGTCGGCGACACGGTCATGGGCCGTATGTGCAAGGTGGTACAGGGCCCCTCCCGTCCGTTGCGACCGCCGGCCGAGGGATTCGACTGGGCGGTCGTGGCGGAGCCGTTCTTCGGCATTCCGGTCGAGGAGCACGCGGTGGCGCATCTGGCTTCCCTGCCCGCAGCCATCGAGCCTCAGGGGCCGGCGCGATTCAGGGCGTCCGAAGACACCAAGATGCTCGCCCACAACGGGCTGCACGCCGTGCTGGCCTGCGTGGGGCACCTGCGGGGCGCACGTTACTTCGACGAACTGCGCGGCGACGGCGAACTGATGGAGCAGGCCCGGCGGCTGTTGGTCGAGGAAGCCGGCACGGCTCTCCTGCGCAAACACGGACCGGCCCTGCCCCGCAACGAGTACTTCAATTACTGCGATTCCATCCTGCGGCGCGTGACGTGCCCGGTGTTCCGCGACTCCATCCAGCGCGGCGTGCGAGGGATAATCCGCAAGCTCCAGCCCTGGGAAAGGCTCGTCTACAGCCTGCGCACCGTGGCCGAACAGGGGGGCACGCCCACGGCCTATGCGGCGGGTCTGGCCGCCGCCGTCACCGTCGCCCGCCAGTCCGGCGAAACAGAGCTGAGCTTCGCCGACGTGCTCGCCGACGTCTGCGCATTCGATCCCGAGGCGGACGCCGAACTGATCGACCTCGTCGAGGAACGACGAGATGCTCTCACGGACGAATGACCCCCCTTCACCGGCGGGTGCGACGGCGTAGGGCGCGCTCGGCTTCTTTGCGTTGCTGGCGTTGTTCCTTTTTGCGGCGTTTGTCCCAGGGCTTCCGGTGCCGTGCGAGGGCTATCTCCACCTTCGCCAGCCCCCTCCGGAAGTAAAGCCTCAGCGGGATCAGGGTGTAGCCCCGCCGGGTGCACTGGGAGATGATGCGATCGATCTCCCGACGATGGAGGAGCAGCTTGCGGGGTCTTTTCGGCTCGTGGTTCGTGTGCGTGCCGGCCTCGTAAGGCGGGATGTGCATGTCGTAGAGGAATATCTCGTCGCCCCGTGGCCGGGCGAACGCTTCGGAGAGGCTGCAATTGCCCTGCCGCAGGCTCTTGACCTCCGTGCCCTTCAGCGCCAGCCCCGCCTCGTAGGTATCCTCAACCTCGTATTCGTGGCGGGCCTTCCGGTTCCGCGCCACGATCTTGACGTGTTCGTCTTTTCGCGCCATGGTGTTTGTCATGGTAGCCGGAGGGCCCAGGCATTGCAAAACGCCGGGGTTTATCTTGACGCCAACCGGCCGCGCCTTTATCGTGTTCCTTCGACCGGCCCTTTGGGTCAGTCACCTGAATCACACCACGGATGCGGAGGCCAGGATCATGGTAGAAGAGCCGCGGTACAATGTCGTCGCAATCCCCGATTCGCTCATCGACCAGACGCTTGATCTGACCGGTTTCCCGGCGGGCAGAGTGGAGCTGGCCGGTATCTCCTGGCGCACGGGCAGCGAGGAGCGCCCCGACGGCGCGCTCGCGGTGCAGCCGGGGATCGAGATTCGCGGCATACCCATGCGGGAAAGGGGCACTCACATCCAGTTCCTGCACACCGGTCATCCTGCGGCGGGGGTGGCCCGGTGGCGAGACAGAGTGCGGGAGAGCGTGGAAACCGGCTGCGCACGGCCCGGCCTGCTGACGGTTTTCACCTACGTGGTCCGCTACGAGGACGGCAGAGAGTTAAAGGTGCCCGTCCGCTGGGGAGAGGGCATCGAGGCGGCGCGGCGGCGCACCTTCGAGCCGGTCAGCGGCTTCCTCTGCGACCTCCCCTGCGCACGGGTCGCCTGGGCCGGGCCACTCGATTACGAGAAGGACGAAAGGCAGGCCGTCTATGCCATGCGCTGGCCGAATCCCTATCCGGACCTGCCCATCGAATCCATCGACGTCCTGGGGCCGGATGCCGACGGGCGTACCCCCGGCTCTGCCTCCGTGCTGGGCATCACGCTGGCAGACATCCCGTCCGCGGGAGGCACATACTACGTCTCGCCCACCGGCGACGACTCCGCCCCCGGCACGTTCGACGAGCCCTGGGCCACGGTCCATCGGGCCGCCGCCACGCTGCGGGCCGGGGACAGCGTCTACCTGCGCGGGGGCATATACGAGGTGAGCGAGATCATCAGTCCCCACGCCTCGGGCAGCGAAGATGCCTGGATCACCTATGCCGGCTTTCCCGGCGAAACCGCGGTCATCGTTGGTTTCGACATCCGCGTCCCCGAACCCGGCTATGAGATAGTGGTCGATAACGGGAAGAAGACAGAAGTCATGGCCGGCCGCTCGGGCGTGTTCCACATTCTGGACCGCTCCTACATCCGGGTAAAAAACCTTCATTTCCACCGCGCGGCGTACCAGGCCATCAGCGTGGACGCCCTGGAATGGTGGACCTCCGACCCGCCCGTCGGGGGCAGTCATCACATCGACCTGCTGCACAACACCATCTATCGCACGGTCGGCACCGGCCTCGGTGTGTGGGGCGTGCCAGGCGCGGAATGCCGCGACATTCGCATCCTGGGCAACAAGGTGCTGAACGCTTTCGACCCGGAGCTGGCCCTCGAATCCAGCAACCCCGGCTGGCAGGCGGGCCGGCGGGACCGGGTGCGCCGTGAGAGCGGCGGCAACGACGAGGACCTGGACCTCCACAACGTCTGGGGCTTCGAGGTTGCCTACAACGAGGTCTCCTGGGGCGCCAAAGAGGGCATGGACCTGAAGGGCCGCGTGCGGGACGGCACCGTTCACCACAATTACTGCCACAACATGTTCGTCATCCGCGGCTTCCTGGGCGGGAAGGCCGGAATCTATCTGGACTCCTGGATTGACGACCAGCGGGATATCGAGGTCCACCACAACGTCATCGAGCGGTGCGGCACAGGCATACGAGTGATGAACGAGGGAGGCAGCCCGCACTACAACCTCAGCATTCACCACAACCTGCTCGTGGACAACTACTGGGTGGGCATCGCCGTCCGGGGCGGCTCTGGAGACGGGTACTCTCATCACATCGAGGTCCTCAACAACACCTGCTGGCGCAACGGATACGAGGAGGACAACGAGGGCCCGGGGGGCGGCATCGCCGTCTCCACGCCCACCGTCCAGCTTCGGGACGTACTGATCCGCAACAACATATGCGCTGGCGGCCGCGACTATCCGCTGGCGCACCACCGGGATGCGCTGCTGGAACATCACAACATAGTCATCGACTACAACCTCTCTCACCCGGAGGTGCCGGAGCCGGATGCCGACCGATTCCGCAACCTGGTGCCCATCGGGGGGCAGAGCCCCGTCCTCGCCGCCCCGGGGTTCATCGACCCGGAAGCCTACAACTTCCACCTGCGCAAGGACTCGCCCGCAGTGGCCGCCGGCCATCCGGCGGCGGAATACCGCGGTCCCGACGGCATGCGCGCCGACCTGGGGGCCTTCCCCCGGCCGCAGAGCACGGAGTAAGAACGCGCCAGCGGCAGCGACTGCGGGCCTGTCTCCCGGCAAGACACTCTACTCCTCCCACAGGCATCGGACCGTCCCCGCCGACAGTCTGGTCTTCGCCTGCCGGACGTATTCTTCGCTGATCTCGAACCCCACGTAGCGGCAACCCAGGCGCCGCGCGGCGGCCGCCGTGGTCCCCGTGCCCATGAAGGGGTCGAGCACCACGAGTGGGCGCTCCTCCCTGTGTCCGTGCACCAGGATGCACATCTCCGGCAGCCTGTCGGGGAAAGCGGCTGGGTGCGGTTTCGCCCCCGTCACCGTCTTGTAGGGGATGTACCACGTGTTGCCCCGGTCCCGCACGTCCTTCGTGGCCCTCTTCCAGCGGCCGATGTTACTCTTGTCCTGGTAGGGCACGCCGACCGCCAGCTTGTCCAGCGGGACGCAGCCATCCGGAGTGAAGTGGAAGATGTACTCGTGCGCGTTATTCAGATAACGGTCGCTGTTGACGGGCTTATAGTGACCCATGTTGACGTCGTTTTCCGGAGCGGCGATGGACTTGACCCAGTGGATGGTGTTCTGCAGGACGAAATGCCGGTTGAATCGCTCTGCCACCCGCAGCGAGCGCAATTCGTCCGAGGGCCTGTCCCCGATGTTCAGGAAGAACGAACCGTCCTCGCGCAGTACCCGCCGGCACTCCCGCGCCACTGCCTCCAGCCAGTCCAGATAGTCGGCGAACGGCATGTCGTCCCGGTGACGGTCGTATTCGACGCCGATGTTGTAGGGCGGCGAGGTCACGATCACGTCCACGCAGCCCTCCGGGAGGCGCTTCCGCATGCCTTCCACGCAGTCCTCGCAGAATATGGTGTCCATCCAGTCCGCCTGCCGACCCCTGTCGGCATCTTTCCGAGATTCTGTCATCGCACCATACCCCTTTTCGCCGGCATGACCATGCACCTTCCAGCCGTCCACTGAAGCATTATCGCCCACGGGCGGGGGTGGATGCACGCGCGCCCACGGAGTGAGGTTCCGGCGGGTCCGGTCCTGGACCTCGCAGGGGCACGCAGACGTGCTGCGGGAGCGGTGTCCGGATGGGTAAGATGATTTGGGAGGGCCCGTCAGAATAGCGCGGCCCGGCGGTTCGGGCCGACCGGGCCGCAGTGGGTGGGCCCTCCCGGCAGGATAGCCGTCGTACATCGGTGATGGCTTCCTTTCAATCCGCCGCCTCCTGCTCGCTGTATGATAGTCAGCCCCCGGCAAATTCTTACACCGGTTTTTCTGTTTTCGTCGAATGCGACCCAGACCCGCTCCGGGGAAAAGGCGTCCCACAAGCCGCATAGTGCGTTTTTCTTTAAGATTTTTGCCTCTTTTTTTCGCGGCGCACGGCTTCGGCCGAGGCGGTCCGAAAAGTATCCTTCGGCAGGACGGAGAGGGCGGCGTAACGGCGCGGGAGCCCCTGAGCGAGGGGACAGCGCCCCGAACTGCTCCCCGCGCGCTGCGGGGAGGGCCGGGACGCCTGTTGAGACGTATTGAACGGCTGTGGTACAGTGGGCATCGTGATTCGGGCGACAGCCCCGGGGGGAGGAGGTCCGTCCGCCGGGAGTTGATCTGCACCTGGAGCGATGCTCACGGCGGCGCCAGGAAGTCCCGCCGGCCCGGCGGTCGCAGTTTGGTTTGGCCCCCATATCCAGATCGGGGGAAAGACATGGCTGAACCGATAACGCGGCGAGCAGCGGTTTCCCTGCGATGGGTGGTGTGGGTCCTGCCGGCAGCCGTCTTTGTCCTGCTGCTTGGGGCGGACGCCATGTCCGGCCGGCTGGCAGGGCCAGACGGGTGGCGACTGGCCATCGACGTGACGCTCTTGGCGCTGGTGAGCGGCATCGTGGCCTTCGCCCTGTGGATGGCGATGCACGTTCGCCACAGCCGGCGCCTTCTGGAGGAGTCGGAGCAGCGCAACCGCCTGCTGCTGGGCAGCCTGCCGCAGCGCGTGTTCTTCAAGGACACCGAGGGGGCCTTCGTTTCGGTCAACGAGCGTTTCGCGGCGGAATTCGGCCTGGCTCCGGAAGAGATCGTGGGCAAGACCGATTCTGACCTGTTTCCGCGAGAACTGGCAGAAAAGTACCGCGCGGACGACCTGCGCATTATGGAAAGCGGTCGCACGGAGACCCTGATCGAAGATCACACGGTGGCCGGCTCCCACCGGACGGTGGAGGTGGCGAAGGCCCCGGTCATCGACGGGGCGGGCGAGACCATCGGCGTGCTGGGCCTGTACGTGGACGTGACCGAGCGGGAATCCGAGAGGAAGGCCCTGCACGAAAGCGAGGAACGCTTCCGCGAACTGTTCGACAACGCCCCGGTGGGGTACCACGAGATCGACACCGACGGCCGGATTGTCCGCGTCAACAGGACCGAGCTGGAGATGCTGGGCTACGAGGCGAAGGAGATGCTCGGCCGACCGGTCTGGGAGTTCGTCGAGCAAGAGCAGGAGACCCGCCAGGCCGTGGAGGCCAAGCTGCGCGAGGCGGCCACCGCCGGGCCACCCTTCGAGCGAACTTACCGGTGTAAGGACGGCCGAACCATACCGGTGCTGGTGGAGGATCGCATCCTGCAGCAGAACGAAGAGATCTGCGGCATGCGCAGCACGATCCAGGACATATCGGACCTCCGAGAGGCCGAGAAGGCCCTGGAGGAACAGACCAGGCGGCTTAAGGAGAGCGAGAGACGATTCCGCTCCTTCATCAACTCCACCACCGATTTCGCCTTCATCAAAGACCAGCACTTCCGCCACCTGTTCGCCAACAGGGCATACCTCGAATTCCTGGGCCGGACTCAGGAACAGGTCCGGGGCAAGACAGACTTCGAGCTTCTGCCGAAGAGCCTGGCCGAGAGCTGTCGCGCTACGGATGTGCAGGTCCTGGAAAAGGGCACCGTCATCTCCACGGAGGAGGCGGATGGAGAGCGCGTGTTCGAGACTTACAAGTTCCCCGTGCCGCTGGGTGAAGGCGAGGTCGGCGTCGGGGGTCTGGTCAGGGAGATAACGGAAAGGAGAAAGGCCGAACGAGCGCTGCGCGAGTCCCAGGAGAAGTTCCGCAGCATCGTCGAGAACATAGGAATCGGCATCGCGCTGATTGGCCCTGACATGGACATCCTGGAGTTGAACCGCCAGATGCGGGAGTGGTTTCCCGAGGCGCGGGTGGGGCCGGGGGCCGTCTGCAGCCGGAACCTGATGGGAGGGGACTCCGACGAGCCGTGCCCGGACTGCCCGGCGGTGAAGACGCTGCGGGACGGCGGCGTCCACGAATCAGTCATCAGTTTCCAGCGGGACGGGGAGCGGGCGACATACCGGGTGGTCTCCTCGCCGGTGCAGGGCGCCGGGAACCACGTGCAGGGGGCCATCGTGATGGCCGAAAGCATAACGGAGACGCTGGCCCTGGAGGAACAGTTGCACCGTGCGGCCAGGCTGCAGTCCCTGGGGCAGCTCGCGGGCGGCGTGGCGCACGACTTCAACAATCTGTTGACCGGCGTGATCGGTTACGCGCAGCTCCTGCGGGACCGGGTCCAGGAGGGCTCCGACCTGGAGCGGGACCTGGCAGAGATCGAGCAACTGGGAGAGAGAGGGGCGGCGCTGACCGAGCAGTTGCTGTCCTTCAGCCGCCAGAGGTTGATGCGGCCCGTCGTGCTCGACCTGGACGAACAGGTCGAGCAAATACTCAACATGCTGCAACGGCTCATCGGCGAGGACGTTGAGTTGAGTTTCCATTCAGAGGGGGGACCCGCCAGGGTCCGGGGCGATCCCGCGCAGATCCAGGAGGTGCTGATGAACCTGGCGGTCAACGCGCGGGATGCCATGCCGGCGGGCGGCAGGCTGATCATCGAGACTGAAAGAATGGAGCTGGACGAGGAGTTCGCGGACAGGCATCTGGAGCTGGAGGAAGGCCCCTACGTCCGGCTGTCCGTGACCGATACGGGCATCGGCATGGACGAGAAGACCCTGGAGCATCTGTTCGAGCCCTTCTTCACCACCAAGGAACCCGGCAGGGGAACCGGCCTGGGCCTGGCCACCGTGTACGGCATAGTCAGCCAGCACGGAGGCGCCATCTCGGTCTACAGCCAGCCGGGCGAGGGCACCACGTTCAAGGTGTACCTGCCCAGGCTGGAGCAGGAGGCGCCGGAGCAGGAGCCCGAACCGGCCGACAGGGAGATACCGCGCGGCACCGAGACGGTGCTGGTGGTGGAGGATGAGGACGCCGTGCGTTCGCTGGCCCGACGTGTGCTGGAGCGACAGGGCTACTCGGTGCTGGTGGCGAGCGACCCGGCGGAAGCCCGAGGGGTATTCAGCGAACACTCCCAGGAGATAGACCTGCTGCTGACGGACGTGATCATGCCCGGCGAGAACGGCGACCAGCTCTACGAGTCCCTCAGTGCCCGCAACCCTTCGCTGAAGGTCCTCTACATGTCCGGCTACGCCAGCAGCACCGTGATGCAACGGGGCGTGGACGAACTGGATACGGCCTTCATCATGAAGCCGTTCGACGCCCGCGAGCTGTGCCGGCACGTGCGGGTGGTCCTGGACGCCGAAGGGGAGGGGACGGACTGAGGGGCGGGGGCCTACTCTTCCAGCTTTCCGTCCCGCATGTGGAGGACGCGGTCCGCGTGAGCGGCCGCCTCCCTGTCGTGGGTCACCAGCAGGACCCCGCCGCCCTCCTCGGCGAACTCGCGCAGCCCCCTCAGGACCGTCTCCGCGTTGTCACTGTCCAGGTTCCCCGTGGGCTCGTCGGCCAGCAGCAGCTTGGGCTCGTTGAGCATGGCGCGGGCCATGGCCGTGCGCTGGCACTCGCCGGTGCTGAGCTGGGCGGGGGTGTGGTCGATGCGCTTCTGCAGGTTGAACCGCGCCACGAGCTCTCGGGCCCGCTCGCCGGCGTCCGATCGGGGGCTGGCCAGGCTGGCCGCCAGGACGTTCTCCAGGACCGTCAGGTAGGGGATGAGGTGGAACTCCTGGAAGACGAACCCGATGTTGCCGGCGCGGAAGGCGTTTCGCCCGGCGGGGGAGAGGGAATACGGATCGGTGCCGTCCACCAGGACCCTCCCCGCGCTGGGCCGGAGCATGGCGCCCACGGTGAGCAGCAGGGTCGTCTTCCCGCAGCCACTGGGTCCCTGCACGGCGAAGAACTCGCCGCTCCTGACGCGGAATGAGACACCATCCAGGGCGCGCACGGCACCGTCGGGACCGGTGAAATCTTTCGTCAAACTCTCCGCCTGTATCACGCTCCACTACTCCCTTCTGAGAATCGAAGCCGGGTCCTGGTAGCACGCGCTCAGAGCGGGCATCCATCCCGCCACGACGGACAGGGCACAGGCGGCCAGCAGAAGGCCCGCCGCCAGGCCGGGGCCCAGCAGGCTCCAGGGCGAGGCCGTAGACCCGGCAGCCGGCTGCGCGGCTGATTCCAGCAGGCCGGCCAGCCAGCTTCCCCCCAGCGCGCCCAGCGCCAGACCAACGGCGCCGCCGACGACGCCGAAGATGAGCGTCTTCGACACGAACAGTGTCAGGATATGCCGAGAACGGTAGCCCATAGCGCGCATGATGCCGATCTCGGGCCGGCGGTCGCGCACGCTGAAGAACATCAGCAGACCGATCCAGGCCGCGCAGAGCACCATCACCAGCGGCACCAGCAGGGCGGCCGCGCGCTCACGTTCGGCGCGCAGTTCCCGGCGGTGTTGCTCCTCCTGTTCGAGCCTGGCTTTGACGTTTTCCTTCAGCTTCAGTCGTGCCTCCTCGCGCGCGAGCTTGCGGGTGCCCTTCTCGATGACGCGGGTGCCCGGCAGGATCTCCGCCAGCTTCTGCCGGAGCTGCGCCGGGTCCACGATGCCCGGGCAGAGGCACTCCAGGGCCAGTAAGGCGTTGATCTTGCCCTGTTTGTCCAGCATGTCCTGGGCTTCCTCCAGGCTGATCCACGCGGTGATGTCGTCTTTGCTGCCGCGTTCGTCGTAGCACTTGTGGACGGTGAACTGCCGGCCCATCAGCTGTACGGTTTCACCCTCGCTGATGCCCGCACTGGTGTGCAGCTCGTGGCCCAGCACGATGGTGCCCTCGGGCACGGGCTGGACCATGGGGGCGCGGTAGCGCTTGTAGGGGTTGGGCACCTCGCCGCGGGTGCCCACCAGGATGATGGTGCGCTTCTTCTCCGGCCAGAAGACCTTCTGCTGCAGGATGGGGAAAAAGTGGCGGACCAGGATGATACCCGATTGGGCAAGCTTATGGACGTAGTCCTCGGGCATGTATTCGGTGGCGTAGTCCTCTGAATACCAGTCCCTCAGTTCCTGCTCCTCGGGAAGGATAAGCAGGTTAAAGCCCAGCTTCAGCATGGCGCGGCGCATCTGGTCCTCCAGTTCCTTCAGCTCCGCCTCGGCCTCCTGCCGCGCCTGCTGCAGGATGCGCTCGGTGTGCGCGTCGTGGGCCCGCAGCAGGACGACCGCGCCCGCCAGCACACCCACGGCGATGGCCACGGCCACAATGCCGGCCACCAGCCTGAGCTTACGGTGGAGTATCTCTTTTATGATGAGTGTCCGGATTTTCATTCTTTTCCTCCGTCAGGCTTTGTGCCGTCGGTTCACTCGCTGCGCAGCACCACGGCGGGGTCCATGCGCAACGCCCGTGCCACGGGCCAGAGCCCGGCCAGGGCGGCGACGCCCACTGCCGTGGCCAGGGCAACGGCCAGCGAGAGGACGTCCGAACCATCCACGGCGGTCGAGAGCGTGCCGGGCCGCAGCGCCTCCATAACGGTGGCGAATACCTTTCCGGCGAGAAAGCCGATAACGCCTCCACAGATTCCCATCAGCACGGGCCGGAAGAACAGCAGGGCAAATACCTGACCTGAACCCACGCCGATGGCGCGGAAGGTGCCGATCTCCAGCCTGCGGTTCCACACGTTCCGCAGGGAGAGCAGGCTCACGCAGGCCAATGCGGCAATGAACACCACGCCCACCAGCACGACGGCGCTCGTTTTACGCCTGGCCTTCAGGTCGGCCCGCTCCTGACGCGTGCGGGCGATGGCGCGCTGGTGCTTCTCCCTTATGCTGTTGACCGCCTGCGCGCGGGCCAGCACCTCGCTGCCCCTCTCGATCACGCGCGTGTCGGGCAGCACGGCGGCTATCTCCTCCCGGACCTTTGCGAGCTTGCCGAGCGCCGCGCGGGCCTGCACGCCGAGTATTTCGTTGATCTTCCCCGCCTTATCCAGAAGCTCCTGCGCATCCGCCAGGTTCAGGAAAAGCGTGATGTCGTCCTTCGAGCCCTGCTCGGGGCGCACCCGGGCGATGCGGAACTCCCGGCCTTTCAGGTCTATGGTCTGCCCGGCCTCCAGTTCCAGGCCCCGCGCTATCTCGTGGCCCACCACCACCTCTCCGGGCGGCACCGAGAGCACGAACTGGTCGCCGACCTCCGGTCCGGGGCCGCTCACCACACCGCCCGTGCCCACCACGATGACCGTCCAGCCCGTGTCCTGCCACTTCAGCTTCGTGCGCAACCGGGGGATGAGGTACTCGACGGTCATCAGGTCGCTGTCCGCAAGACGGTCAACGTATTCCTGCGGCATATGCTCGGAGGCGTAGTCGTCCCGGTAGAAGTCCCCCAGATTCTGGTCGGCCGGTATGATGACGACGTTGAAGCCGAGCTTCTCGACCGCCCCGTGCACGTCGGCGGCCATCTCGGCCATTTTCTGCTCGACAGCCGCCTGTCTGTCGGCCAGTATCCGTTCGGTGCGCCGGTCGTGCATGCGCAGCAACTCCATCGACCCGACCAGGCAGGCCACGGCGGCCGCCACGGAGAGCAGGCCGAGCGCGAAGTTCAGGCGGCGGTGCACGATCTCTTTGCCGGCGATGGTCAGGAGTTTCATGCGTGATCTGATTGGGTCGCGGGGAAGTTCGACGTTTCAGGCGGACCCGTGTTTCCTGCGCAGGATGAGCGTGCCGGCCACGGCGCAGGCGGCCACTGCCAGCACACTCAGGATGATGCTCCTGGTCAGCCAGTTGCCGCCCGCGTTGGCGGGCGCCGCAGTCTCCTGCCCGGCGACGGGGTCCTCCTCTGCCAGGGGGTCGGCTGCCGGGGGGACCTCCTCCGGGGCGCCGGCATCCTCGACGGCCTCCTCGCGCTCCTCGCTCTCGGTGAAGAGGCCCGTCAATTCGACGTTTTCCAGTTGCGTGGCCGGGGCCGCCTCAGGCGTGCTCTCCATCTGCCAGTCCTCCCAGTTGGCGGCCATCATCAGGTCCAGGCCCGGATTCTGCGCCTTGATGGTGCACTGGCACGCGCCGGTGAGGAACCGGCAGAGGTCCTCGACGTTCCTGGCGTTGATCTCTTCGCCCGCCAGCACATCCAGCACGCGCCCCCGACCGAATACGGGGAAAGCCAGCGGCGCCTCCGATGGGTTCCACCGCTCTTGCGGCAGCGTTGCCGAAAGGATGCTGTGGATCATCTCCTCCTGCTCACTATCCGCCTGGAGACGAATGAAGGACAGTTCCGGGTGCTCCTCCGGCGGCGCCGATTCCGCATCCTGTTCCTCCCCGTAGTAGCCGTAATCGTAGGCAATGGGCAGGACCAGCTCCTTCTCCAGCCGGGGCAGGGCTTCCTGGATGAGTTCGGCGGCGCGGTCATCGTTCTGTTGCTGGCCGCTCTCCATCAGCACCCAGACGATGGACGTTCCACTCAGAATCTGCTCCGCTAACCGGCTTCGCAGCGGCGAACCGGCAAGCATTTTCACGTTCTCCCGCACCAGTTCGCCCGACCAGACCGGAAACAGCTCCATCCCCATCCCGGGCAGGCAGACCACCAGCCACGGGGTTGCGGTGGGCGACTGCTGCTCCCACAGCTTCTGCACCTCCTCGGCGAGTTCTCCGGTGACGTCCGCCCGGGTCACTCTGGCGTTCAGCCGTTCGGCCTTGCGGTAGTCGGCCAGTTCCTGGAGCTCCGAAACCAGGGCTTGCTGCTGCTGGGAAAGGGGATCTTCGTGGAAAACAAAGACCTCGTAATCGGCCGGCATCCAGAACTGCAGGGCGTACTCGAACACGGGTATGGAGCACCCAGCCGCAGGCCGGGCCCCGACGAGCGCCAACAAAAAGCATAGCACCAAGACCGTCTTTTTCATCTTCATACTATCCATTGTCCACCTTAGAGCACGCGCCGTCAATCAGCGGCGCCGGCAGGTTGCTCTATCCCCTGCAGCACGCCGCCGTCGATCACCCCCACCCGATCGGCCACGAGGCCGGTTTCCCTCCGGTTGTGGGAGACATGAATTGTCGTGACGTTGAACTTTCGCTGCACCTGGCGCAACTGCCGACAGAGCGCGTCGCGGGTATCCTCGTCGATGGCGCTGACGGGCTCGTCCAGCAGAAGCACGGCCGGGCGGAATATGAGGGCGCGTGCCAGGCTGACTTTTTGCCGCTCGCCCCCGCTCAGGCCGGCCGGCATTCGGTCCAGCAGGTATTCAATGCCCAGGACTTCCGCCATTTCGGCGACGGCGTCGTCCATCCCGTTCCGGCCGTGGGGCCTCACCTCCAGGCCGAAGCGGATATTCTGTCTGACGTTCCGGCGCGGGAACAGCACCCCGTCCTGGGGCACGTAGCCGATGTTTCGCTTCCAGGGGGGCACGCCGTCCAGGCGCTTCCCCTCGATCCGGATGCATCCTTCCTGGGGCACGTACAGGCCGGCGATCAGCTTCAGCAGCACGGTCTTTCCGGCTCCGTTCGGGCCGGTCAGCACGAAGTACTCCCCCTGCGGGACCGAGAGGGAAAACCGCCGCAGGGCGAAATCGCCGATCCGAAAGGATACCTCCTCCAGCTCTATTCCGCTTCTTTCTACCACAGGTATCCCTTCCCTCCCAGTTTCTTAAACACCACCAGGGTGGTGGTGGAGAGGATAACCATCACGGCGCCCACCACCAGGGCAACCTCGATCCTGCCGATGCTGGTTTCCAGGAATATGGTGGTGGGCATGATCTCGGTCTTATAGCGCATCGTGCCTGCGACCAGGATGATGGGGCCGAACAGGCCGAATATACGGGCCCAGCTTATGACAACCCCCGCGATGAGGCTGGGCACGATGTTGGGCAGCACCACCTTGCGAAACGTCTGCACCCGCCCCGCGCCCAGCGTCATGGCCACCTCTTCGTAGCGCGGGTCCAGGCTGTCGAACCCCGCCTTTATGGCCCGCACGGCGAAGGCGCAGCCCACGGCAAACTGAACCAGCACGATGCCCAGCGGCTGATACACGAACAGCCCCTCCTCGACCAGTCCCCGGTCCAGCCAGCGGCCCACACCGGTGTTGAAGAAGATCAGAACGGCAAGCCCCATCACCAGGGGCGGCAGCACGATGGGCAGGTCCAGCAGCGTGTCCAGGAAAAAATGCCCCGGGAACCGGTGCCGGGACAGCACGTAGCCGGAGGGCACCGCCACCGCGACGGACAGGGCGGTGCTGGTCACCGAGGTCACCACGGACAGCTTGATGGCATGCAGCAGCGCCCGGTCGGCGAAGGCGGTCCGGACCGCTTCCCGGCTGAAGGACGAGAATATGCATCCCACGAAAACGGCGATCAGCAGCAGGTACCCTCCCAGGGGCACCGCCATCAGCCAGTCGAACGTCCTGCCGTAAAGGGATGCGCCGTGCTTCACAGGTCCTGTCCCGCCGGCCTGAAGCCGTGTCTTGCGAAGATTTCCTTGTTCTCCACAAGGAACTCGTAGAACTGCCGGGCGCTGGCGTTGTCCGCCCCCACCTTCGTGACCCCCACGGTCACCTGGATGTTCGACAGGTCGGTCTTGCCGAATGTCGCCGACGTGACGGCGTCTATGTTCTCCCGCGGGATGGGTATGGCCTTCAGCTTGTCCCGGAACAGGTGGGCGGCGCCGTTCCAGACGATACCGGCGTCCAGGGAGCCCATCTGCACCTCGGTGCAGCGCTGCTGGTGCCCGTGCCCGGTCTTGGCCACGTTCGCGCGGATATCGTCGCCGTAAGGGGCATTGTCCAGCAGGTTCTTCACGATCACTCCCGAGGTGCTGTATTTGGGGTCGCCCACGCCGACGCGCAGGCCGGGCCTTGTCAGGTCGCGCAGGGACTGGATGTCGTTAGGGTTCTCCCTGGGGACCACGATCACCAGGTCCGCGTACGCCACCGTGGCCCAGCGATCGACCAGGCCCTTCTCCTCCGCCCAGGGCATGTAGGGGTCGTGGCAGATCAGGATGTCGCCGCGTCCGGTGTTCTCCAGTTGCGCGCACAGGACCGCGGATCCACCATAGGTGGCGGTCACGACATCCTCGGAGACCTGCCTGTACATCTCAACCGCCTCATCAAGGGGCTGTCGGAAAGACCCTCCGCAAAGAACAAAGACGTCGGATCGCTCCTGCCGGGCGACGATACCGACGAAAACCGCGACAGCAACGACCACAATCACCAGCGGCACCAGCCATGGAACGTGTTTTCTCATTCACTCGCTCCCGTAATCCCTGGCTACGCTCTCAATCACTCGTTCCGGGGCTCTGGGCTTCATCCAGGGACACCGTGTATCCCTGCTCCCCGAAGATGGCGCGCGCCCGCTCGGAGGTGACGAACTCGATGAACTCGGCCGCCCGCTCCGGATGCCGCGAAAAACTCAACCGGACGATGGGGATGGTGGAGGGTATGTTGCGCTCGGGTGGTATGGGGACTATGTCCCCGTACTCCAGGAAATTCCGCGCATTGGCGTCCCACATGATGACCGCGTCCACCGAGCCCATCTTCACCGCCACACCCAGCTCGTTGACCGTGCCGCTCTGATACACCACGTTGGGCTCTACGTCGGCGTACGGGATGTGGTTTTTCTGCAGTATCCGCAGGGTCCGCTTGCCCACCGCGCAAGCCCGCGGATCACCCAGGCCCAGCCTCAGGCCTTTCCGGGAGAGGTCCTGCAGAGATTTGATTCCTTTCGGGTTTCCCTTCTGCACGAAGACAACGGGCACGAAGTAGCTGACGGTCTTCTTCGTCTGCACATCGGCCAGGCCCTTTTCGATGGCCAGGTCCACGTAGTGCTCCGCGCCGGGCATGTAGAGGTCGCCGCTCTGGTGGGATGATATCTGGCCCAGCAGCGTGCCGCTGCCGGCGTAGTTGACCTCCACCTCGATGCCGCGTTCCCGTTCAAAGGCGTCGATCACGGGCTTAACGCCGGGTCGGATGCCGGCGCCGCAGTAGAGCATCAGGCTCCCGGCTTTGGCGCGGCTCGACGGCCACACCAGCAGCAGTACGGCCCCCAGCACGAGGAGTCCGATCAGGAAGGCACCGACCTTGCTTCTTGCGGACACGTGTCCCTGCTCCTTTCCCCGGCGTGCCGCCCGCCCGGCAGTACGCATCGCCCCGCTCAACGCGGGGGGCCACCAGAGGAGGTCTATGAATGCCGTCTGCTGGTTATGAGCCGCCCCTGCCTGGAAAGCGCCGGTTTACCCCCTTCGCTCGCATGACCGGTTTCTCAGGCAGAGTCCAGTTGTTCGTTCAGACTTCCCAGTTACTATTCTACCAGCTTCGAGCGGGCCGGCAAAACCCACATCCTCGCCGACCCCGGTGGCGAGAGCAGAATCCGCCGTTTGCCAGGGGTTCGACACAAGAGGGGGGAACGCACCTAACCGGGAATGGTGTGGCGATCCCTGATCGCCCCATGCCAGGATCGCAGAGCGCGGAGCGCCGATCGGAACTTCGTTGTCTGGAACAAAATTGACATAGGTATGCCCTCGCGGGCTTTCCCTGTCACACCACCGGACGTACG
>CAZNGS010000034.1:0-45758 GCA_964572825.1 uncultured candidatus Brocadiaceae bacterium
GCGGCAGAGGTGATGTCCAGCCGCGCGGCCAGCGCCCCCACGCACAGGGCCCGCTGCTTGAGCAACTGCAGGATGCGCACGCGCGTCTGGGACGAGAGGGCCTTGAACATGCGCGAGACTTCGTCGGCATCAAACATGCAGGAAACTCCTTAAGCGGGTGCTTATATGGTAGCGGCAGGTCGGGGATTTCTCAAACACCGACCGCAGGCCGAACCGGTGCTGCCCTTACAGCATCCGGTACATTACGAAGGCATCAACGAGGCCCCGCTCCTTGTGGCGGAAGGCCTTCGGCAGCCTGCCGACAACCTCGAAGCCCAGCTTGCGATAGACGTGGATGGCCGCCTGGTTGGTGCTCACCACCAGGTTAAACTGCATGGCCAGGTATCCTTGCTCCCGCGCCTGCTGCAGCGAATGGCGGACCATGGCCGTGCCGATGCCCCTGCCTCTGTGGCTCCGCCGGACCGCGTAGCCGCAGTTGGCCACGTGGGCGCCGCGGTCGGGCTTGTTGGGCTTCAGGTAATAGGCGCCCACCGGCTCGTCCTCCGCGCAGGCCACGTAGGCACTGACGTGGGGTGCGAACCAATGGGCCAACGCTTTCTCCCGCGGCGTGTCGCTGTCGGAAGGAAAGGAATCGCCCTCCTGGAAGACCTGCTGCAGCAAGTCCCAGACAGCGTCGGCGTCATCGGGGCCGGCAATGCGTATGGTTACCATATGCCCTTGCCTCCGGCGATAGCCCGGAACTCCCCTGAAGTGGGTGGGTGAGCCGTCCGTGCCGCACCGCTCGGTGGTGTCTCAAAAGGCCCACAGCAGACCGCTATTCGGCCGTCAGGACCAGGTAAAGTGTCTTGGAGGGCAGCTTCACGCGCACCCCGGCATCCGTCGCGCGGACGGGGACCTTCCCGGCAGCGAAGCCCATCTCGTCCAGCCGGGTCGCTGTGGTCAGGGCGGGGTTGGAGAGCGCCATTTCGGCCTCGACGTTCACGACGCGCCAAGGCATCTCCCCCGTGGACACGATCTCGACGCCCTCGTAGCTGCGTCCCTTGCGCTGAACGGTGGTGGGACGGGTCTGCCAGTCCGTGGGGCGCACCATCGTGCCGACCTGCACCAGCACGCGGCGGGAACGGGCCAGCGGCCTCTCGTCCAGGGAAACCGCGAGTATCGAGCCGTATTCGTTCTGCGCCTCGATGCGCACGTCGGAGAGATCAAAACTCCCGCCCGCGCCGGCCAGGAAACCGACCACGCCCTGCGCCGAGGGGGCGTCGATGCGCAGCAGGCCCTTCTTATGGTTGAGCGCGAGCTGGCCGTGCGTTGTGCGCACCTGGCCGGTTCCCCGATCAATGCAGCGCGACAGGTCGGCCGTCCGGCTCTCGCCGGGGTCGCCGTCATAAACCACCTCGACCCGGCCGGCCAGAAACGCCTCCGGGAGGGCCTTCCCCATCAATCCCCTCCTGGCCGGGGGAACCTCTTCCAGGTGCTCGGCGGGTCGGTAGTCCGGCGATTCGACCATAAGCGGGGCGCGCCGGTCGAATATTTCTTCCAGCGAACGCTCCTCGTGAATGACCGTCTGCGCGGCCCCCACCAAACCCCGGCGGAAAACCAGAGCCGCTGCCGGGAACTGGGACGTGAAACCGGGCTCGGAGATGCTCCAGCGGGGCATGGGATGGCTGCCCTTGACCGTCCACCAGGAGAAGTACGGGTCGGTGTCGTAGGTGGCGTCCTGCGCCGCGAACCAGAGGATGCCGTCCAAGCCGTTCATGGCGGCATAGGCGGCGGTTATGACGGGTCCCTCGATCGAGTAGGGATTCGGCGGCACCCAGTTGGTGCTGGAGACGATGAAGGGCCGGCCCGCCACCTGTTTCCTGGCGGGCGGCAGCTCCGGCCGCAGCGTGGCGGACCGGGGGATGAAGGTGTGACCGGCCTGAATACGCCAGAAGGACTGGGGGCCCCTGGGATCGGTCGCGAAGAAGTCGTTCAGTTCGATGACGTCTCCCGCGCTCCACGCCCAGCTTTGCAGGTCGTCCAGGCGTACCTCGCTGGCGGAGCCCATGTTGCTGGGGCCGATGAGCTGCCGCGCCCCCAGGTCTTCCCGGAGGTAACTCTTCATGTCGGCGTAGGAATCCCGCTCCAGCCGGGCCAGGAACTCGGCCTGGTCCCGCAGACGCCGTCGGTTCTCCCCCGGCGGCCATTGGGTCAGCTTGTGGAGCGGGAAAAGTCCCAGCCGGCCTTCTTCGGGCGCATCGGCCTTGACCTGCGCGCCGTCCCAGGCCCCCAGAGCTGCCTTCAGCGAGCCGTAGCGCTCTTGCGCAAACCGGGCGAAACGCTTCTGCAGTTCCCGCAGCGGGCCGCCCTTGAGGCTGTTGAACCACCAGAACAGCAGGCTGTCCTCGCTGACTATCTGGACGATGGCCAGGGCGGGGTCGTCCTTGAGCGGGATGCCCGTGTAGGGATTGACGTCGGTCAAAAGCCGCTTCATCCAGGCCCTGTAGCCCTTCTGAAGGGTGGACTCGAAGAACAGCAGGCCGTTCACCCGGTCCCCGCTCGAATAGCCTTCGATGCCCCACTCCTCGTTGATGTACTTCACCGAACCGTGGTCCCAGAACGGGGAGACGCGGGTGTAGATGCCCTTCTTTTTCATGGCCGCCACGGTGCGCCACACATCCTCCAGGAACTGCTCGTTGACATCGGTGATCTTCGCGCCCTTCTCCTGGGGTATCAGGCCGCTGCTGGCCCCGCCGACGCGCACCATGTTGACGCCCATGCGCGCCAGGAAACGGGCGTGACGGACAAGGTCCTCGTCGCTGACCTTTTCCCCCACGTGTGCCGCGACGCCCCAGAAGCGGACGGGTCGGCCGTCGCCCCGCACGAAGCCGTCCCCGTCCTCGCTCAGGCGGACGAACCCGCTCTGTCCCGCCGTCTCCTCGTTCAGCGAACGCAGGTCCAGGGCCCCGCCCTCCAGCCGGTCCCCCGGAGTGAAGGCCCACGTCCCCTGCTCGCCCCAGGGCCGGACGGAGACTGAAACCTCATCCGCAGAGACGGCAGCAAATGCGAAGCAAAGAACAACGCAGAAGGCAAGAGCCGACCGGCCATGAAGGTGTGTCACAGAATTACTCCCTTCCCGCAGTTGGCTGTAAAGACCTGCCGGAATCCTAACGCGTCCGGCCCAATCGGTCAATCGCAACAACCGCAGCCGAGGGCGGCTGCGCCACACACCAACCGCGCACGTCGCGCCGATCACGTGTTGCTCAGGCACTCCCACCTGAGCCCGTTCGACCCGTTGAGGAATCTGCGCAACCTGTGCACTGCCGACCCCTCCTGCCGTGTCCTGGACTTGCGCGACCAAGCGGTTGTTACGTACTATATGCATGCACGCGAACCAATCCAGAGGACACGACCGAAGGGAGGCGGCGATGAAGTCGTACAGGAAAGAGCTATGGTTCGAGACCGATACGCGCCGGGCGTTCATCAACATCACGCCACAGGTACGCGAATGCGTGCGGGCGAGCGGCGTCCGCGAGGGGCTGGTGCTGGTCAATGCCATGCACATCACCGCGAGCGTCTTCATCAACGACGACGAGCGCGGCCTCCACCGGGACATGGAGGGGTGGCTGGAAGGGCTGGCGCCGGAGAAGCCGCACTCGCAGTACGCGCATAACGTGGGGGAGGACAACGCCGACGCCCACCTGAAGCGCTCCGTCATGGGGCGGGAGGTTATGGTGGCCATCACCGACGGTGAACTCGACTTCGGGCCCTGGGAGCAGATATTCTACGGCGAGTTCGACGGCATGCGGCCAAAGCGCGTGCTGGTGAAGGTGATCGGTGAGTGAACCTTCCCCGGTCCGACCCTCGGGGGCAGTGGGGGAGCCCGTGAATTCTGCGAGAGATTTCCTCGGAGACTTTGACTCCGGGCGATGTTTGGCGTACAATACTTTGTTGTAGCAATAAAACAACGGCGAGCGGTGGACAAACAACTCACATCTGCGCTGAAGGGTTACCTGCAGGCGATCTACTGCCTGCAGCGCGACAAGGGTGTCGCACGAGTCCGCGATATTGCCCGGATGCTGGACGTCCACAAGTCCACTGTCACAGGGACCTTGCACCGGTTGGGCGACATGGGGCTGGTGGATTACGCCCCGTACGAGCCCGTGAAGCTCACGGACAGGGGCCGTTCGCTGGCCCGGTGCCTGGAGGAGCGTCAGGGCGTGTTGGCCGACTTCCTCTGCCGTATCCTGAACGTGGAGAGGGAACTGGCCGACCGCAATGCCTGCGCGCTGGAGGACGCGCTGGACCGCGAAGTGCTGGCGCGCATCGTGTGCTTTCTCACCTTCGTGCAGCGCCACCCGAAGCTGGACGAGGAGTGGATGGAGCAGTTCCGCGCATTCAGCGACCGGGCCATGCAGGAGGGAAAGAGCTGCGAGGAATGGATCGAAGAGTATCGCGCTTCCATGAAACCTGAGTGAAGGAGCACAACATGCCGATCTTCGAATACCGATGCACGGACTGCGGACACGTGACCGAATACCTGGAAGCCGCCGACGCGAAGGGCAAGCACGCCTGCGAGAGCTGTGGCGGCCGGGAGACCGAGAAGGAGTTCAGCAAATTCAGCGCACGGGTGGCGCCGGACTCCCCGGCCTCGCCCGCCTGCGAAACCTGCCGCAACAGCGATCTTTGCAGCCTCTAAAAGGCCCAACCCGCTGGTTGACGAAGGCGGTGTGAGCGGAAAGAATAAAATGCACAGCGGGGCATTCGGAAGGACCCACCTGTCTTTCACGCACATGGGGGTTGTGTAGATGGTCAGATTCTCTGTCCGGCATCCTGTGGTGGTGACCCTCCTGATGGTGCTGCTGGCCGCGGTGCTGGCGGCGGCCGGGGCAAGCCGGGGCGTGAAGATCGACACCGACCCGGAGAACATGCTGTCCGTCGAGGACCCCGCGCGGCAGCGCCACGATGAGCTGAAAGAGAAGTTCGCCGTGCACGACATGATCGTGGTCGGCGTGGTGAACGAAGAGGATCCGGACGGGGTGTTCAACCCACAATCCCTCAAGCGCATATACGCGCTCACCAACTACGCCAAACAGCTTCGGGGTGAGGGCCTGGAGCCCGGCCAGATTGACATGGACAAGGTCCTTGCAGACGCCGGGCTGATCGAGAGACCCGAGGAGGAAGAGAAGGAACCGCCCGCAGGGGAGCGGGAGCCGGCGCCGCCTCCGCCTTCCGGCGCAGATGCTCCCCCACCAGCCCCTCCGGGTGGCGGGATGTCAGGAGAAGGACCGCCCCCGCTGCCGGGCGGGGGCGAAGCGGGCGTCGGGCCCGACGTCCCTCCGCTTCCCGGCACCGGTGAAGAGACGGCCGATGAACGGGTTTCCGCTGCCGGGCAGACGGAGCAAGAAGCCCGGAAGGGCGTGGTGGTGATCGACCTGCTGGCGCCCTCCACCGTGGACCGCATCGAGCACCGCGGCGGCAAAGTCCACTTCTCCTACCTGCTGAAAAAACCCCTCCCGGACACGCGGGACAAGGCTGCGCCCATCCGGGAAGGCGGCCTGGACAACCCGTTGCTGAACGGCACGGTGGTCAGCGGGGACGGCAAGGCGGTCGCCATCTACCTGCCGATCACCCACAAGGACATCTCTTACCAGGTTTCGTAGCGCCTGGAGGAGTTCATCGCAAGGCTGAGCGGGACCGCGCAGTATCACATCACGGGGTTGCCCGTGGCGGAGGACACTTTCGGTCACGAGATGTTCGTTCAGATGGCCATCTCGGCTCCCCTGGCCATGCTGGTGATCTTCATCCTGATGTTTTTCTTCTTCCGGAAGCTGGTGCTGATCGTCAGCCCCATGATCCTGGCCATGGTGAGCGTGATCTGCACGATGGGGCTGCTCGTCGGGCTGGGTTACACGGTGCACATCATGAGCTCGATGATCCCCATCTTCATCATGCCCATAGCCGTGCTGGACGCCGTGCACCTGCTTTCGGAGTTCTTCGACCGCTACCAGGCGACCCGTGACCGCAGGGCGACCATCCTGCGGGCAATGGACGACCTGTTCGTGCCCATGCTCTATACCTCCCTGACCTCTGCGGCCGGTTTCGCCTCCCTGGCGCTCACGCCCATCCCGCCCGTCCAGGTCTTCGGCGTGTTCGTCGCGTTCGGCATCATGGTGGCCTGGGTGCTGACGGTCACGTTCATACCCGCTTTCGTGATGTTCATTCCGGAGAGCCGGCTGGAGAACTTCGGCGTGAGCCACGACGAGGAGGCCCCGGACACGTCGCTGACACGCCTTTTGCGGTGGACCGGCGGTGTCACCTACCGGCGCGGCAAGTGGATACTGACGGGCGCGCTGATTGTCCTGGCGGTGGCCGTCTACGGCATCACCCGGATCGACGTCAACGACAACCCCACCAAGTGGTTTGTCTCCGACCATCCCATCCGCGTGGCCGACCGGGTGCTGAACCGCCATTTCGCGGGCACCTACCAGGCGTACCTCAGCCTGAAGCCCCTGCAGGAGGAACTGAGCGCCCAGCGGGTGGCCGAGAACGTCCGACGCGCACTGGGCGAGGCGGCGGAAGATTTCGCGAAGCAGTATCCCGACCGGCCGCAGAAGGAGGTGTTCGACCGGGCGGAGCAGATGGCGACCGCGGAGGATTCCTCCCGGAGCCCGCACGCCTTGCTTGCGTCCCTTCTTGAGCGACTGAGGACGGAGGCAGAGGCGGCGGAAGGGCCGGCTTCCTACGCGTGGGAGGATGCGGCGGCGGCCGTGGAGCGGGAGCAACTGGCCCTGGGCGAGCCGTTCAAGGACCCTGACCTGCTGCGTTACATCGAACGGCTTCAGGCGGCGTTGGTCGCCGGGGATCCCGAACATCCGTCCGTGGTGGGCAAGAGCAACTCCGTGGTGGACATCGTCAAGAAGGTCTACAAAGAACTTTCCGGGGACCAGGAGAACTACCGCGTGCCGCGCTCCCGCAGGGACGTGGCGGAGGCGCTGTTCCAGTTCGGCGGCAGCCACACGCCGGACGACCTGTGGCATTTCGTGACACCCGATTACAAGCACGGCAACGTCTGGCTGCAGCTCAAGAGCGGCGACAACAACGACATGGAGCGGGTGGTCCGGGAGGTGAAAGCGTTCATCCAGCAGAACCCTCCCCCCGTGCCGCTCGAACACCGATGGTTCGGCCTGACCTACATCAACGTCGAATGGCAGCGGCAGATGGTCAGCGGCATGTTGATGGCGTTTCTGGGGAGTTTCCTGGTGGTATTCGTTCTCATGACCGCCCTGTTCCGCTCGCCCCTGTGGGGGCTGCTCTCCATGGTGCCGCTCACGTTGACGATCGCCTTCATCTACGGCGTGATCGGGCTGGTGGGCAAGGACTACGACATGCCGGTGGCCGTGCTCTCTTCGCTGACGCTGGGCCTGGCGGTGGACTTTGCCATACACTTCCTGGCCCGACTACGGGCCATTATGCGGGAGGTGGAGAACTGGCCAGAGGCGGTGCGGCTCGTTTTCGGTGAGCCGGCCCGGGCCATCAGTCGCAACGCCATCGTGGTGGCGGTGGGCTTTCTGCCCTTGCTTGCGGCCCCGCTGGTACCGTACAAGACAGTCGGCTTCCTGATGGCCAGCATACTGGCCGTGGCGGGGGCGGCGACATTGTTCATCCTGCCGGCGCTGGTTAAGCTCGTGCGCCACTGGTTGTTCGCGCCGGAGCGCCGTATTGACATGACGTGCAACTGCATCTTCTGCATCGGGATGTCTGTAATCTCCGTGGTTACCGTGGGCCTGCTGGCCAGATTTGTCCTGGGCATCCACTGGAACCTGGTGACGTGGCTCGGCCTGGGCCTGATACCGCTCCTGGTCGTGGTCTGTGGCCTCATGTCGCGGCGCAGGGCATGCCGGAGGCTTGATGAAGAACAACGGGAAAAGGGGGACGATGGACATGAAACGGAGTGACAGAGCCGTATTGACGATTCTGTTTGCAGTCGCCCTTCTGGTTGCCGTCGGGCTGCACCTGGCCGCGGCGGGAGGGGAAGAGGAGCAGATACCGTCGGTGGAGGAGATCGTCCGGAAGTCCAACCATGTTGCCTATTACCAGGGCGGCACGGGCCGCGCGAACGTGAAGATGACCATCTACGATGCCCGGGGGCGGGTGCGTGGAGAGCGGGAGCTGATCATGCTCCGGCGCAACGCGCAAGAGGGACTGGACCAGAAGTACTACGCCTATTTCGAACGACCCGCCGATGTGCGCGGCACCGTATTCCTGGTCTGGAAGCAGACCGACAAGGACGACGACCGGTGGCTCTACAGCCCCGGGCTCGATCTGGTCAACCGCATTGCAGCCGCCGACAAACGCACCAGCTTCGTGGGAACGCACTTCTTCTACGAGGACGTCTCCGGCCGCAACATCGAAGACGACAAGCACGAGTTGACCGGCACCACCGAACACTACTTCATACTCCGCAACACCCCGAAGAACAAGGATCTGGTGGAGTTTGCCTATTACGACATGTACATAGAGCGGACCACCTTCCTGCCCATCCAGGCCCGGTTCTACGACCGGAACGGCGAAAAATACCGCCAGTACACCGTGCTGGAACGAAAGAAGATTGACGACTACTGGACCGTCACGAAGGCAAAGATGGAGGATTTCCGGGAGCAGGGACCCAAGACCGCGCATACCGTGGCCGAATACTCGGGCATCGAGTACGGGATCGAGCTGCCGGAGGAGATATTCACCGACGTCGAGCGCTATCTGCGCAGACCCCCGCGCGAGTACCTCAGATGAAACCGCTACACGCGTTGCTGACGTTGGCCGTTCTTGTGCTGGTGGCCCTGGAACCGGTCGCGGCCCGGGATAATACCCCTCCCCCGCTGCCCGGGCAAGAGGACACTTCTGCGGGTGCTGCCCCGCCGCTGCCGGAGGAGGCACCGCCACCCCTGCCCGGGGAAGAAGAACCGGCCGCCGCGGCTCCGGCGCGGGAGACGTTTTCGGACCGATTGGACCGGCAGCTCCAGCGCCTGCCCGTACCGCTGCACGGCTTCTGGGAGGCCCGGACGGGCCTGCGCTACGTGGACGATCCCTTCCATTCGCGCGATTTCACGCTGGGCGAAACCCGCGTGCAGCTCGAATCGAATCCCTACTGGCAGGGGGTGGACTTCGGCTTCAAGCTTGACCTCCTCTACGACCCCGTGCTGAGGGAGGCCGTGGCGGACTGGCGGGAGGCCAACGTCTCCTTCTCACCGCTGCACTTCGTGGACATCAAGGTCGGCCGCCAGATACTCACCTGGGGGACCGGTGACCTGGTGTTTCTGAATGACCTGTTCCCGAAGGACTACGAGTCTTTCTTCATCGGCCGCGACGTGGAGTATCTGAAGGCCCCGTCTGACGCCGTCAAGCTCAGCTTTTTCACCGACCCGGCCAACCTGGACCTGATCTATACCCCGCACTTCGACCCGGATGTCTTCGTAAGCGGGAAACGACTCAGCTACTACAATCCCCGGCTGGGCGGCTTGGCGGGCGAGACCGCGCGGATACGGACCGACGAGCCGGGGGAATGGTTCCGTGACGACGAGCTGGCCCTCCGGCTCTACCGCAGCGTCGGAAGCTACGAGCTGGCAGCCTACGGCTACCGCGGTTTCTGGAAAAGCCCCATGGGCATCAAGCCGGCGACAGGGAGGTTTACCTTTCCGAAGCTCGATGCGCTCGGCGTCAGCGTGCGGGGTCCGTTCGCAGGCGGCATCGGCAACGCCGAGTTCTCCTATTACAGCTCGCGGGACGACCGGGGCGGGGACAACCCCTTCGTGCCGAACAGCCAGTGGCGGTTGCTGCTTGGCTACAGCCGCGATCTTCCGCGGGTCATGCGGGACTTCACCCTGGGAGTCCAGTACTACCTGGAGCACATGATGAACCACGGCGCCTACCGCCGCATCCTCCCGCCCGGCATGCCGGCGGCCGGCGAGAACCGCCACCTGTTCACGGTGCGGCTGACGAAGCTGCTGATGAACCAGGACATGAAGCTCGATCTGTTCACCTTCTGGAGTCCGTCCGATCACGAAGCCCACCTGCGGCCTCACGTCCGCTACGACATCACCGATCGGTGGCGGATAGACGGCGGCGCCAACCTCTTCCTCGGCGACGACCGCCACACCCAGTTCGGCCAGTTCGACCGCAACAGCAACGTCTACGTCGGCCTGCGCTACAGCTTCTAACGGCAAGTCCCGCCCCTCTTCACGGCGCAACGAAATGCCCGGCCTAAGGCGCTACTGGAAAACCCCATCCTGGCTTCGGCCGGCTGCGAGCGCCGATGGCTGCGTCGGCCTGCATCGACGATACTTAGCCCCTGGTCGCTTCATAGGCATCGGCAGTAGCCAGCCCGAGCGCCGAACGAATTCGGCGCAGCTCGCCCGCCTCCGTCCGGGAAAACTCCCCATCGGGCAGCCGCCGGCCGAGTTCCCGGGAGTAGGCAGATGCTTTGACTTTGCGCTGGACACGCCGGGCTTTTTGCGGAGACAGCGCCAGGCGGTCCCGAAGCTGGTCAAGAGCCTTTTTCTCCGCGTCAGTCACTTCAAGGTCTGCCATCACCCGTTGAGCGGCCTTTTCGTAAAAGCGGAGCGCCGCTTTCGTCACGATGGCGTCCGGCAGGCCCGTTCCTTGCAGCACTGTCTCGATGTGGAAGGCCGACAACCCCCGTTTTCGGAGCGCGGTGGACAAGATCCGCTCCGCCTCCTCCGCACCAATCTCGCCGTAGCTGTACCAGGCGAAGGCAAACGTGATCGCTCCAAGCATGCCCTGCCCGATCAGAACGGCACAAAGCGCCGGGAGCCCCGAAATCCAGGCCGGCTCCGCCATTACGGTGGCCGCACGTTCTTTCAAACGGTGCAACATTTCCCGACTGTCGCCTTCCGCCCCTGATTCTCCACGCATAGCCCGATCCCCTTTCGCATAGCGTAGCGTTCGTCATAACCGTTTTCTCTAAACCACCATCCTGAGCATAGATCTTCGCGGAGCCGTGTCAAAGCCAAAAGGAGCCACAGAGCCACCTCACTCCGCACCGTTGTCGGCGTCAATCGTACCGCCTTCAACCTTCAATTGCTCCGCGGTCCGGCGGGCGAGTTCGCGCGCTTCTTCTTCCGTGGTCACCTCGCCTTCGAGCTGCGCGTCGCGGACGCGCTCCAGCACCTCCCCGAACAGCGGCCCCGGCTCGTAGCCCATGTCGATCAGGTCGTGTCCGGTGATCAGGCGCGGGGGCTCGACCTCCTGGCGCGATAGCTGCTGCCGCTGCTGCATCACGTAGTTGTAATCCTCCAGGTTTCCCCAGCTCGCCAGGGCATCGGCGCGGTGGAGTTCGGCGAGCTGCTCGAAACCGGGCTCCGCGAAAAGGCGTTTCAGTGTGCTCTCGCGCATGTTTTGCGCGTCTTTGAAATAGAGGTGCCGCTCTACCAGCCAGCAGATGCGCTCCGTCTCCTGGTTGCTGAGTCGCAGGCGCCGGCAGACGCGCCGCGCCATCCGCTCCCCGATCTGGCAGTGATCGGGGAAGCATTTCGGCCCCGCCCTGCGACTGGCGGGGGGCTTGCCCACGTCGTGCAGCAGCGCCGCCATGGCCAGTTCGAAGTCCGGGTGGGGCCACAACTTATCCACGGTCAGGATGGTGTGAACGAAGACGTCCCCTTCCGGATGGTAGTTCTCCGGCTGCTCGCAGCCCTGCGTGTCCTCCAGCTCCGGGAATATCTCGAACAGCAGCCCCAGGTCGTACATCAGCCGTAGCGCCCTCGCGGGGTCCCGATCGGTCAGGATGACGCGCAGCTCCTGCTGGAGGCGCTCGGCGCTGACCCGTGAGACCAGGGGGGCCAGCTCGCGGATGGCCTCGCGTGTGGCGGCCCCGATCTCGAAGTCCAGCCGGGCGGCAAAACGGACCGCCCGGATGAGCCTCAGGTGGTCCTCCCGGAATCGTTCCTCCGGATTGCCCACGGCCCGGATGAGCTCTCTCTGCAGGTCCTCCCGGCCCCCGACATAGTCCAGAAGCTCTTCTTCGATGGGGTCCCAGAACATGGCGTTGACCGTGAAGTCGCGCCGGAGGGCGTCTTCTCGCGCGCCAGCGAAGGCCACGCTGTCGGGGTGGCGTCCGTCGGAGTAGCCCGATTCTGTCCGGAACGTGGCCACCTCGTACTGGACCCCATCCAGGACCACTCTGCAGACGCCGAACTGTTCTCCAACCGGGACAGTTTTGGGGAAAAGAGCCTGGACCTCGTCGGGACGGGCGCTGGTGGCGACGTCGTAGTCCTCCGGCTGCTCCCCGCGCAGCATGTCGCGCACGCAGCCCCCTGCCAGCAGTGCCCTGTGCCCCTCGTCCTGCAGACGGCGCACGATCTGCACGGCGCGGTTGAAACGCTCGTCTGGGGGCGTAGAAATCATTTGACCGTATTGCAGGCTGAGGGGTAGTTCACAGGCAAAAGGCCAGTTCGCGGCAAGAGAGGCTTTAAACAGCGAGGACAGGTTCCCGGCGCGGAGACGCCGCTGCTAAGAGTCCCCGCCCACGTGCTGGTCAGCCCACTGCAGGACGGTTTCTGCCAGTTCCAGGGCTTCGCGATACTGGTCCTCATTGACCGGTTCGAACAAAGTCGGGTAGCGGCTGATAACCGCGTAAGGCGTAAGGGTTTCAGCCCTGCGGATGCGCATTGGGACCTCCATGCCGCTCTCGGCCAGCAGGGTCAGCAATCGCCCCAGATCGTGCACATACGGAAAGTCGATGCCTTGCCACATCAGCACGGCCTTGATGGCCTTCTCGGCCGCTTGCTGGGCGTCAAAACACAGATCCTCCAGGTAGACTCCTTCCAGCCGCACATCTGCGCGGGCACGCTGAAGGTTACTCCTGGCCCGGTTCAGCCATTCAATCGGGTCGTCCGGTGGGCGTCTCCGGGGCATCGTAGATCACCTTCCCTTCTTCGAGAGCGGCGGCGATAACAACCGCAGGATTGTCCTTGTAACGTTTCACATCCCGGGGGGTCACCACGATCACGTCCACCGCTTCACCGGCGCCGTGGAGGTTGGCGTAGATACGCCGGGCCAGCTCAAGGCGGTTGGCGCCGGATTTGATCACCAGCAGGTCGATGTCGCTGTTGCGTCCCATCCGCCCACGCGCTGCCGACCCGAACATGACGATCCGTTCAGGCTCCGCTACCTCGACGATGCGCTGCACGATATCCGCCAGCACGTCGGGGTCCACAGTTCTGGTCTCGTCGGCCACGCGATTCTCCTCTGGTCGGCAGCCCTGCGTGGCGCTCACTCGGATTCGACGACCTGCTCGGTGAACTTTCCGGTGGCCTTGTCCTTGAGGATGAGCTTCAGCCTGCCGTCGGGCATGCGTTCCTGCTTGATGACGATCTTGCCGTCCATCTCATAGACCGGCACGCTGATGCGTTCGGTTTCGCCGCCGCGCCAGTCGTCGATGCACACCGGCTCCCAGTTGCGGGACTCCGCACTCCGGTAGCAGGCGTCCAGGATGGCGTTGACCACGTATCCGTCATAGAAGGTCTCGCGCGGCTCGCGGTCTTCGTCCATGGCGTTGAACATGTCCTGGAACATGTCCACGTAGCCGAGCTGGACCACCTCGTTGCCGACGGGGAAGAGCCAGCCGGTCTCCTCCTCGGCTTTCTCGGCCACGTAGCCCTCCTGCTCGGCACTGGTGAATACCTCGAAACCGGTGCGGAGGAAGTGGTTGAGCCAGATGGTGCCGTCCGTGCCGCTGACCTCGTCGCGCAGGTCCATGCCGCCCCGGAAGGCCCAGCTCACCTCGAACTGTCCGACGGCGCCGCTTTCGAAGCGCACCAGCCCCACCCCGTGGTCCTCGGAGTCGATGGGATGAACCAGCGTGTCGGCCCAGCACATTGCCTCGACGGGGCGGTTGCCCTTGCCGACGAAGCTGCGGGCGATCTCGACGCAGTGGCAGCCCATGTCGATGATGGCCCCGCCGCCGGCCAGCTCCGGGTCCCAGAACCAGGCGCTGTGCGGACCGGGATGCGTCTCGCGGGAGCGAACCCACAGGACGTCCCCGATGGCGCCGTCGCGCACGGATTGGAGCGATCGGAGCGTCTTGGGCGTGTAGACCAGGTCCTCCAGGTAGCCGGCGAACACGCCGGCATCCTCGACAGCGACCATGGCCTGCTGAGCCTCTTCGGCGTTCCTGCCCAGGGGCTTGGTGCAGAGCACGGCTTTGTCCGCCTGGGCGGCCCTCTGCACGGCCTTCCCGTGCAGGTGGTTCGGGATGCCCACAATCACCGTATCCGTTTCGGGGTGATTGACGGCCTCCTCCAGGCTGGTGGTCCAGTGCGGAATGCTCCATTTCTCGGCAAACGAGCGCGCGCTGTCCTCAGTGCGCGAGTAGACCACGTGCACGCGGTCCCGGCCGCGACCACCGTTGAGCGTCACCGTGTAGAACGTCCCGATCAGCCCCGTGCCCAGCAGCGTTATCCTGTGCTTCATCTCTACCCCCTTCTCGCAAAGACCTCAACCCTAATCGTATGCGGCGTGTCGGCTTCGTTCAACCGGCACGGATGCGAGATCTACTGGCCGCGCAGCAGGCCCTCGGCAGCCAGCACGCAGAAGATGTAGTTCCCCGCCCCGCCTATGACGTTCTCCGACTGCTGCCACAGAAAGGAAGTGTCCTTCTTGTACTCCACGAAGTGCGGCCTGACCAGGTTGGGTCCGCTGACCACCCCGCCCGGCACGTAGGAGCGGCTGGACCGGTTGATGCCGAACATCTGAGTGACGAAGCGCGCGCCCACCGCGGCGACAAGCGACAGGTTGCCGCCCGGATGGCAGCCGAGGACGTAGTTGAGCACGGCGAGGACATCCTCCCGGTCGAAGAGGCGGGGGAAGGCGCGCACCAGGTAATAGTGCCGGCGGGCGAACAGCAATGCCTGCCACGCAATACCCCATATGCGCGGCTCCCAGAGCACGCCGAAGGGATTGCTTTCCAGTTCATGCTTGATGTCCTGAGCGTAGCCGGCCAGCGCCTCCCGCACGCCATCGCGGAATTCATTGTCCTCCATCTGCGGCAGGGCCCGCGCCGCCGCCCAGCCCACCTGTCCGGGATGCTCCTCGATGACCGGCAAAAGGGCATCCAGCCGGCCCGCGTATTCGTCCTGCCCGGTCGTCAAAAACAGCTCTGCAGTGGCGACGACCTCCTGAGCGGCAGTCGTGCGCGGGACGTATCCACTCCGGTGCCGGGCGGGCGGGTTCTCCCGTTCGAAGCGCCACGCGCGCTCGGCCGTCTGCAAGCACTCCCTTGCCAGTTCGTCGTCGTGACCCGCCAGCGCCCGTGACGCCGCGGCAAGAGCGGCCGTCACCCGGTACTCCAGCGCCGTGTCTCGATTTGTGAAGGCCCAGCGGTCGTCCCGCCGCCCGGAGTGTGTGCCGGTCCTCTGGTCCTTGGCCAGTGAGGGATCGTAGATGAGGTTGTCCGTCATGGTGGCAACTTCGCCGCGCTGGTAGTAGGGGCGCTCGTCGCCGGCGACTATCCCGCAGAAGCTGTGACCCGCGGCGCGGTAGCCACCCAGCATGCATTCGGCGCCCCAGGCAATTTGCTGGAGGATGTCCGGTTCTCCGTCCGGTTGGAACATCAGCACGAGCCGCTCGTCCGCCCGGACGGTGGTCCAGTCCAGGTCGGGGCCGAATTCTTCGTAGGCCAGCGCCAGGGGATAGGCGGTGGCCGCCTGGGAGCCGGCCGCCAGATCGGTGTCGCCGGCGTCGTGCCACCCGCCCCGGTCCAGGTAGAGGACATGCTCGAAGGGCTCGCAATCCGTGTCCGTTGAATCGCCCTGGCGGTAGTGGTCGAAGTGTTCGTGCGAGACCGGCGCCTGCAGCGCGTCGTCCAGGTGACAGGCGTTGTGCCACAACCGCAGGCCGTCCCACACGGCCGTGTGGCACATTTGCACGGGCAGGTAGGAGGTGAGCGTCGGCTGCCACACGCCTTCGTTGTAAACGTCCTTTCCGATGCGAAAGGGACCTTCGCAACAGTCTCGGTAGCGGAGTTGATAGAGGCCCGCCCGGCGGACCCGGGTGAAGTCGAAGGTGCCGTAGCGATAGGCCAGGAAGCACCCCCAGTTCTCCACCGGTCCCTGCAGAACCGGCACCCAGCCCCCCTCCTCATCGGCCCGGAACAGGGCCGCCTGGCCGAGTTCGTCTTCGCGGCGGTCCATCTCAATGACGGCCCGCTTGCGCTGGTCGGGGTGATATCCGACCTGGGAGAGGCAGACGACCGGCTTGCGACGCCAGCCCTCGATCTGGTGCGGGGTGATGCGCCATTCGATCGGGTGATCCGCGGCGCCGGGGTCGAGCCCGGTGCACAGGCAGAACCACATCTCCTCGTCGCCTTTGCGCGGATCGAGCAGGGCGATCTCGCAACCCATTCCTTCGACGACCATGCGGCGCTCGGGGTCCTCCGGGGCGATGATCACCCGCCGTCCCGAGGCCAGGGGCAGGGCGCGGGGGTGCCAGTCCGGCCCCTTCGCGGAGGCAGGCAGCGGGTCCCGGGGGAACACCCCGCGCCGCCCGTCCACGTGGAACGTCTTGCCGAAATAGGCCGGCGGATAGAGCTCCAGGCAGAAGCCCGCTTCCGCATCAGGGTCCGGCGTGCCTCCCGGTTGGACCGTCAGGATCACCGCGTTGCCGTCTCCGCGCAGCGTTATCTCGTAGGGCAGGTCAAGCGCCGGCTGAGTCAGCCGCAGGTCTACGGCGCATCGTTCCGGGTCGGCCCGGCGATCCTCCAGCCGGGAGTGCTCTTCGGGGCGCCACCAGCGGGGGTGCGGTCGCACCTCTCCGCAGGTGGCGACGCGCTCCCCGTGATGGATGATCTCTATCCCGCCCTGGTGGCCCTGCGGGTAAACCCCGTGGAAAGCCAGCACGGCGGCGGCTGGCGCCTGCAGATAATTTTCATCCGTCACCCTCCAGTGATTCTCAGGCATCTATCGGCTCCTCTGACGTGTGGCAGGTCCGTGGGCACACCAACAAGAAGGGGTCAACTTGTACCCCCGTCCCGGCCCTGCGTCAAGGCGGAGCAGACGGCCCCCGGAGCCATTCAACCATCCCGCTTCCGTTTTCGTTGCTGTTTTCGGATTGCACCTGCCCCCCACCGTCTTGGCCCGGATGGCCCGGGGGGTGCCCCCCCACCGTGCCGTGTGCAGTTCAGGCGCCCCCTGAGAAGGACGGTCGCAGCCGGGGGCCCGTCTGCGCGCCTGGCTGTGGCGCAGACAGGCAGTCATGCACAGGCAGACGGCTGCGGCACACATCAACCGCCCGGGCCGGCCAGCGGAGCGAGGCTGCATCAGCCCTTGAGAGTCCCACGAGCCCACAACTATAATCTGGAGGAGGGAATGCTTCAGAGGGCGTGCCCCTGGGGAGGGGAGAAATGACCGACCGGCAGGACCGAATCGCCGAGTTCCGCCGCCGCATGGCCCGCCAGCGCCTGGAGGCTTACTGGCTCCCCTCCGCCGCCAACGTGCGCTACCTCAGCTCGTTTACCGGCGACGAGAGCAGCCTGCTGGTCACAGTGGACCGGGCCGTCCTGATCACCGATTCGCGTTACCTGGAGCAGGCCGAGAACGAGGCCCGCGTGGACGAGATCGTCTGTCGCCATGGGCCTATGCCCCGGGCCGTGGGCACGCTGGCGCGGGAGCTGGCCGTGGCCCGCCTCGCCGTCACCGGATCGAACCTGACCCACGCGGACTACCTGGCCCTGAGGGAGGCGGCGCCGAACCTGGAGCTCGCGACGCACAAGAACGGCCTTGCCGAGCAGATGCGCCGGCGCAAGGACGCAGGAGAGGTCGAGGCCATCCGCAGGGCGCTGCGGGCGGCGGAGCAGGCCTTTATGAGCGTCTTGCCCGACATCCGCCCGGGAGGGGTGGAACGGGAGATTGCGGCGCGGTTGGAATACCGCATGCGCATGGCCGGAGCCGAGGGCACGGCTTTCGACACCATCTGCGCCGCCGGCACCCGGGCGAGCGTGCCCCACGCCCGGACCGGCGGGCATTCCATCCCCGAACAGGGCGCCCTTCTGGTGGACTGGGGAGCGCGTCTGGACGGCTACTGCTGCGACTTGACACGGGTTGTGTGCACGGATAGAATCCCCGAAACGCTGAGGGAGCTGGTCGAGATCGTCATCGAGGCTCAGGAGGCGGTTTTCGAGGAGCTCAGGCCGGGGAATACCTGCGGAGAGGCCGACGTAGCCGGTCGGGCCGTGATCGCCAAAGCCGGCTACGGAGAGTTTTTTGGACACGGTATCGGCCACGGGGTCGGCCTCACGGTGCATGAGGTCCCCAGGCTGGGTCCGGGCGTTGACACTGTCCTGTTGCCCGGCATGGTGACCACTGTTGAGCCTGGCATTTACGTGCCGGGCGAGGCCGGGGTAAGGATTGAGGAGATGGTGCTGATCACACCGGACGATCCCGAGATGCTTACCTCGGTGCCGCGCCGCCCGCAGAGGCTGGCGGCGTTGAAGGTTTCCCCTCTTCCCAGGCAGACCCAGGCTTAAGGATACCGCCACATGGAAGCGGTGGAGAGGATTCGCGAACTCCTCCAGATCATGGCCGAACACGATCTGGCGGAGCTGGAGGTGGAAGAGGGCGACCTCCATATAAAGATAGTGAAACAGGGCGCCCAGCAGCCACAATACGTGCCCTCCCCCTTTAACCTGTCCCAGCTCCAGCACCCCCCGGGCTACCATCCGGCGCTGCAGAGCGGCGCCGAAGCGGAAGGGGAGGCCCCCGCCGCCCAGGAGGAGAACCTGATAGAGGTCACCTCCCCCATGGTGGGCACCTTCTACAGGTCGCCCAACCCCGGGGCCGAGCCCTACGTCGGCATCGGCTCCGAAGTGGAACCCGACACCGTGGTGTGCATTATCGAAGCCATGAAAGTGATGAATGAGATCAAGGCCGAAGCAGAGGGGATCGTGGCCGAAATCCTGGTGGAGGATGCCGAACCGGTGGAGTACGGACAGGTCCTCTTCCTGCTCGAACCTGCCCAGGAGTGAACGTCGGCGGGACCACCAGAGACACTTTTTCGGTAAGCTTGCGGCATGTTCAGCCGAGCCCTCATAGCCAACCGGGGAGAGATCGCCCTCCGTATCCTGCGCGCCTGCAAGGAGATGGGCATTGAGACCGTGCTGGTCTACAGCCGCTCCGATGCCGGCTCGCATTACCTGGAGCTGGCCGACGAAACCGTCTGCATCGGCGACGCACCGCCCAGTGAGAGCTATCTGAACATCCCCCGCATCATCAGCGCCGCCGAGATCACCAACGTGGACGCCATCCATCCGGGGTATGGCTTTTTGGCCGAGGATGACAACTTCGCGGAGATATGCGAAGAGTCCAACATAATCTTCATCGGGCCGCGTTCGGACGTCATGCGCAAGATGGGGAACAAGGTCGAGGCCAGGAAGATCGCCCGGGAGAACAAGGTCCCGATCATTCCCGGCAGCGGGGGGCCGCTGGAGGACGACGAAGAGGCCCTCGAACTCGCCCACAAGATCGGTTATCCCGTCATGGTCAAGGCCGCCGCCGGCGGCGGGGGCCGCGGCATGAGAGTGGCCCACAACGACATCAGCCTCAAGAACATGCTCTCCCTGGCCCGCACCGAGGCGGACGCCGCATTCAAAAACCCCGCCGTCTACATCGAGAAGGTCCTCGAGCACGCCCGGCACGTGGAGATCCAGATTCTCGCCGACCAGCACGGCAACGTCATCCATCTGGGCGAGCGCGACTGCTCAATCCAGAGGCGATTCCAGAAGCTGATCGAGGAGACGCCCAGCCCCGGAATCGACGACGACCTGCGCGAGAAGATCACCCGCGCGGCCATCCGTATCGCGCGCGCAGTGGGATACACCAACGCCGGCACCGTGGAATTCCTGGTCGACCGCAACGGAAACTTCTTTTTCATCGAGATGAACGCCCGACTCCAGGTCGAACATCCCGTCACTGAAGAGGTCACCGGGATCGACCTGGTCAAGGAACAGTTACGCGTGGCGGCCGGAGAGGAGCTTCAGCTCCAGCAGAAACGACTGGAATTCAACGGCGCCGCCATTGAGTGCCGCATCAACGCCGAGAACCCGGCGGACGACTTCCGCACTTCGCCCGGCACCATCAGCCAGTTCGTCCCGCCCGGCGGGCCGGGCGTCCGCGTGGACACGCATGCCCACAGCGGCTACGAGGTCAAACCCCACTACGATTCCATGATCGCCAAGCTCATCGTCCACCAGCCCTCCCGCCAGGAGGCCCTGGCGTGCCTGCGCAGGGCACTGGGCGAGTTCGTCGTCGAGGGCATCCACACCACCATCCCCTTCTACCGCGACCTGATCCAGCACGGCGGTTACCTGAGCGGAGAGTTCGACGTGCGCTTCGTCGAAGAGCTGCTCGAATCCGGATCCATGTGAGCCCTGCCCGCCATCGACCATGGAGCATATCCTGCCACCGGCGCTGCCCGAGAAGCTGCCCGCCGGGCGCACCATCGGCATCACCACCACCGTGCCGGTCGAGGTCATCCTCGCCGCCGACCTCGTCCCCGTGGACCTCAACAACCTGTTCATCGCCGCCGACGATCCGCGCCAGCTCGCCGCCCGCGCCGAGCGAGCCGGTTTCCCGCGGACCTGCTGCTGCTGGACCAAGGGCCTCTACGGAGCCGTCCATGAGCGCCGCGTCGGCCGCGTGCTGGGCGCCACCCGCGGCGACTGCAGCAACGCCGGCGCGCTGATGGAAATGCTGCAGAACGAGTCCATACCGTGTCTGACGTTCGACTACCCGGCGCGGCCCGACCCGGAGGCCATGCAGCGGGCGCTCGAGGGGCTGGCCCTCCGCCTGGACGCCGACCTGGGCCTGGCGGAGCGGATACGCCGCGAGCTGGCGGCCGTCCGGCAGGCGGCCGCCCGGATCGACCGGCTCTCCTGGCAACAGCACACCGTCCACGGTCTCGAAAACCATCTCTGGCTGGTCAGCACCAGCGACTTCTGCGCCGACCCGGAGCGCTACCGACGGTGCGCCAGGCAGTTCCTCGACGAACTCGCACGCCGAAGACCCGTTGAACACCACATCCGACTCGGCCTCTGCGGCATCCCCCCTATAGTGCCCGCGCTCTACGACTTCCTGGAGTCCCAGGGCGCCCTGGTCATGTACAATGAAACTCAGCGGCAGTTCGCCATGCCCGCCGGCGGCGACTCGCTCGCCGAGCAGTACACCCGCTACACCTACCCGTATGGCGTCTTCGTGCGCCTGGAGGACATCCGCACCGAGTGCGAACGCCGCCGCCTGGACGGCCTCATCCACTACGTTCAGAGCTTCTGCCACCGTCGGATCGAGGACGGCATCATCCGCCAGCACGTCGCCGTCCCCGTCCTCACCCTGGAGGCCGACCGGCCGGGGCCGCTCAGCGGCCAGCTCCGCACGCGGCTGGAGGCCTTTGTGCAGATGCTCGGGGCGCGCAAGAGCGGCCGCAGGATTCTCTGACCCTGCGGTGAAAAATGGGCTCACGCCGCCCTCCGGCGGCGCTCCAGCCAGTCCAGGGCACCGGGTGTATGCTCCCAGGCATCAGCGATGAGGTCGGCGCAGATAGCCGCTTCGGCCCGGCTCCCGGGGCTGTAGTAGGACGGCAGGGCCGGAAGGTCGGCATCGCCCAGCAGGAAATCCGGCACGTTCGAATTGAACTCCTGCGCTTCACGCAGCAGTCGGCGGGACCGCGGGGTGTTCCCCTCTTCGCGGAAGGCCAGCAGGGCCCCGCAGTACAACCAGACCGCCCCCACATCGTCCCGATATTTCTCCAGCAACTCACGGGCCTCCTGGTCCCGGTCGAGGGCGATCAGCAGGGGCAGCAGGCAGTATCGAACGCCCTGGTTGTCGTCCGGGTTGAGCCGCAGCAGTTCCCGGTAGTGCTCCGCCGCCTCTTCACGGCGACCGCAGTCCTCCAGGCTCTCGGCCAGACCATGTAACGCCCGCATGAAGGGGCGGGTGCTGATCAACCCCCAGAAGTAGCCCACGTCCTCACGAAATGCCCGCTCGCCCAGCGCCCTGCGGCCCGCCTCCACCCCTTTGCGGTACAGGTCCAGACGTTCCTCCAGGTCAGCGGCGTCCTCCGCCAGCAGCACGTAGGCATCCGCGCAGTCGGGGCAGACCTCCAGGGCCCTGCGGGCCAGCTTCACGCGGCGCCTGCCCCTGCACTCGAACGCGTCGTAACACAGCTCCTGCGCCTCCCGGAGGGCTTCGCGGTCCGCCGGCTCGCACGCCGCCTCCCCGGCAGGCAGCGCTTCCATCGCCTCCCCCAGGTGCGCCAGCGTTCGCTCCATTGCTCGCCGGTCGGGCAGCGCCCCGCGGCGGAACAGTTCCCCGTCTACGGACTCCCGTTCCAGCAGCGGCAGAACGAGCTCATAGGTGATCGGTCCGTCGAAGGTCGCCACCTCCTTCGCCCACTCGCCGGCGTCTATCTCCGGGGACTCGGTGGCGGCGAGGGCCCGGAGGAGTCCTTCCGCAAAGGCCGTTGTTTCAGCATCCGCCCGGCTGTAGCTGTCATCGGGGGCCGCGCACAGCAAAACGGGATACGCGTCCTCCCCCGCAACCGGCAAATCGTGTTCCTGCCATAGTTCGGCGTCGGCCACAGGCAACTCGTAGATTGTGCCGTAGGTCAGCATCCACACCTCGCCCGCCCTTTCCGTCGTGGGCTGTCCGGAAACCAGCGCGGCGTAGCGGTCCCAGAAGTTCTCCTCAGACGCATAGAACCCGATTCCCCGAACCATGCCGCCCTTTCCCAGCACCACGACATGGCTCATGCCGGGAGGGGCATCGGGGCCTCGCACCTCGATCAGGTCGTCGTTGCTCAGTTCCTCCCACGGGGCGGCCTCGTAGCAGACCCGGGCGGCCTCTGCGAAGGCTCGCAGGCGCTCCACGGTCATTCCTTCTCCTTCCAGGACCCCTGGTCCCGAGGGTCCCCCCAGCGCCTCCCGCTCCAGATCCTCCAGAACCTCCGCCAGGGCGGGCAGATCATCCCGGCAGGTCACGGTTATGCCCGGACCCTCGAGCATCCCGCTCAGGTAGTCGGCCAGTTCGGGATCGGAGACCGCCACGGTCCCGGGCTTGTAGCCGCCCAGTTCCGGGTCCGCCGCCATCTCGCCCAGAACGCTCAGCGCCATTGCGAAGCCCACCTTTTCAGGCCGGGCCAGCGCGCTGGCGTGCGCGAGCCTCCCGTCGCGGGTGGTCCAGACGGCCAGCGCGGGGTGGAAGGGCTCCCCGTCGCCCTCCTGAACCCAGGTGTCAAACCTCACGATTCCCCCTTCCCAGACCTCTTCCTCACGCCTGGGCAGAGCGCACAGTTCTTCCAGGGCGCCCGCGGGAAGCAGGTATAGTTCCTCGCCGTCGACCTCAACCATCTCCTCCCACTCATCGGGGTCCAGCCCCATCGCCTCCATCGGCACCATGTATTCGAATCCGCCCTTGCCGACG
Organism: uncultured candidatus Brocadiaceae bacterium; assembly: GCA_964572825.1. Classification (GTDB taxonomy): domain Bacteria; phylum Planctomycetota; class Brocadiia; order SM23-32; family SM23-32; genus CAYVBE01. Next base: position 23,457 of record CAZNGS010000034.1, read on the forward strand.
TTCAGCCTGAGCTGCTCGAGGATGAACTCGACGTCATCGTCCGCACCCGCCACGTAGAACGGTTTGCCGTCACGGCCGAATTCCACGTCGTCCCGGAACGGCAGGGCACTCTTCTGCTCCAGTACGTGGCGGGACAGCCGGAAATCGGCGTGCGGACGGAACCCCAGCTCCTTTGCGTAGTCAATGCCCCCGTACACGATCGTGTGGGCCAGTTCCAGCGGACAGGGGATGATGTCCTCAACATCGTCCATGCTGGCCCGAAGCTCCCCTTCATATTCGCTCAGCGGCAGGTCGGCGTTGCAGAAAGTGTCTTTCAGCCCCAGGCATTCGGTATCCACCAGGTACACGGCAAACAGGATGCGGTCATCCGGCTGCTGCCGGGCCAGCAGAATGTGGGCCAGGCCGGTCTCGCGCCAGGAGGCGTTGATGCAGCACTCGTAAACGGGCAGCCCTCGGGCCCGGCGGAGCTTCTTTTTGACGCTCCATTCCGGGTGCCACAGGCCCGACCTTCCGCGCTTTCCCCTGCCTCTGCGTCCTCCGTTCTTCCCCTTTGCCATTTTCCCCTCCTGTTTTCGCCGACTATTCTCGCAACGGTTCGATCTGGGCCACCTCGTCGTCCCGCCAGCCCAGCATAGCCAGCTTGTTCCTTATGTAATACTTGTAGTTCTCGTAGGAGACGGTCTGCGGTATCCGGTGGTCGCCGTGGGGGATGAACCCGCCGTCCTCCACCACGTGCTCCACCCGCCGCAGCTCGGCCAGTATCTCCTGTTTTCCCTCGGCCAGCAGGTGCTTGTTCAGGCCGCCGCGCAGCAGTATCCGGTGGCCCCACATCTTGCGGTACTTCACCGGATCGCTGCCCGGGAACACCTCCAGCGGGAACATACAGTTCAGCCCGCATTCCAGCCACACCGGCACCAGCTCCGTCACGTCCCCGTCGCAGTCGGTCCAGATCACCGTGCACCCGTGCTCCCGCAGCAGGTCGCAGACGCGCTTGAGGCGCGGCCCCACGATCTGGCGGAACATGTCCGGGCTGACCATCGGGCCGCTGCGGAAGCAGATGTCCTCCCACCCGGCGGCGAAGTCGATCTCAATGTGCCCGGCCGCCTCCTCAATCTGCCGATAATACACCTGCGTGAGCCTCTCCACGATTTCCTCGACGAGCTCCCGGTCGTCGTAGAGCATCATGGAGATGTTCTCGAAGCCGATCCAGTTGCGGGGAACGCCGAAGTAGGATCCCAGCCCGATGCCCGTGGGCACGTCGCTGCGCAACAGCTTCTTGCCCAGTTCCCGATAGTCAGTCTCGAACCGCCGGGGGTCCTCCGGATCCAGCCGCTCCTTGAACCTCTCCCAGTCCGCCCGTCCCTCGATGGGCATCTTTACGTAGTGCGGTATGGTGTGCACGCCACCGGTCTTCTCCTGCTGGATGGTTCCGTCCGGCAGTCGCACCAGCCGTGAATCCTCCCTCTCCTCCAGCACCTCCCGCCCGCCCTCAAACTGCGGTATCAGCCCGTCCTTGAACGGCACGTGCTCCACCGGGTCCACGCCGAAATACCGCTCGATCTTCCAGTTGTTGTCGTACTCTTGCGGCAGGCCTTCCTGGTGCCACCGCTCGATCGTCTCTGGCAGGTAACCGAACTCCCAGTGCGGCACCCGGTCCACGGACTGGAAATGCATGGTGCGCCGGAAACGCTCCCGGTGCGTCATCTCGCCGATCTGCCCATCAATGATGCTCTCGCCCATCCCGCGCTCCTCTTATCCGGTCGTTTTGCCTTCGTCAACGCACGTTTATACAGCACCCGTCGGGCAGTGCAAGCGCGCGCGCAGTTCAGCCCGCCTGCCGGGCCTGTTTCCGGACAGCAAAACACTGCTCTAAGGCGTGGTGCTTTTGGACCAAACACGGCGAGGGGCCATGCCGAAGTCCCGGTGATCGAAGCGTCCTGATGCGTCTCAGCTCTTCTTCCTGCGCACGGCCACGCGGGGCGAGCCGAGCAGGCCGGCCGGCACCAGGTTGTAGGCTTCCTGCCACTGGTCGCCGGTGCTGACGAACTGTCCCGGCCCCGTCCAGCGGGGGTGGGATTCGGTGTGATGCAGCGGCCCGAAGGCATTGCGCCGGTGTGCCACCACTTCCACAGCCAGCTCGGCCGCGTCCGCGCCGCGCACCAGGGGGGTCACCTCCACTTCATAGGGCGGCCAGCCGACCACCCCGGCCCGCTCGCCGTTCACCAGCACCCGCACGCAGGCGCCGCCGAATTCCGGCACCTGGACGAAAACGTGCTCATCCTCCGCCGGCTGCTCGTCCAGGGCGGCTCGGAAGACCACGGACCCGGCGTAGAAAGGAAGGCCCTGCAGGGTCCAGTCGCCCGGCCCCACCTGCGGCGCGCCGCCGGTGAGGTGGGCCTCTGCTGCCTCCACCTCGACGCAGAAGTCGCCCAGCAGGAAGCAGGTCTCCAGGTTGCAGTCCGCGTCCACTGTGGCCGTGAGCAGCAGTTCGTTCTGCCCGGCGACCAGCGCGGCGGCGTCGAGCGGGATGGTTCTGATGGACCTGTCGGTCCACCAGCCGCATTCGGCGTCCATGCTGACGGAATTGCCGTTCAGAGCGATCCGGAAGTATTCAGGGCTTTCCAGGGCCAGAAACAGCGGGCCCGACGGCGGTTCCGTGACGGCGAGGCGGTAGCGCAGCTCCACCCGGCCCGCGGGGCCTTCCTCCTCCTTACGGACCCAGGGCTGGACCATGCGCCCGCCGCGCAGAGGAAGGTCGATGGCCCTGCGGACCTCCGCGTCGGCCTTCAGTATCTCCAGCGGACCGGCCCAGTCCCCGCCGTCCACCCTGTACTCGGGCCGATCGAGCACCAGCACGTTGAAGTCGGTCAGCTCGGCGGTCCACGCATCGTCCGGAATCTGTGAGCGCCGGACGTCTTCGTATTCCGGCAGCGGGGGCAGGGCTTCGTCACGGGGGGTAATGACGAACAGGCGGCTGCCGGTCGGCGGCATCTCCGTCCAGAAACGGACCACGCCGTAGCCCTGTCCGGCCTCGACGGCGTAGCGTTCGCCCGTCTCGGCGTCCCAGAGCTGCACATTGCCAGCGCCCTCCACGCCGATGGTGAGCGGGCCGGTGGGGTTCCGCCGGTCGGTGTTGCAGAGGAACAGTCGCAGCTCATCCCCGTCCCGGTGCAGGCTGTAGAGCACGCCGGCCTTCTCTTCGCCCTCCGGGCCGCGAATGGATACGGATCGCGTTCCCGCGAGGGCGTCGGAAACGGCGTCCGACTGGAAGGGCACCGTTCGGCAGCGTTCGGCGAGTTCGGCCGCTCGTTCGGACCTCTCGGCGTCCACCCATGCCGGAAGAGGCTCGCAGAAGACGAGTTCCCCGCCGGCATCGGCGAACCGTTCGAGCAGGTCCAGGGTGGTGGACCGCAGGGTGTCCACCGGGGGCACCAGCACGGCGCTGTACTCCGCCTCGCCCACGCGGATGGTGGCGGGTCCGCCGGACCCGAGCGCGCCCATGCGGGACATCATCTCCTCGTCGCCGTAGTCAAAATCCAGGTGCCGGTCGAGCAGCCACCGGGTGAGGGCGCCGAAGGCGTCGTCCAGCTCGCCGATGCGTGCGTCCGCGTCCTGCCAGCCCGGAACGGAGCGGGCCCAGACGCTCTCGACGGGATGGACGACCAGCAGTCTGCGCACCGGCTCACCCCGGCTGATGACCGTGTTGACCCGGGCGAAGTAGTCCTCGACGCAGCCGTAGCGCTCCCACCACGGGGACTGGTAGTGGATGGAGGCGGGGTAGTCGCGCTTGGCCTGCCCCGCCATGGTGTACCAGGACAGGTGCTGGCAGCGCAGGTTGACGCCGAGGGCCGCCTGCCAGTCGCCGCCCGCCTTGTGCCCCTCGAAGGGCCAGTCCCAGCCGGTGCAGCCGTACAGCTCGCTGAGCATCCAGCGCCGTCCCGTCTGGTGCAGCACGCTGGAGCATTGTTTGGCGGTGGTGTACTGGTAGTTGTGCTCGGTCAGGATGTCGATGCCCGGGGCCTGCATGAACTCGTAGAAGCGCATGGCGGCGCCGCCGACGCGCGACTGGGAGATGAGCGAGGATTCGGCCAGGACGTGGCCCGTGGACTTCAGGTCGTTCTCCTGGCACCACTCGAATATCTGCCGGGCGAAGGCGTCCACGAAAAGGAAGGTCGCGCAGTCGTGATAGTGGTGCCGCTGCGGGGAGAGTTCCGCCCCGTCCACCTTGAAGAAGATGTGCGGCAGATGGTCGAGGATGTCGTAGCCGTACCTTTCCCGGAAGTGACGGGGGAACTCGCCGGTCCAGGGCACGCCCACCGCCTCCCGGCCCTCCACGGTGCCGGCGGTGAAGACCGGGCCGTGATGGGGCTCATCGGTGAAGATGCCCGGCACGACGGCGCCGAAGTCCTCCCCGTTTTCCCGACGGTAGGCCTCGTGGGTCACCTCGATGAACCGGGCCACCGCTTCGTGGCTCATGGTGTCCAGGTAGGTGGCGTCGTTGAACCAGGAGCTGGGCTCGTCGGCCCGGACGAAGAAGGCCAGCACCTTTGCGCCGTCCTCTGCCTCCTCTGGCTCGGAGAGCCTGCGGACGTTTCGGGCGATAATGCTCTCGATCCGTGCGGAGAAAAGGGCCAGCGGCTCCCGCTGGAACCGGGCGTCTTCCGGATCGCATTCGACCATGAACAGGTTCCTGTGCCTGTACTTCGGGTCGCCGGTGACCAGCCCGCCCGCTGCGCCGGAGGGCCAGCGGTCCTCGTCGTAGAGCCACGCTTCCATGCCCAGTTTGCGGGCCTCGTCCACGCAGGCGTCGATCATCCGGAACCATTCATCGGAGAGGTAGGGCGTGGCCAATCCCACGCGGGAATGCATGAAGAACCCGCCCAGGCCCATCCGGTGCATGGCCCGGATCTGCCGCCGCAGTTCCGCTTCCTCCAGCTTTCCGTTCCAGGCCCAGAAGGGTTTTCCTCGATAGACCGATCCAGGGTTCTCGAACTCTTCTCGCAGGTCTGCCATGACTTGCCTTTCCCACAGGCTGTTGAAAAAGTGCACTGTGCTCCGGCCCATCCGGGGCGGAGTCCATGTAATCATTCGGACGCCCGGCGGACATGCGCAACGCGCACCGGCGTCACCGCGCTCAGTAGGAGCCCACCTCTTTCGCCACCTCGACGATCCGCCGGAAGTCCTCCAGGCTTACGCTGGAGGGCACGGAGTGGTCCGAGGAGAAGATGTAGCCGCCGTTCCGCTTCAGCACGGGGAGCGTGCGACGCACCTTCCGTTTCAGCCGGGCGATGTCCGTGTACAGCACCGCGTTCATGCCGCCGTGGAGCACCAGTTCATCCCCGTAGCGGCTCTTGATCTCAACGGGGTCCATGCCCGCCTTGACTTCGAGAGGATTCAACGCGTCGAGGCCAATCTCGATCAACTCGGGGATGAACGGTCGAATGTCCCCGCAGGAATGCAGCTCGGCCGGAATCCCCCTGGTGTGGGCCCACTCGATGGCCCGCCGGTGTACGGGCTTGAGGACCTCGCGGTAGGTCTGCAGCGAGAAGAACTGGTTCTGCTTATAGCCCATGTCGTCGGGCCAGCGGATGCAGTCGAACTCGTAGCCTTCCTCCCAGACCATATCGAGCAGGGCGAGGCCCACGTCCAGCTCGTGTTCGAACATGTCCCGGCACCATGCGGGGTCATCCGCCAGGGCTATCAGCAGCCGCTCCGTGCCCACCACGCGGGCGTGCGTGATGTCGAACCCGAACCAAAGGTCTCCGTAAACCCAGCGTCCTTCCTCGCGCCAGGCGGGGTAATTCTCGGCCAGGTGGTCCCAGTCGACGCGGTCGCGGGTGGGGTTCATGCACTCTTTGGCCTCACGCCAGGACTTGCGGTCGACGATGGTGTGGGAGAGGAACTCGGGGGTGGAGGCGGCATGCTTCCAGTTGCGTTGAGTGGTACCCCAGGCCGTGGTGTGGACGCGGTATCCGTCCGTTTCCTCCAGGGTCCGCACCGGGTAGCGGGGGCTGTTGTCCGGGTGGATGGCGGCCGTGCGGTCCAGGCCGAAGAAGTCAGCGAAGCTCACCTCCTCCGGCATGCCCTCCCTGTGCCAGCGCTCGATGGTGGCGCCCCAGGGGCTGTCGATGATGGGCACGCGGTCCGCCTCGCGGTGCTGGAACATCCGGCTGAACCGTTCATGCGAGGTCAGCTCCCGCATTTCTCCCCTCTTTGCTGAAGTCTGCCGAACGCCGGCTCGAATGCGCCTTTATATTACGGCTTCGGCGGGCCGGACGCCAGATCATGCCTGATTTTTGCCACAGCGCGCGGTGTGGGTACTTTTCCCACCGACATGTGGGGGATTTCCTGACTACACAGCCCGCCGTGCGTACGATATTCTTTCATGTGATCGGGCGGCACCCACGGCTGCCTGATCCGACGCTCTCTGGCAAAGGAATGCGAGACCCGAACTGACGGTGGGAGCAACGGGGGAAAGGAAGAAAGATCGGCCGGTTCGGGGGTCGCTGGAAGCAACCGCCTGGGTGACCGGTTGCCACCGAGGAAGCCGCCGCACCGAGCAAATGCGACGGTGGGAGGGGAGAAGGTGGACTGGCCCGGTTAAAGAGGTGTGCTCCTGCTCCAGCGTGAGTCGGCCGAACTTCTTCCTGTCGCCGGGACGGATCGAGAGGGCGCAATCAAACGTGAGTCTGGGAAAATGACGCACCTCGTCGTATACGAGTATTCTGAAGACCTGGGAAAGCCCGCACCGGCGTATGCAATATGCGTGACGGAGAAGGCGGCATTCGCCGAGGCAATGCAGCCGGAATGGGCGGCCGCGGCCCGGCGGATAGAGCGGGTGCTCAACGCGCGGTACTTCGGCCGGTCAGCACCGGCCCGAGGTGCGGTAGCCCTGAGGCCGGACGGCGAGGGAAGCGCCGTGGAGTTTCCCGAGCGTTAGTGTCGCTCTGGTCCAACACCAAGAAACTATCTCACCGCGTTCGCAACGAGGCCGAGTCCCGCCGGGATGCAACATCCCGCACCCGCGGGGGGGCGCACAACGCAGCCATCGGTGCTCGCAGCCGGCCGAAGCCAGTATGGGGTTCTGCAACAGCGCCTAAACCTCGTAGCCCTGCCCCTCGGCGGGGCGCACGACCTGCCGGGCGCCAAGGTTGGTGAGGGAGTCCGCCATCTCCGCGGCCGCCTCTGTCTCTCCGTGCACCACGAAGGCGCAGTCCACCTGCGGCCCCATGGCGCCGAAGTAATCGAGCATTTCCCGTCGGTCCGCATGCGCGCTGAGGGCATTGATCACCTCCACCTGCGCTCGCAGGTCGAACATGTCACCGAAGATTCTGACGCGCTCGTGGCGCTCCACGATGCGTCGCCCCAGGGTGTTCTGGGCCTGGTAACCGACGATGAGAATGATGTTCCGCTCGTCTTCGACAGTATGGGCCAGGTGATGGAGGATGCGCCCGCCCTCGCACATGCCCGAGGCCGAGATGATGGCAAGGGGCCCCGCCCTGTCGTTCAACTCCTTGGACTCGTCCACGTGGGCGGTGTAGCGGAGGGTGGGGAAACGGAAGGGCGGATTGCCCTCGGCCACCAATTGCCGCGTTTCGGCGTCGTAGCACTCGGGGTGGGACTCGTAGACTCCGGTGGCCTTGCTGGAGAGGGGGCTGTCCACATAGAGCGGCAGGTGATCCAGCTCGCCCTCCGTGTACAGTTCATTGAGGAAATACACGATCTGCTGGGTGCGGCCCACGCTGAATGCGGGGATCACCAGCCGGGCCCCGTCCCGCAGTATCCGGCCGCACACGTCGGCCAGCATGGCCTTCACGTCCTGCCGCGGGGGGTGAAGGCGATTTCCGTACGTGCTCTCGGTTATCAGCACGTCCACGTCGCGCACCGGCACGGGGTCCTTCAGGATGGGCATTTCCTCCCGACCCATGTCGCCGGTGAAAAAGAGGCGCCGCGTGGTGCCGTTCTCGGTGACGTCGAGTTGTACGAAAGCCGAGCCCAGGATGTGACCGGCGTCGCGGAAGGTCAGCCGAACGCCGGGCGCCACCTGCCGGGATTCCCCGTAGGGGACCCGCCGGAAGGCGCGCAACGTGGGCGGCACGTCGTCCGGCGTGTAGAGCGGCTCGAAGGGGTTCTTGCCCTGCCGGACGCGTTTTTTGTTCACGTACTTTACGTCCTGCACCTGCAGGTAAGCCGAATCGGCCAGCATGATCTCGCACAGGTCGCGTGTGGCGGGCGTGGCGTAGATGGGGCCGCTGTATCCGCCCTTGACCAGGGAGGGCAGGTTGCCGCTGTGGTCGATGTGGGCGTGGGAGAGGATGCAGGCGTCCACGGACGTGGTGTCGAAGGGGATGTGACGGTTCTTCTCGAAGGCTTCCTTGCGGTGTCCCTGGAACAGGCCGCACTCCAGCAGAATGCGGCTTCCATTCACGGTCAGCAGGTGCATGGAACCCGTGGTATTCTCGGCGGCCCCGTAGAACTGCAGCTTCATGCTCGCTCCCGTTATCGCAGAGAGTCAAATCTCATTCGCGCTCACAGGCGTCGATACGGAGGATCACCGCCGCCAGCATGCAGATGGCCGCCGTCTCGACGCGCAGGATGTTGGGGCCGAGCGAGACGGCCGTGAAGCCGGCCTGCGTGCCCAGCACGCGCTCCCGGCGCGTGAAGCCGCCGGCCGGGCCCACAGCGAGGGCGACACCGCCGGACCACTCCTCCACCCTTGCCAGCGCCGACCATAGCGGAACCGACGCCCCGGCGCACGCCATCAGCCGCACCGACTCGTCGCGCTCGCTCAGGAAACGCTCCACGGTCACGGGCTGCTCAATCTCCGGGACCGTGGCCCGCTCCGACTGCCGGGCGGCGTCCCGTGCCTTGCGACGCCAACGGTGCAGTCGCGCCCGGGCCACCTGCTGCTGGTATCCCTGCACGCGCTCCGATATGACGGGCTTGAGCAGGGAGACGCCGAGTTCACAGGTTTTCTCCACGAGCATACCGGCGCGCCCGCGAGGCGGCAAGGCGAAACCGAGCACCAGCCGGGGTCGGTCGGCAGAGACGCGCCGGCGCAACAGCCGCACGCGCGAGGCACGGGGGTCGGCCTGCTCCACGACGGCCAGGAACTCCTCCCCCTGCCCGGTGAACACGTGGACGCGGTCCTCGGCTTCCAGCCGGAGCACCACGGCCAGGTGGTGGCTCTGGTCCGGGTCCAGTTGCACGGTCTCGCCCGGCCGGCCACCGGGCGGAGCCAGGAAGCGATGCAGTTTTTCGGGGCGTTTCATGGCCCCTCTCCTCCTGCGGAAAAGCCGCACGGAAACGCCTCGGGCGGTTTCGGCTCTCCGGCCGCATTGACATTGGGGGTGCGGCGGCTACAATATAGCCGTGCGGGGTGCGGTGCGTCCACTCCACGCTGGATTTGGATTTGTCTGACGCCGGGTTTCGACCCGCCCAGGAGGCCTTTCATGCAGCAACCTCCCCGCCGGCAGAGCGGTTCCTCCAAAACGCCCATCTACATCGAGGATGCGCTGATCCTTCTCGCGCTGGTGCCGCTGTTCGTGCTGACGGTTTTCTTTCGGGGCCAGAGGTGGGCGCAGGTGGGGCTCGTGGTGGTGCTGATCGTGATGGTCATCGTATTCGTGCGTCGAATTCGGAGGGTCCACCGCGCATTTACCAGCGAAGAGAACGACGAACAGGGGAACTGAAGGAGGGAGCGCATGTCAACCGCTAAGGTCGTTGTTCTGACGATCTTGAGTTGCTCCTCTTTGATCATCGCGCTCTACTGCCTGATCTTCATGGTACCGGTGAAGCGCTTCTGGCAGCGCATCCGAACGTTGGGCGGGGGATTAAAGGGAATCGAAGCCCATCTGAACGGCGTGCGCGCCAGCATCAGCCAGCGGCTGGAAGACGTGGAGAACAATACCCGGGAGCAACTCGAGACCAGTCGTCGGGAACTGGAGGAGTCCCTGGAGCGCATCTATCGGGCCAATCGGCAGACAAGGCGCGAACTGGAGGAGCTGCGCCACACGGTGGAATCGCTGCAGAGCGAACTCCATGGGACCTCCGCCGACAGTCGCAGGGCGCTTCAGAACTCCGAATCGCTGGCCACCCGGCTGCAGCAGACAAAGGACGATTTTGAAGCGCTGGACGCCGAACTGCGCCAGGCGGTGCGCCAGCAGGTCGCGAATTCGTTCAGCAGCGTCGAAAGCACGGTGCTGGCCACCCTGGAGGCCATTCAGCAGGAGATCGTCTACGGTCTCTCTGACTCTTCCCCCTCAGCGCGCAAGCGCCCCACTCACCCTCCCGGCAGCCCCCGATGCACGCGGGAGAAAATCATCACGGTGGAACCCCTGTTCGCGAACATGCGGCGGGAAGAGGTGAACGATCAGCCCGCGGAGGACGAAGAAGAGCCGGGCGGCGAGTCCGCCGACGAAGAGAATCAGGACTGATCGCGCGCGCTGCCGGCGGTTCGCCGCTAGTCCTCGAAGTACCGGTAGAGGACGGCGAAAGTCACCGCCATGACCGCGAAGGTCAACGCCTTGCCGATCCTGTGCACTTCCTCCAATTGGTCTCCGCCGTGCGTGACGGCATAGATGAGCGCCGTCAGCAGGGCCATCACGCAGAACACGCCGATGACGATCTTCCCCAGGGTTCGTGGGCGCATAGCTGGTCCTCTCTGAGTCGTCTTCAATCCCCTGCCGACATGGACTGAGAATCCCTAGTCCAAAGGCCAAACCACAGAGGGCACAGAGAACGTGGGGAACGGAAAACGCCTCCATCGGGCGCGGGGCGAACTGTATCGGTCTCCTCTGAGTGCCCCGTGTTGTCTGTGGTTCATTCCGCCAGAGGCTTTAAGTGTATGTCCATCCGCCGGCCCTGTCAAGCCCGCTCGGGCCTCACCAGGGTCATTCAAAAGTGCCACGCGCCGTAAAGCCGGCGGGGTAACGACCACAGGCGAGGGCGCCTGTGCTACACACGAATCGCCCTTTCACCCGCCTTCGCATGATCCGGGCCGGAACCGGGCCTGCGCAGCCGTGACCCGGAAACGACAACGAAAAACCGATAACTGAATGACCCTGGGGCCTCACTGCTCCGTCTGCACCTCGGAAACGGGAAACTTGTGGCACCCGCCTTCCCGGAGTTCGACCAGCACCTGCTGGCTCAGCACCTCGTAGTCCACCACGGTGCCCCTGCCGCGCTTGGTGAGCACCTCGGTCCCCCGCCGGGGCAACCGGCGTTTGAAATCTCGGTACAGCTTCTCTTCGAAACGAAGGCAGCACTTCAGGCGGCCGCAGCTGCCGCTGATCTTGGCCGGGTCCAGCGTGGACTTCTGATCCTTGGCCAGTTTCATGGGCACCGGCTTGAGCGTGGGCAGGAACCGCCGACAGCACAGCTCGTGCCCGCACGGTCCCACGAGCCCCAGCAGCCGCGCCTCGTCGCGCACCCCGATCTGGCGCATCTCTATGCGCATGCGGTACTGCTTGGCCAGGTCGCGCACCAGCCGCCGAAAGTCCACCCTTCCATCGGCCAGGAAGTAGAAGATCAGCTTGTGCCCGCCGAACAGGTGCTCCACTCCCCGCAGCTTCATGGGCAGGTCGTGCTTGCGGATCAACTGCTTGCAGAACTGGTACTCTTCGGTCTCGATCCGCTCGGTGATCTCGCGCTGTTTCTCGTAATCGTCCGGCCCCGCCCTGCGCAGCACTTCACCCGCCAGGTTTTCCTCGGGGGCGCCGTCCTTCTTGACCTGCACCAGTTCTCCCCACTCGACACCCCGTGGCGTGCGGGCCACCACGTTCTGGCCGGCGGCCACACCGGAATCGGGCGCGCTGAAGCGCCCTCGGGCACCCATCGCTCCGTAACGCACCACCGCAATTGCCATTCTTTCAATGCCTCATTCAAGCCTTTCTTCTCCGTCACTTCTTATTATAGCCCATCGCTGAGGCAGTGTTGAGCGAAACGGCGGCGGCGATGAAACCACGCTTCTCGCAGGCGGGCCGGGGGCCAATCGCCGACGGTGTGTGAACCAGAATGGGCCAGCACGGACATCGAGCGGCCAGGCCCCTGCGCAGTGCCACGCCATCGATGGGGCCAGCACAGCGCGACGCTGAGCGATCGCCAGCCGCTGCTGTCCCTGAGTGGGCGGTGGGCGGGCGGTTTGTTCTGGCTCCGGGTAGAATAACTCGTAATAGTCCTGGTCGATCTTCCACGGGTCGATGGGTGTCCGGGGGTCGAAGTCGGCCGGCAGGACGCCGTAACGTTTCATCTCGCGCAGGTAGACGGGGCCGGCGCGGTAGCCGGGCTCGAAGTGGAAGCCGCGCGGGTAGCAGGCTTCGCGGAGTTCTCGTATCTCCTCCAGCAGAGCGACGTAATCGGGGTCGGTTTTTGATGCGAAGACTTCTCCGCGGCCCTTCTCGACGGTTTCCTCGTCCCGGCACCAGCCCAGCCCGCCGGCTTTGTCGGCCAGCGGCGCCATCAAAAGCAGGCTGTGTTGCGGGGTGCTCAGGTTCACGTTCTCGTCGTCGAGAGTCTTCCGCCAGACGCGCTTTTCGCTCTTTCGCGGTTCGTGGCAGGAGTCGCAGCGTCGCTCGAACAGCGCGGCGTCCATCAGGGGGTAACCTTGCTTTCGGCCACGGGGGTCGTCGGTGGTCGAATAGCGGGTGCGGCGCGCCAACGCCATCGCGGCGTGCGTGCCGTGACGCCACATCCCGGTCTCTATCCAGAGCCGCAGCATGGTCAGATCTTCCTCGGAGAGTTCCACCTCGTGGTGGCCCTCTTCCAGCATGTCCAGCAGTCGGCCGGCACCGGAGCCGTACTCGTACGGTGCGTCGTTCCCGCGCACGTTCCCACCGAGGGGCGTCATCCGGGCCAGGCGCGGGGCGCCCACGTAGTCGCGAGGCGTGGCGCCGCCGGATAGGCTGAGCCCCCCGTGTTCACGTTCGTGGTTGTGGCACTTCACGCAGTGTTTGTCCAGAATGGGCTGGATGTCGCGCGGGAAGTCCACGATGCCGTAGCGCGGTGTCCCGACGGGTGTCCTGGCTTTGCTCGGCGGGCGCTGCAGGGCGGCGAGTTCGGGGCGGGGATGGGACTTGATCATCGTGCGCGGTTCGTGGCAGCCCACGCAGCCGACGGTCTCGCCCGGCATCAGCGTGGTGAAACTGCGCATGCGTTTGATTGCGCGGTCGTTCTCGTCCAGCAGCACGAACATAACCGCCCGCATGGCGGGCACCTTGAAGTGCGCGGAGCCGTCCTCTTCGACCGGGACCGTGCCGAGGACGCGCTTAAGGTTGCTCCCGTTGCCCCTGAACCGACCCAGTCCGCCGCTTATGGGTTTGGGCAGGATCTCCAGGATCATCACTTTCTTGACGTCGCCGGCCTCGACCCCCTCCATGTTGCGTCCGACGTGGACCTCACTGACCACGCACGTGCCGGTGGCTTCCGAAGGGTCGACCTGCGAGGGAATGACCGTTTCTTTTCTCCTGGGCACGAGGGGGCGGGGCTCGTGCACCATCGTGTCACTTTCGTATATCTTCTCGTAGTCGGCCCGGCCGTCCATGACGTAAAGCCCCTTCTCCTTTGCCAGGAGGAAGCAATCCTCGGAGAGCGGATAGGGGTCGCGCCAGCTTTCGCCGCCTTCCTTCGGATCGGTGGTCAGGTATTTGATGTTGTCCCACACATTGGGACCCTCGGAGGGGTCGATGATGGTGACTGCCCCGGCGTAATTCCGGCGTCCGTGGCGGCTGCAGGCCATGGCCACCACCTTGTTCGTGCCGGGGATGGGCCGGGCGTCGATTATCACAACGCTCCCCGGCGCGGAGACGTAGGAGTTGGAGCCGTTGCCGAAATACACCATTTCGTTCGTGCCGTCGGGCCGGATGGTCCATAGATGGTGATAGGTGCGCACCTGACGCTCGACGTATTCCCAGCGCATGTAGATGATCTGGCCGTCCGGCATCATCCAGGGAGTCAGTTCGTTCTCCTGACCGGCCGAGAGCGGCCTGATGTTCGAGCCGTCGGCGTCGCACCGGTAGAGCATCTGCACCTGCGAGTTGAAGCAGGGCACGAATCGCTTGCAGCGAGCGGATGCGAAGATGAAGCCGCCGTCGGGGGCGTATATGGGCTCCACGTCGTCGAACCGGCCGTCCGTTATCTGCCGCAGGCCGGTGCCGTCGGCGTTGATCTCATACAGGTGATAGACTTTCTCGCCGCCGGGCCGGTAGGAGAAGACGATCCTTCTACCATCATAAGAGACACAGGGGTAGCGTACCGCGCCCTCGGGGTCTTCCAGGAGGACCCGTGTCTTCTTGGTGCGCAGATTGAGCGCGACGAGCCGGCCGGGGCCACGGCTGAAGAATTCCCGGCTGGGATCGGCACAGTCGTAGCCCGTTGTGGCGAAGAAGTGCCACTCGCGCGCGCTGCCTCGGGTGGCGAAGACGATCTCCTCCACATCGGCCAGGGTGTCCTCCAGGTGCTTCTCCAGCAGCCCCGGCGTCTCCTCCCCGCCCAGGCCGGGCTTCGGCGCGGCCGGCGGGCGCTCCTCTTTGCCCTCGCCCCACGTCACGCTTTGCGACATCAGGACGAGGGCAACGGCGGTCCACACAAACAGCTTACGGATTTCCACCTCGTGCCTCCTGATTCTTACTCCAGCTCGGGCCAGACCAGCTCTCCCTGGACCTGTTGTCCCACGTTTTCATAAGCGCCAAGGCAGGGGGAGTTAAGGTCGAGCCAGAGGGTGATGCGCTCCATCTCCTGTTCGGTCAGGTCCACCCTGTCCTTGTGGCTGCCCGCGGTGAGCATCTGGTAAAGCCTGGACTGCACCGCTCCCACCTCACCCGGCACACTGCGTTGGCCGGCCTCGAAGCGGTATTCGTCTTTTCGTCCGGATACGTACCAGGCATATTCTTCGAGGTTCGTGTAAACCTGGGGCCACCACCCCTTCCTCTTTTCTCCGCTCAGGTCGGGGGCCTCTTCGTGTTTCGTGTGACACCCTACGCACCGGGCGTCCAGAACCGGCTGCACGTGGACACTGAAGGTGAACGGCTCGGCGTTGCTCACATCTTTCTGTATTCTGGACGGCGCCCGTGACATGGCGTCGGGCTCACCGCTGAACTCCAGGGGCGTGTAGGTTTTCGGTTCGTGGCACCCCTGGCAGGTCAGCATCTCCCCGGGGTGGGTGTAGACGGCGCTTTTCATGCTCTGGACGGCCAGGCCGTCCTCATCGAGCGCCTGGAAGTAGACCGGTACCCGAGGCGGCAGCTCAAAGTGCGCGCTGCCATCGTCTTCCACCGGCACGGTGCCCAGGCTGCGGCGTGCATTCATCATGGTGGCGTAGCCTATCCGCGGATTGTTCTGCCCGATGGTCGGCTTGGGATAGAGCTGTACGATGCGCAGGGACGAAATCTTGCGGCCGGCAGGCCAGGGGAAAAGCGAGTTGTAGACGTCCATAACCGCCACCGTGCTCATCTCCGGCACTTCCTCGGGTGCCGCGGTCTGCCGATCCGGCGGAAAAGCATGCTCAGTCATGTGTGGCAGACGCGGCGGCATGGGGCGCGACTCCAGGGGCATCGGACTGTGGCAGCCGATCTCCGGATCGCGGTAGAGCAGCACCCGGTTGCCGAACGCGTCCAGCAGGTAGATGCCGTGGGTGACGGGCACGTCATAGGGCTTGCCGTCACCGCCGTTCCAGAAGCCCGGCGTCAGGGGGCTGTACACGCACAGGTAGTAGTTTTCGCTCAGCGGCCAGGGCGTGGCGTAGGCACCGTCGCCGTGCCCGCCTCCCTCCTCGGGAGTGAGATACCGCACGACCTTGTCCGGATACTCATGGTCCCAGAGGCCGGCATCGAAGATCGAGAAGGTCCCATAGGACTGGTTGTGATGCATGCTGAGGGTGGCGACGTAAAGCGAGTCATTGCCGGGGATCGCCACCGGGTCCCATTCCCCCTGTGTGGGCTTGGCCTCATCGTAGTTGCCGTGGATGGCCCGGGCGTCGCGCCCGTCCGGTTTGGTAACCCAGGGCATCTGTCCGGCCGTGACGGCGCGGTCCACGTAGTCCCAGCGGGTGTAAACGATCTCCCCGTGGTTGTTTACCGAGGGGTGCCACTCGTTGGTCTCGTGGTAGCTCAGGGGTGTTATGTCCGAGCCGTCCGGGAGCATGGAGTGCAGCGTGTAGGTGGGACAGTTGCGCCCGGGATGGCAGCGACCTTGGCCGCCCCGGCGGTCGGAGATAAAGCAGATGCGGCCGTTGGGCAGGAAACACGGGTCCGTGTCGTTGTACGGGCCGTCGGTCAGCATGCGCAGATTGGTGCCGTCGATGTTGACCTTGAAGATGTGGAAGCAGGTCGTCTTGCTCCAGTCCTCCGGCTGGTAGTTCCACTTCTCGGGCCAGATGCTGTCGATCTCCACATAGGAGAAGACGATCTCTTTGCCATCGTAGGAGACGTCAGGCGAGAGAAAGGCCCCGGGTTCGAGTTTCTTTCCCTTGAGCCGGCCGTTCTGGACGACGGCGTCCTCCAGCAAGTTGCGCAGGTTCGGCGATTCCTTGAAGGCATCCTCCAGCACGTAGAGCCCGCCGCCGGGCGCCTGGGTAATGCCGAAGATCTGGTCAACCATGTGGCTGTAGGCCGCCGGATGGCGCTTGAGGAACACTATGTCGTCGAAGTCCAGCAACGGGTTGGCCAGGGCGATCTCGCGCTGGAGCCTGTAGATCTTTCTGAAGAGGGGGTAGCGGACGTTTTCGTTCAGGACCACCTTGCCCTCCTCGGTTTTGACGCCACCTCGTTTGCCCGCGATCACCTCGACGGGTCCTGACCCCCACTTGGGTTCGGAAGCCGCCACGAGCTTCCTCAACTCGTCCAGACGCGCCGCCAGCAGGCCGAGATCCCGCGTGGGACCCATACGCTGGAGGTCCTCCAGCAGGGCCTCGGTCCGGCGCAGGATGATGCCGGTGGGACCCACGTCCCGGTCGTCCCGCGTGATGCCCGCCTGCTGGTTGAAAGCCTTTTCTGTTCGTCCGGAGACGCGGCGCCCGTAGATGTAGCGCGTGATCGCGTCCCATGACTTCCGACAGTCGCGCTCCAGGTCCAGCTTGACCGGTCCGGCGACTGCAGACGATACGGGCAGGACCAGGGCCAGAAACAATACCACGAGCCGATCCCGGTTAAGTCGTCGCGCGTTCATTCGGCCGTCTCCCTTTCTGTATTCCCCGTCCGTCCGTATGCGAAGACCTGGCGGGGGGTGACGATCACCAGCACCCCGTCATCCGGGCAGGGCGTGGCGACCTGGCGCCTTACGTCGCTGGTGGCCAGCAGTTCGGGGTTGCGACCGGCCGTCAACACCCGCAGTTCGTTCACATCGTTGGCCACGTAGATTTTGTCGTCCGTGACCATCTGGGAGCGCTCCCGCACGGAGGCGCCCACGTCGATCTTGTAGATCACCTCCCCGGTGTCCGCATTCCAGCAATTCAGGAACCCGCCCAGGTCGCTCACGTAGACCAGCCCGTTGTGGACGGAGGCGTTCGACTGGGTGTGGGCGACGTCGCGGTCCTCCCAGACGACGCGCGGGACCTTTTTCACGTCGTCGAACTCCAGGCAAATGAACCGGCCGCGGCCGAACTTGCGCGGGCGCTTCCTCTCGTCGATGAATTCACGATCATCGGGCACTGCGCCGCCGCTGTAGTTATAGTCCCGGCCGATACCCAGGTAGACCCGGTTGCCGACGACCACGGGCATGGAGACGAGCTCGCTGGGGCCGTTCTCCTTGCCGGGCCCCTCAAGTTCCGGTGCGCGGTGACGGCGGAATTTGACCTTGTCCAGCGGCAAGTCCTTGTATGATTTGACGTCTTCGCCCCCCTCCCGGTATTCCGCCCATTCCTCGGGAGGTGTGATCCACTTCTGTTCGTCCTTCAGCCAGTCGAGGGGGTATTTATAGACCAGCCGGGTGTCCAGCGAGTAAGGGTGCTCGCGCCCTGCCTCGTCGTAGCGGTATTCATGCGGGTTCATGTCGAAGGTCCAGTATTCCTCCAGCACGACCGGCTTCCCGTCCTGCGAGGGTTCGGGCGGAGCAAACCCGTGCAGCATGCCGTAACCGTCGCCGAAGATGACGACCGTCTCGCCGTTTACGGTCACGGCCGAGGGCGAGGACCACTCCCCGTGCCAGACGATCGGCACGTTCATTTCGTCCCTGGCGATGAGCCGGCCGGTCTCCTTATCCAGCACCAGCAGGTGTGGGGCCGGCTGGGGCGGGTCCCACTCGCCGGTCTCCCTGTCCCGGCGGCCGCGGGCCTGTGAGCCCATCTCATTGGCCGTGCTGACCCATATCTGGCCTTCGACCATCAGGGGCGTGCAGCTTATGGCATCCTGCACCTGCACGCCCATGTCGGCGAAGCTGAAATGCCAGATGACGTCCGCCGCCCAGTCGGGGGCCTCGGTGGGGCGCTCCATGCCCTCGGGGTGTTGATAGGGCGACTGCATCATCAGTTCCAGTTCGTTTTGCGCGCCCTGGTTGCCGTCGGCCAGACCGTCCATGTCCAGGCAGTAAACCTGGTGCACGCTGACCACGTAGACGCGGTCGCCCTCGACGACGGGAGAGCCGCACACGCCGAAGCCTCCCTGGCGGTGTTTGTCGGGCGAGACGAGGCGCCAGACCTGTTCGCCGTCCTCCAGTCGCCGGCACACCAGGCTGCCCCCGCGCCTCACGGCCCTGCCCCAGTAGGGGTCCGGGTTGCCGCGACCGCTGCCGCCGATCAGCACCCTGTCCTCAATGATCGCGGGCATGGGATACTGGTGCCTGGTCCTCGAGTCGACCTCCCACAGCAAGTTCTCCTCGGTCAGTTTGACCGGTACGTTCTCCGCTTCCAGCACCATGTTCCGCCCCGGTTCGGCGGCCCAGGACCGTTCGCGAGCGGACAGCGTCGGCGCGGCGATCAACAGGGCAACCAAAAGACTCACCAGCACGCCGGCGCTCCGGCGCGGTCGTCGGCCCCAACTGTTCATCTCGCTTTCCTTCGGTCAGAATGATTCTTCAAGCCTTCGGCGGTGCGGTGCTCTCGCGGACTACAAGCCGCGAGGGCACCCGGATCTCGGTTTCGCCCCGGTCTTCGGCGCCCTCGATGGTCTCGTCCAGGTAGCGGACGGCCGCCCGACCCATGTCCATGAACACGTGGCTGATCGTCGTAAGCGGCGGCGCGGCGTAGATCGCCTCCGTGTCGTCGAATCCCACCAGCGAGATGTCGCGCGGCACGCTCCGGCCGTCCTCGCGCAGGACGATGCTCAGGCCGGTGGCCATCGTGTCGTTGTAGCAGAGGGCGGCCGTGACATCCCCCAGAAACTCCAGTTCTCCGGAAAACCGTCGGTGGAACCCGCTGACCGTCCTTTCGGGGGATTGGGGTCGCCGGAGCGGCATGGGCACGAAGTGCTCGACGGTCTCCAACCCGGTCTCGCCGCTCGCCTGTCGGAAGGCCGCCACCCGATCGGGCAACTCCCGGCCTTGCGGCGTCTCGATACCCACCCAGGCCACGCGGCGATGCCCCAGTTCCGCCAGGTGCTCTACGGCCTCGCGGATGCCCGGGGCGGGATTCATGGTGACCAGGGGAAGAAAACCGTCCGGCGAGAACCACACGTGCACCATGGGCACGTCGGCGGGAATGGTTCCCACCACGGGCGCCTGCGTCCAGCCCCCCATGAAGATCACGAAGCCGTCGATGCGCCCCTGCTGGACGTAACGCGCCGCCCTCTCAATGGCCCCCTCGCCGCTTGGCATGGAGACGTTGAGGATCTCGTAGCCCCGTGCGTGGGCCTCGGCGGCGATGCCGGTTTCGATCCCCGGCCGCGCCATGTCCTGCTCATGGAACCGGGTCACGAATCCCAGCGTCATGGCCTTCCCGCGTACCAGCATGCGGGCGTGGTAGTTGCCCAGGTAGCCCAGCTCTTTCGCGGCGGAGTTCACCCGCTCGACGCAATCGTCGCTGAGGCGCCTCTCCTTGGATCGGCCGTTGAGAACCAGGCTGGCCGTGCCGACGCTCACCCCGGCCTCCTCCGCCACCTGGCGTATGGTGATTCTGCTCACGGGACTCTTTCCTCTCGGGAGTTGCCAAAACGCTTTGGCAATCGCATAATAGCATGGCGCGAACGAGGGAGCAACCGGGGGTGAGTCGGTTGCCGCCGTGGGCGTTACCGGCGCCCGTTTGCTCTCCGCCGCCTGAGCCGATAGGGTCAATGACATCGTCATTCTTCAGTTCGGGAGCGTGCAATGAGTCGGTTTTC
Organism: uncultured candidatus Brocadiaceae bacterium; assembly: GCA_964572825.1. Taxonomy (GTDB): domain Bacteria; phylum Planctomycetota; class Brocadiia; order SM23-32; family SM23-32; genus CAYVBE01. The sequence continues at coordinate 43,700 of CAZNGS010000034.1, forward strand.
ACCCGCGAAACTTCTGTCTTGTGTTGTCTGCCTCGCCGTGCTGTTTCCAGCGCTGGCTCTTGGCGGTGAGTCCGCCTCTGCCGGAGGGGGCACGCGCGACCTGAGCAACCAGTTTGACTACCGATCCATCGCGTTCCAGGGGCAGATGCGGAAGGAGAGAATCACCAGCGGGGACGTGGTTCATCCGGCCGTGCTGCGCGAGATCGCCGACCTGGGTTTCAATGATGTCTGCTTTCACGTCGAGCGGGGGCCGCAGACCAAACAGATCACTTCCATGCATGAAGGCCTGGTCGAAGCGGGCATCATCGACCTGATCGAGGAGCTGGGCCTGACCACCTCCGTCTGGGTGCACGAATTCATGCAGTACGACGAGTCCTGGGGCGAACCGGCGCCGGACAATGAGAAACTGTGGAAAGCGCTCCGCAAACGCTACGAGTCCTACCTGGACCTCTGGCCGCAGATCGACTACTTCGTCGTCACCTGCACGGAAACCGATATGTCGCCGAAGGGGCGGGAGATATTCCGAAAGATCTACGAGACCATCGGCGGCGTGATCCGCGAGCGCGGCGGCACCATCATCGTCCGCAGCTTCTTCCACGGGCCGCACAGGGTGTGGCGAGAGGACATGAGCCCGGTCATCCCGGATTATGCCTGCGTGCAACACAAATACGTCCAGGGCGACTGGTCGCTGCGCCGCCCCAGCAACCCACTGATCGGCATCCCCGATCCGCACCCGATGGTGGTCGAGTTCGACGTGGGCGGCGAGTACTATGAAACCGACCACATCCTGAACTGCTTCGCCGACGAGTTGGCGGAGCGCATGGAGAACTACATCATCCCCGCCGGGGTGGACGGCATATCGGTGCGCATCAATCGCCACGGCGGCACCGCCTTCGATCACCCCAACGCCGTCAACTACTGGTACCTGGGCCTCCTGACCAGCGGCCGGGTTCAGAACGTGGACCAGGCGTGGAAAAAATTCGCCACCGAGTACTTCGACGAGGACGTGGCCGACGAGATAATCGCCGTCCTGCGGCCCACCGGCGACGTTACGGCCGAGGCCCTTTCCTACGCCCGCGCCTCCTACGGCAACTCTCGCCTGCAGACCGTGGGCGACCGATGGGGTTTCGTCAACAGGGGCGAGCGCTTCGAGAAACCCCTGTTCCTGCCGCCCTACAATTCCTACCCCAGAGGAAGCGCAAAACGCGAGGAATACCGCGAGGATTTTGAAGAGCAGATGCGGGGCAATCTGAACTGGATCACGAAAGACTACGGCGGCTACCAGCAACAACTGAAAAACGTAGACTACTGCATCGTCCGCCTGGAAGGGCTCAAAGACCGGCTGGACGACAACACCTACAAGTATCTCCACTGGCTGCTGGAGGAGACCCGGTGGAACCTCATCACGCTGCAGGAGGCCCAGCAGGCCCATTTCAAGGTCTTCCGCATCGTGCACGGTGCGAAAGAGGCGCTCGCGCAGCAACTGCACAAAGAGGTCGAGAAACATCTCCAGAAGGTGACGCGACAGAACGCCATCGCCACACAGACCGAGCGCATCCGCGGCACGTGGCGCGGCCCGGAATACTCCGAGAGGCGCGGCGGCTACGTCATGTCCGCCCTGTTCCTGGTGGAATTCCGCCTCTGGATGCACTATCTGGGACTGACCGGCCCCATCGCCTACGACAGGGACGGCGACGGCAAGGAGGAGCCGGTCACCACCTTCAAGGAGCTGGAGGGCTACATGGTCGCCACGGGCTGGGAGGAGGATGACGCACACAGGCGCCTGGGATACATCAAGCGCAAGTACTCCAGCTTCGACGAGTACGTCGAGGGCCTCTTTGGAGAGGGCACGCTTCCCAGAAAAACGCCTCCCCAATGAGCACCGTTTTGCGGATAGTGCGCCGTCACGTTTCTCCCAATCCCCGGCCTGGTGATCCGCGGTTAGCAGCCTGTTGAAGAAGGACAGGCCGCTCCGGCGAGACGCCGGAGCTACCCAATAATGGCTAGCAGCCTGTTGAAAAATGTAGCTCAGCCGCCCCCGGCTGAGAGTCCACAGGCG